>NZ_RQIH01000010.1 GCF_003939025.1 Rhizobium sophoriradicis
GACCATCAGGCCCATCGCCATCGACCAGCTGCTCCATCGGCTGCGCGAGCCTCCGCGAAGGCGATGCGCCATCGCACATCGACGGCTAAGTTAGCGCCTATGGGGTCAAGCCCGAGGACGACGGAGATTGGGGATGGCGTCTCGCCAAACTCAGCCGACTTACGAAGCGCACCGCCTCGCTGAGCTACATCATGCGGCTACCATCACGCTCATCTTGTCCTCCCGTCGTGACCCTGGGAATGCCGGGTGTGAGCTGACGACGATTCACTCCCACCTCCGTCATGTTCGGCCTTGCGCCGAGCATTCACACGGCGGCCGCCAATGCCTGCGGCATGGGTCCTCGGGCCAAGCCCTGGGATGACGGCGATTGGGGTTGGCGTCTCGCCAAACTCAGCCGACTTACGAAGCGCACCGCGTCGCGGAGCTACATCATGCGGCTACCACCACGCTCATCTTATCCTCGCGTCCTGTCCCTGGGAATGCCGGAGTGTGGGTGACGCTTCCCACTACCTCCGTCATGCTCAGCCTTGAGCCGAGCATCCACACACGGCCCACGCCAGCGGCACGGGTCCTAGGTTCAAACCCTGGGATGACGGAGATTGGGGTGGCGTCTCGCCAAACTCGGCAGCCTCACAAGGCATGCCGCATCTCGGATGGAAACGGGTGCGCCGCTCCCGGTTGTCTCGCCGCCCTAATCTGCGGCCGCGGTTCCATGAACGAGCAACGGGGTATCTCCATGGTACTGCATGCTGCATAGCAGGCACGATCTCTCACCCAACCGGATGATTGCAATCACTGGTTCGGACTATAGTTTAGAGCAGGTTTCCGGCGACTCAATGCGAGATGTCGTCGATTGGGCTTCGATCTTCGCGACGAACCCTTTTTAAGAGCACGCCCGAGCAAGCAGATGTGGCTGGTTTAAAGGAACCTTCACGGCTCGAGCAGCTTTGACGGGTCCGTAGACCCATCGGGATGTTGCAAAGGGAACGACATGCGCAAAACAATAGCAATAGGCCTGGCCGCCTTGGTCGCCATCTACTTTGTCGGCGGCATGAGCGCAAGACATGAGATTTTTCCTTGGCCGCAACTTTCCGCGCTGACGAAAATGGTTGGCGGCGAGAAGCCGGCGGCTCCAAGCCGTTATACTTTCGACGACAAGGAACGGCTCATCGGGGATGAATCAAAAACCGCTGTGACCTGCCCGACTCAAACCGATCGAACTGCTGTCTTACTCATTCTTGGCCAATCGAACGCTGCCAACTACGGTGGACAACGGCACCGGTCAGATTATGGCGCGCGTGTTGTAAACGCCTTTGACAAACGGTGCTTCATCGCGGCGTCGCCACTTCTTGGATCGACCAACACCAAGGGAGAGTACTGGACGCTTCTCGCCAACAAATTGATCGCATCGGGACAAAACGACAACGTCATCCTCGCACCTCTCGCATATGGCGGATCAGAAGTCGCACGATGGGCGGCAGGCGGTGACTTCAATCCTCTGCTGGTCGATACAGTGAAACAGCTTCACGATTCCGGTTATCGGATAACGAGCGTCCTCTGGGTGCAAGGAGAGGCAGATCTCGTTTTTGGCACCACTGCGGAGACCTATCAGGAACGTTTCCTGTCGATGGTTGGCACATTGCGTCAGCACGGCGTCGAAGCACCCGTTTACATTTCGATCGCATCGAAATGCCTCGAACCAAGCAACGGCGGCTTCAAGGAGCATATTCCAGACAATGTGATAGTACAGGCGCAACTGGCCCTGTCGAAAAGCGGCCACGGCATCCGCGAAGGCGTAAATTCTGACGCGCTACTCGATGGAGACGACCGCTACGACGATTGTCATTTCGGGGGCTCAGCCGAAGAGAAAGTGTCGCAGGCCTGGCTGAACCTTTTGCGTGGCGATGGCCGCCTTGAAAGCTCCCGATAGTCTTGTCAGCAATTTCCCCCATATCTGCGTAACCGCTGTTCTCAGGCCACGACAGCAGGATGCATCTTCCCCCTTTGTTGACGCGATGCAGGTGGCCGATCATGATAGCCGAGGGCGCATGGAGCGACACCTCGTGCTGGTGGGAGGATAAGAATGCAGCCGCTTGTCATCGATGCAAAACCTCAACCTATTTCAATTGATCCTGCTCACACTGCAGTTCTCGTCGTGGACATGCAGAATGACTTCGGCTCCATGGGTGGAATGTTCGACAGGGCTGGGATCGATATCTCCGGGATTCAAGGGGCTGTCGCCCCTACTGCCAGGGTAATAGCTGCCGCTCGCAATTTGAGAATGCCCGTCGTCTATCTGAAGATGGGGTATTATTCCGACCTTTCGGACCTCGGGACTTCGGACGCCCCCAACAGGATCCGACATCTCCAAGTCTTTGGGGTCGGTGATAGCATGACAGCACCGGATGGCAGCAAGAGCCGGATTCTGATCCGCGACACCTGGGGAACAAATATCGTTGACGACCTTAGGCCAGAGGCAGGGGATGTTGTCCTCTACAAAACGCGGTTCAGCGGTTTCTACGAGACCGAACTCGATTCTGTTCTGAACAACGCAGGCATTAAACAACTCATCGTGACAGGATGCACGACCAGTGTCTGTGTGGAGTTGACAATTCGGGATGCCTTCTTCAGGGACTATCAATGCATACTACTGGCGGATTGCACTAGCGAGCCAATCGCCTCGGACGCCCCAAGGAGTAATCATGATGCCTCGATCACGCTCGTGCAGTTACTCTTTGGATGGACATCGACATCCGACCATTTCCTGAGGGCGATCGACCAGCGAGTTCAGGGGCGTCTTGAATCAGCTGCTCCAGTACCGGAGTCCCGATAAGCGAAATGCCCCGTCAGGACGGGGCATTTCGTACTAGCTGATACCGCCTTAATCAGCGATGCCGCACGAAGGGGAGCGGCAGGTTGAAGGATGACATAGTTCGGAAAATCGTCAATTTACCTGAATTTGCTAATCCTGCTGCGGAACCTGTTTTGCGTTGAGACCAACTCAACTTAAGACCTCAGCTCCAACCTTTCCGATATTGTTTATGCGGCGCGCAATTCGAATATTCCGATCGTCAATGTCAAGGTGACTGCGCGGCGATCGCCGCCTGGAAACCTCGCGGTAGTCTTCCCGGAACCGTTTTCGTGCGTTCGCGAACTTCGGCCATGACCGCCGGCACATCGTGTCGCGGACGCTTGCTCTAAGACCATAGCCGCTCCCCTGAACAGGACCTCAGTCCGATGTGCAGCGCGCGAGAGCGATCTATCTTTCGAGTCAGCCCACGTCGTGCAGTTGCACGGTCTCATTCGGAGGAAACCATGCGGATACCAACCTTAGCGTCCTTGGCCGTGCTTTCGCTGGCGATTGCGGCAAGCCCGGCAACGATTGTCGGCCTCGACATGGCTGCACTTGCAAAAGACGGCGGCGGCGGCAATGGTGGCGGAGGTGGCAACGGCGGCGGTCATGGCGGCGGCAACGGCAATGGCGGCGACCACAACAGCGGTTCCGATCATGGCAGCTCCAAATCACAATCCGTGAGAGGCAAATCGTCAGAGGCACAGGGCAAGTCGAAGTCCGGCAAGACAGACACCGCAGCAAAAAGCACGAAAGAGAAGAATCTGTCGGCGCAGCTTAAGGGCCTGAATTCCTTGAAACGGAATTACCGGGCGCTGATGAACACATCGGATCCGCGCATGGCTGCCATTTCGGCCTACGCCGTGGCTTACGCACAGTATGAGCTCGACAACGGGGTAGAGCCCGCGGCCGACGACCCTGTGCTGGGCGACGCGGCGCTGGAGGATGCCTTGGCCTCAGCAACGAAAACCGGCGAGGTCAGCCCGGCGGTTCTGGACGAAGCCAAGACCATTCTCGGAGTTGGCGACGCCGACGGCAAGATTGATCAGATCCGCACCTCGCTCGAGAACGCCGCGTCGACGACGTCAGATGAATAGCCACGAGTGAGTTGCGAGCGGTGCGAAGCCACCGGAATAGCTTCGCACGAACTATAAGAGCATTTCCGATTTTGTTTGAGTTCGGAAATGCTCTATTTTTTTGCCAACTCACTGGCAGGCCCTAAGGCTGGACCGCCATTTTCCGCATATTCTAATCCGCTTTCCCGGGCATGGGCCTCGCTGCCGCGCAAGGTCAGATCAGCCGGCGCCGACATTGTTTGGTTGAACTGGCGGATTGCAATGCCTGATGTGGCACATCGGCTGCAATGGCTCTCGTCGGTCCGCCTCACCCTCCGTCATGCTCGGCCTTGAGCCGACCATCCACACCGCCCCCATCGACACCAGTGGCATGGATGCTCGGCTCAAGGCCGATCATGACGGAGTAAGGGATTTGCATTCCCGCCTAACCCGCCGCCACCGCTTTGGGGACCGCCGTGCCGCCTTGGCAGCGTGGCTCGCATGACCGGCTCCTCGTCGGTCGCCTCGTCTTCACGCGCCTCATCGTCTCGCATCTAATCCCTATAACTCCCCCGCACACCGGATACAGATGGGCGCGATCCCGCCAAGCCGCTTCAAGCCGCCTTCCCAAGCACCGCCTCGCCCATCGCCTGCGGCTTTCCGAGCAGATAGCCCTGCGCCTCGTCGCATTGCTCCTCGCAGAGTGTATCGAGCTGCGCCTGCGTCTCCACGCCTTCAGCCAGCACCGGCACCTCCAGGCTCCGGCCGAGCGCCAGGATGGCGCGGACGATCGCCTTGGACTGCGGGCTGGTCTCGACCTCGGCCATAAAGCTCTTGTCGAGCTTGATTTTGTCGAAGGGGAAGGAGCGCAGCGTTTCGAGCGAGGAATAGCCAGTGCCGAAATCGTCGATGGCAATCGACACGCCGAGCGCCTTGATCGCGCGCATCGTCCGCAGCGCCTTCTCCTTGTCGACGATGATCGAGCTTTCGGTGATCTCGATTTCGAGGCGGCGGGGGTTCAGCCCGGTTTCGGAAAGGATGCCCGCGATCACTGTCGCCATGTCGGCATGGCCAAGCTGGACCGGCGAGAGGTTGACGGCGATCTTGTGGTTGTTGTTCCACCTTGCTGCCTCCCGACAAGCTTCGCGCAGCACCCATTCGCCGATCGGCAGGATCGCGCCGCATTCCTCAGCAAGGCCGATGAAATCCATTGGCGGGATGTTGCCGCGTGCGTGATGTCGCCAGCGCAGCAGCACCTCGTAGCCGGTGATCTCGCCGGTGCGCACCGATTTCTGCACCTGATAGTGCAGATGCAGCTCATTGCGGTGGATCGAGGCCCAGAGGTCGTTGGCAAGCGCGCGGCGGTGACGCGCGGTCTCGTCCATCGCGGCCTCGTAGAAGCAGACCTTCTCCAGCAGGGATTGCTTGGCGCGGTACATGGCAAGGTCGGCATTGGCGAGAAGCCCGTCCACGCTCTCGGCGTCACCAGGGTAGATCGCAACACCGAGGCTGGCACCGGTCTTGATCTCGAAGCCGTCGACGGAGACGGATCCACCGAGCGCGCCTTCCAGACGGGTGATGAAATCATGGAGCACGCTCAATTCGTCGAAGCGCTTGATCGCGGCGAACTCGTCGCCGCCGAAGCGGGCGACGAACTCGCCCTCCTGCTGCACCTCGGCGAGACGGCGCGTCAGCTCGACGAGCACCATGTCGCCGGTGCCGTGCCCGTGTTGGTCATTGACCTCCTTGAACTTGTCGAGGTCGATGCCGACGACCGCCACCTTGCCCCTCACCCGCTCCGCGACCATCAGTTCCTCAGAGACGCGCTCGCCAAAATGCAGCCGGTTCGGAAGGCCCGTCAGCGCATCATGCTTGGCTAGGAAGGCGACCTGCTCCTCGGATTTCAGCCGATCGGTGATGTCTTCGAAGGTGATGACCCAGCCGCCATTGGGCAGCATGTTGACATTCTGCTGGAGCGATTTGCCGCTCGGATATTTGTGAACCGCGCTGCCGGCCCCGCCCCTGATCAGCGCCATGTTCCTGGTATAGTGCGCCTCGGCCCGCGCGGCCGCTTCCGCCGCGTCCTCGGTGTTGGCAGCATAGCCAATTTCGACCATCTGCCGGTAGCCCATTCCGGGGCGCACCGATCCCTCGGGGAAGCGGAAGATTTCGAGATAGCGCTTGTTGCAAAGCACTAGGCGCTCATCCCCGTCGAACAGGCAGATGCCCTGCCCCATATTCTGCAGCGCGACGTCGAGATTGTGGGTTACCTCCTTGATCCTGTCGGCATCCGCCTTCTGCTTGCTGTTGTCCTTGGTGATCTTCGCAAAGCCGATCAGCGCGCCGCTCTCGTCGTGAATTGCATCGATGACGACATGGGCCCAGAAGGAGGATCCGTCCTTGCGATAGCGCCAGCCCTGGGTTTCGAATCTGCCTTCCCTGCGGGCGGTCTTTAGCGCCCGCTGCGGCAGGCCGTTCCGGCGGTCTTCCTCGGAATAGAACAGTGAAAAATCCTTGCCGACGATATCATCGGCGCTATAGCCTTTGGCGCGCTCGGCGCCGGCATTCCAGTTGCTGACCTTGCCGTTAGGGTCGAGCGTGCAGATGGCGTAGTCGGTCACGCCCTGGACGAGGAGCTTGAAGTTGCGCTCCGCCCTTGCGGCCTTGGCCTCGGAACGCACGGCGAATATGGCGGCCGCAAAACCCGCGGCCAGCAACGAAAAGGTGACGGCGGCGATCGTCACCACCATGACATCAGGCGAAAGCAGCGTCGCCGGATCGAGCGCGGCAAAGCCTGGCGTTACGGTGACACCGGCCATCGCGGTGAAATGCAGGGCGACAACGCCGAGCGTCAACAGAAGCGCTGGTGCGAACCTGGCCAGAAGCGAACGCCTGCCCCTGCTCGCAAATCGAAAAGCGGCAATCGAAAAGGCGATGCCGAGAACGATCGACGCCGCCACGAAGCGCCGGTCCCAGGCAATCTCTCCCGGAGATTCTATAGCCAGCATGCCGGTGAAATGCATCGAGCCGATGCCGGCGCCGAAGAGCACGCCCGCGCCGATATTCGCCGCCCACCTGCCGTAGGCGATCTTCGCCGCAACGGCGCCCGTCGTCGCCACGATCGCGACCAGCAGCGAAACCAACGTCAGGCCGGGATGATATCCGACGACGACACCGGGGTCATAAGCAAGCATCGCGACAAAATGGGTTGCCCAGATCCCGAAACCACCCGCCGCCCCCGCCGTCAGCATCCATATCCACCGCGCAGCGCCACCCGACGGCATCGCACGATCAAGCAGAACCATCGCGCAATGGCTGGCGAGAAAGCAGATCAACCCCGCAAGACCGACCAGCGAAAGATTATGCTGCTCGGTGATGCATGTCAGAACGGTGAACATTGAATGGGCCCCCTCAATTCGAGGGGTTACGCTATGCGGCGGGTGTTTAAGGAAGGTTGAAGTACGTGGGGTGGTCAGCGGGAATGGGGGCAAAATTGGGTCGCTGGGGCGGGTTGTTCAATGGGTTGTGGGATTAGGGTTTACGGTGGGTGTGTTGGTATGGTGAACGGATTTGTGTCGTCATCAATTGCCGACCGGAATGCCGCTTGAACTTCCTGGCTTTGTCCGACAAGTGAATTCTACTCGAGTAGCCGTCGCACGCCGGCCTAACTGTTCGCCATTGGGCCGATGCTTTTCGAACCAGGGAACCGGCTAGAGGAATTTAAAACGCATTGGGTGCAGCCGGCCGATCAGGAACGCGCCGGTCTGGATTGCCACCGCATTGTCTGCCTACGGCAGTATCCTCGCCCGGATCGCTACCGTCATCTCCTGTTTCAGATCTTCTGCAGAGAACGGCTTGGATATGACAGGGCAGCCGGCATATTCCTGAGGCAGGCTGGCACTTCCGTAACCTGTGCTGAACATGAAGGGGATCCCCCGCTTGCGCAGGATCTCGGCGACCGGGAAGCTCGGCTGGCCGGCCAGGTTGACATCGAGAACGGCCAGATCGAACTCGCCGCCGGCGGCGGCGGCGCATGCTTCGGGCAGCCGCGCGACCGATGCCGCGATTCTGCAGCCGAGGTCTTCGAGCATGTCTTCGATCAGCAGTGCCACGACGCCCTCATCCTCAACGACAAGCACCTTGAGGTCGGAAAATTCACCCATCTGTCGATCCGCGCAACGGGATCGAGATCCTGCAGCTGACGCCGGCGGGTTCATAGGCGAGGTCGATTGCGCCGCCGAGATCCCGTTCGATGCAGCGCTCCATCAGGCGGCTGCCGACGCCGCGTCGTGTCGGTGCCTCCACCCTCGGGCCTCCCTGCTCCTGCCAATCGAGAAGCAACTCCCGTCCGGACCGGGTTTCATCAGCCAGGTGCCAGTTCAGCGAAAGCGTGCCTGTATTGGATGACAGGGCTCCGTGTTTGATGGCGTTCGTCGCGAGTTCGTTGAGAACCACCGTCAGGCTGAGCGCCGTCCGAGGATCGAGATCGGCCGAAGGGCCGGCGATCGTCACGCGGCTTGCCGCCCCTTCCACAAGCGGCATCAGCACCTCGCCGGCAAGGCCATCCAGCGGCGTGTCCTTCCAGTGCCGCTTCGTCAGCAAATCATGGGCCCGCGACAGAGCAAGAACGCGCGTTTCGAACCGATGCAGGAAATCTTCCAGATTATCCGCATGCCGCGCCGTCTGCCCCGCCAGCGACTGCACTGTCACAAGCGTATTTTTGACCCGGTGATTGAGTTCGTCGATCAGCAGCTTCTGCCGGCTCTCGGCCTGCTTGCGCTCGGAAATGTCGACGAGCATGTTGATCGCGCCGACCAGCTTGCCGTCGGCATCGTGGAGCGGCGTCGGATAGGGTGTGAACGGCACCCGGCTACCGTCGGGTCGTTCGGCGATCGCTTCGGCCCCGCGGACCGGGCGGTCTTCTTTCAGCGCGATGGCCATCGGGCACTGGTCATGCGGTAGAGGCGTTCCATCCGTGTTGTACAGACGCCAGGTGACGCACCACATATCGCCGGGTTGAGGCAAGCGGCCTGACATTTCGACTGCCGCCTTGTTGTAGAAGGTGATGCGGCCTTCGGCGTCGGTTGTATAAACGGCCGCTGGCAAAGCTTCCAGAAGGTCGCGCATGCGTTGTTCGCTGGCGCGGATTTGGTCTTCCATCTGCTTTGCCGCGGTGACGTCCTGGATTACCCGCACGCCATAACGGAAATGACCGGTTTGATCGCGCACAGACGAGCTATGAACGTCAAGGTAAATCGTCTGCCCATCCGGCGTCGTCGAGCGTTTTCGGAAGGAATAGCTGTCCAAGTCGCCACGCACCTGGCGCTCGTAAAGCGCGCCATCCTCGTCCCTATCGCTTTCGTGGGTATAATCGAAGAAGCTCATGCTGAGCAGTTCCTCGCGCGACCGCTTCAACATCTTGCAGAGGGCGTCGTTCACCCGCAGAAGCCGGCCGGCGGCATCCGCTTCCGCAATCCCGATCGTCGCCGCATTATATGTTGCCGCCAGCCGCTCCTCGCTTTCGCGCCGAGCACTTTCGGCCTCGTAAAGATCGGTCACATCGGTCGTGAAGCAGCGGGTACTGACGAATTTGCCGTCCTGGAGGCGGCTGTTCGAAGTAATCAGCACATGCTTGACCGACCCGTCCTTTGCCCGCAGCCGCGCGGGATAGCGGTCCAGCTTCTCGCCGCATGACAATCTCTGAAGGATATCTCCGATGACAGGCGCATCGGCGTGAAACTCGGCTATGTGGCGGCCGACATATTCGTCGGCGCTGTAGCCGAGCAGAGCAAGCTCAGCCTTGTTGGCGCGGCGGATGATGCCGTCACCGCTGACGATATGAAGGCCAACCGCGCTGTTTTCGAAGAAGTCCTCGAGCTCCACGATCTTGCGGCGCACCTCTTCCTCGGCCGCTTTATGCGCCGAGATGTCCTGGAAGCAATTGATCGCGCCCTGGATATTTCCCTGGTGATCTCTGAGCGCGCGAATGTTCACCAGTGCGGGAAAACGAAAACCATCCGGCCGCTCGATGATGACTTCGGCATTGTGCGCGGACGTGCCCAGCGAAACGGCGGCCGCCATCGGGCAATCGCCATGTGGCAAGGGCGCGCCGTCGGGCAGAAAAAGGCGGTAAGATCCGCAGAAACGGTCGTGCTTCCCATCGAGCGCCGGCGCGCGCCCCCAAAGCTCGGCAGCCTCCGAGTTGTAGCGCACCAGCCAGCCTTCATGGTCGCAGACGTAGACGGCGCCAGGCATGGCATCAAGCACGCTCGGCGCCAGGCTGAGAAGGACCTCGAATTCACTCAGCTTTCGTGAGGCGGCGGCAGGGAATTCTTCTACATTCGACATCAAACGTCCTAACTCAATGCCTCCGCCAGCCTTCAGCTATCGCAGACAGGAACAGCAGCGGGATATTGAGAGTCCGCCCTGCATGACTCCACAACGGGTCAACAGCCATAAACGCGTGACTCGGGGATTGGTTGCAACGACTGGCGAAGATTTATTCGGTCTTGCGCCAACGATCCAGGGCAGCCAGACCGCGCCTGATCGGCCTCCTACCAGCCGAAGCCGCCGCCGGACTGGCTATCTAGCCGCGCTATGATCCTGAGCCGCGAACCCGCTCGGGATCAACTTTCCACTTTCACCCGCTATCATTGGTAATCGGGAAGGCTGACTTTCCCTTCATCCGGTGTATCAAGCCAAGTCCGAAAGACTTCGTAAGTCACCGCGCCCGAAGCGATCCCCTGACCATCCCTGCGGCAAAGATCTCTGGCCCTTTCGATTTGTAGCAGTTCATCTTGTGCTTGGTGGGCGGCTTGGCGCTCACAGCTGGTATTGGTACGTCAGGTCGATCAAACGGCTTCGACTTTCAGCGGAGATTTAGGGCCCAAATTCTACTGGGCCGATCGAGGAGCTGATGATGATTGCGTATTGATGAAGCCGAGAGAAGTTCTCGTTCGCCTTGCCTCTTTCGTGTTGGTGACCTCTGCTTTGTTGATCTTCTTGGTTTTAGGTTTGACGCGAGTTATTTAGCCTCACTTCGGTTGCAGACTGTAGCGCTTGAGAATTGTTCCAGGTCATAAACCATTGCGTTATCCTGCCCGCGCAGCCCCTGGATGAGGGGAATCACTGGGATGTCGATCTTGCTAAGAAGTTTGTCGCTACTGGTTGGAATAACATTGGCTGTACCAGCCTTTGGCGATTGCTTAACCGCTAAACAAACCAATCAGGGCGTGCTGCTGACCAGAGAAACGCCTTTTTATTCCGTATTCTATAAGCCGGAGGGCGTGGCTCTCACCGAACAACGGCTGATGGAGCGCGACGGTTCACTGCAGCCGGTCTCGGCTGTATATTTGCACCCATTGCTCGTCGAAAAGAGAGTGAGCGCCAGCGGCACGCATGTGCTGAAATACGCGAATGCGATTGCGTTAGACGATCTCCCACAGAAGAAGAACTGGCAATCCGCCACCACGCTTTTCATCAATGGCAAAAAATATGTTTCGGGCACGACTTTTATCCGGTTCGACGGCTTGGGAGAGGAAACTATTGCATCTTGTTCCTACAAAGTTTGGGCCATCAACAGCCGTCTGAAACTGACGAAATTGCCTCCGATTATTTTCGAACACTACTATTCCCCCGAGCTTCATCTCGTTCTTCGTTCGGTAAGGCTAAGCCCCTCCAACCGGCCGTTGAGCGAGGTTCGATTTGATCGGTTCCAAGTTGGCTGGGGCAACTAGGGCTTTGGCTGAGGCAACTAGGGCTATTGTGTCCCTCTATCAACCGGAGCCTAGTTAGCATGAGACCCGCAACCCATTAAATGGCGGCTTTCGGGCTTGACCAACGGCTCGTCGGACGGCCGGAATGGAGACGCAAAGCAGCCTTGTCTCTCAATAATGAGATAGCTCGGAGCCATCAGTTGCTGCCGGTTGATATCGGCGAATTGCATCCGATCCCAATGCCACTTAGATTTGAACCACCACCGGAGCTATAACTCTCCACAGACGTCCGCGCGCCAAGAACGCGCGCAACACCTTTCTTCATGGTTGGCGCCTTCCCCTCACCCCTCCAACTCCACAATCGCACACCCATACCCCCCAAGCTCCAGCCTCCCCGCCACCTTCTTCTCCCCATCCAGCAGATCCCGCCCGGCAGGCACCCCACCCACCGTCACAGCCTGATCCATATAATTCTGCACGAACAGCAGCCGCCGCTCGTCGTTCATCCGCATCGTGACCTCCACGCCCTCGGGCAGCTCGCCAACCAGCGGTTCGATGCCCGCCGGCGCAAACAGCCGCTCCGTCAGCGCCTCGGTCAGCTTAGGCGTCAGATACGTCCCGAGATAGACCACCTGCCCCTTGCCCACCTTGCGGGAGGTCGCCATCGGCTGGCCCTCGGCGTAGCGGTTGGACCAGGCGGCGATCACTTCGACGTCGGGCGCGATGGTGAGGTTTTCGTAGAAATGGCCGGCGGCCAGTTCGCGGTTGCCGATCTTGAAGCGGCGGACGCGGCGGTGGCTTTCAGCCGGTTTGTTCGGCGGGATGACCAGGCCGCCGGAGCGCTCCATCACCTCGAAGAGGCCGTTGGCGCCGGGGGCTGCGAGACGGCCGAAATCTTCGACGCGCACGCCGGTCAGCCTGGAAAGCGCGGTGCCGGGCGCGGTTTCGCGAATGACGTGGTTGTCCTCGTTACGGGTGCCTGTGCGCGCGCCGATGACGACGGTGCCGCCTGCTTCGGCGAAAGCTTCGAGCCTGGCCGTCCATTCGTCCTTCCACATCACCCAATGCGGCACGTAGAAGAGCTTCAGTTTGGAAAGATCGTCCTCCGGATGGATGAAGCCGCAGGCGATGCCGCGGTCGTAACAATGCTGATGCAGCAGGATCGCATCGTCCTGCGGGCTCGGCAGGCCGATCGGATAGGTCTTGTGGGCTTCCTGATTGTCGAAATCGGAGCCGGCTATGCCGACATCCATGCGCACATAGGTGCCGAGGATCTTATCGTTCAGCGCCGTCATCTCGGTCGCGAAGCGCGTAGCCTCCTCATAGCGATGGCGGCCGATATCGTCATGGTCGATGATGCCCATCCAATAGATCTCGGCGCCGAAATGGGCGGGCCGCCAGCGGAAGAACATCAGGCCGTCAGCGCCGTGCGCGACCGAGGAGAGCGCCATGCGGCGCAGCTCGCCCGGCTCCGGCGTCAGCGTGCAGAAGCCCGGCTGGCTGCCGAAGCCCGATTGCTGCTCGGGCACGATATAATTGCCGGAAAAGCCGCGGCAGATATCGAGGTGCAGCGCCTGCACCTTGGCGTGGTTGCCGAGCCGCATGAACTCGTCATAGAGCATCGGATAGATGTCGTAGCCGACGAAATCGAGATCCTTGCTGAACTGGCCGCGGAAATCGATATCCCTCAAGCCGCCGAGATTGTGGAAGACGAACCAGGAGGATTTCACATCGCGCAGGATCTCGACCTGATCGTGCTGGAAGCGCCCGGTGGAGAAGGCGAGGAAGCGGTGGTAATCCTGCAGATGGCCGGGGCTCGGGAAGGTCGGGCCGAATTCGATCGGCAGCACCACCTGATCGAAACTGTCATAAGCCGTCGCCCAGAAATCGCCGCCCCAGGCGGCGTTGAGCTTTGATATCTGGCGGTATTTATCGGCGAGGAAGGCCTGGAACTCCGTGAGCGTCGCCTGGGAAAAGCTCTCTGGCATGCTGGTATTCAGCTCATTGTCCGTCTGCCAGCCGACGACATGCGGATTGCCGCGATAATGCTCGGCCATCGCCCGGGTGATGCGCTTGCTGTGCTCGCGGAAGACCGGGCTTGCCGTATCGCAATGCTGGCGCGAGCCGTGGCTCATCGGCCGGCCCTTGCCGTCGACCCTTAGAATTTCAGGGTGCGCCGCCGTCAGCCAGCGCGGCGGTGTCGCCGTCGGCGTGCACATGATCGTATCGATGCCGTGGCGCCCGAGAATTGATATGGCGCGGTCGAAGAGATCGAAATCATAGGTGCCGAGCTTCGGCTCCAGAATGTGCCAGGCGAATTCGGCCATGCGCACGACATTGAAGCCGGCTTTCGCCATGCGCTCGGCATCGCGCTCCCAATAGCTTTCGTCGACATGTTCGGGATAATGCGGCACACCGACGAGGAAGCGGTCGGTCTGGACGGTGTTCCATGCGGAGAGGGTCTTGTCGGACACGGGCGGTTCTTTCCTGATTACTTGTCGAGGATGGTCTTGCGGGCGCTGATCGTGCGGCCGCCATCGGGGGAGAAGAGATAGAGCTCGTTCGCATCGAGCTTCAGCGCCACCTTCTGCCCGGCGGCAAAGGGCGCGACATAGGAGAGCTGCGCGGTGATGTTGCCGGTGCCGCTTTCCGACGCGATGGTGCGGAGATTGCCGGCATCGATATACAGAATGGTCTCGCGGCCGAGATGCTCGACGAGGCGGACTTCGCCATGCACCGCGCCGCTTTCGCTGTCCTCGGCCACCACGGAGATCGCTTCCGGGCGCACGCCGAGCGTCAGGCCCGCACCCTTGGTGAGTGTCGTGGGCTGCGAAAGCTCCACCGTCAGCGGCGACAGGCCGGGCGCCGAAACGGTGACATCCAGGCCGGAGACGGCATCGACGGTGACGCCGAGGAAATTCATCCTTGGCGCGCCGAGGAAGCCGGCGACGAACAGGTTCTCGGGGTTGCGGTAAAGCTCCAGCGGCGAGCCGACCTGCTCGATGATGCCCTGATTGAGGACGACGATGCGGCTTGCCATGGTCATCGCCTCCACCTGGTCGTGGGTGACGTAGATCATGGTGGCGCCGAGTTCGGCATGCAGGCTGCTGAGTTCGACGCGCATCTGTGTTCTGAGCGCCGCATCGAGGTTCGACAGCGGTTCGTCGAACAGGAAAACCTCGGGCGAGCGGGTGATCGCCCGGCCGATCGCCACGCGCTGCCGCTGGCCGCCTGATAGTTGCTTCGGCCGCTTGTCGAGCTGGTCGGTGATCCGGAGGATCTTGGCGGCGCGCGCCACGGCGGCGTCGATCTCGGCCTTCGGGCGCTTGGCCATGCGGAGGCCAAAGCCCATATTTTCGGCCACCGTCATATGCGGATAGAGCGCATAGGACTGGAAGACCATGGCGATGCCGCGATCGCCCGGCTCCTGCCGCGTCACATCGCGGCCGTTGATCACGATCTGGCCCGAGGAAATCGTCTCCAGGCCGGCGATGGATTTGAGCAGCGTGGACTTGCCGCAGCCGGACGGGCCGACCATGACGATGAACTCGCCTTGCGCGACCGTGAGATCGATGCCGCGCAGCGCATGATAGGCGCCGTAATTCTTGTTGATCTCTCGGAGTTCGAGACTGGTCATATCCTGGCCCTCTCTTGTTGAAACGGAAGACGCCGGCTCATCCCTTCACCGCGCCCATGGTGAGGCCAGCAATGAAGTGCCGCTGCATCAGGAAGAACATGATGACGGGCGGCACGGCGACGATGATCGTGCCTGCCGAAACCAAGTTCCAGGCCGAGACCCATTCGCCGCGCAGATTGGCAAGGCCCGCCGTCACAGGCTTGACGCTGTCGCTGACGGTCAGCACCACGGCCCAGAAATAATCGTTCCAGACGAAGGTGAAGATCAGGATGGCGAGAGCCGCGAGCGCCGGCCTGACCAGCGGGATCACCACATGGACGAGCGTCTGGAAGGGCGAAGCGCCTTCGGCGCGCGCCGCCTGGAACAGCTCATCCGGCAGGGCCGCAATGAAATTGCGCATGAAGAGTGTCGCAAAACCCGTCTGGAAGGCGACGTGGAAGATGATCAGCGCCACCGTCGTATCGATGAGGTCGAGGCGCACCATCAGGTCGCGCACCGGGATCATCATGATCTGGTGCGGCAGGAAATTGCCGCCGACGAAGAGCGCGAAGATCAGCATGTTGCCGGGGAAGCGGTAGCGCGACAGCACGAAGCCCGCGAGGGTCGAGAGCGTCAGCACGCCGATCACCGAGGGGATGGTGATGATCAGGCTGTTCAGGAAATAGCGCGCCATCGGCGTGTCGGTGAAGACCGCCCTGTAATTGTCGATGAGGCCGATCTCGGTCGGCCAGCCCCAGAGATTGCCGCCCATCACATCCGCCGTCGAGCGGAAGGAGGTGAGGATGATCGCAAAGAGCGGGCAGAGCCAGAGGATAAGCACGAGGACGACGGCCGAGACATAGAGCCGGCGCTGCCAGGTCGCGCTTTCGGGAATGGGACGAGGATACATCAGCCTCCCCTCTCTTCGCTGCGGATGATGTGGGTGAGATACCAGGCGATGAAGACGGCCATGATCACGAAGAGCACCGAAGCGATCGCCGCGCCGTAGCCGAAGCGATAGGAGAAGATCGACTGCTCGTACATCTGGTAGGCGAGCACCGAGGAGGAGCCGAACGGTCCGCCCGATGTCATTACCGAGATCATGTCGAAGGAGCGAAGCGCCCCAACGACGGTGACGGCAATGGCGATGAAGGTGACCTGCGTCAGCTGCGGCAGCACGATGTGGCGCAGCATGTTCCAGCCCCTCGCCCCATCGACGCGCCCTGCCCCGATCAGCTCTTCGCTGAGATTATTGAGACCGGCGAGATAAAGCACCATGCAGAAGGTGATCTGCGGCCAGAGTGCGGCGATGACGATGGCGAAAGTGACGAGATGCTCGTCGGAAAGCACGGCCGGCGCCACCGCGCCGAAAGCCCTGAAGATCAGCGCCAGCAGCCCGAACTCCGGCGTATAGACCCAGGTGAAGACGACGCCTGTTGTGACCGACGCCAGCACCAGCGGAATGAAGAACAGCGACTTCAGGAAGCGCATGCCTGCAATCTTCTGGTTGACCAGGAGCGCAATGGCGAGCCCGATCGGCGGCGCGGCCATGAACATCACCAGCCAGATCAGATTGTTCTTCAGCGATACGTAGAATTGCGGATCGCTGTAGAGCTCGACGTAATTGCCGAGCCCGATCCACACCATCGGCCCGAACCCGTCCCATTCGTGAAAGCTGATCCAGACGCTCCGGACCGCTGAGAGCAGGATGACGGTGAAGAACAGCGCGATACCGGGCGCAATGAGCAAAGTCGGGGTAAGCCACCAACGCTGGCGGCGCCATAATGTCTGCATGTCGAGAACCTTGTTTAAGGATAAGAGCGAGCGGCCCTCGTGGGGCAGCCCCTCATCCGGCTGCCGCCACCTTCTCCCCGTAAACGGGGCGAAGGGAACAAGCCGCAACCTCTCGGTCCCCCGCTCACCTCTCGCAGGGCACGTCCCCTCTCCCCGTCAGAACGAGGAGAGGGTTAGGGTGAGGGGCAACATAACGCGCTTGCGGCTCAAATCTTATAAATCCGCTTCCGCGTCCCCTCGAGGCGCGTCAGGATCGCCTTGCGCCGGTCCGGCTTGGCCATGAACTCCTGGAAGCCGACGAGCCCGGCCTGGGCCATGTCGGGGTCGCTGTCGCGGTCGTAATATTGCGAGGCGCCCTGAACCGTCTTCATCGTCTCGACGGCGACGTTGACGAGCGGATCCTTGCTCGGCGGCAGGTCGTGGCGCGGCGGCACGTTGCCGCCCGGCTCGAGATAGGCGGCGAGGTTTTCCGGCTTGTAGAAATAGGCGAGGAAATCGCGCGCGCCCTGCTTGTTCTTGGCCTTGGCGGGAATATGGACAGAGTTGACCGAGAATTCCTCGAAATGGCCGACCTTGGGATCGAGAACCGGGAAGGTCGCGTAGGCGAGCTGCGGCAGGTCGGCTTCGGTGAAGGCCGAGCGCAGGAAGGCGCCGAGGTTCATCATGCCGGCCTTCTTCTGCGCCAGCAGCGCTGCGGCCTCCTGCCAGCCGAAGGAGGTGTGGTTGGGGGTGAAGAAGCCCTTTCCGATCATCGCCTCCCACTGGTCGAAGACCGGGGTCAGCGCCGGATCGAGATAGCTCATCTCGCCGTTCATCAGCGCCATGTGCTTATCGAGCCCGTTGATGCGCAGGTTCATCTGGTCGAACCAGCCGGCCGCCGGCCACAATTCCTTGGTGCCGATCGCGATCGGCGTAATGCCGGCCGCCTTGCACTTGTCGCCATAGGCCATGAAGTCCTCGGCGGTCTTCGGCACCGTCAAGCCGTATTGCTCGAACACATCCTTGCGGTAGAACATGCCCCAGAGCGTGCCGCCGGTGGGAAGGCCGTATTGCTTACCGTCCTCGGTGACGGCGCCGGCCGTCGCACCGAGCACGTCGTTGTATTTTTCCTTCTCGAACAGGTCGGAAATATCGTCGAACAGGCCGCGCTTGACGAAGGCGCGCATGCGGTTGCCGGAGAACCAGAAGCAGATATCGGGCGCGCCGGCGACGAGATAATTGCGGATCGCCGTCTTATGCGCCTCGTGGTCCATATTGTTGACGACCACGTTGACGCCGGCTTCCTTGCTGAAGCCCGCAGCGATCGACTTCAGCGCATCGAGCGCCGCACCGTTGTTTTCCGACGAGATGATCGTCACTTCCTGCGCCTGCGCGATCGCAGGCATCGGAAAGCTGCCGGTGACGGCCGCCGCGGAGACGAGGCCCGCCCCCTTGAGAAAGGTTCTGCGCGTGGCTGCAGGAAATTGCTTCGAATATGCCATTGAATTCCTCCCGGTGATCGATCAACACCGCCCGCTTCCAGCGGCCTCCTCCTTGAAGCCCGCTCGATCAGGCGCTCGACATGCCGACCCTCCACGATGCAACGCCCCTAACCCGTTTGGCTCGTTCTGTTGATCGGCGGGCAGACTTATGCATAAATTAACCCGACCCGCAATAATTAATTTACAAAATTAAGGAATGCCAAGTGAAGCTCAAAGGCGACCAGACCACGGCCAGAGCCATGAACCGACGCCTCATCCTCAACCTTCTCAGACGCGAAGGGCCGAGGAGCCGCGCCGATATTGCCACGGTGATCGGCCTCTCCCCGGCCGCCGTCACCTTCGTCGTCGCCGATCTGCTGGAGGAAGGCATCGTCGTAGAGGGACAGGCGGTGCCGGGGCCTGCCGGCCGCCGGCCGATCCCGGTCGAAATCAATTACCAGCATGCGCTCGCCGTCGGCTTCAAGCTGATGGTGGATTCGGTGGAATGCGTGGCGACCGACCTTGCCACCAACCCCGTTGCCGCCATGCGCGTCGGCCTTGCCGGCCATGATCCCGACGACGTCGCCGATCTCCTGGCGGGCACCGTGCCCGAGCTGGTCAAGCTCGCCGGCCGGCCAAAGGCCAAGCTCGCCGGCATCGGCATCTCCATGCCCGGCGTCATCAATCACGAGCAGACCGCCTGCGTGCGAAGCCACCGCTTCAAATGGGACAACGTTCCGCTGGCCTCGCTGGTCGCCGCCCGCGTCCACGTGCCGGTCTGGCTGGAGGACGATACCAACGCCTATGCCATCGCCCAGCAGCTCTTCGGCCTCGGCCGCCAGCACCGCAACATGGCGGTTCTCGCCGTCGGTGTCGGCATCAGCTGCGCGCTTGTCATCGACGGCAAGCTCTATCGCGGCGCCAATGGCGCGGCCGGCAAATTCGGCCACACACTGTTCGAGGAAGGCGGCCGGCTCTGCGAATGCGGCAAACGCGGCTGCCTGATGGCCTACCACTCGGAACTGTCGATGCTGCGCCGCTGGCGCGAGGCGACCGGCCGCGAGGACCTCGGCCTGGCCGAACTGCGCACCGCCCTCGCCTCCGGCGATGCCACCGCCACCGACCTCGTCGCCCATTCCGGCCGCAGCATCGGCACCGCCCTTGCCAACCTCGTCAACATCACCGACCCCGAAGTCATCGTCGCCGGCGGCGAAGCCGTCTCCCTCGGCGACCACTTCCTCACGCCCCTCCGCGAAGCCCTCACCGCCCGCACCTTCCGCACCGCCCCGCCGCTGCTGCCCGACTGGGAGGACAATTCCTGGGCCCGAGGCGCTGCGGCGCTGGTGACGCAGAAGATCTTCGACTTCGAGTCCTCCGGCGGGGTGACGGATATTGCGACGCTGGGTGTGAGAAGCTCGACGTCGGCGGCTTGAGGTGCGGGAGAACGGCGGATCGATCCATCGGACGGAGCGTGTTCGCACCCCCTCTGCCCTGCCGGGCATCACCCCCACAAGGGCAGAGATCGGCTGGGCGCGATGGCCGGCAGGCCAGAGGGGGGCTTGCACGGCACGACAGAGGATAAAATCCTCCCAACACCCGGAGCCACCCGCCGCAGCCAGAGATACACGCGCTTACAAAAATGGGGGGTTCCCGACACATCCCTGGTTCAATCATCGACTGAAATGCCGGTGCGGCCGAATGGGCCGAGAAACGTCAATTCAGGAAGGATGACAACATGAAAATGATCCAGGCTATCGCACTCTCCTTTGTGCTCGGCGCCGCGGCGACCGCGCATGCGGAACAGCCGGTGCAGCGCACCGATCTCATCAAGAACGATATCGACGTGCCCGGTCACGAGGTCGTTCAGGTGCGCGTCGATCTGGCTCCGGGCGTTCTCGCCCCCAATCACTCGCATCCCGGCGAGGAGGTCGCCTTCGTGCTTGAGGGAACACTGGAATACCAGCTCGAAGGCAGGCAACCGGTTACCCTCAAAGCCGGCCAATCCCTGTTCATTCCATCAGGCGTCGTCCATTCGGCGAAGAACGTCGGCAGCGGCAAGGCATCGGAGCTGGCAACCTACATCGTGCGCAAGGGCGAGGCACTGGTCGTGCCCGCCAAGTGAGGCCGTGTCGGGATCGGGGCGGGCGCAGGAAGCGCTCGCCGCGTGGACTTCCAGCCCGACCGCCCCTCACCCGACTTTAAGGATGATGCAGGAGCGGGCTGTCTATTGCTGCTGCTGCGACTGTCCCGGCGGCGGTGTGCCGATCTTTTCCAGAACCTTCTTGGCCAAAGCCGGATCGCTCTGCGCCGCCGTCAGGATAGAGGAATATTCCTCGACCGAGATATCGTTGGAGGCTTCGACGGTATCGACCATCTGCTTCTTGGCCTCTTCCTGCAGCTTTTGCTTTCCGGCCTCATCCTTCGTCGCGTCGATCTTGGCCGAATATTCCTGCCTGACCTTATCGACCTGCAGGTAGGCAACGGCAAAGGCCTCGAGTTTCTGATCGCTGACGGGGGCCGTCGCAGCCGTACCGCCGCTCTGGCCCTGCATTGGCGCCTGGCTCTGCGCGGCAGGCTGCTGTTGCGCTTGGGCCATTTCCACGGCGGAAGCCGGGCTAAACGCCAGCAGGCTGAAAACCGCAGCGGTCATCGTTGCGACAGGTGTGTAACGAGTGATCATATTCGTTCCTTTTTCACGTGCGTTTTTGACGGCAGCAAGACCGCCCGGTCGATCGCGCGGCCGCTGAAAAGGCCGGCGAGGTCGCGACGATGAAGCCTGAAATGGGCACGATGCGGCGGTAACGGGGCCATTTGCTGACGATTGAGCGGCGGCTTTGTGACCGGTGGAGGCCGGCGCACGCCCTACCGCGCAAACCTTCTCGCCCCCGCCACGCAGAGAATAACGGCGACCGTCACCCCAAGCATTGCCCAAGTCACCGGCTCGTGCAGCAGGGTGGCGGCGAGCGCCAGGCCGAAGAAGGGCTGGAGCAGCTGTAGCTGGCCGACGGCGGCGATGCCGCCCTGCGAAAGGCCGCGATACCAGAAGATGAAGCCGATCAGCATGGAAAACAGCGAGACATAGGCAAGGCCGAGAAGCGCCGGTGTTTCGATGCCGGCAAAACTCGCCGGTCGGTATAGAAACGCGACCGTCACCATCAGCGGCAGCGACAGCACCAGCGCCCAGGAAATCACCTGCCAGCCGCCAAGTGTGCGCGACAGCCTGCCGCCTTCGGCATAGCCGAGGCCGCAGACGAGGACGGCCGCCAGCATCAGGAAATCGCCGGCCAGCGAAGCGCTCAGGCCCTGCGTCAGGGCAAAGCCCGCCACCAGCGTACTGCCGAAAATGGAAAAGAGCCAGAAGGCCGGCCTTGGCCGTTCGCCGCCGCGGATGACACCGAAGGTCGCCGTGGCCAGCGGCAGGAGACCGATGAAGACGATGGAATGGGCCGAGGTGACATGCTGCAGCGCCAGCGCCGTCAGTAGCGGAAAGCCCACGACGACGCCGAGCGCGACGACGATAAGCGAGACGATGTCGCGCCCCGACGGCCGCTTTTCACGAAAGGCAATCAGCAGGCAGAGCGCCAACACCCCGGCGATCGCCGCGCGCGCGACGGTCAGGAACACGGGATCGAACTGCGCCACCGCGACACGCGTCGCCGGCAGCGAGCCACTGAAGATCACCACGCCGATCAAGCCGTTGATCCATCCCGCCGCCATGCGTTCCATTCTGCACTCTTCCTACCGGACCCTGCCGTTCAATCCCTGCTCGGCCTTGGACGGCGGGCATGAAAACAATGACTTGAGGCGGCCAATTGAATCAAATTCGAAGGCCGCGCGCTGCCGCCTTTATCGCTCAGCACGGATGGCCAGAACAGTAACAGTCTGATACGATTTAGACAAACTGTTATGGTGCGGAAAGCAATACAGATGAACGAAGAACTGGCAGGACGCACACGCGTGGAGATGGTGGTCGCCACGATCCGCCAACGCATTGCCGGACGGAGCCTGACGCCGGGCGCAAGGCTGCCTTCGGTTCGCGGCTTGGCGGCGACGTTGAAACTGTCGACATCGACCGTGGTCGATGCCTATGAGCGCCTGGTCGCCGAAGGCGCGATCCTGGCGAGACCGGGCTCCGGCTTCTATGTCGCCAATCAGGCAGTGCCCTTTGCGCTTGCCGAGGCCGGGCCGAAACTCGACCGTGCCGTCGATCCGTTCTGGATATCGCGGCAATCGCTGGAGGCCGGCGAGAGTGACCTGAAGCCCGGATGCGGCTGGCTGCCGCCTGCCTGGCTGCCCGGCGAAGCCATGCGCCGCGGGCTCAGAACGCTTTCCCGCGCCGACGCGCCGGCGCTCGCCGATTACGGCCAGCCGCTCGGCCTGCCGCCATTGCGCCAGCTGATTTCCCGGCGCATGGGCGAACGCGGCATCGAGGCCTCGCCGGATCAGATCATGCTGGCCGAATCCGGCACCCAGGCAATCGATCTGCTCTGCCGTTTCCTGCTGGAACCGGGCGACACGGTGCTGGTCGACGACCCCTGCTACTTCAACTTCCATGCGCTGCTGCGCGCCCATCGGGCGAAGATCGTCGGCGTGCCCTACACCCCGTCCGGCCCCGATATCGAGCTGTTTGCCCAGGTCGTCGCCCATGAGCGGCCGCGGCTCTACATCACCAATTCCGCCATCCACAACCCCACCGGCGCGGTTCTTTCCCCGGTCACCGCCCACCGGGTGCTGAAACTCGCCGATCAGTTCGATCTCACCATCATCGAGGACGATATCTTCGCCGATTTCGAATACACGCCGGCGCCTCGTCTGGCTGCTTTCGACGGGCTCGAGCGGGTCATCCACATCGGCAGCTTTTCGAAGACGCTGTCGGCCTCCGCCCGCTGCGGCTTCGTCACCGCAAAACCGGAATGGATCGACGGCTTGACCGACCTCAAGATTGCCACCTCCTTCGGCGGCGGCCGGCTAACGGCGGAACTGGTGCTGAACGTCCTCAGCGACGGCAGCTATCGCAAACACATGGAGACGCTGAGATACCGGCTTTCCCGGGCGATGGGCGAGGTCTCGGCCCGGCTGAAAGGCCTTGATATAACGCCCTGGCTGGAGCCGCCGGCCGGGATGTTCCTCTGGTGCCGGCTGCCCGACGGCATCGATGCGGCCGACGTGGCGCGGGCCGCGCTGGAAAGGAAGATCGTGCTTGCCCCCGGCAATGCTTTCAGCCTGTCGCAGTCGGCGACGAATTTCATGCGGTTCAATGTGTCGCAGATGTTGGATCCGCGGGTATTCGAGGTGCTGGAGGAGGTATTGGGGAGGCAGAGGATGTGAGAATGTATACGCTCGCCGTTGCCCTTCGCTCACGCTCCGGGCATTCGCTCCTATCGTCGCTCACCCCCTCATCTGCCGGCCGGCATCTTCTCCCCGCTGGGGAGAAGGGGTGTGCGGCAGCGTCTCGCCTTCCTCCAAAAGCGCGGTCGGGAAACACGGACGTGGCCGCGCGTTCCCCTCTTCTCCACATCGGGGAGAAGGTGGCCCACAGGGTCGGATGAGGCGGCTGCACGGCACGCCCTTCATCCTCATCTCGTTCAACGCCACCCCTCAAAACGACCGATTGACCGCCTTGTCGTTCTCCAGCCGCGTCACGCAGCCCTCCAGCTTGGCGAGCAGCAGGTCGAAGTCGAGCGGCTTGGTCAAATAGTCTGCGGCACCGGCCCTCAGACCGGCGAGCGTGTTTTCACGGTCGGTCAGCGCCGTCAGCAGGATGAAGGGAATGTTGGAGAGCTCCGGGTGATTGATCTGGATTTCCGCCAGAAGCTGGTGCCCGTCCATAACAGGCATGGAAATATCGCTGATGACGATGTCGGGCCATTTCGACAGGATCATTTCCAGTCCTTCAGCGCCGTTGGAGGCCTGGAGCGTCTTGTAGCCGGCTTCGTTCAACTCTTCGACGAGGAGATTCCGGATCTCGACTTCGTCTTCTATGCACAGGACTGTAACCATGAGCTCTTCCTTAAGCTGCGACTTGTTGATCCGACAATAGAACCTCTATTGGCAGACGAATGGTAAATGTTGTGCCCTTGCCAAGCTCGCTCATCACCTCGACGCTGCCGCCATGCAGTTCGACGACCTGCTTGACGACGTTGAGTCCGATGCCGGTCCCGGCAATGCCCGTGGCACTGCGGGCCCGGTAATAGGGTTGGAACAGTTTCGGCAGATCATCCGCATCGATGCCGATGCCACCGTCGGCAATGGCGATTTCCACCGTTTTTTCATCAACCCGAGCGCGAACATAAATGCCAGACGCATCGGACGAATATTTGACGGCATTCGAAATCAGGTTGGTGAAGACCTGTTCCATCGCAATGCGATCGAAGGTCAAGAGGTCAGGTATCTCGAGATCGAGTTGGAAGACATGCGAGCGGCTGAGCTCGCGCTGTCTGTCGCAGCAGGCGACGAGCAGGGCTTTCAGATCGCCTTCGCTCCGCTTCAGTGTGATCTGTCCGGTTTCCAGCCGGCCGCTGGCGAGAATGCTCTCCATCAGATCGACCATGCGCACGACCGCGCTTCGGATTACTCCGGCTTTTTCGTGAACGTACTCGCCGCTGACATTGGTCGTCGAGCGGCAGAGCCGCTGGGCGGCGGCGTCGATGATTGCAAGCGGCGTTCGAAACTCGTGCGAGGCCATGGCGACGAACTGGCGCTGGAGCGCATTCACCTGGCGTTCGTGTGCCAGAAGCCGGTCCAGCTCCGCCCTTTGCCTTTCGATTTCGGCCGTCCGATCGGCCACCATCTCTTCCAGATGGTTGCGGTGGTGGGTGAGCTCGGCCTGGCTGTCGAGCAGGGTCATCGACGTCCGGTGCAGGCCGCGTCCGAGCCAGAACACGGCGGCGATCAGCAGCGCCAGGCAGCCGAGCCCTGCCGGCGCGATCTGCTGAAGCAACATGAAGCCCGGCCGGATCGGCTGCCATACGAGATAACCGATCGTGCCCCCGTCGTGGGACGATACGGGCACATGCGCCCGCTCGTCCGGGCCTTGCGAAAGCGTAAAACGCAGGCCTTCGAGCCTGGCATAATGGGCGATGTCTTCGGCGACTTTTACGTCGATGAACTTGATCGAGACGGCGATGAATTCCTGGCCTGCCTGGATCTGCATCCGCGTCGAACTGGGCAGCATGGGGCGCGCGCTTGCGATCGCCGGCCTGTCGCCGATCATGATCGTGCGGACGCTAGCCAACTGGCCAAGCGGTTCGGCTCCAGGCTTCGCAGCCCCCTCGACGAGCGCGGCCCGCATCTCGCTGGCCAGTGCATCCACCTGCTCGCCGTCGTCGCTGCCAAGCCGCGGCGGTATCGCATCCACGCCATCGCGGAAGGCAAACATCAGCCGGTTGGTATCATCGAAAATATAGGTCCTGTCGTGCCTGAAATACCGGCTCGTCCATTTGCCAATATTCTCCAGCAGCCATTCATGGTTCCGCTGCTTGGCGTACAGGAAAGCGTCGTCCCATTTGGTAACGCTTTCCTGCTCGCGCGGAAGCGCGTGGATTTGTTCTTCCAGCCCCTGGCCGACGAAATCCGCCTGCCGACGCAAGTAGAAATCATCAACTTTCACGGAGGCAAGCCAGGCAAAGCCGCAAAACAGCACCGCCGCCGCTGAGGTGAGCGCCACCAGGACGAGTGTGATGTGAGATGTGAGCCGGACCTTCAATTCCCGCGACCTTTTGACGGCTTTCGCTAGCCGAGAGGTTGACACGCAAAAGTTGACGGACGATGAATTGCTCCCGGAGAGGGGTTGTAGCCAACCCTGCGCCAGAAGATTGCAAGAAGCAACGCCGAGCGCGTGCTTCGAGGCTCAGCCCTACGGGCTGCGCACCTCAGCATGAGGGAAGGTTGGAGATTGCCGCTTGCCGTGCCCACGAGAGCCTCATCCTGAAGGTGCCCTGCAGGCCCCGAAGGACCAGGCGGGTGTGCTGAAGGAAATTCGACCATCTCTTCAGCAGATGCATGAATTTAGCTACAGATCAGTACCGCCAGTCGCCGTGAAAGGAGAAAATATGGACGCAGTCACCTCGCGCGATACATCTGGCATCAGGATCGAGCCGATCGCCGCCGCCCATAGCGACAGCTTTCACCGCGCCCTCGACACCGTCGCACGCGAGAAAAAGTTTTTGAGCATGTTCGAGGCGCCGCCGCTGCCGCAAACGCGTGATTTCGTCATGGACATGATCGCGAAGGGCAATCCGCAATTCGTCGCCGCCATTGGAGACGAGGTGGTCGGCTGGTGCGACATCCGCCGGCATGCCCACCCCTCTCACGCTCATCGCGGCAGCCTCGGAATGGGCATTCTTCCCGCCTATCGCGGCAAGGGTCTCGGTCGGCGGCTCATCGAGACGACGCTGAAGGGAGCGCAGGAAGCCGGTCTCTTGCGGGTGGAGCTCGATGTCCATGAAGACAATAGCCGCGCCATTGCTCTTTATGAGAAAGTGGGCTTCACACGCGAAGGCATAGCCCGGCGCGCCGTGCGCATCGACGGCCGGTTCATCGATGCGATCGGCATGGCTCTGTTATTCGACGAGGGCAGGCCATGAGCGACATGTCGAGAATGGAATTCGAGCAGGCAGTGGGCGAAGAATTCGGCAGTGCGGTCTGCCCGCCGGTGCCGTTCGAGGATGCCTCGGCGCATGAGTGTTACGAGGTGATCCTCGATGTTCTCGGGCATCGGGTGACGCCGGAGATGCTGTCCGCAATTCCGGACGATCGGATAACCACCTTGGCGGCGCGGTTCGGAGCTATTTCGAAGTCGATCCCCCGTCCGAGGAACAGGTCAGGTCCGCCATCGGGGGGATCTTGTACAGGTGGCCGGCCGGCTCGCTCTGATGCCGCAGCCTTATCCCGGCCGGCGCACTGCGCGGATTTTGCCGCTGCCGCCGCCGCCACAGAAAAAGCAGTCGCGCCCGTCTGATTCGAGGCCGGAGACGCCGGCTCCTTCCGGCATATCCAGCCGTTCCAGCACCTCTCCGGTCTCGGGATCGATGCGCCTGACGTCGCTGTCTTCGCCTTCCCAGGTGCCGTGCCAGAGCTGGCCGTCGACCCAGGTGACGCCGGTCACGACGCGGTTGGATTCGATGGTGCGCAGGATTTTGCCGGTTTCGGGATCGATCTGGTGGATCCTGCGGCCGCGATGCTGGCCGACCCAGAGCGTGCCCTCGGCCCAGGCAAGGCCGGAATCGCCGCCATTGCCGGGCGCCGGTATGGTGGTCAGAATCTGGCCGGTCTTCGGGTCGATCTTGTGGATGACATCCTCGGCGATCTGATAGAGGAATTCGCCGTCGAAGGCCGTTCCGGCATGGGAGGCGACCTCGATCGAACGCACCACCTGACCGCTGTCGGGATCGAGCGCGTTCAGCCTGTCGCCCGAGGCGAACCAGACGTGCCGGCCGTCAAAGGTGACGCCGTTGACTCGGTCAGCGCCGGGAAAAGGCCCATACTCACGCAGGATCTTTGCAGCCGATTTCTTCATCTCTTCCTCCTGATGGATTTGCCCCATCTTAGTCGCTCGGCAGCGGCCCGGGGAGTAACAAGATCGTCGGGAAAGTTGCGAGCAGCGGGCTCAGCCAGCGGCGCGCCCGCCCGCGCCCGAGCGATTGCGCCTTGCCCTCCCCGGCCAGCACGTCCAGAGCCCGCTGCACGGTGCGGGAGCTCGCGCCGAGCGCAATCGACAGCGCCGAAGTCGACCAGGCCTCGCCATCGGCCAGAAAGGCGAGCACCGCCGCATGCGGTCCATCGACGAGCGGCGCAAGCACGGCGATCTCGCCACCGCCGCGCGGCGAGAGGCGAAAGCCGCGTTGAGTCGCCGAAACCTCCGCCAGACTTTGCAGTGCGCCACGCAGCCGGCCGATCTCGACGCGCAGCCGGGCGCGATGCGATTCATCGGCATGCTTGCCGCGGAAGGCGCGCGCGATGAGCGCGCCGCGCGCGACATCGCCCGGCCAAGCCTCGGCAAGCGCGCGGGCAAGGGCGAAAAGCACCGGCCGCGTCGCCAGCGGCACGACGGTATCTCCCTGGCGCACGACATGGCGGCAGGCATCGACGACCAGCGTCTCCCCGGAAAACAGCGCCTCCACCTCTTGAAGCAGCAGCGGGCGCTCGCCGCCATGCGAAATCAGCCGCGCGGCCGGCATGTCGAGCACACGGGCGGCGGCTTCGACCTCCGCCGTCAGCACCGGGATATCGGCTTCGCGCGCCGAAAGCCTTGCCCGCTCGAGCGCCGCGCGCGCCGCCTCGGTCCGAAGTCGGCGCACGGCGATGCCTGATGCCACCAGCTCATGGGCGGTCCGCAAGGCCGGCGGCAGCGGCGTCGGGTCGAGCGCGCCGAGCACCTGCTCTGCCTCGTCGAGCCGACCGATCAGCACCAGCCGGCGAATAGCGATATTGCCGGCATGGGCGGCGTTGACCCGGTCGCCGCGGGCCTGAAGCGTTGCCCGCGCCGCCTCCAGCGCCTTGACCGGCCAGGTAAGGTCGCGAGAGGCGAGTGCGATCTCGGCCTCGGCGACGACGCAGCGGGCGCGGGCAACCGCCTCGCGCGGGCCGAAGGCGCGCGCCGCACTCTTCAACAGCGCCTTGGCGCGGACGAGGTCGCCGAGCTGCGCCATGGCAATGCCGCGCAGCGCCAGCGCCGGCGCATCGTCGCGCAGCGCCACCCGCTTCAGGGCGCCGAGAGCGTCCCCGGATGCCAGTGCCCGCGCGGCGGCGGTGATCAGCGAGTCCATTCAAATCCCGTCATACTTGTCACTCCCGCCATTTGCCTGACCGGCGGTAATCTTCTCGCAAGCGGCCGGCAAAGCCGCCGGATGCTACGACAATTGGCAAGCAAAGGAGAAGACCCCATGACCGGTGAACTGAACGCAACGCGCGAGCGCTGGCTGGCGGCGAGACTAGATCTGCTCGAAGAGGAGAAGGAACTGACGCGGCGTAGCGACGCGCTGGCCCTCAAGCGCCAGCAATTGCCGCGGGTAAGGATCGACAAGCAATATCGCTTCGACACGGAAAGCGGCGATGCCTCGCTTCAGGACCTCTTCGGCGGACGCTCGCAGCTGCTCGTCTATCACTTCATGTTCGGCCCGGATTACAGCGCCGGATGCCCCTCCTGCTCCTCGATCGCCGACGGCTTCAACGGCTTCTTCGTCCATCTCGAAAATCACGACGTCGCCTTCTGGGCGGTCTCGCGCGCACCGCTTGCAAAGCTTCAGGCCTTCAAGCGGCGCATGGACTGGAGTTTTCCCTGGGCCTCCTCCGCCAGCAGCGATTTCAACGGCGATTTCAGCGTCTGGTTCAGCGCCGAAGAGCAGCGCTCGGGCGGCATCGAATACAACTACCGCCGCGAGCCGCCCGCCCCCGAACCCGCGCCCGGCGCCGCCGTCCAGGAATGGCAGCTGCGCGGCAGCGAAGCGCCGATCGTCCAGATCGCGTCGATGACCGGCACCGACGTCGCCACCTACACCCGCGACCGCCCCGGCGTCAGCGCTTTCGAGCTGATCGACGGCGCCGTCTACCACAGTTATTCCAGCTATGCGCGCGGGCTGGACGGGCTCTGGGGCGTATACCAATGGCTCGACCGCGCGCCGAAGGGCCGCAACGAAACCGGCATCTGGTGGCGCCACCACGACCGCTACGGCAAGGAGTGACGCCGATGCCGCTCGCCGCCGATTACCTCTCGCTCGCCGCCGCCCCGACCTTCGCGATCATGGCCCTGCTGACGGCCGCAACCGGCAGTCACGACATGATCTGCATGACGACGCCGGATGCCTTCCCGATCGGCGGAATGGCGCCGATGTACCTGCTGATGAGCGGCTTTCATCTGGCTCCTTGGCTGAGGCTTGCTGGCGGGCGGGGTGTGGGCCGGCAGTGATTTCTTCCGCCAACTCGGCTTGAGTGCCGCGCACCGTACAGAAATCCAGCACACCACGCAGCCCCCTACCAAATCCGATGCCGGCTGCCCAGAGCCAGCCGCCGGCGGGGCGGCGTTCTCGCCGCGGCACCGAATGCCAGCACGGCAACCGCGGCAAGGCCGAGGAGCAGCGGCGCCGAATATCGGTGCGGCGATCGGAGCCCGCCGTCGATGTGAGCCGCGTCCGTGGAGGGCCGATAGAGATTGCCGTCGCTTTCGACGGCGCGCGGCGCCCGCTTGAAATAGCCGGCCATCAGCCGAGCGAGCGTTCTGGCGGCGAGATTGGGCGCCAGCAGATGGGCGAGTCTCGTTGCACTGGTGACCACGCCGACAGTCGTGGTGGCGCGCGGCGATCTGGCGACGCTGACGATCGCCTCGGCCACACGGCGCGCATCGAGGACCGGCGGCGGCGCGGAAACCTGCCGCCCGACGAAATTTGCTCCGTGCCGAAGGCCCGGCGTATCGGCGAAGGCAGGATAGATGTCGCAGACGTGAATGCGGGGCTTGTCGGCGAGCTCCGCCCTCAGCGCCTCGGAGAAGCCGCGAAGACCGAACTTGCTGGCGCTGTAGGCGGTCGCAAACGGCGCCGCCGCAAAGCCGCCGAGCGAGATCATGTTGATGAAGACGCCCCTGCCCTGCTCCAGGAAGATCGGCACGGCCGCATGGGCATCGTTGATGTGGCCGATCAGATTGGTGCGGATAACCTGCTCATGAGCCTCGATCGGAGTTTCCTCGAACCGGCCGACCGCGCCGACGCCGACATTGCTGACCCAGACATCGATCCCGCCCAGGTCCTTCGCCTTGTCGGCAAGCGCCTTGACGGCGGCAGGCTCGGTCACGTCGGTCACGACGGAGATCGCCTCCGCCCCGAGCCCTCTGCACGTCTCAGCAACCTTTTCCAGCGCCTCGCCGTTGCGCGCCGCCAGCACCAGCCTGCTGCCGCGCCGGGCGAAAGCCTCGGCAGCGGCCTGGCCAATGCCGCTCGATGCTCCCGTGATAACCACGACTGCATTTTCGAGGTTGATAGACATCGTTGATCCCTTCTATCCGACTTGGGAAAGCACCCGCCTACACGGGCACAGGGACCGAACACATCCGCGCAACCGGAGTTCCCGGTTCTATCGGCGCGACGTTCGTGCGGCCGCGCGGGCGGCGTCCCGCCTCCCGCACGGCAAGCCGGCTCGCCGGTCGCTATCCCTCCGACAACACCCGGCGGATCGCTTCCCAGCTTTCCGCGTCCGGCGCCAGCAGGAGCCGCCCGACGGACATGGCCGGCCGGTAGGCTTCGCCGGTGAGGAGTGCGCCGTAGCCGCCGGCCTCCCGGTGAATGAGGACGCCGGCGGCGTGGTCCCACGGTTTGAGTTCGGCATTGAGCGAGAAGCTCATCGCGCCTGTCGCCACCATCCGGTATTCATGCGCCGAGCAGCGCCATGTGGTGGTGCGGGCAAAGCGCAGCAGGCGCTGCGCATAGACCGGCTGATCCTCGGCGGGGAACATCTGCAGCGGCACGAAGCCATGCATTTCGCCGAGCGGCGATGGCGGCGCGACGGAAAGCCGGGTCTCTATGCCGTTGCGGGCGATGTGCCATGCGCCCTCGCCCTGCCGGGCGGCAAGAAAATCGCCCGTGACGGGATAGTGGATCAGCCCGGCCACCGTTTGCCCACCGGAGACGATCGCGACGATCATGCCGAAGAGCGGCACGCCATGAGCGAAATTCCAGGTGCCGTCGACGGGATCGATGATGACGGCGAGATCGGCATCGGCGAGCCGCGAAAGGATTGAAGGGTCGGCCGACACCGCCTCTTCGCCGACGAGCAGCGCCTTGGGAAAGCGCGCCGAAAACGCCTCGGTGAGCCGCCGCTCGGCGCCGATATCCGCATCGGTCACCAGATCGTCCGGGGCCGTCTTGGTACGGATGCCCTTGGCGGTGACGCCGAGGAAGCGGGGCAAGATTTCCGCCTCCGCCGCCTCACGCATATTCTGCATCAGCGCAGCGAAAAGGCTGTCGGAAATTCCGCTGAAGCCTCGTGCCGGCTCGGCGGCCTTGACTGCTCTCATCATGCCCGGCGCGCCTCGATGTAGGCCTTCAGCGCTGCCGGCTGGTCGGTCTGGATGACGCTGATGCCCGATGCCATCATCCGGCCCCAGACCGCATCGGGATCGGCAAGGGCTGCGCTGTCGGTCAGGCCGCAGCAGGAGACCGGATCGAGCGTATTGACCCAGAGCGAGATGCCGGCCTCGCGCAGGCGCGGATGCTGGCCGGCGAGCGTTTCCAGCCGGTCGAACTTGGCTTCGCACATGAAGGGCTTGATCGAGAGGATGGTTTCTGCCGTCCGCTCGGCGGTTCCCTCCTTGAAGAAGGCCTGGCCCATGAAAGGTATGCCGTCGATCCCGCTCCGTCCGGAAAGCCAGGCGAGCGCTTCCGGCGTGCCGGCCGGCGCTTTGAGGTCGACCTGGTCGGCCATGCCCATTTCCTTGACCTTGGCTGCCACGACTTCCATCATTTCGAGATGCTTTATGTCGAGATCGACGAAGATGCGGCCGCGCACGGTTTCGAGCACCTGTTCGAGCGTCGGAACGGTTTCGGTCGTGAAGGGCTGGCCGGGGCCGCCATCGGCCATGCGCAGCCTGAGGCTGGTGATTTCGGCAATCGTCATTTCCTCGGGAATGCGGTCGACGCCCGCCATGCGCATCAGCGTATCGTCATGCAGGATGAACAGCACGCCGTCGGCGCTCTGGCGGATATCGAGTTCGACGATGTCGTAGCCGCCGGCAATGGCGGCCTCGATCGCCGCCAGGCTGTTTTCGGGCGCATGGAGCCAGGCGCCGCGATGGGCGACGATGGCGCAGGGACGCGACGGATCGGCAATATGATCGATATATTTCATGGGGCTTCCTTCAATGGGCGGCGAATGCGCCGGGTATGGCCCTGCCGCTCTCCGCATCGAAGAGATGCAGGCGGGAGGCAGGGAAAGTGAGAGAGAGCTCGCCGCGGTCCAGAACCTCCGCGCCGAAAGGTGTCGCAATCCGGACGACCGAGCCGCCGAGCTCGGCCGCCAGGATCGCGTGCGAGCCGAGATCCTCGCGAAAACGCAGCGCGGCGGTGACGGCGCGGCCGCCGGCCTTGCTGTCGAGAAGAATATCCTCCGGCCGGATGCCGAGCTGGTAGCTGCCGGTCAGCGGCGCTTGCGCCGCAACCTGCCCGTCGGCGAGCCTCAGCACCGTGCCGTCGCCGATGACCGGCAGGATGTTCATCGGCGGTGCGCCGATGAATTTCGCCACGAAGACTGAGGCCGGATGGTGATAGATCGCCTTCGGCGTGTCGAACTGCTCGATGCGCCCCTTGTTCAGGATCAGGATGCGGTCGGCGAGCGTCATCGCCTCCACCTGATCGTGGGTGACAAAGACGGTGGTGGCACCGATGCGCCGGTGGAGCTCAGCGAGTTCGACGCGCATGTCGTGACGCAGCTGCGCATCGAGGTTGGACAGCGGCTCGTCGAAGAGCAGCACGCCGGGTTCGCGCACGATGGCCCGGCCGATCGCCACGCGCTGGCGCTGGCCGCCCGACAATTGCGCCGGCTTGCGGGCGAGATAGTCGGAAAGCCCGAGCATCTTCGCCACCGCCCCGACCCGGTCGATGCGCTCGGCCTTCGCCATGCCCGAGATCTTCAGGCTGTAGGCGATGTTGTCGAACACGCTCATATGCGGATAGAGGGCGTAGTTCTGGAACACCATGGCGCAGCCGCGGTGCTTCGGTTCCAGATCCTGCACCTCGCGCCCGCCGATCGCGATCTGCCCGGCGCTTACCCGCTCCAGCCCCGCGATCATCTGCAGGAGCGTGGACTTGCCGCAGCCGGACGGGCCGAGAATGACGGTGAATTCGCCGGCCCTGAGTTCGACGTCGAGCGGGGGGATGACGACGGTCTGGGCGTCATAAGCCTTGGTGACGCCTGTCAGCTTGATGTTGGCGGCGGCGGCGCGGATCGCCATGTCGATCGCGTTCATGGCTATTTCTCCGTGAGAACGAGGCCCTGGACGAGATAGCGCTGCAGAAGCGCGATCATCGCCAGCGGGATGATTGAGACGACGATGGTGGCGGCCATGATCATCGGAAAATCCGGCACCGTCCCATCGGCATCGGGAACGAGCCGCGCCAGTCCGACGACGGCTGTCTGCATGTCCGATGTCGAGGCGGCGACGAGCGGCCAGAGATATTGCGTCCAGCCGCTGAGGAAGGTCAGCACGAAGAGTGCGGCGAAGCTGGTGCGCGACAGCGGCAGCAGGATGTCGAACAGGAAACGGATCGGCCCCGTCCCATCCATGCGCGCCGCCTTGAACAGATCCATCGGCAGGGTGAGGAAGAACTGGCGGAACAGGAAGGTGCCGGTGCCGTGGGCGACAAGCGGCGCGACGAGACCGAGATGCGTGTCGAGCAGGTTCCATTCGAGCTTCACGGGCGCACCGAAATAATTGGCGATCAGCCCGTTCAGTCCTGTCATGTCGAGCAAGGCATTTACCGGCGAAAACACGTTCGACGCCACCTGATAGGTGGTGATGACGCGGATCTCGATCGGCAGCATGATGGTCGCGAGGATCAGCGCAAACACCACGCCCGCCCAGCGGACACGGAAATAGACGATGGCATAGGCCGACAGGAACGACAGCACGCAGGTGGCGATCGCATCGCCGAGGGCGACCGCCAGGCTGTTGAGCATCTGGATCGGGATGTGCGTTTCGGAAAAAACCCGCGCCATGTTGGAGAACAGCTGGTCGCCCGGGATCCACGCCAGCCCGTTGCGCAACATATATTGATGGATTGCGAGGCCGTGACGAGCGTCAGGTAGAGCGGCCCGAGAATATAGAGGATGCCGACGACGAGGATGAGGCTGGCGGCGATGTTGAGGGAACGCGCGTTTTCGATCATGGGTCACCGCTCGTAGTTGATGCGCCGGCCGAGGAAGAGGAACTGGGCGGCGGTGAGGAGAACGACGAAGACCATCAGGATCGCCGTCTGCGTCGAGGCGCCGGACAGGTCGTAGCCGGAAAAGCCGTCGGTATAGATCTTGTAGACGAGCAGCGTCGTCGAGCCGCCCGGCCCGCCCTTGGTGATCGTGTCGATCAGGGCGAAGGCCGAGGTAACACTTTCGGTGAATTCCAGCACCAGCGTCAGGAAGAGCTGCGGCGCGATCAGCGGCAGCTGCACGTCGAGGATGCGCCGCCACGGCCCTGCCCCATCCATGGCGGCCGCCTGGTGCATGGTGCGCGGGATCGATTGCAGCCCGGCGAGCAGGATGACGAAATTGAACGGAATGCCGCCCCAGACATGGGCTGCTATCAGCGTGATGAAGGCGTCCGTGCCATCGATGCCAGGCGCCCAGATGCCGGGAACGATGGAATTGAGCGGCGCAAGCACGCCGACGAACGGATTGAAAAGGAAGGCGAAGACGACGCCGATCGAGGCGCCCGCCACGCCCTTCGGCCAGACGAGAACGTTGCGGGCCGGCAGCGAGAGGCGGATCTTGCGATCGGCCGCGACTGCCAGGATCAGCGGGATCAGCACCGCCAGCGAGGAGCCGGTGATCATGAAGACGATGGTGCGCCAGCCGGCCTCCCAGAATTCCGGATCGGAGAGCACACGGACGAAATTCTCTGATCCGACGAACATCGAGCCGCCGCCGAAGGGGCGTTCGAGAAAGAACGACCAGTAGAAGGCCTGGAAGATCGGCGCATAGAAGAACAAGACGATCAGCAGCATGAACGGCGCCACCAGAAAAAGCGGCAGCCAGCGATGGCTGAAAAGCGAAGATTCCGACGTCATGGGAGGAGGCCCTGCATGGAAAGAACCGTGCGGGGCGCGCGGCTCCGCGCGTCCGTACGGGGGAGTGTCCGGTCAGTGCAGCTTTGCGCCCTTGTAGGTCTGCCCGAAGCGGCGCAGCAGTTCGTCGCCGCGCTTCTTGGCGCTGTCGAGTGCTGCCTGCATGGTCTTCTCCCCAGCAAAGGCCTTCTGGGTCTCCTCCATGAAGATCTGTCGGAACTGGACATAGAAACCGAGGCGGATGCCGCGCGTATCCGGCGTGCGCGGCTCGTTCATCGAACCGATGCCGAGGGCCGCGGTGGCATATTTCGGCGAACTGGCCTCGCCGCTCTTTTCGATCGCCTCCATCACATCATTGGTGACGGGCACGTAGCCGGTGGCCGCGGTAAAGGCCATCTGCTGCTCGGGACGGCGCAGGAAATCGAGAAAAGCCTTGGCGCCTTCGATTTCAGCCTTGTCATGACCCTTCATGATATAGATCGAGGCGCCGCCGACGAAGGTGTTGTGACGCTCGTGGCCCTGATACATCGGCGCCAGGGAGACGGTCAGTTCAAACTTGCCTTCGAAGGCCTTGGCGGAGGCCGTATAGGAGCCCGAGGAATTTTCCATCATGGCGCATTCGCCGGCATTGAAGGCGGCGGTGAAATTGCCGGCCTTGGTATCGCTTCCGAGCTTCACCAGGCCTTCCTTGCGCCAGTCCACCAGGTTCTGCAGATGCTTGGCGGCGAAGGTGGTGTTGAAGACATATTCGGCGTCGAGGCCATCATAGCCGTTGTGCTTCGAGGCGATCGGCAGGCCGTGGCGGGCCGAGAACTGTTCGAGCACACGCCATGTGTCGCCATCGGTGGTGAAGGGGCAGGCATGGCCCGCGGCCTTCAGCTTGCGGGCGGCCTCGATGATCCCCTCCCACGTCTCAGGCGTCTTGGTGATGCCGGCTTTCTCCAGCTCGGTTCTGTTGGTGTAGAAGAGCAGCGTCGAGGCATTGTAGGGCTGGGCAAACAGCTTGCCGCCGGAGGTTTCGTAATAGGCGCGGGCGCCGGTTATGTAATTGTCCCATTTGACGTCGGGCAGTTCGTCCTGGACCGGCACGACGGCGTCCGACAGCATCAGGTCGAGCGTACCGGCGTCGAAGAACTGGATGAGGACGGGATGGTTCTTGGCGCGGAAGGCGGCAATCGCCTTCTGCATCGACACCTCGTAGCTGCCCTGCCCGACGCAGGTGATGTGATGCTCGGACTGCGCTGCATTGAAAGCAGCGCACTGATCCTGAATCGCCGTTTCGACGACACCGGTATTGCCGTACCAGAATTCGATATTGGCGGCCTGCGCAGAACATGCGCCCGCCGTCAGCGCGGCCGCAGCCGCCAGAATGGAAATCTTCATCTTGCCCTCGCCTGTTTGATCGGCCGGCTCACTGCCCGCCTTCGGTGATGGCGTATTACTACACACAGTGTGTAACAATTTGGTGACGGATCCTGGCTTGCGGCGACAACAGGCTGTTGCTATAGGCTGAAAGCACGAAATCACCGCTGGAGACGGGCCTGATTACTACACGCATATGGTAATTATCGACAACCGAGGTGTTGGATATGACCTATTTCCCGGAGCCGCTGATCGCCCCGCACTTCCTGCGCGAAGGCGGCGGCTGCGTCTCGCCGAACGAGCGCGACATTCTCAAGCTGATCTGGCGCCATCCGAGCCTCTCGCGCTCCGAAGTCACCGGCCACACCGACCTCACCCAGCAATCGGTCTACCGGATCATCGACCAGCTGGAGGAGCGCGGCATCGTCGCCTTCGGTTCGCCCAAGCCCGGCGCCGGTCGCGGCCAGCCGAGCCCGACGCTGCGGCTCGACGGCCGCTACGCCTATTCCTGCGGCATCTCCGTCAACACCGACGTGATCGGCATCTGCCTGATGGATATTTCAGGCAAGGTGCTGGCCGAAAGCAGCGTCACCTTGCGCGAACGCTCGATGGCCCAGTCGCTCGATCTCGTGCGCGGGCAGCTGATCCAGCACCAGCGGGAAAACGGCCTCTCCGAAGAGAGCTTCTTCGGCATCGGCTTCGGCATTGCCGGCTTCCACGTCAGCGGCACCCGCTACAACGCGCCGCTGCCGCTGCACGAGTGGTCACTGATCGAGCTCGGGCCGCTGCTGTCGGAATTCTTCGGCAAACCGGTCTGGGTGCACAACGGCGCCAAGGCGGGAACGGTCGCCGAATCCATGTTCGGCGCCGGCCGCTACATCAGGCATTTCGCCTACCTCAGCTTCAACTACGGCTTCGGCGGCGGCCTCGTCAGCAACAACGAGTTGCTGCACAACGGCGTCGGCAATGCCGGCGAATTCTCAGGCATATACGATGCCGAGGAAAACAAGCGCCGGCCGGCCTTGCAGTATCTGATCGAACGGCTCAACGACAACGGCCTCGATATCCCCTCCATCACTTATATGCGCAAGCATTTCGATCCGAAATGGCCAGGCGTCATGGATTGGGTGGACGACGTCACGCCCGCCTACAGTCGCCTCATCAACGCCATCTGGGCAATCTTCGACCCGCAGGGCATCGTCTTCGGCGGCCAGATTCCGCCGGCGCTGGCGCAGATGTTGATCGACCGCACCGAGATCTTCGACCGCCCCCGCTACGGTGTTCCACGCCCCCGGCCGAAGCTGATCATCTCCGAGATCTCAAGCGATGCCTCGGCCATGGGGGCGGCGATCGCCCCCTTCAAATCCGCCTACTATTGATCTCGGCAGCTTATCGACGCGAGCAGGAACCGACTCCCGTAATTCCCTGCGCTCCCGCTTGCGGGGTTATACATTTTTTGCTCCGAGGCGGCGCAGGCAATTTTCGGCCGAATGGACCTGCGCTATGATCTGATTCCGGCGCAGCCCACGCCCCCCCATCGGGAAAGCAGACGTCATGCGGGGCTACCTGACACCGAACCGACTGTTCGAGCACCTGGCATAAGGAGGGATTGCGAAAGCCGCTCGCAATAGGAGGTTTATGCATGAAGACGACTCAGCCCATTTATCACCTTAAGCGTAAGGCCAAGGCGCTGTCGCGCGCCGAGGATATACCGCTGCATCAGGCGCTCGACCGCATAGCCAAGGACGAGGGTTATAGCCGCTGGAGCCTGCTCGCAGCAAAGGCATTGGAGACCTTGCCCGCCAGCGAGCTGTTTGCACACTTGCGGCCCGGCGACCTCCTGCTCGTCGGCGCCCGGCCCGGCCACGGCAAGACCCTGATGGGGCTTAAACTCGCGGTCGAGGCGATGAAATCAGGCCATCCCGGCGTGTTCTTCTCGCTGGAGTACACACGAGAGAATGTGGATGATGGCTTTCGCGCTATTGGTATCGACCGGGCCCAGTTCGATCACCTGTTTGAATTCGACGGCTCCGACGCTATCAGCGCCGACTACATGACCGCGAGACTGGCCTCCGCCCCGCGTGGCACTCTTGTGGTCGTCGATTACCTCCAGCTGCTCGACCAGAAGCGGGAAAACCCGGAACTCTCGGCCCAGGTCGGCACTCTGAAGGTCTTCGCGCGCCGACACGGCATGATCATGGTCTTCATCGCTCAGATCGACCGATCCTTCGAGGTGGCGCGAAAGCCCCTGCCCGACATAGGCGACATTAGGCTGCCAAACCCGCTTGACCTGCAGCTGTTTGACAAGGCGTGTTTTCTGAACAACGGAAAGATGGTCTTCGGCGCGGCGGTTTAGGGCACTGCGCTGCCCCGGTCGCAGGTCTCACGCCTGACCCGCGACCGGTTTTTGCGAGCGGACCAATTTGCGCATCTGGCGTGAGCGCCAGAGACGGACCTTGCTCCGCTGCACCCGTTTAACTTAGGGCAGGCATGAGCGGACACGATAACCCTTTCGAGTATTGTGGTCGATGTCGGCCAGCCGTAGCGCTTCCGCCGGGCGACGCCCCGACGATGAACCGGAGCGACCGAGGGAAAGGCTCGGAAACGGGCAGACGACAGCACCGATGCGCCGAGACTATCCGGTTCCGATTGTCTTCCCGCCTAAAACTGTGCCATGACCTGTCAACCCTAGACCCAACAGATCAAGGTGCGGCATCGACATGAAGAAGATCGGTTTCCTCTCGTTCGGGCACTGGACGCCCTCGCCGCAATCGCAGACGCGCTCGGCCGAAGATGCGCTGCTGCAGTCGATCGACCTTGCGGTTGCGGCCGAGGAGCTCGGCGCCGACGGGGCGTATTTTCGCGTGCACCACTTCGCCCGGCAGCTGGCTTCGCCCTTCCCGCTGCTGGCCGCCGTCGGTGCCAAGACCAACCGGATCGAGATCGGCACCGCCGTCATCGACATGCGCTACGAGAACCCGCTCTATATGGCCGAGGATGCCGGCGCCGCCGACCTCATCGCCGGCGGCCGGCTGCAGCTCGGCATCAGCCGCGGCTCGCCCGAGCAGGTGATCGATGGCTGGCGCCATTTCGGCTATGCGCCGCCGGAAGGCCAGGACGAGACCGAGATGGCGCGGCGCCACGCGGAAGTCTTTCTTGAAGTGCTGCGCGGTGAAGGTTTTGCCAAGCCGAACCCGCGGCCGATGTTTCCGAACCCGCCCGGTCTTTTGCGTCTCGAGCCGCATTCAGAGGGCCTTCGCGAGCGGATCTGGTGGGGCGCAAGCTCAAACGCCACCGCCGTCTGGGCCGCCAAGCTCGGCATGAACCTGCAGAGCTCGACGCTGAAGGACGATGAAACGGGAGAGCCCTTCCATGTTCAGCAAGCCGATCAGATCCGCGCCTATCGCGAGGCCTGGAAGGCAGCCGGCCATACGCGCCAGCCGCGCGTCTCCGTCAGCCGCAGCATCTTCGCGCTGGTGGATGAGCGCGACCGCGCCTATTTCGGCTATGGCGGTGACGAAGGCGACAAGATTGGCTTCATCGACGAGAAGACCCGGGCAATCTTCGGCCGCAGCTACGCGGCCGAACCAGACGTCCTGATCAAGCAGCTCGCCGAAGACGAGGCGATCGCCGAGGCCGACACGCTGCTGCTCACCGTGCCCAACCAGCTCGGCGTCGAATATAATGCCCATGTCATCGAAGCGATCCTGACCCACGTCGCACCGGCGCTCGGCTGGCGGTGAGGTTACGGTTGCTGTGATAGTGGCTTGGTGGACATGAGCAGCGAAGATGAGAGGGTGTGCAACCCGGCACACCCTCTCCTCGTCGCCTATGCACGACGATCCGGCCCGCAACGCACATCTCCCATCCGCCCCATAAACCAAGCCTCGGGACCTTACTGCCGCTATAGGCGTTGATGGTGCAAACCTTGAATCGGCCGCAGGACTGACCGAATTAAGGCCTTAGCCCGAACCGGTCGAGTTGCCTCATGCCGCGCACGAACCTGAACGACATCCTGATCTTCATGGCCGTCGTCGATGCCGGGAGCTTCGTCGGCGGGGGGCAGACGATGGGGCTGTCGCGCTCGGCGGCGGGAAAGGCCGTTATTCGTCTGGAAGACCGGCTCGGCGCGCGCCTGCTCAATCGCACGACGAGAAGCCTGAGCCTGACCGAGGAAGGACGGCTGTTCTACGAGCGCGGGCTGCAGATCCTCGCCTCGGTCGACGAGGCCGAAGCGAGTGTCTCGGGCAAGAGCGGCGCGCCGCGCGGCGTGCTCCGCCTCACCGCTCCCGATGCCTTCGGCCGCCTCGTCGTGCTGCCGCTGCTCGAAAAATATCTCCGGGCCTGGCCGGACCTGCAGGCGGAAGTGAGCTTCACCGACCGCCTTGCCGACATCGTCGAGGAAGGCTTCGACCTGGCGATCCGGATCGGCGCGATCCCCTCGGCGTCAGACAGCCGGCTGGCTTCACGCGTGATCGCCAGCGAAACGGCGCGGCTCTGCGCCTCTCCCGCCTATCTCGCCGAGCACAGCGAACCGCATGATCTCGACGATCTCGCCGTCCATGACTGCCTGTTCTTTGCGAGCCGCAATCAAAGGCAGGGCTGGCGCTTTCGCGGCGAAGGCGGCGCCTGGGTCAAGGCGCAGGGCCGCAGCCGCCTGAGGCTCGACAGCGGCGAGGCGATCCGCGACGCGGCTCTCGCCGGCCTCGGCATCGCCCTCCTCCCCGACTTCCTCATCGCCGACGACCTCACCGCCGGCCGCCTCCGCCACATCCTGCCCCAACTCGAAACCGACGACGCCAGGATCGTGGCGCTCTATCCCGACAAGCGCCTGCTCGAACCCCGCGTGCGCGGCTTCATCGACCTGATGGTTGAGGAGCTCGGCCGCGGCTAGGAACTCCTTCAGGCAAGGTCCTGTCAAAGCCGCGAAAACTCTTCAGCGCCAGCGGCGCAAGCGTTGTCGCGAAATAGCCAACCCCCATCAGGAACAGTGCGGCGGCAAGGCCGAGCGTGCTGATCAGCGCACCGCCGGCGAGGCCGCCGAAGGGGATGAGGGCGAAGCAGAGGGCGGTGTTCAATGCGGTGACGCGGCCGGTCAGCGGCTTGGGGATGCGCTCGAAGATGACCGCCGACAGGATCGGGTTGAGGAAGCCCGACGCGAAGCCTGCGATGGCGAGCGTCGCAAAGACGAGGCCGATGGGCGCATCCAGCGCCGGAACGAGGAAGCGCGGAAAGCCGGTTAGGAGGAAGGCCACCGTATAGACCGTCAGGCGCGGCATGCGCTCGCCGATCGCCGCGGCAATCGCAGCACCTGCGATCGAGGCGCCGGCGAAGGCGGCAAACATCGCCCCGAGCAGTTCCGGACCATGGCCGGCATCCCGTGTCCAGACCGGCAGCAGCACGGCATGATAGGCCTGGTCGAAGAGATTAGTGACCGCCACCATGGCGACAATGCTGACGAGCACGGCATCGCCCCGCAGAAATCGCCAGCCCTCGCGGAGATCGTCGAAATAGGAGGCCGGTTCGGCCGGTGGAGTTTCAAGCGCGGGCGCGCGGCGCGTTCCGGGTATGCCCACAGCAACGATTAGTGCTGCGGCGGCGAAGGTGGCGGCATTAACGAGCAGCGCCTGGCCCGGGCCGATCAGCCCGATCAAAGCGCCGGCGCCGGCCGCGCCCGCCGTCGAGGCCAGCCGCTCGATGGCGCTTGCGACGCCGGTCACCCTTTCGAGCGGCACGCCGGCGAGCGTGGCGATATCGGGAACCATTGCCTGCTTGGCCGCATCGGAGGGTCCGCGCAGCACGCCCATGGCAAAGACGAGCGGTAGCAGCACCGGCATGGCGAGCAGGCCGAAGATATCCAGAAGCGGCACCAGAGCGACCACGAGCACCGAAGCGGTGTCTGAGATGATGGCGATGCGCTTGGCGCCGGCGCGGTCGATCAGCGGTCCGCCGAGCGCCTTGGCGACGACATAGGGCAGCATTTCTATCATCGCCGTCAGCCCCGTCAGCACGGGGCTGCCCGTCGTGCTCAGCACCAGCCAGGGAATGGCGATGGTCGAAAGCCGCGTGCCGGAGAGCGAGAATGTCTCGGCAGCCGCGAGCGCCAGGAACGGCCGGCCCGGTCTCACGGCTCGCCCTCGCCTTCACGATGCGGCAAGCGGCCGGGGTAGGGAAAGGCGTGCAGCATGACATAGAAGGGAACCATGCCGGCTTCCTGCGACGCCGCCTCCCCCAGCCGTGGGGCCGCCTGCATCGCTTCCAGGATGACATCCCTCAGCCGTTTCGTCAGAGCCTCGGCCTGTGCCGCCGTCATCGGGATGATGATGTCGTCGGCAGCCGTCGCCTTGCGCCATTCGGGCGGCAGCTCGGCATATTCCTCCAGCGCCTGTTGCATCTGGCCGACTTGCAGCGAGAGTGCGGCCTGATTGAAGGCGATGTCGAGATCGAGCGCCTCCCCTTCGGATTCGCTCGCCGGCACCGAGGTCAGCTCGTGGCTGGCGCGCCACCAGCGGTCGCGCCGCGAGGCATGCGGCGCCTCCTCGATGAAGCCGTATTGGGCGAGCTGGCGCAGATGATAGCTCGTCGCGCCGCTGTTCAGGCCGAGCCGCGCGGCAAGCTGCGTCGCCGTGGCGGGACCATCGATCCGGAGCATGCCGAGCATGCGCAGCCGCACAGGATGCGCCAGCGCCTTCAGCGCGGTGGGCTCGGGCACGACCCGGCTGACGGTGCGGGCATCTGCGGCAGGTTTAGGGTGCGGATGTTTCATCCCCAAAGCATACAATCGCAAACATATCTTTGCAAAGTTTTCTTTGCAAAATACCTGACGGCTGTGGAAGGCGCTCGAAAACCGCCTTCCGATCTAGCCAAGCATGACAACGCATCCTAAGACCATCACCGTGATCGGCATGATGCGAGGCGCAAGAGGATGGCTGAGGAAGCGCAGAAAAACATCGGCACGTGGTATATCGATCCAGATGCCGAAGACAGGATGGCCGATGGACATGCGCCCATCTGGCGCCACCTGATCGACCTCATCCTCGAGCGGGACCTGACCGACAAGAGCGTGCTCGATTTCGGCTGCAATCAGGGCGGCCTGCTGCGCCATCTCTATGCGATCCGCCCCTTCCGCAAGGCGCTCGGCATCGACATCGCCGAAACCTCAATCGCCAAGGCCGAGACGCTGAAGGGCAATCTGCCGATCCAGCATCAGGTCGGCGGCAGGCTCGACGGCTGGAGCGAAGAATTCGATCTGGCCCTTAGCCATGAGGTCATCTATCTCGTTTCCGATATCGACGCACACGCCGCCGACATCTGGCGGGCGCTGAAGTCCGGCGGCGTCTATTATGCGGTGACAGGATGCCATACGGATAACCCGCTCTGGCCCAAATGGCGCGAACTCGTCGCCAACCGCACCAACACCGTCGTCCAGGACCGGTCGATCACGGATTATGGCCGCGCCTTCGAAAGGGCGGGCTTCGACGTCTCCGCCCGCAAGCTCGAATATGACGGCTTCATTCCCTTCGTCGCCGACGGCTGGACGCCTGATTTCGCCGACGCGCTGAATTATTACACTCAGACGAAGATCGTCTTCAGGCTGGTAAAGCGCTAGGTCGTGTCGGCTCGCTGAAGTTTCATCAGCTCGACATCGAAATGCGGCGGACTGTCGGGCGCGACCTGGACGAAGCGGCCCCTGACGCGGAAGATTTCCTGGATCAGCCCGCGTTCGGCAAGCTCGCGTGGGGCGCCGTCGAATCTGAGCTCGCCTTTTTCAAGCAGCGAGATGCGGTCGCTGACGGCGACGGCCTGGTTGATGTCGTGGATCGCCATGACGACGGTCACGCCCTTTTCCCGGCTCAGCCGATGCACGAGGTCGAGCACCTCGACCTGGTAGCCGATATCGAGGAAGGAGGTCGGCTCGTCGAGCAGCAGGATCTCCGCCTCCTGGGCGAGAGCGGCCGATATCCAGGCCCTTTGCCGCTCGCCGCCGGACAATTCCCGGAGGCTGCGGTCGGCGAGCCCGGACAGGCCGGTGCTTTCAAGCGCCCATTCGATCGCGTCTTCGTCACGGCTGTCATAGGATCGGAACAGGCCGACATGCGGATAGCGGCCCTGGCGCACCAGCTGGGCGACGGTCATTTCATCGGGCGCGGTCGGCTGCTGCGGCAGGAAGGCGAGCCTCTTCGCCAACATGCGGCGCGACATGGAGGCGACGGCAACGCCGCCGAGCGACGCTCGGCCCCCGGCCGGCCGGATCAGCCCGGCCAGCGCATGCAGCGCCGTGCTCTTGCCCGAGCCGTTCGGGCCGATCAGCGCGCGGATCTCGCCTTTCTCAAGCGAAAGACTGAAGCCGTTAAGGGCCTTTCGCTGGCCGTACATTACCGAGAGGTCGGAACAGGACAATGGCATTTCGGCCTCACATGGTTTTGCGCAGCAGCGCGAGCAGGAACGGAACGCCGAAGACGGCCGTGACCACGCCGATCGGGATTTCCTCGGCTTGGCCCAGCAGCCGGCCGATGAGATCGCCGAGCGTGACGATGACGGCGCCGAGCACGATCGTCAGAACAAGCGACAACATGAAATTCCGGCCCGCCAGGAAACGGGCGAGATGCGGCACGACGAGACCGATGAAAACAACAGGGCCGACCGCGCCGACCGCACTCGCCGCAAGCGCAGAAGATACGATCAGCACGATTGAGAACTGTCTCTTATAGCCGAGCCCGAAAGAGCGGGCGACGGATGCATCGAACTGCAGCAGCGTCAAGGGGCGGTAGATGACCGGCAGCATGGCGAGCCCGGCGATGGTGAAGGGCAGCAGGAAGAGTGCATGATCCCAGCTGCGGGCGTAAAGGCTGCCCGACAGCCATTCGAGAATGATCTCGATGCGGGCCGATCCCCAACCGGCGATGAGGCCGATCGCCACCGCATGCAGAACCGCCCCGACCGCCACGCCGCAGAGCGTGATGCGCAGCGCGCTGAGGCCGAGGCGGAAGGCCAGGAGATAGATGACGCCGCCGGCCAGCAGACCGCCGGCAAGCCCGGCCGCCGGCAGCCAGGCGACCGGCAGTTCGGCCAGCGTGTTCGAGCCGGGCTCGAAGATATAGACGGTGAAAAGCAGGAAGATCGTCACCGACAGCGTCGCACCCTGCGAAACGCCCATCAGCGACGGATCGGCCAGCGGATTGCGGGTGATGGTCTGCAGCAGATATCCTGCCAGCGAAAAATGGATGCCAGCCAAAATGCCGGTGGCGATGCGCGGCAGCCGGATATCGAGAATGATCAGCCGTGCTTCAGCCGAGCCGCCGCCGGTCAAGACGGCCGCGACATCGGCCATCGGAATATCGGCAACGCCGAGGAAGATCGCCGCCGCCAGCGACAGGACCGTCAGGATGGCCAGTGCGGCGGACATGCCGAGGCCTGGCGAAGCAGCCGTCGTCGATGCCGGGGCGCTCATCGTGCTTCACCTGCTAGGCTCAGCCGCCCGCGCTGGACGAGATAGATGAAGACAGGCCCGCCAAGCAGCGCGGTCACGATGCCGACCGGCAGTTCGCGCGGGATGGCGATGCTGCGCGCCAAAACGTCGGCGACGGTGACGATCAGCGCGCCGAGGGCAGCGCTGAGCCCGATCTCCCACCCCGTGCCGCGCGGCTTGAGCAGCCGGGCGATGTGAGGAGCGGCCAGCCCCACGAAGGCGACCGGTCCCGCGACCGGCGCGACGCCCGCAACCGGAAGGACGGCGAGAATGAGGATGAGCGGCTTCCACAGCCCTAGCTGCAAGCCCATGCCGGCCGCGGCATGATCGCTCAGCATGAACATGGCGATGACGCGCCGCAGCAGCAGCGCGCCGGCGACGCCGGCGATCGTCCAGGGCAGCATGTAGAGGAGATGGGACCAGGTGCGCCCCTGGAAGCCGCCGGCAAGCCAGAAGAGCAGCGATGCCGATTGCGGCCCGGTCAAAAGCAGCACGTAGGTGGTGATCGCACCCAGGAAGAGCGAGACGCTGACACCGCCGAGCGCCAGCTGCAGCGGCCGCCCCTGCCCGCCATGCGACACCCAGAACGTCACTGAAGCTGCCGCAAGCCCGCCGGCAAGGCCGATGAAGGGATAATAGGCGGGCGAAAGCCAAGGCAGGAAGACGAAACAGCAGACGATCGGCGCGACCGCCCCGGATGTGACACCGGTGATGCCGGGATCGGCCAGCGGATTGCGGGTCAGCGTCTGCAGCACATAGCCGGAAACGGCAAGACCCGCGCCGCCGGCAGCCGCGGTCAGGCTGCGCGGCAGCCGCAGCGTCCAGACGAGGATGGATTCGATCTTGCCATCGGGCGCCAACAGCACGCGGATGGCGGTCTCAGCCGACAGCGTCTTGGCGCCGATCAGCAAGCCAAACATCGCCGCCAGGATGGCGGCGATGACGATGAGCCCGATGGCCAGGAATGATTGCCGGGGGCTCATCGCCGGTCTTGTCCCTGGCTTAGTTCTGCAGTTCGGCCGGGATCAGCTTGGCGGCTTCCGCCTTGACGTCGACGGCCGGGAACGTGTCGGGATAGAGGTAGTGCGCGGCCTCGCGCAGCACGATTTCGCGGGCGATCGGACCGTTGGTCTCGACCCACTGGTCGCCGACATAGAAGACCCGGTTGTTCTTGACCGCCGACAGCTGCGACCAGATCGGATTGCTCTCATGCGGACGATCCGGGCCGGAATCGTAGACGAAGATCACTTCCGGGTCCTTCTCCAGCATGGTCTCCAGGCTGAGATCGATGCCGAACTCGCCGCCCGGGGTCTTCGGGCCGGGAACATTGTCGCCGCCGATCGCAGCGACGATAGAGGCCGAGGTGTTTTCCGTGTGGAAGGCGAAAGGTGTCGCGCCGCCCCACATGATCAGGAAGCGCGGATGCTTGTCCTTCGGCGCTTTGGCGGCGAACTCCGCCAGATGCTTGCGGAAATCGGCGTTCAGCTGCTCGCCGCGCTCGGGCTTGCCGAGCAGCTTGGAAAGTGCTGCGGTCTCGCTGTAGCTCTCTTCGAGCAGTTCCATATTATAGGCAACGTAAGGCGCGATGTTCTGCAGCTGCGCTGCATTGCCGACCGTATAGCGGCGGATCGCAATGATCAGATCCGGCTTGGCTTCGGAAAGAAGCTCGAGATTGGGCTTGGCGCGCTGGCCGATCTGCTTCATCCCTGAGGTCAGGCCGAGCAGGAAAGCGGGCTCGCGGCCAGCCGTCATATAGGTGCTGGCGACCGGCTTGATGCCGAGCGCGAGCGCAACGTCATCGGCGAAATAAGAAATCGAGGCAATACGTTTCGGCTGCGCCGGGACTTCGACAGTCACGCCGCGATCATCGACGATCGAGACTTTCTTGCCGTCTTCGGCCTGAGCGCCACCGGCCATCAGCATTGCTGACAGTCCCAGGACGGAGAAAAATTTGCGTGCGTATTGATCCATGTTTGAACCCCCTCATTCGATGTGCGGACAGGCTTTAGCCAAAAAAGATGAGCTTCACAATCATGATTCTTGTCTGCGCTTCGCGAACGATAAAAGTCGCGGTCGGAAGCCCCGCGTCTGCGGCGCCTTCTGGCAGCACCGCCCTCGGGCTCAATCCTCCGGCAGGGTGAAGACCGCACAAGGATCGGCGATCCCGCGCAAGGCGTGCTCTCCGAGGGGCACGAGCGGCGCCGACGTATTCGCCGCCACCGCGCCCGAGATCAGCACGCTGCGGCCGAGCGGCTTGCAGAGCCCTTCGAGCCGGCTGACAAGATTGACGGCGGGGCCGATGGCGGTGAAATCCAGCCGGTCCGCCGCGCCGATATTACCCCACAGGATTTCGCCGAAATGCAGCGCGGCCCCGAAGGGCAGCGGCGCTAGGCCCTGCGCCCGGCGTACCTGGTCGAGATGGGCCATGCCGGCGCGGCTGGCGGCGATCGCCCTCAGCGCCGCCTCGCAGGCGTCACGGTCTCCCTGGGCCTTGCCTGGCGCAGCCGCGACCGGGAAGATCGCCAGCACGCCGTCGCCGATGAATTTCAGCACCTCGCCGCCGAAGGCGTGTACGGCGCCGGCGACGCGGTCGAACCAGGCATCGAGCGTCGCGATCATCGCGTGCGGCTCCGTCACCTCCGAGAGTGCGGTGAAGTCGCGCAGGTCGGCGCAGAGAAGCGCCGCGCGAATGGTCTCCCCGGTGCCCCGGGCAAGCGCCCCGGCCTGCACCCGCGCGGCACTGCGCCGGCCGAGATAGGCTTCGAGCAGAGCAGCCCGCGCCTCCCGCGCCGCGAGTGCCGCAAGCGGCGCAGCGGCAAAGCGCGCCACCTCGCGCAGACGATCCGCCCCGGCCGGGTCAAAGGCGTCCCTCCCGGCCCCATTGGCGATACCCGCCCAGCCGAGCACCGGGCTCTCCGGCGAGGCTCCGATCCCTTCCTCCCATACCGGCCCGAGCCCGGCCAGCCACTCGCGCCCGGCCTCGACCGGCGGGGCCGCCGCGAAGGCCAGCGCCTCGATAACGGCCCCGCTCTCCGCCCGCCAGAGCCAAGTGCGCCGCGCGATGATCGGATGCGGCACTGAAAGTGTCAGCGCGCCGCCGGCAAGCGGCAGACCGTCGCAAAGCAGCCGGCGCCCGAGTTCGGCGAGGAACCGTTCGGGACCGGGCGAGGCAGCGGCCTCGTCAACCAGCCAGGCAAGGGAGGAAGGCAGATCCATGACTTAGGATGACATCGCCGGCAGACCTCCGCAAGCCGACGCTTCCGCGCCCGCTCTCCCCTCGGGCTTCAGGCAACAACAACACTGTCAAACATCACACCGGTGGAAAACAGAAAAATAACACTTTAAACTTGCGCGGCTCTGATTCCATTGTAATGTCGGGTCATCCGCGATTGAGGGGTTGCGATGGGCACGACATTCTGGCCGAAAGATCCGCTGGACGGAAACGACATGACGTTGTTGACGTCGATCCTGCGGCGCTGGTGCGCGCGCTATGGAATCGACTTTACGGCGGACGAAAGCCGGCTGAAGGCGAAGGAACTCGTCGAATGGTTTGAGTTCGGCGTCAAGGATCCAGCCGAACTCGAAGAGCTGATCGACGGCAAGTACTGGCTCGTCAGCCGGATCTAATCTGAGCGCAATGACAGTTTCCAAAAGAAAAGGCCGGGCGAAACATCGCGCCGGCCTCGTCCGTCAGCCTCATGCCGAGGTTTTTAGTAGTCGTCCCGCCAGCGACGTTCGCGATCCCAGCGGCGTTCATGGCGCCAGCGCGGGCCATCCCAGTCGCGGTGGCGGCGCTCCCAACCCCAGCGGGGTGGACCACCATAGAAGGCCACCGGCGGCGGGCGTCGCCAGTTGCGGCGGCATTCGCCCCAGCGGGTCAGGTGCCAGCCGCGGCCGCAGGCGTAGTCCACCTTCGTGACATCGCCCTTTGTGACATCGCTTGTGACCTTGCTCTCGACATTGATTGTCCCCATCGGCATCGCCTGCGCAGAGCCGATCGAAAGGCTGCCAGCGAGCAAGGCAGCCGCGATAGATAGTGCCTTCATCGAAAACTCCATTTCATCCAGCCGTACCCACCTTAGGGCCGCCAAATTGAACTGGAGATGAACCGGGCATTCATGTTTGCAGGTGAAAAAACCTTGTTTTTTGACGGCCGGTCGGAGCGCCGGCCGGGCGTTTTTCCCGCAGCGGCAAGCGCTTGAGAAGCGCCCCACGCCCACGAAAAATCGTTCATGTCCTGCCGTAAAAAGGATCCGGCCCCGGATCGCCCCCGGCGGCGACCGCGGTGAGCCGCCCGAGATAATGCTCCCAGCCCTCGGCATGGCCGGCGCACTGCTCCTCGCTCGGCAGGCCGCTATGGGTGAGTCGCAGTAACGTCCCATCCGGCTGCTCGATCAGGTCGATCTCGACCAGGCTGGAGCCCGGCGGCACGACCTCGCTGCCATCCCATCCGAAGCTATAGGCAAGCCGATGCACCGGCACGACCTCGCGAAACGAGCCTCGCGCAAAGCGGGCGCCGGTGACGTTGACGAGATAAAGCCCGCCCGGCTCCGGCTCGATCTCGGCCTCCGTTCCCATCCATCGCAAAATCTTCTCCGGATCCGTCATCAGCGCAAACACCGCAGCCGGCGGCGCCGCTATATGCGCCTCACGGCGCACGACAAAAGACTCTGGCATGCCTCCCTCCCATGATGGTCACGGCCCGCCCCGCCTCATGCGGGACGGCGCGTCATGCTGCTTCGGCGTGAATGTGCTCGTGGGAGCATGTAGGCGCGAGGAGCATCAAAGAGCGAGGCGTCGCCGACGGTTGTTGAATGCAGCAGCAGAAGCCCTTGCTGCACCACCTCTCGGCCCTCATTCCTGTGCCTGTCACAGGAATCCAGCCACGGCGCGTCCGCGCCGTGAATGACTCCATTGGCAGGAAGAGAGTCTCTCGCGCCAAGGACTTGGGCGCGCTGGATCCCTGTGACGAGCACAGGGATGAGGGAGCTTGGAGAGGCGTCACCGCTCAAACCTCCCCTCTCTCGGCGCCTCTCGGCGCGGCATTCTCCAACGCTCTCATATTGAGATGCGCAGCCCGAGGGACGGAGCCTGCCCCTGCGGGGCGTCTCAGCATGCGCCCCTGAGATTGCGGCCTACCACCAAACCAATTCCCTATTGCCAGCCCCTCGCCTTGCCCCTATTGTCCGCGCCGTTCTCAGGGCGGGGTGAAAGTCCCTACCGGCGGTATGCAGTTTCGATTGCGAGCCCGCGAGCGCCTTCTTAACGAAGGGTCAGCAGATCAGGTGAGATGCCTGAGCCGACGGTCATAGTCCGGATGAAAGAGAACGCGCGTTCCTGCTGCCCTCGCCGGCAGCCGGTCAACGTTCGTGATCGCCTTGGGTGACGTGTCTGTACGCCAAAGGAGATTACCATGACACCCACCCGTTATGCCTTCGTCAAAGCCGGCTGGCACGCCGATATCGTCGACCGTGCGCTCGAAGGTTTCCAGCAGCTCATTCCGGCTGAGCAGATCGACGTGTTCGATGTTCCCGGCGCATTCGAAATGCCGTTGCTGTCGCGCGATCTTGCGGCGACCGGGCGCTATGCCGCCGTCATCGCCGCCGCCTTCGTCGTCGATGGCGGGATCTATCGTCACGAATTCGTCGCCCAGGCCGTCGTCGATGGGCTGATGCGCGCCGGCATGGACACCGGCGTGCCGGTGCTGTCTGTTTCGCTGACGCCGCATCAGTATCAGGAAACCGAGCATCACACGCAGATCTACCGCGCGCACTTCGTCGAGAAGGGCCGCGAGGCGGCCCGCGCTGCCCTGATGATCGGCAAGACGCGCGCCGCTCTTGCGGCGTAGGAGACTGCGCTGACGGCGGGGCTGGCCCGCCGTCTTCTCCTTGCCGACAGAAGAATTGATTCGACGCCCTGCCCGCGCTGTGGTCCACTCGCGCACGACATGTATCGCCATTCTTAATGCGTCCAAACGTCGAGGAGCTGAAGATGAGCAATGCAATGCGCAGTGAAACCCCCACAGAATCCATCAGAACACGGCCCGCCGACACCAAACTCGAAGTGGTGGTCATCCCCGTTTCCGACGTCGACCGCGCCAAACGCTTTTATGACGGCCTCGGCTGGCGGCTCGATGCCGATTTCGCCAATGATGCCGATTTCCGCGTGATCCAGTTCACCCCGCCCGGCTCCGGCTGCGCCATCATCTTCGGCAGGAACGTGACCGCCGCCGCGCCCGGCTCCGCTCAAGGCCTCTACCTCATCGTCTCCGACATCGAGGCCGCCCGCCGCGATCTCATCGCCCGCGGCGTCGAGGTGAGCGAGGTCTTCCACGACGCATCGGGCGTCTATGCCGGCAAGGACGAACCCTATCTCTTCGGGCGCCTGCGCATCGCCGGCCGCGATCCCGAGCACCGCAGCTACCGCTCCTTCGCCTCCTTCAAGGATCCTGACGGCAACGGCTGGCTGTTCCAGGAAGTCACCACCCGCCTGCCCGGCCGCATCGACGCCGACGAGACCGTCTTCTCCACCTCGAGCGACCTGGCCTCCGCGCTCCGCCGCGCTGCCGCCGCCCACGGCGAACACGAGAAACGCAACGGCGGCAAATACGACGAGAACTGGCCGGACTGGTACGCCAAATATATGGTCAGCGAACAAGCCGGCAGAGAGCTGCCGCTATAGGCAGTGAAGAGCCCCATCCCGAGGCGCGAGACGGGTGCTCCGAACAGCAATAAATGCAGGGAACACCGTTGCAGCGCGTCCTTCGGGCTTCCGGCCGTTAGGCTGCGCCTCGAAGGACGCGCTTCAGCATCGCTCTCGCGGGGCTCACCGCCTGGCTGCCTTCGCTGCCGCCACCATGCCGTCGAGCCAGTCCCGATAGCCATTGATCATCGGGTTGGGCCAGCAGCCCTCTCACCGGTCAAACATATCCCGCCACTGCTTCTCCCCGATCAAGCAGTCCGTTGCCGGCTCCGTGCCGGCGATCGGCTGCACCGTCGCCGGAAGAGACAGGCCGCTGATCTCCATCACCAGCTTGCGGCGCACGGCGACGGCGAAGTCCTCGATCTTGCGGACCGGCAGCACGAAGGCGCCGGGGCCGCCGATGACGCAGTCGGCATAATATTTGTCGAGCCCGTCAGGCGCATCGGAAGGCCGCAGCATGAGGGCGAGGCCGTTGATGACCATGCCTGATGCCACCGCCTTGTCGCGGACGGGCGTGACGGGATTGCCGGAATTGTTCGGGCCGTCGCCGGAGACATCGATCACCTCCCGCCTGCCCCGGAAGGGGCTGGCGATGATCATGCTGACGCCCTGGGCAATCGCGGTGGAGATCGAGGTGCGCCGCTGCGTGCCGATCGGCCGGGCGTCGAGTTTGTCGGCAAAGGCAATCGCATCCTGCTCCGTCTCGATCACCTGCCAGTCGATCACCGAACCCTGGACGACATAGCCCGCCCATTCGAAATAACTGATGGCGATGCGCCCGGTAAGCCCGCCCTTCACCGCGTCGATAAATTCCTTGTGTTTCAGCGCCGCGACATAACCGTCGCGCTGGATGCCGATCTCTTCGAAATCCATCGAGCGCGAGGTGTCGACGGCAAGCACCAGCGTCACGTCGACATCGTTTGCCGCAGCCTGCGCCGTCGGCACGACACCGGAAAGCCCCATGAGCACCGCAAGTGACGTCAGCATCGGCAGATCCCCGCGCCATTCCCAAAGCCGGGCGACTCTAGCACAGCTTCGCCTGGGAAGGACGCACCGCCACGCGCACGGCTTCAATTTTCGGTGATGGCACCCCTCAATGCAACGGCAGCCACAAAGGACTTTTCCATGCCTTCAGCGCGTCGAGGAAGACCTGCAGGCGCAGGGGCAGGAAGCGGCGCGTGGGATAGACGGCGTGCACGAAGATTTCCGGCGACGACCAGTCCGGCAGCAGGCGGATGAGCGCGCCTCTTCGGATCTGCTCGTCGCAATAGGTCGAAGGCAGGAGCCCAATGCCGTGGCCACGATAGGTGAAGGCGCTGACCGCATCGAAATCGCGGCTCGATGCCGGCCCCGACACGCGCACGTCGGCCGATTTGCGGCCGCTGACGAGATGCCATTCCGCTTCGCCGTTGCGCCCGTTCAGGAGCACGCACCGATGGTCCTTGAGATCTTCGGGCTTTGCGGGAAGCGCCTTCTCCTTCAGATAATCTGGGGCGGCGACCAGATAACGCACGCTCTTGCCGAGCCGCTGCGCGACGATGGTGGAATCCTTGAGTTCGCCGAAGCGGATGCCGAGATCGATATTCTCCGCGACCAGATCAAGGAACAGGTTAGTGACGAAAAGATCGACTTGGATCTCGGGATAGGCCTTCAGGAAATCGGAGATGAATTCGTAAAAGACCTCTTGGCCCAAGATGACCGGCACCGAGATCTTCAGCAGGCCTTCCGGCTTTCTCTGCGTTTCAGTCAGCGCCTGCTCGGCGTCGATGAGATGAGCAAGCGGCTCGCTGCATCTGTCGTAATAGGCCCGGCCCTGCGCGGTGAGGCTGAGCTTGCGGGTCGTGCGCTGGATCAGCATCACGCCGAGCTGCTCTTCGAGCGACGTCACCTTCCGACTGACGGTCGAGACAGGCATGCCGAGCGAATGGGCGGCGCGGCTGAAGCTGCCATATTGCGCCACCTTCACGAAGACGGCGATGTCGTTGAGATCGGCCATGCCGGCACTTTTGCACTGATGTAAAAGAGAATCCAGATATTTCCATCTAATCGAGCAATGACGTTTTCGCCATATTCACCTTGCGAAAACAAACCAACAACCCGATGGCGGCGCGATCGCAGCGGCCCCATCTCGAGCGACCCACCTAGCCAGGCCCGCGTTGCCCGAACCAGATTATGGAGTTCAACATGACCAAGCAAAGGACTGTCATCGTCACGGGCGCCTCCCAGGGCATCGGAGCGGGGCTCGTTAACGCCTTCGTCGAGCGCGGCTACAACGTTGTTGCCACCTCGCGTCAGGTCAGCGCTTCGGATGCCTTCCAGGCTTCCGACAGGCTGGCGCTGGTCGACGGCGACATCGGCGATCCCGAAACAGCGGCCCGCGTCGCCAAAACCTCAATCGACCGGTTCGGTTCGATCGACGCGCTCGTCAACAATGCCGGCATCTTCTTCACCAAGCCGTTCGTCGATTACACGATGACCGACTTCCGTAAGCTCTCGTCGACCAATCTCGAAGGTTTCCTGCACCTGACGCAGCGGGTCATCAGGCAGATGCTCGCCCAGAAGACGGGCGGCAGCGTCGTCAGCATCACCACGCCGCTGATCGATCATCCGATCGCCGGCATGCCCGCTTCCGTGGCAATGATGACCAAGGGCGGCATCGACGCGATTTCGAAGAACCTTGCGATGGAGTATGCAAGCGAGGGAATTCGCGTCAACACGGTCGCCCCCGGCGTCGTCGACACGCCCCTTCACAAGGACAATCCGAAGGAGTTCCTGAGGACGCTGTCGCCGATGACAGGCATTTCGAATGTCGCTGAAATCGTCGACGCGGTGGTCTTCCTCACTGAAGCTCCGCGCGTCACCGGGGAGGTGCTGCACGTCGATGGCGGCGCACATCTGGGCAAATGGTAAACCATGAGAAAGCGCAGGCAGCCGGCGCGGAACGGCGGCTGCAGGAACTCGGCATCACCCTTCCCCCGCCGCCGACACCCTTTGGCGCCTATGTCGAGGCGACGAGAACAGGCAATCTGGTCTTCTTCAGCGGCATGCTGCCGGTTGTCGGCCATGAGCCCCGCTATATCGGCCGTGTCGGCGGCGCGCTGACATCGGAAGACGGCCGCAAGGCAGCCGAGACGGCGACGCTGAGCGCGCTCTCCGCCGCCAGGGATTATCTCGGCTCGCTGGATAGCGTCGTGAGGGTCGTGAAGCTCGGCGTCTATATCGCCACCGAAGGCGATTTCCGCGACCACCCCAGGGTCGCCGACGGCGCGTCCGAATTGCTGTTTGCGGTCTTCGGCGAGGAAAAGCTCTCCGGCCGCGTCGTCCTCGGCGTCGCCAGCCTGCCCCTCGGCATGCCGGTCGAGATCGAGCTCGTTATCGAAGTCGAGGATTGAATGAGCGGGGCGCGCGCGTCTCAGCGCGCCCTGCATTCTTGCCTTCGCTTGCGCTCAGCCTGCCGCCAACAGCAGCACATAGGCAATGACGCTCACCATCAACCCGCGAAAGGCGAATGTGACGCAGCGATATTTGCTGCGGGCGATGCAGGAAAGAATTTCGGCGTTTTCGAGATATTGATCGAAAAGGTAGCGCGCATCGCGCCGCAGCGCCGCCTCGAAGAACAGGTCGCGGTGCTTGGGCCAGGCGCCCCAGAAGAGCGACGTCGAGGTGCCCAGACGTCGAGGCAGAACGACCAGGATCGCCGAGAGAATGGAGAAGACCGAGGCTGCGGCAAGCAAGCCGGAGAACAGAATGCTGCCCGGCGCACCGCTGACATAACGCGTCGGGCTGAAGACTGCCCTCACCTCACTGGAGCTCACCAGAAAGGCGAGCATAAAAGTAAAGATATAGGCGGCCTTCTGATCGGATATCTTGATCTGATCGTAGAATATGTCATTGATTTTCTTGATGTGGTCGAAATACTCGGAACCGACATCGCCGCTCGACGGCCTGCTCAGCATAACCTCCGTGGCACTTTCGAATTCGCTCACCTGAATACTCCATCCCCTAAAGTGTTTCCCTGATATTACACTTTGGAACGAAAGCAAGAACACGTGTGCAACATGCTTGACTTTTCCACTCTACACGGACAAAGGGGAAGACGGGGATGAGGTCGAGATCATGCGGGGTTATTCCAATAACATCTGTCGCATCGGCATGGCGCTGGCGTTTGCCGTGCCCGGTTTCGGCCGGCCCGCAATGGCCGATCCCGTGCCGCGCGCAACGCCGGTCGCCGGCTCCGTCATCGCCCGCAAGACCGGCGAGGAAGTCCGTTTCATCGACGTGTCGGACTGGCGCGTCGTCGACATCAACCAGGATCTTCTGACCGGCGACGTGCTGCGCACCAATGCCAACGGCCAGCTCGCCATCGTCTTTTCCGATCACACCCAGGTCCGCCTTGGCCGCAATTCGTCGCTGCAGGTCAAGAAGATGGCAGCGAGCGGCGATACGGTGCTCGAGCTTCAGGCCGGCACCATCTGGGCCCGCGCCCAGCGCGGCGGCCAGGGCCTGACGGTCGAGACCCCTGCGGCGGCGGCCGCCATCCGCGGCACCGACTGGACGATGACCGTCGAGGGCGCCAAGACCTCGATGATCGTGCTCGAAGGCCGCGTCGCGCTCAGCAATCCGCAGGGCAGTGTCGAGGTGAGCGAGGGCGAAGGTGCGGTCGCCACCATCGGCCAGGCGCCCACCAAGATCATCAGCGTCAATCCCGATGATCGCGAACAGATGCTGTTCTATCTCGACCTGCGCGACGGCTTCGACCTGATGCCGACATCGCCGCTGCGAGCCGACCGTATGGCCGCGGAGCGCCGCCGTCTGCTGGCGCTGCCGCCGGAGCGTCGCACCACCGAAGACTGGTTGGAACTTGCCGAAGTGCAGAGCGCCTTCGATGGCCGCCAGGCCGCGGCCGCAACCTTGCAGAAGATCCGCGGCCGCAAGCTGACGGCGGCCCAGCAGGCCCGCGTCGACCTGATCGACGCCACCATCGCCGGCTCGGAGAAGCGCTACGGCGATGCCGCCAGGCTCTTCCACAAGGCTTTGCCGCATCTCGACCCGACGCGTCGCAACATGGCGCAATTCGGCGGCTATTTTGCCCGCTCGCTCGCCGATCCCGCTCATGCCGAACAGCCCCCGGCCGATACGACCGGCCCCTATGGCGCGATCATGCAGGCCTATACGACGGGCTTCTTGAAGGACCCGCGCGCGGCAATCGAGATCATCAAGAAAGCCGAGCAGCGCTATCCCGACGATCCGACCCTGCCGGCAGTCCGCGCAGAGCTGGCAGAACTCACTGATGACCGCGAGCAGATGAAGGAAGCGATAGAGCGCTCGCTGGCGCTCGATCCAGATCATCCGATGGCGCTCTCCGCCCGGGCGAGCTACAAGGCGGTGTATGAGAGCGACATCAACGGCGCGCTTGCCGACCTGAATCGCGCGATCGAGCTTGCCCCCGGTGGGTCAAGCACGCTGAATTCGCTCGGCCTGCTGCAAAGCTCGCGCGATGCCAATGGCGAAGCGGAAAAGGCCTTCAAGAAAGCGATCGAGCTCGATCCGCAGGATCCGCTGCTCCACGCCAACCTGGCAATCCTCTATCTCGATCAGGCGCGCATGAAGGAAGCCAAACGCGAGATCGACACGGCAATCGCACTCGATCCCTCGTTCGACATCGCCCTTCTCGCACGGGGCCGCTATTACCTGCAAACCGGCGAACGCGACAAGGCGCTGCAAGACCTGCTTGCCGCCAGCACCGCCAACCCGGCGCATTCGCAATCCCAGCTGATGCTCGCCGCCGCCCATTATGAAAAAGGCGACCGCATTCCTTCGCAGCAGGCGCTCGACAATGCCGACCGGCTCGATAAGAACGATCCCGTCATTTCCGCCTTCCGCACCGCTGTCGATATCGACGATTACGACGCCGACGGCGCGATCCGCAACGCGCAGGAATACCTGCGCCGCTCGCGCGCTCGCGGCGGCGATTACAGCGGCCTCGGCGCCAATGCGAGCGCCGGTTCGACGCTCAACAACGCCTTCCGCCTGCAGGGCCTCGATGCCTGGGGCCGTTATTACGGCGATGCCGCCTTCGACCCCTTCAAAGGCACCGGTTATATCGACCAGTCGATCAAGGGCAGCATCTTTCCCTTCGTCAACGCGACGAGCTTCAGCGACGACAATATCATCCAGAACCGTGGCAACGCGTCGAGCTACTCATCCTTCATCCAGGGCCTGCTGCTTTCTCCGCACATGCTGTCGGGCCGTTCGCGCTCGGCTACGCTGTTCGACGTACCCTTCATCGAAGGCTCGCTCGGCGGCGGCATCAACAGCGTCGACGGCCATACCAGACGCATCGGCGAAGCCGATATCCAGGGCTATTCCAACGAGACGATCCCGATCAGCTTCTATGCCAACCTCAACTGGGAGGAGATTGCCCACGACGGCAACTATACGGATTTCGGAGGCTTCTCCACCGACAACAAAATCCTTGGCGGCAACGGCTATCTCACCGCGACGATCACGCCGGACGATCGCGTCGTCGCTTATGTCAACAGCGGCCGACGCGACTATAACCTCGATACTTTGAGCGAGAACTCTCAGCTGTCGACTTTTTTGAACGACGGGTTGTTCCGACCCATTTTCGGCCCCGGCGGTCTCGCGGCACCTGACGAATTGCCGCTCTACCTGAACCGGCGCGATATCAGTACGACAACCAATGCCGGCATCGGCTGGAGCCACACATTCGGCTACGAAAACGTAATGAACGCCGCACTGCTCTATTCCGCGGCAAGGACGAAGACGACGACAGACCTGCAATTCGACTGGGAGAGGGTGCCGATCCTCGGTGGTCCAGGCACCGACATTCGCCCCTTCGGCCAAACCATCGAGGATCTGAATTCTAAGACCTATGTCGCAGCCCTCAACCACAACATCGGCACCGGGCCGTTGACCTTCCGATACGGCATCGAGGGCGGCTGGATCGACGCCCGCAACAGCAGCTACTTCAATCTCGAAGAAATCTTTCCCGTTCTCCTGCCGGGGGTTACTCTCGGCCCGACTGAAGCCGAAAATCGTGTTGACATCGCCCGCGCCTACATCGACGTGCTGCACGAGATCACGCCTGATCTGAAGGCCGAATATGCGCTGTTCGGCACGCAGATGAGCGGTGGCAGCATCGATGTCAACCGGCTCGAGCCGCGCGTCGGCCTTGCCTGGTCGCCCGTCGAGAACCACTGGCTGCGCGCCGCTTTCATGCGCCAGGGCGTCGATACCGGCGTTCCCACCCTCGCCCCGATCGGCATTCTCGGCCTGCAGCCGAACCAGCTCGCGGTCGGCATCGATGGCTATACTGATACTGTCGCGTTGCAATGGGATGCCGAATGGACCGACCGCTTCTTCACCTCGGTCGAATATCAGCACCAGGACTTGCATGATTTCTCGATCGACCTGCCGCTGATCTCGCTGCCCTCTTCGGATAGTCTGCCGCTGTCGCGCGGCAGCCTCGATCGCGCCGCCATCACCGCCAACGTCGTGCTCGGTCATGGTTTCGGCCTTTCCGCCACCTATGCTTATATGGAATCCGAGAACAAGGATCCGCTGGAGCCGAATTACGGCGGCTCGCTCCCCTATATCCCGAGGAATTCCGGCCAGATTGCGCTGACCTGGGTCAACGAATCCAAGGTCAAGGCGACGGTAGCGGCGAATTACATCGGCGAGCGCGACGGCGATCGCTTCGGCACCAAGCTCGACGATTACTGGAGCCTCGACGCCCACTTGGTCTGGGAGCCGTTCGACAAGCGCATCGAGCTCGAGGCGGCCGCCTATAACCTGCTCGACGAGGACTTCGAGATCACGCCCGGCGTGCCCGGCTGGGGCCGCGCCTTCAAGGGCACGCTCAAAGTCCGCTTCTGATGCGGGCGGAGCACAAGCCGCGGCAGGCCGGACTGGACGGCGGCCAGGCCGGAAGCCGCCGCCTCCGGCTGCTGGTGCTGTCGCTCACCGTATTGATCGCCATATCGTTGCTGTCGCGCCTGCCCGCCTGGTCGCTGCTGGAGCTTAGAAGCTTCGACTACCTCTCGACGTTCGACGATCCGCGTCCGCCGCCGGGCGGGCCTGTCATCGTCGCGATCGACGAGCCCTCACTCGCCGATATCAACGCGCAATGGCCCTGGCCGCGCAGCCTGCATGCCGAGCTCGTCACCCAGCTGCGTGCAGCCGGCGCCCGCGTGATCGGCCTCGATATCATCATGGCGGAGCCCTCCACTCCCGGCAACGACGCGGCAATCGCCAAGGCGGTTGGTCCCGATGTCGTGCTTGCCGGCGACGAAACGCTGATCGAGACGCCGCAGGCCTCGCAGCTGATCCGCGCCACGCCGCTGCCGGCGTTGACCGACGCAGGTGCGGTGACCGGGATTGCCTCCGTCGATCTCAGCGGCGACGGCATCTTCCGCCGCATTCCCGGCTATGAGGACGGCTTTGCCGCCATGCTGGCCAAGGCCTCGGGCGCGGGGGCGGAGATCCTGCCGGCCGGCCAACTGATCCAGTCCTTCGGCCCGGCCCGCAGCTACCCCACAGTCTCCTATTACCAGGCGCTCGACCCTGAGAACCTGCTGCCGCCGGGTTATTTCAAGGACCGCGTCGTCCTCGTCGGGCTCAGCCTGCAGAATGCGCCTGAAATCGACAAGGGCGGCGTCGACGCCTTCGCCACGCCTTACACGGTTCACACCGGCAAGCTCGTCCCCGGCGTTGAAATCCAGGCGACGATTTACGACAATATCCGCTACGGCCTGTCGATCGCGGAAGCGCGCCTGCCAACCGTCGCCGCCTGCATCCTGATCTCGGTGCTGCTTGCGGCGCTCACCGTCTGGCGCTCGACGGGATGGCTGACGATCGTCACCAGCGCTGCCGCCCTCCTCGCCTTCGTGGCCATCAGCTTCGCCGGCATCCGGCTTGGCCATGTCTTCGTTTCGCCGCTCGGGCCAACGGTCGCCTATATCGCGGTCGCCTTCGGCCAGGCCGCCTTCGACTATGCCGAGGAGCGCCGCAACAAGCGTCAGATCATCCGCGCCTTCGCCCAATATATTTCGCCCGATCTCGTCCGCCGCCTGTCGAGCGACCCGTCGCAGCTGAAGCTCGGCGGCGAGCGGCGCACGCTTTCGGTGCTGTTTTCTGACGTGCGGGGCTTCACCACCATCGCCGAGACGCTGAAGGACGATCCGGAACAGCTGACCGGCCTGATCAACCGGCTGCTGACGCCACTCTCCGACGTGGTGATGGATCACGGCGGTACGATCGACAAATATATGGGCGACTGCATCATGGCCTTCTGGAATGCACCGCTCGACGATCCCGATCATGCGTTGCACGCCGTGCGCGCCTCGCTCGCCATGCAGGCGGCGATCTCGCGGCTGAATAGCCAGCTGGAGCGGGAAGCGGCCGCAATCGGCCGCAAGCCGCACGTACTGAAGATGGGTGTCGGCATCAACACCGGCGAATGCATCGTCGGCAATATGGGCTCGACCCGCCGCTTCGATTATTCCTGCCTCGGCGACAGCGTCAATCTGGCCTCGCGCCTGGAAGGCGCCTCGAAGAATTACGGCGTGGCGCTGCTGCTCGGCGAGGAAACCGCACGGCTGATCGCCGCCAATTACACGGTGATCGAACTCGACCGCATCATCGTCAAGGGCCGCACCGTGCCCTCGCCGATCTATACCGTCGTGCATAAGGCCGATGCCGAAGCGCTGGTCGCGCATGAGGGTTTTATCGAGGCGAAGTATGCCGGCACGCTTGCGCCGTCCGACTCGGTCTTCGACACGCTGGCCGCTGATATCCCCGAGCTTTCCGCCTATTACGCGATCGTGCGGGATGGACTGACAGAAGGCGGGGAATGACGGCGCAGCATTTCTGGCCACATGAGTTGGGCGCGGCACCCTCCAACGCTTCTCATCCTGATGAGGCGCGCAGGCCAAAGGCCGGAGCCTCGAAGGACACGCCGCAGCGCTGCTCCTTGCAGCCATCAACCGACAGCGCACCCGCCTCGTCCTTCGAGGCCCCTGCGGGCACCTCAGGATGAGGCTCTCTTGAGCGCTGGGGCGGCATCCGCCAACGCCCGTTGCCATCGGCGCGGCACACCTCCAACCTCCCTCATCCTGAGGCGCGCAAGGCCAAAGGCCCGGAGCCTCGAAGGACACGCCTCAACGCTGCTCCTTGCAGCCATTAACCGACAGCTCACCCGCCTCGTCCTTCGAGGCCCCTGCGGGGCGCCTCAGGATGAGGCTCTCTTGGGCCTCGGCGCGGCATCCGATTGGGAAGAGGAGATCGTTATGCTGTCCGCAGCCTCGCGATCTCAGGTCCAACCACCGCGATGAACAATCCAGGATCGCTAAGAGCCCTCGCCGAAAGCATCGCCCCATGGACCGATGCCATCAGCATCTGGGCCTGCTCTTCCGGCCGCCTGTCCAACTGGAACAGGCCCTGCTCGAAGCCGGCCTGCAACACCGAGGTCAGCCATGCCGCAAGATTTCGGAAATGGGTGCGAACGCGTGATGCGACCTCATCGGGCAGCATCTGCATTTCGCTGGCAAGCATGGCGCAGATGCAGAAGGGCTGCGAAGCGTTCTCGATGCAGGAACGCCAGTAGTCGATGTAGAACTGCAGCTGATCGGCAGGGCTTGCGGCCTGCTCGCGCAGCGACTGCAATCCTGCAGCCGCCTGCTTGGTGTAGCGATCCACCAACACCGCGACCAGCTCGGCCTTCGCAGGAAAATGGTGGTGGATGCTCGCCTTGCGGATGCCGATCGCGGCCGAGATGTCGGCGTAGCTGAAGCCGTTATATCCGCCCGCCACGATGAGCGACTGGGCTACGCCGAGAATTTTATCCGAGGTGGAAGCCATTGATTTCATGATGTCGCCTACCTTCTGGTAGGCAGATTGTCAAGGCCGTTCGGCAATCCTTTACTCACAATGAGGTGTTCGGGCGACGCATTGACTCAGGGCTTTCATCTTCCTACTAGTAGGTAGGCTAGCAAACCAAGAAGGACCTGCCGATGCAAAACAATTCCTCTCCCCAGCCCAACTGGCTGAGATCCTATTATTTCACGCGCGCCGCATTCTCTCTGACCTGGATTGCCGCGGCCATTCTCTCGGGCGGGCAATCCGGCCCTGCCGCCTTTCTGCTGGTGATCTATCCCCTGTGGGATGCCGCCGCCAACCTGGTCGACGCCCGCGTCAATGGCGGCCTCAAGGCCAACCCTTCGCAGGCATTGAATGTCGTCGTCAGCACCATCACCACGCTCGCCGTCGTCATCGCACTCGGCAAAAACAGCTATGCCGTTCTCGCCGTCTTCGGGGCATGGGCGATCCTTTCCGGGCTCTTGCAGCTCTCTACCGGCGTCAGGCGCTGGCGCCTCTACGGCGCCCAATGGGTGATGATCCTCAGCGGCGCGCAATCGGCGCTCGCCGGTGCCTTCATGATCAGCCGGTCTCTCGGCACCGCTTCGCCGACGATTCTTGACATCGTTCCCTATGCAGGCTTTGGCGCGTTCTATTTCCTGCTTTCCTCGCTCTGGCTTGTCGCCGCAGCCTACCGCAAGGCACAGGCATAAGCGCGGCGTGCCATGACGGCGGCAAGTTCTATCTCATTTGCCGCCGCCGCAAGGACGACCATCGCGATGAACGCTTTTGTCGGTACGATCGCGAGGGTGTGGCGGCATCGCTAGGGGGGCAAATTCCCGATTGCATACAAGTTGGTCGGCGCACCGTGCAGCATGACCTCGCATTCGAACAGGAATCCACATTTTTCAAGGATGCGTGTCGATGCGGCGTTGACTGGGCGAACCAACCCGATCACGCGGAAAGCATTGAGATCGCCAAAGGCAAAGGCTAACGTATCCAGAACCAACTCGATGGCATATCCCTTCCCCCAGCTTTCCGGCTGCAGGTGATAGGAAAGATTGAGGCCACCGAATTCTTTCGAAACGGTCACGCCGCCGAAACCGATCAGCGCGCCATTCGCCTCGACCGCCCAACGCCCGAAGCCATGATCTTTCCAGTGCGCAATATCACGCGCGAGCCGCGCCGCACTTTCTTCCGGCGTATCCGGCCGCGGCACCGGTCGATGCGCGACCACTTCCGGTCGTAAAAAGAGTTCCGTCAGGAAATGAATATCCGCAGCCGCGGGGATTCTCAGCCGCATCCTCGCAGTGTGCCGGATTGCCTGCGGCGCGTCATTGAGCTGTTTCTCGACCATCTTCTACCTTTTCAACCCCGCCCCGCCGCTCAAGGCCCTTACGGAGCGCCTCGGGGTAAGGCCTTTGTGTGGCGCTGCCATTCTCAGTTGGCGAGATTTCAGCGAGACGGCCATATTCTTTCACGCTATGAAGGGTCATACAGATCCCGCCCATCAGACACTAAGGCCGCTCATATGACTTTGAAAGTTCTCTTCATTGGCGGCACCGGCCAGATTTCCTACCCTTGTGTCGAACGCGCCGTCGCCGCGGGCCACCATGTCAGCGTCTTCAATCGCGGCTTGAGAGACGCCGCCCTACCCGCCGGTGTCACCTCGATCGTCGGCGAATTGGGGTCGAGCGCTTACGCCGATCTCGCCAAGGCCGGATATGACGTCGTCTGCCAGTTCATCGCCTTCACGCCCGATCAGGTCGCCCGCGACATCGAGGTCTTCTCGGGCAATTGCGGCCAGTACATCTTCATTTCCTCGGCTTCCGTCTATGAAAAGCCGCCGCGTCACTACGTGATCACAGAGGAGACGCCGGCGATCAATCCTTACTGGCCCTATAGCCAGGCCAAGATCGCCTGCGAGGAGCTGCTGAAGACGTCCGCCAACCTCGCCTGGACGATCGTCCGCCCTAGCCACACGGTCCGCACCGGCCTGCCGATCATGATGGGCGACAGCGACATCATGGCAAGGCGCATGCTGGACGGCGAGCCCATCATCGTGGCGGGCGACGGCCACACGCCCTGGACGCTGACCCGCTCGGTCGATTTCGCCGTGCCTTTCGTCGGCCTGTTCGGCAAGCAGGCGGCGCTGAAGGAGATTTTCCACATCACCTCCGACCGCGCGCATATCTGGGACGACATCCAGAAGACGATCGCGAGGCTGCTCGGCGTCGAGGCGAAGATCGTCCACGTGCCGACGGACACGCTTATCCGCTACAATGCGGAATGGATCGGCCCGCTGCTCGGCGACAAGGCCTGGACTGCCATCTTCGACAATTCCAAGGTCAAACGTGTGGCGGGCGACTTCACCTGCGCCGAAAGCCTCGACGAAATCCTCGCCGACTCGATCATGCACCTGAAGCAGCGCCTGGCCAAAAGCCGGCCGCCAAGGGGTGAGCTTGATGCTCTGATCGACAGGATTTGCGCCGAGCAAGGCGCTTTAAGCTAAGATATTCCGCGGGCGTGAACAGATGGCGCCAACGCGCCGCGGGAGGCGCCACCGCCTCGTCTGTCGATGAGGAACGGCCCTGCTCTATTTCTTTCTGACATTGATATTGACCGTCACGTCCTTGATGGTCCCTTCGCCGTAGGAGACCCTCACTTTATACATATCCTTTCCGGAATATCCGCTGTTGGAAGTATAATATTCGGACACGCCAGGAGATTTCCTGGAATTGCACCTGATCTGGGGGGCGCCTGTCGAATAATGTGAGAAAATCTTTTCGCTGACAAATTCTACCGATCCATGCGCGGGGGGCTGCACCAGCTTTATGCTCGGCATTGTCGCAGCGGTGCAGTTTGCATTCAGATTATAAGATTGGCCCATTTTTGTCCGCTCTCCACTCACGGCGCGGCTATGATCGGTGGAGACTTGAACACCATCCTTATTGGTAACGCATCCGGACAGACCCAAAGTTACGGAAAATATAGGAATTAGAATATGGTGTGCCCTGAACAGTCGCCCCGACATTCTTCTTTCATCCTCTGTTTTAAAAATATTACAATTAACCTTATCCAACTGGCCGGTCATTGCAATGGCACGGGTCCACCTCGCGGGGCTGATCCTGCTGCAGATGCCCTCTTTGCTCAGATGCGAGGTCTTGTCCGTGCGCCGAAGGTAAAGCGGCGTTCTCCGACACCTCTCGTCGGGCGGCATCCTCCAATGCTCCTTATCCTGAGGTGCGCAGGCCAAGGGCCGGAGCCTCGAAGGACACGCGCCGACGCTGCTCCTTGCATCCATTAACCGCCAGCACACCCGCCTCGCCCTTCAAGATCCGTGCGGGGCATCTCAGGATAAGGCTCTCGTGGACGCCAGCGCCTTGGCAATGCCGGCGGACGAAAACAATGCCGCGGCTTCCCCGTATCTATTCCGGCCGCCGCGCCTCCGGCGGAGCCTCCTGCCTGAAGCCGTCGAAACAGCGGCCGCCGTGCAAAGCGAGCTCGCGGTTAGCCAATGCGAGTAACCGGCTGCCGTCACCCTGCGCCGCCAGCCTGAACGCAGCGTCGAACTCGGCTGCGACCTGCACATCGAGCCTCCTGATGAGACGCGGCGCCCATTTGCCGCGGCCGGTCCACGCGCCGCGCCCGAGCAGGATCAGATCGGCGAGCTTCTGGTAGAGAGCCGCGGCGATGGCGGCGATTTCATCCGGCGGGCGGTCGCCGCGCAGGTCATCGGCGTAATCGGTGACCTGATAGCGCAACATGTCGTAGCTTGCGCCGGCAAGCGGTTTTGGCCCCGCTTCCAGCACACCCACCGCCTTTGCCTGGACCAGGCGCGCACGCTCGATATCCGGCCCCGCGATGCTGCCGGTTGCGACCATGTTGACCATGATGGGACAGCCGCTCTCGGCATCGGCATGGAGATAATGCGCCAGCGTCTCTTCGTCGTGGACGAAGGACTCGACAGGAAAATCCCCTTCGGTGAAGGATTCCCGCCAGGCTCTTTCCAGCGACGGAAACACCACGACTAGGTCGATATCCGAAAATGCGGTCCCCTCGCCGCGCATGATGGAGCCGGAGACATAGGCGAAGGCCGCCCCGGCATAGCGCATGGCAAGGGCGCGACGGGCGGCAGCAAGCGCCCGCTCGGCAACTATCTGTTTCTGGATATCCATGATCTCGTCCTCGAATGCGGGAGGCGAGCGGGCAAACAAAAACCCGCTCGTTTCCGGCGGGTTGGGCCTCGGCAGCAATGAACGGAATTCAGTCCACGCGTCCGCCACCCACCGCCGAGGCGGTGGTCGTAGACGTCGAAACTGCAAACATCCTGTTCATCGCGGCGAGGATATCGCCGGGCGGCAACAGCGTCAATGCGAGTACAATGCTTCCCCGCCCCGCCGTTTTCCGTCTAAGATGCGGGAAAGACTCGTTGAACAGGAAGAGCCCGCCCATGTCCGATTCCGCCACCGTCATCCCGCTTCCCGCACCTGTTCTGCTGCCGGTGAACGGCAGCGACGAGCGCTTTCCGGTGCGCCGCGTCTATTGCGTCGGGCGCAATTATGCCGACCATGCGATAGAGATGGGCCATGACCCCAGCCGCGAGGCGCCCTTCTTCTTCCAGAAGAATGCCGAGAACCTGCTGCCGCCGGGCAGCGCCTTTCCTTATCCGCCGCTGTCGAACGACGTGCATTACGAGGTCGAATGCGTGCTGGCGCTGAAATCGGGCGGCGCCAACATTGAAGCCCGCCAAGCGCTCGACTGCATCTACGGCTATGCCGTCGGCATCGATTTCACCCGCCGAGATCTTCAGAGTGAGGCCAAGAAGCTCGGCCGCCCTTGGGAAGTGGCCAAGGCCTTCGAACATTCCGCGCCCGTCTCGGCGATCGTGCCGACCAGTCGCATCGGCCATCCCGGCGAAGGCAGGATCTGGCTGGAGCAGAACGGCAAGCGCGTCCAGGACGGCAATCTCAACCAGATGATCTGGAAGGTGCCGGAGATCATCGCCGAACTCTCGACACTCTTCGTGCTGGCGCCCGGCGATGTCATCATGACCGGCACGCCAGCCGGCGTCGGCGCAGTCGCAAAGGGCGACCGCATCACCTGCGGCATCGACGGCGTCGCAACGCTGTCGGTCGAGGTCGCCTGAGAGGAGCTTTCCATGCCTGTCTACGCGCTTGGCGGACTGACGCCGAAACTGCCGCCCGCCGGCCTCCACTGGATCGCCCCGGACGCCCACGTCATCGGTAATATCGAGCTCGGCGGGAATGTCGGCATCTGGTTCGGCTCGGTGCTGCGCGGCGACAACGAGAAGATCACCATCGGCGCCGGCACCAACATCCAGGAAGGCGTGATGGCCCATACCGACATGGGCTTTCCGCTGACGACGGGAGAGAACTGCACCATCGGACACCACGCCATCCTGCACGGCTGCACGCTCTGCGACAACGTGCTGATCGGCATGGGCGCGACCATCCTGAACGGCGCCAAGATCGGCAATAACTGCCTGGTCGGCGCCAATGCGCTCGTCACCGAAGGCAAGGAGTTTCCCGATAATTCGCTGATCGTCGGGGCTCCGGCGCGTGTCGTGCGGGTGCTCGATGAAGCGGCGGTGGAAGGCATCCGCCGCTCGGCGGAGAATTATGTGAAGAATTGGCAGCGTTTTGCGCGGGATCTGAAGCAGATCGGGTGATCGGCGGAAGGGCGGCAGGGCCATATTTTACCCTTCGCTTACGCGCCGTGCAGTCGCGGCGTGCCGTGAGGCCCCCTCATCCGCCCCTTCGGGCCACCAACCGGGGTCGAGCCACAGGTCTCGACCCGTCCTTCGGACCCCCGCTGGGGAGAAGGGGAGCAGGACGCGCTAACCTCATTCTCACATAAGTCTCAAGTGAAGCGAGACGCTGCCGCGATTCCGCTTCTCCCCGGCGGGGAGAAGATGCCGGCAGATGAGGGGGTGAGTGGCAGCGACACCTCTGCAGTCAACAGCGACGTTAGCTGCGGTGGCGGCAATGGGGAATATCGCTGAAAAACTGCCTTATTCGGCCGCTTCCATGAACTGGCTTGCTCCAGACGAGGCGGCGAGCGCCCGAACCCTGGCTTCCGTCTTGGCGATCAACTGATAGAATTCGTCCTGCGCTTCGACATCCAGCTGTATGACGGCATTGACATCATCGGGCGTATCGCAAACACAGGCGACCGCCGAAATCGGACAGATGCCGCCGGGGTAACGCTTGCCTGTCCCCGTATAGGCGCGACGGCCCCAACGCTCGGAATAGACCGTTTCCTCTCGATCGAGGTGGAGGATCGTTCCCTTGCAGGCGGTCACAATGGCCGCCTTGCCGTAAGCGAACCAGTGATAGTTCAGCTTGCGGAGAATATATTTGCCAGTGATGTCTTCGCCAGCCAGTTCGGCAGGGTCTTCTATCATTCTGATCATGACGGCGTCCTCAGCGTCTGGGCAATATCCTTCAAGTCCTCTTGCGCAGCAAGACAAAAAACGCTGCTTTTGGAGGCACTTAGTCACAAAGTGTTTCCGATTCTTACATCATCCGCGTTTTTGGCAGCCTTTCGGATGCACAATTCTTCGTCGAATTTGCCGAGACCTGCACCCGCATCGCCTTCTCGCGCACGCAGTGATGTTATTGCGCTTCTCTACTCAGGCTTGATATGCACCGATAACGGCCTGAAAACTGCACCGATCTCCGCCAATCGGAAGCATCGAAGAGACCGCAGGGACGGTGCGGGAGACTTTCTGCTAGATCGGATGGCCAGGCGAGCGGGCCGACCGCGCCAAGCATCTTGGCGTTTGGACGACGCGTCGGGTTCAGGAGAATTCGCCGGCGCGGGGACCGGCAAGCGTCACCCGCCAGCCGGTTCGCGATTGAAAATCCTGAGTGGCCAAAAACGTATAGCCCGTCGTGCGCCAGAGTCTGACGGCGCTTGTGAGATTGTCGAGCACGTAATCGCCACCGTCTGTGCGGGCAATAAGAACGACGTGATTTTGATCATGCGGGCCGATGACCACGGAAAGCGCCAGCCTGTTTGACGGAAAACCAGCGTCGATCAGGTCCTTCATCTTCTGGAGGGCGTAGTCCTCACAGTCGCCCCGGCCGGCAACCGGCAGAGACCAGGCATCCCCGTGGGAAGACGGACGATCTTCCGCGGGGATGATGCGTCCATTGACCGCCCGATTGACCTTTTGAAGCAGCGTTATGCCTGCCGCGTCGTGCAGCTGTTGAGCCGCCACCCTGCCGCACAGCCACTTATACTTGGCGCAGGCCGCCGCGAATCCCACGGGCGCGCCGATACTTCTCGTCACAGGCAAGGAGGATCCGGCAACAGCCTGAAAAGGCACAAGAAAGGACAAAATGGCAGCGAGAGAAAAGAGACGCTTCATAGCCGATTCCCCATATTTACGCCTCAACAGTAACACGGTCGAGATAAAAATTTATTAAAATTTTATACTTGCGAATTTAACCGTAATATCTAATGAGAACAGATTAACTATCGTTTATTCTTCCGATTAATAGACCGTTAGTATAAACACTCTCCCAATTAACATTCGGTTAACCTTGGGAGACGATTGAAATGAGCAGCAGAGCATCGAAATTCAGCGTGGCCGTTGCTTTCCTTATGGCAAGCAGCAGCTTGACCGTGGCAGCCCCGACAGTCGTTAATTGCAATACCGCCGTGCGCGGCACGCTCGAATACCGGCTGTGCATGCCGACCAGATCAATATCCCCAGGCAATCCGAACGACAGCGACCGCAGCAGCAATGGCATTGGCGGCAAGAAGACGTCGAGCAGCAGCTCGACTGCGCAGACCGGCGGCAAGAGTGGCGGCGGCAGTCAGGTTGCGAACGACGGCGGAAAGAACACCGACGAGGGCGAGGGCAATGATGACCCCGGAAAGGACGACAATGACGGCCCTGGCACGGGTGACAATGACGGCCCCGGAAAGGGCGACAATGACCACCATGGTAAGGGTGGCAAAGACCACCACGGCAAGGGTGGCAAAGACCACCACGGTAAGGATGGTAAAGACCACCACGGCAAGGACGGTAAAGACCACCACGGCAAGGATGGCAAAGACCACCATGGTAAGGATGGCAAAGACCACCACGGCAAAGATGGCCACGGGAAAGACAACCATGGTGGCAAGGACCGCGATCATCACGGCAACGACAAAGGCGACAAAGGCGGTACCGATAAGAGCGACAACGGCGGCTCTGGCAAGAACGACAATGGCAGTTCCGGCAAGAGCGATGACGGCGGTTCCGGCAAGAGCGACAATGGCGGCTCCGACAAGAGCGACAATGGCGGTTCCGGCAAGAGCGACAATGGCGGTTCCGGCAAGAGCGACAACGGCGGTTCCGGCAAGAGCGATAACGGCGGTTCCGACAAGAGCGACAATGGCGGTTCCGACAAGAACGACAATGGTGGTTCCGGCAAGAGCGACAATGGCGGTTCCGACAAGAGCGATAACGGCGGTTCCGACAAGAGCGACAATGGCGGTTCCGACAAGAGCGATAACGGCGGTTCCGACAAGAGCGGCAATGGTGGCTCAGACAAAAGCGACAATGGTGGTTCCGACAAGAGCGATAATGGCGGCTCCGGCAAAGGCGGTTCCGGCAAGGGCGGACCGAACTGAGCTTGTCATTGCAGAGCCGCTCGAGGTGAGGCCGGTCTCCGGCCTCACCTTTCTTAGGTCATCGCTTGAAGCTAAGCAGGTAAGTCATTCACCGCGCGGACGCGCGGTGGCTGGATTCCTGTGAGGAGCACAGGAATGAGGCTGGAGAGGCGGGCGCTTCCCCACAAATTTTCGGTCAGCGCAATGGGATAACATGCCAAGAATACCTTGGAACAAGTCACTTACGCCGCGCAGGTCTCGCAAAGGCCGCGGATCTCGATCGTCGTCTTCTCCGGCTTGAACTTCTGCCCGCGCACCCAGGCCATCAGCCGGTGGTCGACCTCATGGTCGTGGAACTCCATCACCTGGCCGCAGCTTTCGCAGATGGCGAAGGCGACGATGCCGTGGCTGTGGCAATTCTCGCCGGGATGGGCGCAGGCGACGAAGGAATTGATGCTTTCCAGCCGATGCACGACGCCGTATTCGAGCAGCTTCTCCAACGCCCGGTAGACCTGCAGCGGCGCGCGAAAACCGTGATCGCGCAGCTTGTCGAGGATGGTATAGGCGCTGAGCGGCCCTTCGGCCTTTTCGAGCACGTCGAAGACCAGCGACTGGTTCTTGGTCAATTGCGGTGTCGTCATGAGCCTTGTCCTTGCATGACCGCGCGATGGCGCCTGACGGGAAGCAGGCTGAGAATGAAGAGAATGAGCGCCGTAACCACGATCGAAGGCCCCGACGGCGTGTCATAGGTGAGCGAACCGAACAGCCCGCCGACGACGGCCGCCGCGCCGATCAGCGAGGCTAACACTGCCATGATCTCCGGCGTAAGCGAGAAACGTCGCGCCGCAGCCGCCGGAATGATCAGCAGCGAAGTGATCAGCATGATACCGACGATCTTCATGGCGATGGCAATGACGACGGCCATCAGTAGCATGAAGAGCAGCCGCGCCCGCTCGGGTCTCAGCCCCTCGGCTTCGGCAAGCTCGGCATTGACGGTTGCCGCCAGCAGCGGCCGCCAGAGCCAGGCGAGCGCCGCGAGCACGAACAAGCCGCCGCCCCAGATCAGCGCGATGTCGGTCCTGGAAACGGCGAGGATATCGCCGAACAGAAAGGCGATAAGATCGATCCTGACCCAGCTCATGAAGGCGACCATGACCAGGCCGATCGCCAGCGTTGCATGCGAGAGGATGCCGAGCAGCGCATCGGCCGACAGCGCCTGACGCTTCTGCAGGAAGAGCAGCAGCACCGAAACGAGAGCTGCGACCGCGAAGACGGCGAGCGTCAGGTTGAGTTCGAAGAGCAGCGACAGCGCCACGCCGAGCAACGCCGAATGAGCGATCGTATCGCCAAAATAGGCCATCCGCCGCCAGATGATGAAGCAGCCGAGCGGTCCCGTCGTCAGCGCCAGCCCGACACCGGCAAGGATGGCGCGCACGAAGAAATCGTCAAGCATGGCGGCCCTCCCCGCTGCGGGAATGGGCGTGTTCATGCGCATGATCGTGTGCGTGATGACCATCGCGAGCATGAGCATGCGCGTGCTCATGCCCATCATGTGCGTGCTCATGGGTGCCATGAGCGTGCCCATGCCCATCATGTGCGTGATGGCCGTCCTCGGGATGGCAATGATCCGTCACGGAACCATCGGCATGGCGCACGCGACCGTCCGGCAGATGCGTGTGATCGTGGTGATGGCTGTAGACGGCAAGCGTCTGGGCAGCACGGCTGCCGAACAGGCGGACATATTCCGGGCTGCGGCTGACGGCCTCCGGCGTGCCGCGGCAGCAGACGTGACCGTTGAGGCAGATCACCGTGTCGGTCTCCGCCATGACCACGTGCAGATCGTGCGAGATCAGCAGGATGCCGCAGCCGCTGGCGTTGCGGATCGATTTGATCAGGTCGTAAAGCGCGATTTCGCCGGAGAAATCCACGCCCTGCACCGGCTCGTCGAGCACCAGCAAATCGGGCTTGCGGGCGATCGCCCGCGCCATCAGCGCCCTTTGGAACTCGCCGCCGGAGAGATGCTGCACCTCCGCATCGATCATATGGGCGATGCCGGCAGCTTCGAGGGCTGCCTGCATGTCGCCCTGCGGCAGCGGGCCGGTCAGCGTCATCAGTCGGCGCACCGACAGCGGCAGCGTCCAGTCGATCGAAAGCTTCTGCGGGACATAGCCGACCTTGAGGCCGGCCAGCCGCTCCACCCTGCCCTCGTCAGGCTTCAACACGCCGATCGCTGCCTTGGCGCTCGTCGATTTGCCCGAGCCGTTCGGCCCGATCAGCGTGACGATTTCGCCGCGTGACACGGAAAACTCGACGCCGCGCACCAGCCAGCGGCCGCCGCGCAGGACGCCGACATTCTCGAGCGAGACCAGCGGTTCGCCCTTCTTGTTTGCGGGAGAGAGCATCAAATTTTCCGACAGCGCTGTTGCATCCTGCTATTGCACACGTTATAGCATAACGCAATTGATGTAATAACATAACACTTGCAATTCAAGCGGAGCACCTGATGAAACGCGCCCTGAGGCCTCTGAAAACGTGGGCCTTCAATGTCCCGGCAGTCCTCTCCATTCCGGCTTTGGCGATCCCCGCTTTGCTCTTTGCCGGCACGATCCGGGCGGCCGACGCGCCGGTCGTCGTCACCTCGATCAAGCCAATCCATTCGCTCGTTTCGGCGATCATGCAGGGTGTGGGCGAACCGGAGCTGATCGTCGATGGCAGCGCTTCCCCGCACACCTACAGCCTGAAGCCGTCGAATGCTCGCGCGCTGCAGGAGGCCAAGGTCGTCTTCTGGGTCGGGCCGAACCTGGAAGCATTCCTGGAAAAGCCGCTCGAAGCGCTGGGCTCGAACGCCAGCGTCGTCGAGCTGGAGAATGCGCCGGGGCTGACCAAGCTGCCCTTCCGCGAAGGCGGCGCCTTCGAGGCGCATGATGACGGCGACCATGAAACCGCCGCGGCTGATGACCACGGACATGAAGCCGCCGGCACCGGCCATGACGGTGGCCACGGACATGAGGAAAACCACGCCCATCACGACGATCACGAAGAGCACGAACACGGGCATGGCGCCTTCGATACGCATCTCTGGCTAGACCCGATGAATGCGAAGGCGATGGCCGCCGTGATCACCACGACGCTGGTCGCCGCCGATCCCGCCAATGCCCTGACCTATCAGGCCAATGCCAAGGCACTGGATGACAGGCTGATGGCGCTGGACAAGGAGATTGCTGCGACGGTCGCCCCGGTCAAGGACAAGCCCTTCGTCGTCTTCCATGATGCCTACCAATATTTCGAGCATCGCTACGGCATCCGCGTCGCCGGCTCGATCACCGTCAGCCCGGAAACCATTCCCGGCGCCGAGCGCGTCTCGGAAATCCACCGCAAGGTCGGCGAACTCGGCGCAACCTGCGTCTTTGCCGAACCGCAATTCGAGCCGCGCCTCGTCAATGTCGTCATCGAGGGCACCAGCGCCAGATCCGGCGTGCTCGACCCCGAAGCGGCGACGCTGAAGGCCGGCCCCGATCTCTACTTCACCCTCATGCGCGGCATCGCCGAGAGCATGAAGGCCTGCCTCTCCAGCGCATGATTGCCGTGCAATCTCCTGGAGAGAGCTGAGGCGGAAAGAGGCGGATGACCCCGTTCCGCCTTTTTTCGGTTCAATGCATGTAATGATATAACATTAATATCGATGAGGTTTCCATGGACGACAGACTTCCGGTCACGGTGCTTTCCGGCTTTCTCGGCGCCGGCAAGACGACGCTGCTCAACCACGTGCTCGCCAATCGCGAGGGCCTGCGCGTCGCCGTCATCGTCAACGACATGAGCGAGGTGAATATCGACGCCGCCCTCGTGCGCGACGGCGGCGCCAATCTCTCGCGCACCGAGGAGCAGCTGGTCGAGATGACCAATGGCTGCATCTGCTGCACGCTGCGCGACGACCTTCTGAAGGAGGTTCGCGACCTCGCCAACCAGGACCGCTTCGATTACCTGCTGATCGAATCGACCGGCATTGCCGAGCCGCTGCCCGTCGCCACCACCTTCGAGTTCCGCGACGAGAACGGAGAAAGCCTTTCGGATGTCGCGAGGCTCGACACGATGGTAACGGTGGTCGACGCCGCCAATCTGCTCGCCGACTATGCCTCCGCCGATTTCCTCGCCGATCGCGGCGAAACCGCAGGTGACGGCGACAACAGGACCCTCGTCGACCTGCTGGTCGAGCAGATCGAATTCGCCGATGTCGTGGTGTTGAACAAGATCGGCACGGCAAGCGAGGATGAGCGCGACGCCGCGCGCAAGATCATCATCGGCCTGAACCCCGATGCGAAGCTGATCGAGACGGATTTCGCCAAGGTGGCGCTGAAGGACGTGCTCGGCACCGGCCGCTTCGATATCGACAGGGCCGAGACCCATCCGCTGTGGTACAAGGAGCTGCACGGCTTCAAGGACCATGTGCCGGAGACCGAGGAATACGGCATCCGCTCCTTCGTCTATCGCGAGAAGCGGCCGTTCCATCCGGCCAAGCTCCAGGCCTTTCTCGACAAGACCTGGCACGGCGTGGTGCGCGCCAAAGGCTTCTTCTGGCTGGCGACCCGCCCGCACCATGTCGGCGAGATCAGCCAAGCGGGCGCGATCGTGCGCACCGGCAAGATGGGCCTCTGGTGGGCAGCTGTCCCCCGCCAACAATGGCCGCAGGAGCCAAGCTTCCTCAACGCCCTCGGCCCCCATCTCGATCCGGTTTGGGGCGACCGCCGCCAGGAAATCGTCTTTATCGGCGCCGACCCTATGGACGAAGCCTGGATCAGGAGAGAACTCGACGCCTGCCTTGTCGAAGGCGATGCCTTCACGCCGGAGCGCTGGCGCAACCTGACCGATCCTTTCGCCAGCTGGAACCGGCAGGCCGCATGAAGGCGACGGCGATCAACCGTTACCGCTGCGTCTGCGAGGAATGCGAGCCCTTGCCGCCGGTCGACGGGCTGCATCCGCTGACCTATGAGCGGGAGGCTGAGGTTGCGGCAGAAAGGCCGAAGAGATTGCTCGGGATCATTGCCGAGCGGGTGAAACGCGCATGAATTTGCGCAATTCGCGTACTTCTCTCCTTCTCGCGTCGGCGTTCTGTGGCACCCCCCTCTGCCCTGCCGGGCATCTCCCCCACAGGTGGGAGATCGGCAAAGGGTTGGCTCGCCAATCCCTCTCCACCGTCATGCGGAACACAGGTTCGTCAATGTTTGGGGAAACCATCGCGCCCAGCCGATCTCCCCCTTGTGGGGGAGATGCCCGGCAGGGCAGCGGGGGGTGCCACACGGCATTCCTTCCCTCTCAGAATCTAGGAAAGTCGGCCGAAGCCGCCCCCTCACTGCCGATCAACGGCCGACGATGACATTCGAAATGACACCGTTGGTGATGCCGATCAGCAGGAAATCGCGATCGGCGCGAACCCAGCGATAACCGCGCGGCGGAGGGGCGAGCCGATAGCGGCGGTAGTCGTTGATGTTGGAGAAGCGGCGGCGCTCGCTGGCGTTGACGCGGTATCCTTTCTTCCAATGGGGCCGGACGACCGTTCTTTCAACGATCACCCTCTTCTGCACGACCACGGGCGGGCGGCGGAAATCGTCCGCGCTGGCCTGTGAGACGGCCATCGGCGTGAGAAGGAAGGAAGCGGAAAGAAGAGCTGCAAAGATCTTTTTCATGTGTGGTTCCTCGTGTTGGGCACGGGAGAAAACTAGGCCCGAAAAGATGAACCGAAACTGAAATTTAAATTAAACTTTCGTAATGGAATCCTTGGCCTGCGAGGCGAATATTACATTTTAGGTAAAGCTTATGCATCGACATTGGTGGCCGCCTTCGCCCTTCGAGGCCCAGGCCAAAGGGCGGAGCCTCAAGGACGCGGCGGGTGACGGGACAAAGGCCAACCATCGCGAACGTTAGAATGCCGTCTGCGCCTTGCCGCTCGCGCGGGAGCGTGTAGTTTCGGTCGCGCGTCAATTCAGAGGTAAGCAAGACATGTCCCCTTCCCGGCGGAGGCAACAATGAGCGCTCACAACGATGCCCTAACCGTGGCCGGGCCTGCCGACGGCTCGCCGCTCGAGGTTTTCCGCGTCTTCCTCAAGCTCGGCCTCACCTCCTTCGGCGGGCCGATTGCCCATCTCGGCTATTTCAGGGACGAACTGGTGGCGCGGCGCAAATGGATCGACGAGGCTGCATACGCCGATCTGGTGGCGCTCTGCCAGTTTCTGCCGGGGCCCGCCTCCAGCCAGGTCGGCTTTTCCCTCGGCGTCCTCAGGGGCAACGGCCTTGTCGGCGGGCTTGCGGCCTGGTGCGCCTTCACGCTGCCGTCGGCGCTCATGCTTTTTGCTTTCGCGCTCGGCGCCACCGCCTTCACTGGCCCGCTCGCCGAAGGCCTGCTCCACGGGCTGAAGCTCGTTGCCGTCGCCGTCATCGCACAGGCGATCTGGGGCATGGCGAAAAGCCTGACGCCGGACCGCGAGCGCGCCGGCATTGCGCTGGCGGCGATTGCCATCGTCATCTTCGTCGGCGGATCATTCGGCCAGATGGGCGCGATCGCGCTTGGAGCGGCAGCGGGCCTCTATTTCTGTCGCGCCGATGCGCCGGCGCTTGCCGGCCGTCTCGGCTTTCCCGTATCGCGCCGTGCCGGCGCGATCGCCCTTGTCCTCTTTGCCGCCTTCTTCCTCATCCCGCCGCTTCTCGCCAATGCGACCGGCCATCAGGGGATTGCGCTCTTCGATGCCTTTTACCGCTCGGGTGCGCTGGTGTTCGGGGGCGGCCATGTCGTGCTGCCGCTGCTGCAGGCGGAAGTCGTCGCCCCCGGCTGGGTGACGAACGAATCCTTCCTCGCCGGTTACGGCCTGACGCAGGCGGTGCCGGGCCCGCTCTTCACCTTCGCGGCCTATCTCGGCACCGTCATGGCGCCGGCGCCGAACGGATGGGTGGGCGCCGTCATCGCGCTTGTCGCGATCTTCCTGCCGGGCCTGCTCCTCGTCTACGGCATGCTGCCCTTCTGGGATGGCCTGCGCACCCGCCCGGCGATGCAGGCGGCCATGCGCGGCGCCAACGCCGCCGTCGTCGGCATTCTGGGCGCTGCGCTTTACAGCCCGGTCTGGACGAGCGCCGTGCTTTCGCCGCGGGATTTCGCATTGGCGCTCACCGGCTTTCTGCTGCTCACCGTCTGGAAGGCGCCGCCCTGGATTATCGTCCTGCTGCTGGCGGCAGGTTCGGTCTCCCTCGCCGCGGCCGGCGCATAGCGCCACGATCGGATTCGATTTTCGGAACGATTGGGCGCAGATTTAAAACAGGAGCGTCCGCCGCGCGTCCCGTCGGGCCGCCGCGTGCAGCGCTCCGCGACAGTGGAAACACCATGGAGGAAACCATGCCCGGCATCAGCATGCGTTATATCGTCGACGACGTCGACGCCGCGGTGGAATTCTACACCAGACATCTCGGCTTCTCCGTCGCGCTTCACCCGGCGCCAAGCTTCGCCATCCTCACCAGGGACGGCTTTCGGCTGCTCGTCAGCGGCACGACGGGTCCGGGCGGAGCCTCCCAGACAATGCCGGACGGACGGAAGCCGGAACCCGGCGGATGGAACCGCATCCAAATCGAAGTCGCCGACCTAGAGGCGGAGGTCACGGCACTGCGCCAGGCCGGCGCGCGTTTTCGCAATGAGATCGTGCAGGGCATGGGCGGCAAGCAGATCCTGCTCGATGACCCCGCGGGAAACCCGATCGAGCTGTTCGAAGCGCCGAAAAGATGAGCATAGCGGCATCGCAAGAACGACGGCTGCGCCTTGCCAGCCGTCCCCGAGCGTGTAGTTTCGGACTCGCGTCAATTCAGAGGTAGGCAAAATATGTCCGAATCCGCCGGCGGGCTCTTCGACTATGTCGGGATACTAGCGGTGTTCTTTCTCGTCGCCGCCAACGGCTTCTTCGTGGCTGCCGAATTCGCGCTTGTGTCGGTCAGGCGCAGCCGTGTCGCCGAGCTTGTCGCGGCAGGCCGCATGAACGCCTCCGCCCTCCAGCGCGCCGTCGACAATCTCGACGCCAATCTCGCCGCCACCCAGCTCGGCATCACCATCTCGTCGCTGGCGCTCGGCTGGGTCGGCGAACCGGCGCTCGCCCATCTGATCGAGCCCCTGCTCTCCTGGCTGCCCGAACCATGGGCAGCAACCGGCGCCCATACGGTCGCGATCGTCGTCGCCTTCGTGATCATCACGGCGCTGCATATCGTGCTCGGCGAGCTCGCGCCCAAAAGCCTGGCGCTGCAGCGCAGCGAGGCCACCTCGCTGGCCGTCGTGCGTCCGCTCGAGCTCTTCCTTGTATTGTTCAAGCCGGCGATCTTCACCCTCAACGGCATGGGCAACCTCGTGTTGCGGGCCGTCGGCCTTCGCGCCGGAACCGGAGAATCCTCGTTTCACTCGCCGCAGGAATTGAAATTGCTGGTCGCCGAAAGCCAGGAAGCCGGGCTTTTGAACCCCGTGCAGCAGCAATTGGTCGAGCGGGTATTCAACATCGGCGAGAGACCGGTCTCCGACATCATGACCCCACGTCTCGACATCGAATGGTTCGATGCCGATGACAGCGAGGCGGAGATCCTGAAAACGATCCGCGAATGCAGCCACGAGCAGCTGCTGGTGGCCCGCGGCTCGATCGACGAGCCGATCGGCATGGTGTTGAAAAAGGATCTTCTCGATCAGGTCCTCGACGGCGGCAAGGTCCGGCCGCTGGAGGTGATCAAGCAACCCCTGGTGCTGCACGAGGGCACCAAGGTCGTGCGCGTTATCGACAGCTTCAAGGCGTCGCCCGTGCGCCTCGCCATCGTCATCGACGAATATGGCAGCCTCGAGGGCATCGTCACCCAGACAGACCTGCTGGAAGCTATCGCCGGCGATCTGCCCGGCGCCGACGAGGAACCCGACATTGTCGTTCGGGAGGACGGCTCGCTGCTGATCGACGCGATGATGCCGGCCTTCGACGCCTTCGAACGCCTGGGTCTCAAGGATCGCCCCGACGCGGATTTCCATACGCTCGCCGGCTTCGCGCTGCATCAGCTTCAGCACATCCCCGAAGCCGGCGAGATATTCCTCTTCGACGGCTGGCGCTTCGAGGTGATCGACATGGACGGCATGCGCATCGACAAGATGCTGGCGACGCGTGTTGCCGCCGAGGGGGCAGAGGGGTGATCAGTTCATCGCCAGCGTCCAGACCATTCCGGCGGCGGCGCAGCTGAGCAGTGTCGCGATGACGGAAGCCTTGAACCGGAAGAGCGCGATCGCGGCGGCGGCAGACAGCGCCATTGCCGCCGGCACGGCCGATTGCAGCACGGGGATATCGAGCCGCAGGCCGCCAAGACTGACGACGGCAACCTCGGCAAACAGCGTGTGCAGGCCAAACCAGATGGCGAGGTTGAGAATGACCCCGACCACCGCCGCCGTGATGGCCGACATTGCCGCTGCCAGCGCGATATTGCCGCGCAGTTTTTCGATGAACGGCGCCCCCAGGAAGATCCAGAGAAAGCAGGGCACGAAGGTCACCCATGTCGTCAGAATCGCTGCAAGCGTGGCAGCCAGCATAGGATCCAGCGATCCCGGATCGCGGTAGGCGCCCATGAAGCCGACGAACTGGACCACCATGATCAGCGGTCCCGGCGTCGTTTCGGCCATGCCGAGGCCATCGAGCATTTCGCCCGGCTTCAGCCAGCCGAAGTGCTGCACGGCTTCCTGCGCGACATAGGCAAGGACGGCATAGGCCCCGCCGAAGGTGACGACAGCCATCTTGCTGAAGAACAGGCCGATCTCGGCAAAGACACTGTCCGCCCCGAAGACCGCGTAGACGGCGGCGACCGGAATGAGCCACAGGGCAAGCAGCACCGTCGACATGCGTAAGGACCAGGCGGGATTCGGGCGCGCATGCGCCGGTATGTCCTCGCCCAGCATTGAATCGGCATCCGACAGGACCGGCCCTCTGCCCGCCTTGTGCCCGCCGCCGGTCTTGAAGGCGGCAAGCCCGGCCCGGCCGCCGAAAAAGCCGATGATGCCGGCTGCGAGCACGATCAGCGGGAACGGCACATGAAGAAAGAAGATGGCGACGAAGGCCACTGCCGCGATCGCGATCATGACCTTATTCCTCAAGGCCCTTCCGCCGATACGAATGACGGCCTGCACGACGACGGCGAGCACGGCCGCCTTCAGGCCGAAAAACAGGCCGGCAACGATGCCGACGTTGCCATAGGCGGCATAGATGTAGCTGAGACCGAGGATCGACAGAAACCCCGGCAGCACGAACAATATTCCGGCAACGAGGCCGCCCAGGGTCCGGTGCATCAGCCAGCCGATATAGATGGCGAGCTGCTGCGCCTCGGGGCCGGGAAGCAGCATGCAATAGTTGAGCGCATGCAGGAAACGGTGCTCGCCGATCCATCGCTTCTCGTCGACGATGATCCGGTGCATGACGGCAATCTGACCGGCTGGACCGCCGAAGCTCAGGGCCGCGACCCGCAGCCAGACCTTGAAGGCTTCGCCGAACGAAACGCCGTGATGATGCTCCTCGCTTGCGTGTTTCTCCGCAATTTTTCCGGTCGACGCATTTCCTGTCATCTCGGCCATCTCATGCCCTCTTCTTCGGAGCGGGCCAGTTGTGGGTTTCCTCCGTCGCGTCGCGGCACCAGCGGAAGAAGGCGTCATAGAGAAGCATGCCGGCCTCGAGCTGCTCCAGATCGTCGGAATACATCCTGGACAGGCCGAGAGAAGCGGCAAGCAGACCGGGCGCCTCGGGTGCGAGATCGAGCCTTGCAGTATCGGCGGCCCGGATGATCCGCGCCAGGCGCAGCAGCGGTTCCGACCCCAACCCGAACTCCTCGACCATCACGTCGAATGTGCAGAGCTCACCGCGATGGCTCCAAAACACCTCTTCGATATCGAAGGGTGTTGCCCCGAAGCGCGCGCCGACCTCCAGAACCTCGGTCGTCGGCACGAACAGGAACAAGGCGTTCGGATCGACGAAACGCCGGATCAGCCATGGACAGGCGATGCGGTCGATCTTCGGCCGCGCCCGCGTCACCCAGACCGTGCGTCCCTCGAGGTCGCGGCGCGGCAGCTTTTCCTCCGGTACCGCCAACCCCTCAGCGATCCAGGATTCGAAACCGCCTTGAAGGCTCTCTGCGTCGATTCCGGCATGGCGAAGATAAGCGGCCACACCATGGCTGAGCTTGCCGCCCCTCTGGCAGACCACGACGACGGCATCGGCCTCGACGCTGCCTGCCCAGGAGGCGACATCGGCATGGCTGCGCCGGATCGAGCCCGGCACCAGCCGCGGATCGAGCGCAAAGTCCTCTTCAGTGCGGACATCGATGATACAAGGCGCAGCCGGGGTTCCGATGAGCCGGCTGAGTTTGTCGGGAGAAATTTCGAGCAATGACGGCATGACGCGTCCTCCGTTAATCGGCTTGCTGGACGCGATTCTTCAGCATGGCGCCTCGTGGGGTGATCGCGACCCCATGACAAAATCATGCGCAAAGAGACCCACCCATGTCAAGCGCTCGGCCCGCCAGGCGGCGGTGCGCTGGCAGCGCCCACCGACCGCGCCGCAGATTTGAGCGCCGATTCTGGCAGGCTGCAGGCGGAAATCCCTGATATTGCTCGCCTCGCGGCCCCAGAATGGAACAAAATGCTCTTTGCTCCATTTCTTTGTCACCGCAAGAGGAGAAAGTACCATGACGTACGACCCCAATAATGCCAACGACCCGAACCGCCCGCTGAATCCGAATCCGAATCCGAATCTGGATCTGCGCACGACCCCGACCGCGCGCACCAGCAATACGTGGGTTGTCTGGGTTGCTGCATTGGCCGTGATCGCTGTTGCTGCATTCGCCTATTCGCAGTGGAGCAGCACCCCCGGCACCTCCCCGGACACGACAGCCTCCACGACCCAATCCGAGCCAGCGCCGGCCACGCCGATCGCTCCGACCGACAACAGCGCAACGCCCGCACCGGCACCAGCCCCGGCCACGCCGCCGGCTGCCCCTGCCCAGCAGTAAGCGCAGCGTCGCAGAAAGAAGCCGGCCCAATGCCGGCTTCTTTCCGCGGCGGGGCCTTGAACGTCGCCACGCAAGTCCTATCTAAGGACCATAGAGTTTGTCTCTGACGGTTGACCACGGATGTACTGGCAGCCGTTGTCGAGACAGATCGAGAAGGTCGGTGCGAGTTTCGCCCGGCCTTTTTTCTTGCCCTATCGGTCTGCGCGCAACGCATACCTTCTGGTGCCCGCATTTCGATCTTATTTGGGGATCCTGTTGTAGAAGGATTGGGGATCGTACACGCACTCATAGTCGAGAAGGCACATTTTGCCGTCCGCATCCCTGACCGCTGCCGTGTCGTATTTGTCACCCAGATTGCACCTGGCCGGCGGATAACGGAAGCTGCGCCCGCCGATCCCCATGCGCACGAAGACCTTCTTGTTCTGACGGATGATCTGCGCGAGCTCGCGGCAGCTGTGATCGCCCGCTCTGACCTCCATTGCGCCTGCGGCAAAGGCCGGCAGCGGCAATGATAGAGCGACGGCAAAAACGACGATTCTCATGACCCCTCCGCTTGGTAAAGAAAGATAAGGCGCGCGTAACCCGCCGCTGCCAGTCCTAAGCATGCGGCCCACTTCGGCGCAAGACCCCGCTCCGGCCTCTAATATGTCAATCTTAACAAGAGATTTGGTGGGTGATGTAGGGCTCGAACCTACGACCCGCTGATTAAGAGTCAGCTGCTCTACCAACTGAGCTAATCACCCGTTCGCGCTTGGCTGCGCGGTGTGACGGGGCGTATAAACAGGATCGGCAGGCTTGTCCAGCGCATCGGCGAAAATTCTTTGGTTAATCTCAAAGATTTTTCCGCATGGCCGAAATGCAGCGCATAATCTGAAAGCCGGCGCCGATCTTCGGAAAGGATTATGCGCAGATTCAAAGTGATAAAGCCTCCGCAGCGCGTCCTGCCGGACGCAGCGTGCGCTCTCATGAAATCAAAGGTCGAGGGTGCCGCTCGCCAGCCGCACCGCCTGGCCGCCGATCCGCGCGTTGGAAATCGCCCCGCCGTCGACATCGATATGCAAGTGGATGAAAGAGGGGCGGCCCATCTCGACGCCCTGTTCGATCATGATCGGGTGGTGCCCATCCGTCAGCCGATCGAAATGGCGGATAGCGCCGGAGAGTGCGGCTGCCGCCGCGCCGGTGGCCGGGTCTTCGACGATGCCCATGCCGCTGGCGAACATGCGTGCATGGAACTTCGCCACGTGGTTGACGCCGCCGCGACAATAGACATAGGCCGAGGCCAGCGCGCCATCGACGAAGGGCACGATCTTTTCCCAGAGCTGCGGATCGAATTCCACCCGTTGCGCCGTGCCGACATCGTGCACTGGAATGAGCAGGAACGGAACCCCGGCGCTCCAGAGCGAAGGAACGTGGTTTTCAAAGCCGATCTCGGTGACCTTCAATGATAAAGCGTCGGCGATGCCGAGCTTGTCGAGCGGCATGACGGCCTGCTGCGATTTGCGCGGCAGGTCGAATTCGGCAAAGCTCGCCTCGCCCTCCCTCAGCCGCACGGCGCAACGCACCGGCCCGACATTTTCCTCGAGCACGGTAACGAGATCGACCGCCGCGGCACCATGTGCCCGTTCGGCCAGCGCGATCGCCGTGCCGACCGTCGGATGGCCGGCAAAGGGCAGTTCGCGGCCAGGTGTGAAGATCCGGAGCTTCGCCGCATAGGCTGGATTGGTCGAAGGCTGCACGAAAACCGTCTCCGAGAGATTGATCTCCCGGGTGATCGCCTGCATCGCCTCGTCGCTGAGATCGTCTCCGTCGAAGACCACCGCCAGCGGATTACCGGCAAGTTTTCGATCGGTGAACACGTCATAGACGCTGTAGCTTCGCGCCACATCGGCCTCCCTGAATCGTCATCGCGCCGTCAACCTGCCCGACCAAACGGTCGAGTGCAAGGCGCTAACGCCGGTTACCCTTTCCGAAATACCAGTCGATGACGGGCAGCATGGCGACGTTATAGGGATGGGCGGCGGGATCGGCCGAACGGATCGCCGCCGCACCTGCGATTTCCTTGTCCTCGGCGACCAGCATGTGGGCCTCGATCCGCTTCACCATCTCGTCCGCCGTCAGGTCGAAGCGGAAGAGCCTGAGCAGCGTCACCGTGCGCCTGGCATGGCTGGCAAAGAGCCCTTCCCCCGCGACCGCGTCGGCCAGGTCCAGTCCGGTCTCCTCGTGAACTTCGCGGCGCATATTGGCCTCGACGTCGCAGCGCCCATCGACGACATCCTCCGGTTCCAGCGAGCCGGCCGCGAAATAGACCTGGCCGGGATTGGCGGTATGCGCGCCCATGCGGATCGCCACGAGCGCGCCGTCCGAGCTTTCGAGCACGGGATAGGCGAAGATGTGCAGGCCGCCCTGGCGCTGCGGCTGCCGGCGCCACCACATGAAGGCGGAAAATGGAGTGACGTAGCCCTCGCCCGCAATCCCCTCTTGGCTGAATGACAGCCGCTGTTGGAACACCAGGCGGCCGTCGAACAGCGCCGGGTTGGCGGCGGTTTCCTTCGCCCAGTTTTCACGGATCGCCGCTTCCTCGGCGGTGACGAAGGGATGGGTGCCGGGCAGCACACGCAGGTCGACGCCGGCGATCGGGAAAACCGTCGCTTCCGGCGGCCAGCCCGCGAAATCATCGGAAATATCGCCGGTCGGAAATTTCATATTCAAATTCGTTTTCATGGGAGATCCAGTGTCATGACGACGGGGCAGTGATCGGATGCTTTCGGCCGGTCCCAGCCGGTGCGTGGATATCGCTCCACCTCCTGGCCTGGCGGAAAGACCGTGCGGTAGGGTTGGCCGTTGCGGATGATATCAGGCAGGCGGCCGCTATTATGGGCGGCAAGTGCCGGCGAAAGCCAGATATAATCGAGCTGGCAAAGGTGCTGCTCCTGCGGTCCGCGCGTGTGATAGAGCGTCCAGCGGTCAAGCGGCTGGCGGCGGCGCACGACGTTTTCGGCGAAGCCGTCATGACTGAACACGTCGAGCGCGCTTTCGGCCTCTGGTTGATGCTCGAAACGATAACCGGCGCCGCGCCGGCCGACAACGTCGACGCGCTCCTGATAGTCGTTCATATCACCGCAGATGGCGAAGCTCTTCTTGGCGGTGCGGCCGGCGCCGAACCTGTTCTCGATGATGCGGCGCACGGCGCGCGCCTCGGCGCGACGGACCGGCAGTGTCGATTGCCGCCCGTCCAACCCGTCGCGAGGATTGCCCATCGATTTGAAATGCACGACATAAAGCGAGAGCGGCCGGCCGCCGATCAGAAGATCGAGCTCCAGGCAATCGCGCTTGAAGATCTTGTCGTCGATGCGATTAGTGAGCGCCAGGTCCTCATCGAAGAGATCGAAGTCGCGATAGGTCGTCATCGCATGACTTCTGATATCCTTGACTTCGATCTTCTGGCCGTCGCGCGTTTCCTCGCGCATCAGCACGGCCACGTCGATGCCGCGGCTGTCATTGCCCTCGACCAGGAATTTCTGTCTGTAGCCGTTTCCGACCATGCGAAAGAGATAGCCGTATTCGAAGGCCTGCAGGGCGGCCATATTGTCGATTTCCTGCAGGCAGAGAATATCGGCATCCGCATCGGCGATGGCGAGCGCCGTCATCTGCCTGGTGTCATCGGTGGCGGCAATCACCCGGGCCTGCTCGAGCTGCTGGTAGACGCCCTCGCTGTTCACCTCGAAAAGCTTGATGACGCGGTCCTGTCGCAGCTGGTTGCGGAAGCCGGTGAAATCGAACCGGGTCATCAGGTTTTCGACGTTGAAGGTGGCGAGACGAAGCGACATGGCAAGGGTCCGGTTGCGGGCAGTACCTTAACCAGCAATTGCCACAGGGAAAGTGGCGGTGCCAAGAAAGTTGCGAATAACCGCCCGCTTGCAGCCCGGACGCAGCGAGCTGTGGCACCAGTTAGAGCAGTCATGTAATGTCTTCTATATTGTTTATGAATTTCTGGATGTTCTGGATCCGCGAAAATCATGACCCACAAACAGAAAGAGATCCTGGAAGCGCTGGCGTGGATGTGCGAGCAATACCTCAGCCGAGGCAATGGCCTTCTAGACCACGAGGCGATGCATGCCGACGAGCTAGCGATCGAAGTCCCTGCCTCCTGCGGCTTCGTTGAATCGGATATTCAAGGTGACAGGTGGACTGAAAAAGGATTGCTTCTTCTTGAAGGTTCGTAAGGCTTTCAACTCCTAGCTCATCAAAGCCGCCAGCCCGCACGGATGACGGCGCGCACGGTCTCGCCGGCCTCGACGGCCACGCGGCTGTAGGCGCGCAATATCTGGCCGTTGCCGAGGGTGAGCTTCACGGCGTAACGCTCGCCCTCGAACAGCACGGATTCGACGATTGCCGGAGCCCCCTCGCCGCCGATGATCACATCCTCCGACCGAACAAGGATATCGGCGCCATCGGTGTTGGCCGCCTGGAGCGCATCCTGCAGTTCATCCCATTCCAGATGGCGTTCGCCGCCCATGACAGGCAGTGTCAGGATCGCGCCGCGTCCGATCAGGCCGCCGACGATGCGGCCCTCCGGCCGGGCATAGATCTCGGCCGGCGGCGCCACCTGCAGCAGGCGGCCTTCCGACATCACGGCGACGTCGGTCGCGAGCGCCATCGCCTCACTCTGGTCGTGGGTCACGTAGATCATCGTCGCGCCCGAGCGCTGGTGAAACTCGCGGAAGGTTTCTTCCATCTCCTGTTTCAGGTGCCGGTCGAGATTGGCGAGCGGCTCGTCGAGGAGGACGACGTCGGGCGATGTCACCAGGCAGCGGGCGAGCGCCACGCGCTGGCGCTGGCCGCCGGAGAGATCGGCTGGCCGCCGGCCGGCATAATCGGCAAGCCGGACGGTGGAAAGCGCCTCGCCGACCTTCGCCCGATACGCCTTGCCGGAGACGCCGCGCACCTTCAGGGGATAGCCGACATTGTCGGCGACGCTCATATGCGGCCAGAGCGCATAGGACTGGAAGACCATCGCCATGTTCCGCTTCTCGGGCGGCAGCGATTGCGCTGCATCGGCAAGCAGCCGTTCGCCGAGATGGATCGAGCCGTCGGAGGGCGTCTCGAAACCGGCGATCATCCGGAGAACCGTGGTCTTGCCGCAGCCGGAAGGCCCGAGCAGCGCCAGGAAGCCGCCCTCGCGCACATCGAGCGAGAAATCGCTGACGGCCGCGCGCCCGGTGCCGAAATCCTTGGCCACCCGGTTGAGGATCAGTTTCGCCATGGGACCACCCCTTTCGGCAGGTGTTTCGCCAGGAGTTCCAAAAGCAGCATCATGACGACGACCATGAGGACGACGAGCACCGACAGTGCCGAGGCAAGGTCGGAGCTGCCGCTGTCGTCGAGATTATAGATGGCGACGCCGAGCGTCTGGGTGCCGGCCGACCAGAGCAGCGCGGAAATCGTCAGCTCGTTGCAGGCGATCAGGAAGACGAGGATGACGGAAGCGCCGGCGGCGGGCGCAATCAGCGGCACGATGATATCGGAAAGCCGCCGAAAGAAACCGGCGCCGGAAAGACGTGCTGCCTCCTCCAGCGCCGGATCGAGCTGGTGGAAAGCGCTGACCACCGGCTTCAGGCTAACGGCGAAGAAGGAGGAGAAATAGGCGATGAGAATGATCCAGATCGTGCCGTAGAGCGAGATGTGGAGGAAGGGGATGGGCGCGGCGAAGACCAGGATGAAGGCGACCGCCATGACGATGCCGGGCAGCGAATAAGGTATCTCGATCAGGCTGGCGACGAGGCGGGACGCCGCATCCTTGCGCCGCGTCAGCATATAGGCCGCAAGCACGGTCACCACCAGGAGACACATGGCGGTGGCGCCGGCAAGCGAGATCGAGTTGACGAAAGCCGTGCGCGTCACCGCCTGCCGGAACAGGATCTCCTGGAAGGCATGCAGCGACATGGTCTTGAAGGTGAGCGGCACGCCGTAGGCGGGAACCAGCGCGCCGGCGACGAGCGCGAAGAAGGGTGCGGCGAGCATGAAGAACAGGATTGCCCAGAGGAGCGGCGTGAAGGCGAACCGCCAGGCGCCGAGCTCGAAGGCGGCGCTGGCGCCCGACAGCCCGATGACGCGGTAATCGCGGCCTCTGAGCGCCCGGTCCTGGATCATCAAGCCCGCCACCGAGATCATCGCGATGATCGCCGAGAGCACGGCGACATCGCCGAAGGTGCGGCTGGTGAAGGCGGAAAACTTGGTGAAGATCAGTGTCGGCAGCGTGAAGATCGAGGCGGGAATGCCGAGAATGGCGGGAATGCCGAAATTTCCGGTGCAGGAGACGAAGGAGATCGCAGCACCTGCGATAATGCCGGGCAGCGACAGAGGCAGGATGATGTCGCGGAAGACTCGAAAGCTGGAGGCGCCGGAAAGCCGTGCGGCCTCGACGCCGTCACGCGGCAGCGTCATCAGCCCGGCCCTGAGCGCGAGATAGACGAGCGGCGCATGCTGGACGCCATAGAGCAGCGCGATGCCGCCGACCGAATAGAGCGGCTGCGGCGAGCCGAGCGGCGGAGCGATGGCGAGCGCCGTCAGCAGCGGGCTCGACGGCCCCGACATCTGCACCCAGGCAAGGGCCGTCACCTGCGGCGGGATCATCATCGGAAGCACGAAGAAGAAGCTGAGCAGCCCTTTGCAGCGGATGTCGGTCAGCGTCAGCAGGAAGGCGAAAAGGCAGCCGATGAGAAGTGAGAGGATCGTGCCGAGAACGGAGGTGACGACGGTGTAATAGGTGGCCTGCCAGAGCGCCGGGTCGGCGAGCACATCGGTGACACCGCCGCTGGCGAAGCCCGCGATCCCTGCTATGGCAAGGCGGGCGAGCGGCAGCACGCTAAGGATGAGCACGGTAATGACGATAAAGGGAAACAGCCAGGCGGGCTGGCTGTTTCCTGCTCTGACATAGCCTGGCATGAAGAGATCAGTTCGAGCCGTAGATGCCCGAGAAGGTCTTCAGATCCTGATCGGTATTCTTCAGGGCTTCTGCGGCATTGACCGGCAGGACCTTGATGGTCTCGCGCGCCGGGAAGCCTTCCGGCACCTTCATGCCGTTGCGTGCCGGGATGTAGCCGAGCTTGAGGAAGCCTTCCTGGCCCTTTTCGGAGAGCACGTAATCAACGAACTTCTTGGCGGCCTCGGCATTCTTGCTGCTGGCGAGGATGCCGACCGGCTCGGTGACGGCAGAAACGCCTTCGCTCGGGAAGACGAATTCGACCGGAGCACCCTTGGCCTTCTCGCGGATCGGCAGGTAGTCGACGACCACGCCGTAAGCCTTCTCGCCCGAGGCGACCGACTTCAGGACGGCGCCATTGCCGCCGGCGGCGATCGCGCCGTTCGCCTGAAGCGACTTGTAGAAGTCCCAGCCGAGGCCGGGAACGGCGGCAAGCGTCTGGGCATGGATGAGGGCCGCACCCGAAGCAAGCGGGCTCGGCATGGTGACGAGACCCTTGGCTTCCGGCTTGGTCAGATCCTTCCAGCTCGCCGGCTTCATGCCGGCTTCGTATTGGGCGGCTTCCGGCGACTTGTAGGCGAGCAGCTTGCCCTCTTCCTTCAGGCGCTCCAGCGTCACCATGTCGGCGATCAGGAGAAGGTCGGCGACCGGGTTGCCGGCCTGAATCTCGGCCTGCAGCTTGGCGATGATCTTCGGCGTGCCGTCGCGCACCCAGTCGACCTTGATATCGGGATTGGCGGCCATGAAGCCATCGACCGTCGCCTGCGCGTCTTCGTTCGGCTGGCTGGTGTAGAGAACGAGGTTTGCGGCCGAAGCCGGAATGGCAAAGAGGCTCGCGGCGAGAAGGGCTGCGGCGGAAACGATTGTTTTCATAGGGAGGGGTCCTCGGAATTGCGTCACCCCTCCCTTATTAGGGGTCGTTGACAGAGATGTGACAGGCCATCGCAGGTCAAAAATCGCCGCCTTGCCGCCGGTGCAGCAAGGCCACGGCGCTTGCGCGCCATGGCCCTTTGAACGAACTCTACTTCGCCGCTTCCTCGATGAGTTCTGCCACCTTCTGCGGTTGCGACACCATCACGACGTGGGAGGCGCCATCGACGACGACGGTTCGCTTGGACCCTGCCCGCTCGGCCATGAAGCCAAGGGCTGCAGCCGGGATATTCTTGTCGCCGGTGCCGTAGACGAACCACGACGGCAGCTTCTTCCAGGCCGGCTCACCGGATTTGTCAGTCAGCGCGGTCTCGGTGACCGGGCGTTGGCCAGCCGCCATCAGGGCCGCTTGTTCGGCCGGCACGTCGCTGGCGAACTGATCATGGAACTTCGCCTGGTCGATATAGAGATCGACACCGCCGCCGCTGAGTTTCACCGGCGCCGCCAGCGCCCCGCTCAGCGTGCCGCCCGGAAACTTGCCGGCGAGATCGGCAACTGATTCCCCGGCCTCCGGCGCGAAGGCCGCGACATAGACCAGCGACTTGACGTTGTCGTGGCCGTTGGCCGCGGTCGAAATGACCTGGCCGCCATAGGAATGGCCGACGAGAACCACGGGGCCGGCGATGCTGTCGACGACGTCGGAGACATAGCAGCATCATTGGCAACGCTGCGCAGCGGATTGGCGGCCGCCACGACCGGGAAGCCGTCCTTGCGCAAGATTTCGACGACACCGTTCCAGCTGGACGAATCGGCAAAGGCGCCATGGACGAGAACGACGGTTGGCTTGGCCGGCTGAGCAACGGCAGCACCGGAGAAGAGAGCGCCCGCCAGGGCGACGGCAGCAGCAAACTTGAACATTGGTCATTTCCTTTCGTCGGTTGGAAGTCACAGGAGCCGAAGCGGGGTTGCCGTGCTTTTCGGCTCTTAAGTTCGTTATTTTATTTGTAAGCGATTTCTTTGTACACGATTTATTTAGATCATCCGTTCCGCCGCGTCAATAGCTTGCAAACAGATCGCGCACAAATTATATTGAAATCAGAGGAGAGCGTGATGAAAAACACCACATCGAATGATCTCGCCGACGTGCCCAAGATCGATGAAATGCTTTGCTTTTCGATCTATTCAGCCGGCCACGCCTTCAACCAGCTTTACCGCCCGCTGCTCGACGAATTGGATCTAACCTATCCGCAGTTCCTCGTCATGACCGCCTTGTGGGCGCGTGACGACCGCACGGTGAAGGATCTCGGCGAGACGCTTTTCCTCGATTCCAGCACCCTCACCCCGCTGCTGAAGCGGCTGGAAAATGTCGGTCTCGTCACCCGCAACCGAAATCCTGCCGACGAACGCCAGGTGCTCTTGCGCCTGACGAGAGAGGGACAGGCCCTGAAAAGCCGCGCCACCCACGTGTACGACTGCATCGGCAAAGCCGTCGGCCTCGATGCCGTGACCGTCGGCAAGATTCGGGACACGGTAGCTTCGATCCGCGACACCATTCACAACAGGGATAAGGACGAGGCCTGACCCTGGCAGGCACACTGCGTCACTGGCGAACGATTTTCTTCGACAAGCCGTTGGCATGTTGTACGATCCGTCAGCTGCCGCCCCTGCGATCGGCCATGGCCGCAACCCGGCGCGAAGATGCCGGCACCCGCTATCTTGCCTGAGCCTCACGCAGGCGTGAACGCGCCGCCATTGCCATTCGGCCATGCTGAGGTACGTCAATCCTGTTTTGATGAAGGAGGAATTTCAATGGAATATCGTCTGCTCGGCCGCTCCGGCCTAAAAATTTCGACATTGACCATGGGCACGATGACCTTCGGCGGCGTCGGCTGGGCGAAGATGGTTGGCGATCTCGGCGCCTCCGAGGCGAAAAAGATGATCGATATGTGTATTGATGCCGGCATCAATCTGATCGACACCGCCAACGTCTATTCGTCAGGCGAATGCGAAAACATCATCGGCGAGGCGCTCGCCGGCAAGCGGCCGCAGGGCGTGTTGCTCGCCACCAAGGCCCGCTTCGGCATGGGCGACGGCCCGAACGATCGCGGCCTCTCGCGCTACCATCTGATCCGCGAATGCGAGGCGAGCCTGAAGCGCCTGAAGACCGATGTCATCGATCTCTACCAGGTGCATGAATGGGACGGCCAGACGCCGCTCGAAGAGACGATGGAAGCGCTCGACACCCTCATCAAGCAAGGCAAGGTGCGTTATGTCGGCTGCTCGAACTATTCCGGCTGGCACATCATGAAGGCGCTGGGCATCGCCAAAGAGCACAGCTATCAGCGCTTCGTCAGCCAGCAGATCCACTATACGCTCGAATCCCGCGACGCCGAATACGAGCTGCTGCCGATCTCGATCGACCAGGGCCTCGGCGTCTTGGTCTGGAGCCCGCTGGCCGGCGGCCTGCTTTCCGGCAAGCACCGCCGCAACCAGGCTGCCCCCGAGGGGACCCGCCAGTTCGCCGGCTGGACCGAGCCGCCGATCCGCGATGAAAACCGTCTCTGGAACATCGTCGAGACGCTGGTCGCGATTGGTGACGAGCGCGGCGTCTCGGCCGCGCAAGTGGCGCTTGCCTGGCTGATCGGCCGCAAGGCGGTGACCTCGGTCATCATCGGCGGGCGCACCGAGGCCCAGTTCCGCGACAATATCGCCGCCGCCGAGCTGAAGCTCACCGATGACGAGCGCAAGCGCCTTGACGCCGTCAGCCTGCCGCCGATCCTCTATCCCTATTGGCACCAGTTGAACACGGCAAGCGACCGGTTGAGCGAAGCCGATCTCGAACTCTTCGGCTCGCATCTAAATTAAAGAGTGAGAGCATGATGTCGTCCGAAAACCGCTCACACTTTTCGGCATCATGCTCTAGCAATAGCGGCTGAGACATTGCACGGCGGAGGGTACGCGTCACAAAAGATGCACTTTATCAGTGCTAGCATGAGATCCCGCCACCGCAGCGAGGTTCTCATGCTGAAGAATTACAAGGTCCTGAAGGGTACGGCGAGCGCGCTCGCTCTCGATGACGACAACGATCCACATATCGAGATCCGCATCGAGGCGGACGGCGTCAGCTATCGCATCGCGCTCAACGTCCGCTCTAAGATGTCGCCGCACGACCTGCTCTACGCCAATATCGTCGATTTCAAGCATCCGACGCTGACGGAGGCGCTCGAAGCCCTGCCGATGGGCCTGACCGACATTCGCAAAGACCATCCGGAGCTTGCGATCGACTATGTCCGCGGTGGCCTGATCGAGCGCGAGGATATGGATGTCGCGCCCTTCCAGCTCTCCGGCCCGAAGAACGATCTGAGGGAATTCATCGAGCCGATCGTCGAGGAAGGCATCGCCGATCCCGACATCCATTTCTATGCCTTCGGCGAAGCATGGGGGCCGGAGCACGGCAAGCCCGATCAATATTTCGATTTCGAGCCGGGCAACGGCATCCACGACATCCACATGAACCAGGGTGACGGCGGCAGCTTCAAGGCCACCAACGGTCCGAACCAGGACGGGGCGCTGCTCGTCCATTTCACCGATACCGACGAATGGGCGGCAATCTTCCTCTGCTTCCAGTCGCAGAACTGGAACACCGATGCTGAGTCCGGCAATCCCGTCTTCGAAAACCGTGGTGGCCAGGGCCGCGGCGAAGGCACGCGCCGGCCGCAGCCGGTCGTCGCCTCGTCGCTGCGCATCATCGCCGCCTTGATCAACCCGGTGAATGGCGAAGGCGGCACCGAGGCCGAAACGGTGACGCTGATCAACCGCTCCGACATGTCGGTATCGCTCGACGGCTGGAAGCTGGAGGACGAAAACGGCCGGACGCAGACGCTGTCGGGAACGCTTGCGGCGGGCGAGATCCGCACCATCGCGATCGACGCCGCAGCCGGCGGCCCGCAGCTCGCCAACCGCGGCGGCGATATCATCCTGCGCAACACCGACGGAGCGGTGGCCGACCGGGTCGGCTACGGCAAGAGCGAGACCGCCAACGAGGGCTGGACGACGATTTTTTGATTTGGCGCTCTGGTCAGCTGTTTTGCTAAAAGCATGGCAATGGAAGGATAAACTGCTTACCCCTTCCCTCTGAGAGAAGAGGGCGGAAGCACTTCCCTCTCCTCCCTTGTATCTGCACGTTAGTAATTTCGTGCGACGGAAGCGATTGAGCCTCTGGCCGGGTGGCCACCCGGCCAGAGGCTTGACGAAGTAGCCCGTCCCCCCTCCGGTTACAACCGTGGATGAGCCTGGGATCTTCGTCATCGTCACGTACGACCGAATAGTCGCTTGGCTCCAATCGCACGCACAAGGCAGGTTACCGTGAACAGAATTATATGTGGAGTGGATGTTTCGAAAGACTGGCTGGATGCGTTCATCCGCCCGTCCGGGACGTTTGAACGGTTCAGCAATGACGCCACCGGCATTGGCGCGCTGGCCGATCTTTGCCGGGCCGAGAATGTCGAGCTCCTCGTCATGGAGGCTTCCGGCGGTTATGAGCGGACGGCCTTCCTGCTGTTGTGGGAATTGGGCATCGCCTGCGCGCTTGCCAATCCGCGCCATGTGCGCCGCTTTGCCGAATCCATGGGCTTTCTGGAAAAGACCGACCGCATCGATGCAGCGATGATCGCCCATTATGCCGAAACCAGGCGGCTGGCTGCCCTGCCGCCGCCGAAAGCCGCGCAGATGCGGCTGTCGGCGCTGATGGCGCGGCTGTCCCAGGTCACGAGTGATCTGACCATCCAGATGCAGCGCCGCAGTGCAGCCCGCGATCAGCAGTGCGAGGCAAGCCTCAACGAGGTGATCGCACTTTTGGTGCGCCAGAGCCGCACCCTCGAAGGCGAGATTGCCTCGATGATAGACGACGATCCGCTCTGGGCCTGTCTCAACCAGGCCTTTCGATCAATCAAGGGCGTGGCCAACCGTACAGTTGCCCGGTTGATGGCCCAACTGCCTGAGATCGGCCAGATCTCCAATAAGGCGATCGCCAAGCTGGCCGGCCTGGCGCCGATTGCCAACGACAGCGGCAAACGCAGCGGACACCGGCCGGTGCGCGGCGGGCGCTCCGGACCACGCGCCATTCTGTTCCTGGTCGGCGCCATCGCAGCCCGACACGATCCGCACCTGGCCGCCTTCCAGCAAAGGTTGCAAAGCGCCGGCAAACCCAAAATGGTCATCCGCATCGCACTCGCCCGAAAACTCCTGGTTATTCTCAATGCAAAAGCACGAGACGCGCGAAGAGAATTCGAATATGCAACTTGACAATCCAGATAGTCGCTCATTCCTGTGCTCGTCACAGGAATCCAGCGTGCCCAAGTCCTTGGGCACGAGAGAAGCCTTCACGCGTAAGAGTCAATCACGGCGCGGCCGCGCCGTGGCTGGATTCCTGTGACGAGCACAGGAATGAGGGACGGTGGTGAATGCCGCTGCGTGACACATCCCTCCTGGCGGAGAAGTGATATCGATAGAAGCGGCGCGCTCCTTCTCTCCTCCCCGGCGGGGAGAAGGGACTCGTGGCAGCGTCTCGCCCTGCCCGCAGCAATCACCCGCCAATCTCATCGGCGATCAGCTTGCCCAACCGGCCAATGCCATCCTCGATCATCTGCTCGTTGGCGCAGGAGAAGCTGAGGCGGAAGGTGTTGGCGCCGGAGCCGTCGGCGAAGAAGGCCTTGCCGGGTACGAAGGCGACCTTGGCGGTTTCGAGCGATTTCGCCAAGAGCTTGGCGCCATCCATGCCATCCGGCAGCGTGATCCAGATGAACATGCCGCCTTCCGGCTTCGTCCAGCTGGTCCCCTCGGGCATATATTTCTCAAGCGCCGCCAGCATGCAGTTGCGCCGATGGCTGTAGGCGGCCTTGATCTTGCCGACCTGCGCATCGAAGCCACGTTCGGCGACATGGCTGATCGCCATCTGGTTTATCGTCGAGGAATGCAGGTCGGCCGCCTGCTTCATCAGCACCAGTTTGCGGATGACCGGCGCATTGGCGACGATGAAGCCGACGCGAAGACCGGGCGCCAGCGTTTTGGAGAAGCTGCCGCAATAGATCGTGCGCGTGTCGTTGATATGGCCCTTCTCGGCAATCTCCAGCGCCAGGATCGGCGGGATCGGCTCACCGTCATAGCGCAGCGACTGATAGGCCGCGTCTTCGATGACGGCGACGTCGAGTTCTTCGGCAAGCGCCAGCACCTGCTTGCGGCCGGCGAGATCGACCGTTTCACCGGTCGGATTGGAGAAATCGGCCGAGAGATAGGCAAACTTCACCTTGCCGCCGGCGGTGGCTGCCGCCGCGCGATAAGATTCCGGCGTCCGGTTGCCGCCTGGCGTCAGCTGGTCATAGGCCGGCTCATAGGCGTTGAAGGCCTGCAGCGCGCCGAGATAGGTCGGCCAGGTGACCAGCGCGGTATCACCAGGCGACAGGAACAGCTTGCCGAGATAATCGAGCCCCTGCTGCGAACCGGAGACGATGAAGATGTTGTCGAGTTCGCAGGGAATGCCGAGGGCCGCCATCTGCTTGGCCAGCCATTCGCGCAGCGGCTTGTAGCCTTCGCTGACCGAATATTGCAGCGCCGAATTGACGGCAGGACCGGCGAAGATATCGGCGTAGGCCTGCTTGAATTCTTGATCCGGAAACAGCGCCGGATCGGGAATGCCGCCGGCAAAGGAGATGATGTCGGGCCGGTCGAGAAGCTTCAGGAGCTCGCGGATTTCGGATGCGCGCATGCGCGACGAGCGCGATGCAAACATGGTGTCCCAGTTCAGCATGGGGTTTCCTCGTATTTTCTATAATACGGCCGACAAACCATGCGGCGGAAATTATGTCAATAATACTGACCTATTTTCTTGTCATGGTGACATGTTGGAGATCTCATATTCCAAAGCGTTGGATGTTCCGGATCTCGCTTGATATTGACCCCATCCGATATCGAAGGCGCTCGGTCCCGGATTTGCTGCTCGACGCCAGCCACATCGAGTGATTATTCCTCTGATCAAAGCCGAAACCGGCTGATTCAGACCTTTCCAAGACCGGCTCGGCGGCGGTAGTGTCGCCGCCACTCTTCAATTTACTATCAAGGTGCAGCAATGACCGTGACGTCGGCCTCTCCGGAAATCAAAATCGAACTCCACAAATCTCCCGTCTCGGACGCCGAACGCATCCAGGCACTGGAGACGCCCGGCTTCGGCAAGCTCTTCACGGATCACATGGTCCTGGCACGATGGACGGCCGAGAAGGGCTGGCACGATGCAAAGGTTACGCCGAGGCGGCCCCTGGAACTCGATCCTGCGAGCGCCGTGCTGCACTACGCGCAGGAGATCTTCGAGGGCATGAAGGCCTACAAGGCGGACGATGGCCGAATTCTGCTCTTTCGGCCTGAAGAGAATGCACGCCGCTTCGCACAGTCGGCAAACCGCATGGCCATGCCTCCCGTGCCCGAAGAACTCTTCCTGAAGGCGGTCGAAGAACTGGTCCGCGTCGACAGGGCCTGGATACCGTCCGGCGATGCCAGCCTGTACCTCCGCCCCTTCATGTTCGCCAACGAGGCGTTTCTCGGCGTTCGTCCGGCTCAGGAATATGTCTTCTGCATCATCGCCTCTCCGGTCGGCGCCTACTTCAAGGGCGGCGCCAAGGCCGTCTCCCTTTGGGTCGAGACCGAATACACCCGCGCGGCCGCCGGCGGCACTGGTGCCGCGAAATGCGGCGGCAACTACGCAGCCAGCCTTGTGGCGCAATCCGAGGCGACGAAGAAGGGTTGCGATCAGGTCGTCTTCCTCGACGCCGCAGAGCATCGCTGGGTCGAAGAACTCGGCGGCATGAACGTCTTCTTCGTGATGAACGATGGATCGGTGGTGACCCCGCCCTTGGGCGGCACGATCCTGCCGGGCATCACCCGCGCCTCCGTGATCGTGCTCGCCGAAGAGCGGGGCTTGCGCGTCGAGCAGCGCCCCTACTCGTTTACCGAATGGCAAGACGACGCTGCCAGCGGCAGGCTCGTCGAAGCCTTCGCTTGCGGCACCGCCGCAGTCCTGGCGGGAATCGGCCTGGTTCGACATGCCGGCGGCGAGTTTCTGATCGGCGACGGACAGACCGGCAAGTTGACCAGCGAACTGCGCCAGCAGCTCGTCAGTCTGCAGAAGGGCGTAACGAACGATGAGCATGGCTGGACGCGCCTCATCGCGACCTGAACTCGCCCGTTCACGCGAACGGCGGCGTCAGCACCGATATGCGGGGCGCCGCTCCAACCAAGATCCCCGAGCGGCCGACCCACATGCCTCCTGACCGTACCTCAGCCTTTTACGAGGAAAACGCCGAGACATACGCCAACCGGGCACGCAGCCTACCAAAACGGCAGCTCGATGCCTTCCTCGCGCGTCTCGCACCGGGTGCGGCAATCCTCGAACTCGGCTGCGGCGGCGGGCAGGACAGCGCCTACATGCTGTCGCGGGGTTTCGACGTGACACCGACCGACGGCTCGGCCGAGCTTGCAAGACAGGCGGAAATGCTGATCGGCAGGCCGGTCAGGGTCATGCTGTTCCAGCAGCTCGACGCCGACAGCGCCTACGACGGCGTCTGGGCGCATGCGAGCCTGCTCCATGTTCCAAGATCCGAGCTCGCCAACGTTTTCGCCCGTGTCCGCCGTGCGCTCAGAACCGACGGCATCCTCCATGCAAGCTTCAAGGCGGGAGAAGCCGAAGGTCATGACGGCTTCGGGCGCTACTACAACTATCCCTCCGTCGATTGGCAGTCGGCGCTTTTGACGGCGAGCGGCTGGCGCAACATCGCCGTCGAGGAAAGCGACGGCGGCGGATATGACGGAAAGCCAACACGCTGGCTGACGGTGAGTGCGCAACGATAGCGGTGAGCCCCAAGTTCGGCCGTTAGCCTGTCAAATGCCGACGTGCTCGTCGTCCGGTCCCGCGGACCGACTTCGCGAAGGGTTTTCGTCCACCGCGGCAAGGGCGTTCCGGATTTTTCTTCTTCAGCGGGAACCGAAAACCATCAAGAGGGTTCGATCACAATCTGACGAACCCGGCTAAAGCTGAACATGCCGCAGGTATCTCAAAAGCGGACGAAGATTGGTGGGAGAGATACCGAAGATCTCTTATTGACCACCTGTCTCCCTGGATGGATCGCCCGTTCCCTCGCCAGAAGTGGAATTCACCGGATGAGCCAACTGGCAGACATGAAGAACGCCGAACTCCTCCAGCTACCGGGGATTGGCCCTCGATCCGTCGAGCAAATACGGTCGGCGATTAGAAGATTCAAACGTAGCCGAACACACGTCTCGGCGAGGCAGTCGAAAGAATAACCGACGCTTACGGATTGGAGCAGGGAATGAACGAGAAGGCTCGACTGGAAAGCGACATCGCAGCCCTGGGCCCATGGTTTCACAATCTGCGAATTAACGGCGTTCAGACCGCGCCCGATCATTTCCTTGGCGACTACCCGTCTTTCAAATGGGCCCACTTTCAGCAGGTTGTGCCTGAAGATCTCCGCGGGTGCAGCGTTCTGGACATCGGCTGCAACGCCGGGTTCTACTCACTTGAAATGAAGAGAAGGAATGCCGGGCGTGTCGTCGGAATCGATTCCGACCCCCGTTATCTCAAGCAAGCCGAGTTCGCTGCCAGACAGATAGGTGAAGATATCGAATTCAAGCTGATGTCGGTCTACGAGGTTCAAAAACTAAAGGAGAGATTCGACCTGGTCCTTTTCATGGGTGTTCTTTATCACCTGCGGCATCCGCTACTGGCGCTCGACCTACTGCATGAGCATGTCGTCGGCGGAAAGATGCTGTTTCAATGCATGCAGCGGGGCGAAGAGGACGTCGCGGCACTCAGCGAAAATTACGACTTCTTCGACACGACGATATTTGAGCAGCGCGGCTTTCCGAAGCTCTATTTTGTGGAAGAACGTTACGCTGGCGATCCCACCAACTGGTTCATTCCGAACAAGGCGGCGGTCGAAGCGATGCTGAGAAGCGCCGGGTTTGTCATTCGTGCCAATCCGGAACGGGAAGTTTATCTGGTGGAACATGGAACCCGCCACCCGATGGCGGAACCGCCTCCGTCGCTTTGCTGACAAAACTCACTCCAAACCACGTCCGCAGTCAGGGTCCAACCAATTCCGACAAGCGGTCTAGGTAACGTTTGATGGTGCTTTCGATGCGCTCCATCTCAGCGCCATCGACGCTGGCTTTCGCCTGCGACCACAGACCTATCTGGAAACCGAGATAACATGCCTCGAAAAACCTCAGTACATCGTCGCACAAATCGCAGTCCGCTTCCCGACCGACGAGATCGGCAAGATGATTGCGTTCCTTGCTCGAGAGTTGAAATTCCACGCAGGCACCCGCGACGTCCCAGGCAATATCCTGGCGGCCAACCAGATCATGGGCCGCATTGTGGTCGAGCGCATCCGTCTTCATGATGCGCCCGGTCGCGGTGGTCAGCCACTCCCATGGGTGAAGCCGGTTGTCCGTATCGACGCGTCGCAATCGTCCGGATAGCCGCTCGGGCGTGCCGATCACGCGCCTCAATTTTTCGGCGGTGTCCGGTCCTGCCGCTTCCCCAACATTGAAAACAGCCATTTCGCGAAGTTTCTGGATCGAGGCGCCGCCGTTTCGTGCCGGGAGATGACGGGCGCGAAAACCGAGGTAACGTCCAAGGTGATCCACGATTCGGCGCCTTCTCGGACCGCTGGTTTCGAGGGCTGTTCCATCCAGCCATTCGTCGACGATAAATCCGTAACAGGTGCCGGCAATCTTCGGAATAAAGCCGGCTTCGCTCAGCAAAGAGCCTCTTCTTGCCTTGTCCACGTCGCTCCCGCAGAGCCCGGCGAACTTGACATGCCAGGCCCCTCCTTCGGCTTCCATCAGGAATTTGCGCTTTTCCATCTGCATATAGCTCGGCGGCCAAAGTGACGGATCGCGATAACGCGCAGCGCGCCATGCGCCGCCTGACAGGTCCCGCCACGACGATCCCGAAACACCGACAACATCGGCCGCCCATGTGTGCAGACGATGTTCTGGGTGTTGGGCCTCGACGAAAAGATCGTCGAAGCTGACGACGTGGCGCGGCCGATCTCGCCAACGGGTCCGATGCGGCGCGCTTGCATGCGGGCCTGGTTCACCTGCGTGGCTCGGGAAAAAATGAAGCCGACCAGATGCCACACCGTTAGCCTGCAGCCAGTCCCCGACGCAGCCGAACGAACTCCCCGACAGCCCCGGCCCTTCATCGACGATGGCAAAATCAGTTTCAGGCTCCGCAAGAATGCGCTTGGAAAGAGCCGGTGTGACGTGCAGGTGCCGCTCGAAGGGGTGGCCAGTTGGCCGCAGCGAATAGGCAGGCTTGGCACCCAAGGCTGCGGAAACCAGGGCCGCGAGCCCGGTCCCGATGCTGCGTATCCCTATGACGACTGTTTTTGGCGTCAGATTTGAGATCGAACCCGCCTCGATATAGCTCTCGGGATACAAGGCATAAAAGGCGTAGCCCTCTGCGCGCTTCATCCGCACCGGCTCGGCGCTGTCTAGAGACTCAAGTTCGGCTGCCCAATCCTCCGGAAAGGACAAAATGCCGGCAAACCCGTTTCGCCATGATTGCATGATCGCGCGTGCTTGCATGAGCAGAAGTTTCGCGCCTGCTTCCTGAAGCTCGGACAGGTCGTCGGCGCCTTTGCTTGCGAATTCCTGATCGGCCAATCCCTGGACCAGTTCTCCAGTCAGGATGAAGGTTCGAACCAGGGTTTCGTGGCGCTGGCGGCTTGGCTGCATTTCGATGCACGCCATCATCAGGCTTGAGATCGATGCGCGTACTGCTGCCGCGCTTTCGATGTGCTCGACATCACCATAGACGAGCATCCGCTCCTTCCTCCTTGCCGCGATGCCTGCCAGAACTGATTGCAGATCGTCAGTCTGAAAAAATCGGAAAGTCCGGGAACCGCTGCGGTTCCCGCTTGTTAGCTTTGTAGATGCCGCAGCAAGCAGCCCCTGGAGGGAGCCATGCGTTCAAAATCCATTCGCGTTGGATTGGTGGGAGTTGGCAATTGCGCCTCGTCATTGGTTCAAGGACTTACCTACTATGATAACGCCCGGGAAAACGAGCCGGTTCCAGGCCTCATGCACATTGATCTCGGTGGATATCACGTGCACGACATTGCGATATCCTCCGCCTTCGATGTCGCGGCTTCAAAGGTTGGGCGTGACGTCGCCGAAGCGATCTACGCCGAGCCAAACAACACCCAACGTTTCGCAGATGTCGCTCCGATTGGGGTCGAGGTGAAACGCGGCAGGACGTTGGATGGGATAGGCAAGTATCTTCAAGATCGGATCGAGGAATCGACCGAGCCTTCAGCGGATGTGGCGGAAATCCTTAGGCAAACCCGGACGGAAGTGCTGGTTTCCTATCTTCCCGTCGGCTCGGAACAGGCGACGAAATGGTACGCCGAACAAGCGCTGGCGGCCGGTTGCGCCTTTATCAATTGCATTCCGGTATTCATAGCCTCCAAACCGGAATGGCAGCAGAAGTTTGCTGCCCGCAAGCTGCCGCTCATCGGCGACGATATCAAAAGCCAGGTTGGCGCCACGATCGTCCACAGAATGCTCGTCAATCTCTTCCGCGAACGGGGCGTCCGTGTGGATCGCACCTATCAGCTCAATTTTGGCGGAAACACCGATTTTCTCAATATGCTAGAGCGCGAGCGGCTGGAATCGAAGAAAATCTCCAAGACCCAGTCGGTCACCAGCCAATTGGATATTCCGATTCCTGATGACGATATCCATGTCGGGCCAAGTGACCACGTCCCATGGCTCACCGATCGGAAATGGGCCTATATTCGTCTCGAGGGTACGACTTTCGGAGGCGTGCCGCTCAATGCGGAGCTCAAGCTCGAGGTGTGGGACTCCCCCAATTCCGCCGGCGTGGTCATCGATGCAATACGCTGCGCGAAACTGGCCCTCGACAGAGGTCTGGGCGGAGCCCTGACAGGACCGTCGAGCTATTTCATGAAATCGCCGCCGCAACAGTTCACCGATCACGAGGCCCGCCGCCGAACGCAGGATTTCATCGATGACCAGGAGGATGTTCTGCGCGGAGCCGCGGAATGACCTCAACGTTTTTCCTGGTACGTCACGCCGCGCACGACAGTGTCGGGAATTTCCTGGCGGGGCGTACAGCTGGTATTGCGCTTGGCGAAGCCGGCCGCGCGCAAGTTCAGCGTCTCGGGCAGAGGCTGAGTCATGGGGACATCGATGAGATCTACACCAGCCCGCGCGAACGAACACGGGAGACGGCAGAAGGTATAGCATCAGCCTGTGGTCTGGCTCTGCCGCAAATAGACGCGGCTTTGGACGAGGTAGACTTTGGCAGCTGGTCCGGCAAGACGTTCGAAGTTCTCAATGACGATCCCCAGTGGCGCCGCTGGAACACCACACGCAGCCTCACCCGCACGCCAGGAGGCGAGACGATGCTGGACGTCCAAACTCGGATTTTCGACCTGATCGAGACTCTGGTCAGCGGCGGTAACGATCGGCGAATAGCCCTGGTGTCCCATGCCGATGTCATCAAGGCGGCTGTCAGTCATGTGCTGGGACTACCGATCGATGCTTGGCCCAGATTCGATATTGCGCCCGCCTCCGTCACGACGGTTGTGATCGGCGACTGGGGTGCAAAAGTGATGACGCTCAACGAAGTGACCTTGTAACCCGTCCGTTAAATCCTGCCACGGGGAAGCCAAATGATCGAAGCTGCAATGATCTGGAACGAGCCGAACAACAAATCGCACTGGGATCCTGAGATCGATCCTGAATGGAGCCTGTTTGCGCAAATGGCAATCCTCGCGGCCGACGCCATCGCAGCCAAAAATCCGGAATTGACGAAGGTGCTCGGCGGAATATCGCCAATCGACCCCTTCTTCATCAGCCGCATGCAAAATTACGGCGTGCTCGATCACCTCGATGCGGTCGCGCTGCATGGTTTCCCCCTCGACTGGAACCTTTGGCAGATTCATGAGTGGCCGGAGAAAATCAACGAAATCCGCGCTGTCACCGATCTGCCGATCTGGGTCAGCGAAGTGGGTGTCTCGACCTTCGGTGCGGAGGAAGTGCAGTTGTGGGGTCTGCAACGAACGGCGGAGTTGCTCAAGGGTAAAGTCGAGCGCTGCCAATGGTACAGCCTCTACGACCTCCCCCGGTCATGGGAGGCAACAACGCGTCATCGCGAAGCCGAAGGCTCCTCCTACTATCGGCATTATTATATGGGCCTTCTGCGCGAAGACGGAACGCCCAAAGCGGCGCTGGAGGAGTTTGCCAAACACACGCCGGATTTCGGGCTGGTGCAGTGGTTCCACTTCGAAGACCCGCGGCTGGATGAGGCCGCTGCCTGGATGAGCCGGTTGGGCGTGAAATCCGTCCGCACCGGGCTTTCCTGGGCGGACCGGTTCCGGCCCAATGCCCTCGATTGGTTCGACCGCCAGATGCGGGCCCTCGAAGACTTCGACGTAACGGTGACATTCTGCTTCACGCCGGAGCATAAAGGTATCGCGCCGCACCATACGAGTGCGCCCCTGGTGCCGGAAGAATTCGCCATGTTCTGCGAGGAAATGGTCGAGCGTTATGCACCGCGCAGGGATAGCGGGTATGTGTCACGCGTTGCCAAGTCAGCCGCCCGATTGCTGGGGTTTGAATCACGATCGTCCCTCGGAGCCGGATAAACCCAAGCTCTGGGCTATCCTGCCAATCGGCCCCCGGGAATAAGCCACTCCCTGATAGCAAGCCAGGGCTGCCCGCGCCCACAGCATGTAAAGTCTGGGGCAATGCAGGAGATTGGCGACTGAAAAGACGCGATGACTCCAAAAGCTGATCCCATAGCGCATGATGTACACCGCCATGCGCTGCCGAGACAGGCCGTGGCTGCCGGCACGGAGGCGTTTGCGCGGGCGCATACCCATACGAGGCCAGCTCAACCGGAATGAGAGACCCTCGCGGCGCTGGCGGAATCCGGCGGCTTGAGTGGCGACAACAAAGTCGGAATCGACGTAAGACAGCGCGATCCTCTTCTCATCGATCCCCGCTTGGACCGCATCTAGAAGTACTTTCGAGCGGACGATCACCACGTTCGTTCCTCTTCCATCAGAGGAGTAGGGCTCCTTCCAAGCATCCCCGAAAGCGATATCGGCCGTTTCTGCAACGACGTCGTCGCAAAAATTGCAGGCGGGATTCTGAAAAAAGCCGGCGCCCCAGTCCCCATCGACCAGATGCCACCAGTCCCGCGCACGCGTCTCTCCGTTTTCGAGGGTCAGTTCGGCCCGATACCAATTCGCCGGACGATCCGGGGCCTTCTTCCTGTAGTCGAGCCGTTTAACCTGCCTGATGTCCTGACCCATCTGCCACGCAAAGCTCTCGGCCATGCGCGCGCTTTTCATATGGCCGCAAAACAGCCCCAGCGTGAAGGCAATTCGCTCCTTCAATATCGGGTCATCGGCGCAGGCCAGTCGCACCGCCTTGATGAAACAGGGAATACCTACCACGGCATACCGCCCGGGCGCCTCGCGAATAGACTGAAGCGCGCCGGAAAGCTCGACGGGATAATATCGAGATTTGGCGCCCGCCTGAAGTCCCTGCAGATTACGTGACAGCGAATAATGAAACAGGCGTCCTTCCGATTGCGGATCATCGCTCTCCTTGACGTGAGCGACACAGTCGACAAGTCCCTGGCGCAGCAATTCAGCCGCCACCCAGGTGACCATGCCCCCGGAGCTGCCGTTCGAACGGTATTCCCCTTCCTCGACATGGCCGACAAAGGCAGCCTCGAAACGACCCAGCAGAGGGTGTCGGTTTTTCGCGCGGAAAAAATATTGGGCCGCCAATTCGTCCTCGTCCCGAGCCTCCGGGGAAAACGGGCAAATTCGGGCAAACTCTTCATCGCGGCCCTGCAACCAAGTCCTGGGGGCCGTGGGCTTCATCTGGCCGTACCGGTCGAGTTCCATCCGCACATCAGGCCGCGCTGACTTGGCAACGCAGGAGCCGCAGCCGATGCAGAGGCCGGAGCCTGTAATATCCTTGGGGGCGATGCCCGGCGTCAGCCGCTTCTGTTGACCGGAGCTATTGCAAGGCATGGCTGAGATAGGCGTTGGACGTATCACGCAAGAAAGATATTCGTCGCGCAATGTCCATAGGAAGTGGGTTGCCGAGGATAGCTTCCACCTGCGACGGGGTCGTATCTTCGGTCAAAACATGATGCTCGGCTCCGACAAGCTGCGTTAGATCGCGAATCTTGTTGGAGCGGTAATCGGAAAGGACACATGCAAACGGCTTCTCGTTGACAAGCGAGAACACGCATCCGTGAAAGAAGTTCGTCACGACGGCCTTCGCTTCGGAAATGAACCTGGCGAAGTCCTCCGGCCCGGCATCAATCCATTGCTCGTTGGCCCATTCGTTCCGATAGCCGATGCTGACAAGCGGATAGCCCCGGTCTTCTGCCCATCGGCGCACCGCATCCTGGAGCCACGTTGGAAAACTGTGCCCGTAGACGGCAATATAGGATGCCGCCTCCCCATCACCTCTGCTCGCGGTCACCATCTGCGGAAATTGCAGACACGGGTCCAGAACGAGTTCTGGCTCCAGCCCCAACCTCTCGCGGATGATCCGCTCCGAATGCAGGTCCCGGACCGAAATGTGGGAAAACTTTCGCAGCTTCTCCGCCCACCCCTGCAACCGCTCCGACGATGTCAGACTTCCAAACGTCGCGGCATAGGAGACAATGCGCCCGCATCGCAGGCCCTCTCCATAGAACACCGGATAGCCGCCATACCAGGGATGACGCAGGTTCCACACCTCGTCGCTGCCGACGACGATCAGCGAATAGTCACCCATTGCGGCTGGATTCTCCAAGGGAAAAGGCGATGAAAGAGGCAAGCTAGCAAAGGAGCGAAAGAATTTTCGGATCTTCGCTTTATAGAGCGGGTAATCTTCCATCGGCGTTGCCGCAGGAAGCAGCGGTTGCAGCGCGCAGCGCCATTCCGCACGGTTCACGCGACTGGACATGTGTTCCAGAAGGACGGCTTCTACTCCCATCGACGCGAGGCCTTCGGCCAGACACCGTGCCTGCCAGTAGGAACCGTAATTTATGCAGCGATGAAAGGTTAGAATTCCGACCTTAGGCATTTGGTCCCTGAAGTGATCGAATGAGGTCCCCTAACCGATCAACTCCAGTTACGTTCCCAACAAACCGAAGGGCACCTCCTGGTTCGAAATCAGATGTCTTCCTGCGCGACAATTCGCATAGAACCGGCAGCGCGACAGTCGCAAAATGATGTGACCACCACCAGCCGGTGTTCGATTGTCGGCCAGACGGCCTCCTCGCAGCCCCTCCAGCGTGCCCCGCCAAACCTTACCAATCGGTATGTTGTGGCCAGGGCATGCCGTCGACTAGGTTTTAGCCTCCACAGTTGCGGGAACGATCAGGCTGATGAAGATCCTGCTTATCGAAGACGACGCCAAGACGTCGGACTATGTCTCCAAGGGCTTTTTCGAGGCGGGCCATGTCTGCGACGTGTTCGCCGATGGGCGCGACAGCCTCTTTCAGGCGCAGCGGGAAGCCTATGACGTCATCGTCGTCGATCGCATGCTGCCGGGTCTCGATGGTCTTGCGATCGTCCGCTCGTTGCGAGCCGCCAAGGTCGGCACGCCGGCGCTGTTTCTGACCTCGATCGGCGGCGTGGACGATCGCGTCGAGGGGCTGGAAGCGGGCGGCGACGACTATTTGGTCAAGCCCTTCGCCTTCTCCGAGCTTCTCGCCCGCGTCAACGCCCTCGGCCGTCGGCCGCCGGTGCAGGAGCAGAAGACCGTCCTGAAGGTCGCCGATCTCGAGCTCGATCTCATCCGGCGCGAGGCCCGCCGCGCCGGGCAGATCATCGAGCTGCAGCCGCGGGAATTCACCCTGCTCGAAGTGCTGATGCGCGGTGAAGGCCGGGTCATCACCAAGACGATGCTGCTGGAGCGGGTCTGGGACTTTCACTTCGACCCGAAGACAAGCGTCGTCGAGACCCATATCAGCCGGCTGAGGGCGAAGGTCGACAAGCCCTTCGAAACGCACCTTCTGCACACCGTCCGCAACACCGGATACAGCCTGCATGCGCCTCGCTAAGCTGCGCAGGAGCACGCCGTTCCGGCTTGCCGTCACCTTCGGCGTCCTCTTCGTCGCCACCTTCATCTTCAGCGGTACGATCATGTACCACATGCTGCGCGCCGGCCTCGAGCGAGACCTGGAACAATCGCTTCACGAGATGAATTCGCTGATCGCCTCGGCCTACCAGCCGCATGATACCGAAGATCTGATCAACACGCTCAATAACTATGCGAGCTTCCAATCGACCTCCGACGGGCTCTACTCGCTGATGGATGCAGGCGGGCGCAAACTTGCCGGCAATTTCGCCGCGCCCCGCATCCCGAACGGAGTCTATACCGTCACGTCGCGAGACGTCGGGCTGAAGGGGCACGAACGTTACCGTATGCAGGTCTCGGCGATCGGTTCCTATACGCTGGTGGTCGCCGAAAATTTCAACGATGTCGACGAAATGCTGAGGATCGTTCTAATCAGCTTCGAATGGGCTGCCGCGGTCGCGGTGGCGACTGCCATCGGCGGCGGCGTCTTCCTGGCATTCCGCGCTCAGGCGAGACTGGACCGGGTTACCAACACCATGAACGACGTCGCCCACGGCGCCCTGCAGGCTCGCATTCCGATCACCGGAAACGGCGACGATCTCGATACGGTGGCAATCCAGATCAATGCGGCCCTCGAAAGGCTCCAGACATTGGTCGAGAGCATGCGGCAGGTGAGCGCCGATATCGCCCACGATCTCAAGACGCCTCTCAACCGGCTGCGCCTGACGCTCGATGCTGCCGTGACGCTCAACGACCGGCAACTGGATGTTTCGGCTCTCCTCGACGAGGCGAGAAGCGAGAGCGACCGGATCAACGCGACCTTCGCAGCACTTCTGCGCATTTCCCAGATCGAGGCCGGCGCCCGCAAGGAGCGTTTCCAGACGACCAACGTCGACGATGTGCTCGCCGTCATTTCCGAGGTCTATGCCGATGTCGCTGAAGACGCCGGCCAGTCTCTCGCAATCGCTGAGCGCTGCTCCGCGCTCATCTGGGGTGATCGCGATCTGCTGACGCAGATGATCGCCAATCTGGTGGAGAACGCCATCAACCACTGCCCCGGCGGAACGGTCATCACGCTGTCCCTTCGCCGGCATGCCGATCGCGCCATATTGTCGGTCGTCGACAGCGGACCGGGCATTCCCGCCGAGGAGCGGGACAAGGTGTTCCGGCGTCTCTACCGCCTCGACAAGAGCCGCACGACGGAAGGCAGCGGCCTCGGCCTCAGCCTGGTCAAGGCGGTCGCCGACCTGCACTCGGCGGAGATCGCCATGGGCGACAACCATCCCGGCCTCACCGTTTCGATAGGCTTCCCGCTGCTGCCGTATCATCTTTCCAGCCCCGCATCCGCAGCGCCGCAAGCCTGACGAAGCGCACCGAGAACCGGCGCACTTCCGCCGCCGCGCGATACGGCAGGACGCTCCATGGCCGGCGGCGGCCAAGGCGGTAGCTCGAGAGCCCTGCCTGTATCTGGGAATGCGGATCTGCCCGCTGGCTAACCGGAACCGGATCGACGAAACAGGCCCGCAGCCCCTCGTCGAATTCTAGATCGAGCGCGAGATCATAGGGCAGCCGCATGGGAACGAGCACATCGGCGATCCAGCCGGCCGCCTTACGATTGATCAAATAAGCGCCCGAGCCCTTCTCGCGGGTGAGCGCGATCGCCAGCGAGCGCGATGCTGTGAGCGGCTCCACCCTATGCTTGCGCCCTGAGTTCACGGTCGAAAGCCGTAAAATATCCCAGGATGCGTGTTGCTCGAGTGCGGCGGCGAGCACCTCGGCGAAATCGTCATCGAAATCGAGATCGTCTTCGAGAATAAGAGCAAATTCGCCGTTGCCGGCAAGAAACCTTCTCGCGCACTCGACATGGCTGAGATAGCAGCCGATCTCGAAAGGATTCGGCGTACGGCCATGCCGGCGCAGATAGGATTGCCCGTCGAAATCGCGGCGCGGCAGGGATATGCCGACCCCGTCGACGGCCGCCACCCGCTCGAAGCTTATGCCGATCTCGGACAGCAGGCGCTCCATGCGAAATCGGCGAAGCTCTGCCCGGTCGAGGTTGATGAGGTAGGTATTGATCCGCAGGCTGACCGGCTGGACTGGCGAAACGATGGTGGCGGCTAGGGTGGCGCGCATATTCATGAGAGCTGGCCTCGACTTGGTGGCTATGATGGCACCAAGCCTGCGCCCGAAAACTCACGGGGACTTCTCGCGAATTATACAATTCCGTAAGGCGTGCCGGCCTCTTGAGGAAGCATGCCGCGGGGGGCCTGATGTGCGAATGAGGGTTCGAGATGGCGGCCGGCCACCGCAAGGCCGAGGATGACGCCGAGTTGAGAATGAGGCCTGTCAAAACAAGAAAGGCCGGAGCTTTCACCCCGGCCTCCCGTTTAATATCAGCGCATCGCTTAGTTCACGCTCTTGTCGACCAGCTTGTTCTTGCCGATCCAGGGCATCATGCCGCGCAGCTTGGCGCCGACTTCCTCGATCTGGTGGCAGTCGTTGTTGCGGCGGATGCCCTTGAAGCGGGCAGCGCCCGAGCGGTATTCCTGCATCCACTCGGAGGTGAATTTGCCGGTCTGGATGTCCTTGAGGACGCGCTTCATTTCGGCCTTGGTTTCTTCGGTGATGATGCGCGGGCCCGTGACATATTCGCCCCACTCGGCCGTGTTGGAGATCGAGTAGTTCATGTTGGCGATGCCGCCTTCATAGATCAGGTCGACGATCAGCTTCACTTCGTGCAGGCATTCGAAATAGGCCATTTCAGGCGCGTAGCCTGCTTCTGTGAGCGTTTCGAAGCCGGCGCGGATGAGCTCGACGAGGCCGCCGCAGAGGACGACCTGTTCGCCGAAGAGGTCGGTTTCGCACTCTTCGCGGAAGTTGGTTTCGATGATGCCGGAACGGCCGCCGCCAACGCCGCAGGCATAGGAGAGAGCGAGCTCAAGCGCATTGCCGGAAGCGTTCTGGTGAACGGCAACGAGGCAGGGAACGCCGCCACCCTTCTGGTATTCGCCGCGAACGGTATGACCGGGGCCCTTCGGCGCGATCATGACGACGTCGACCGAGGCCTTCGGCTCGATCAGGCCGAAATGGACGTTGAGGCCGTGAGCGAAGGCGATGGCAGCGCCGTCGCGGATATTGGGCGCGATATCGGCCTTGTAGATGTCGGCCTGCAATTCGTCCGGCGTCGCCATCATCATCAGGTCGGCCCAGCCGGCGGCTTCGGCAACCGTCATGACCTTGAAGCCGTCGGCTTCAGCCTTCTTGACTGTGGGCGAACCGGCCTTGAGAGCGATGACGAGGTTCTGGGCGCCGCTGTCCTTCAGGTTCAGCGCATGGGCGCGGCCCTGCGAGCCGTAGCCGATGACGGCGACCTTCTTGGCCTTGATGAGGTTGAGATCGGCATCACGATCGTAATAGACGCGCATTTGAAGTTCCTTCCCTTGTGCTTGTCCTGTTGACTGTCTTTAAGGCGAAATCAGCCGAGAGCCGGCATCTCCGCCAGTACCTTTTCCGTGCCGTAAAGCCGGAGGAAGGCGGTCACCGCCTTCTCCGCCTGGCGCGCGGTATCCTTGAGGCCGGGCTCCCCGAGCAGCATGCGCACATGCAGGTCGGAGACCACAAGGCCGTAAAGCGTATGATAGGCCTCGTCGGCATCGGCAAAGCGCAGGAGCCCTGCCCTCTTGCCGGTATCGATCAGCGCCATGGCGCGCCGGTCGATCTGGCGGCGGCCGCGCTCTAGCAGCAGCTTACCGAGCTTCGAGCCGTCGCGATGGGACTGGCCGATGGCGAGCCGGTTCAGTGCCAGCGAGACATCACCGGCCAGCACCTCCAGCAGGTCACGGGCGAAGATCACGACATGATCGTGCAGGCTCGCCGCCGTCAGCCGCTCGCCGTTGCGCTCGAAGGTGCGCACCTTGCTCGCCTGATAGGCGATCATCGCCGAGAGCAGACCATCACGGTCGCCGAACCACTTGTAGAGGCTTTCCTTGGAGCAATTGGCGGCACGCGCGACACCAGAGGTCGTCAGCGCCTTCTCGCCGCCATCGACGAGCAACCGCAGCGCCTGCTCCAAAACGGCGTTCTGGCGCGGCGAAAATTCGCTCGGCTCTGCGGTATCGACAGACACGGTCGCGGCTCCCATATACGTACCGTACGGTACGGTTCGTGAGCTTTATGCGGCAAACCGATCGGGCCGTCAAGCAGGCCCGGCAAATATTTTAGTTGGGAAATCTGATTGGCCGAATTGCGGGGCGCATCAGGCGTAGCGCGCCGGGTGTTCAAAAGCTTCCACATGCATTGGGAGCGGAACGCCGAGCACTCTATTGCTTCCGCTCATTCTCCCTTGATGGATGGGCTCAATATCTGCTGACCAGTAGTGCGAGGCAATGTTCTGGCAGTTGCGGATCACGGCATAGGCGATGTCAGGATCGCCTCCTTCGAAGGTGTCCGAGTCCGCACCACACATCAGGCAATACATTGGCTGATGAGACGACGGCTGCAATGTTTTACACGGCTCGCGCCAGCTGAAGTAGTCGAGGCGGGGCCATTTGTTGCTCATTTCGTATGTCCAAATTTTTCGAATCCCACTATGGCGCCCGGACGTTCGGGAAGCACACGCTCGCGCCCCTCGCGAGAGAGGTATCCTCCATCAATCCGGCAGTGGGATATGCTCATCCCGGTCATCAATCGGAAGGTCGAAGCGTCCTTCGCCCCAATTCTGTGCTCGCCATTCAGCCTTAGCGTCTTCGATGCGGTCCTTCGACGAGGCGACGAAATTCCACCAGATGTATCTGGGTCCCGAGAGGGTCGCGCCACCAAGGATCATAATCCTCGCCCCTCCGCCACCGGCCGCTACAGTAATCCTGTCTCCGGGGCGGAACACCATCATTTGCGGCGCGCTGAACTCTTGGCCGGCGATCGAGATTGAACCTTCGACGATGTAAATGCCCCGGTCCTCATGATTGTCCGGCATCGGCAGAAGGGCGGCTGCTTCCAGCTTCACATCAGCGTAGAAGGTTTCCGAGAACATCGTCGCAGGCGCCTGTTTTCCGTAGGCGCTTCCCAGGATCAGTCGTACTGAAACGCCCCCATCCTCGATCATCGGCAACGCAGCTTCGCCGTGATGCTCGAACGTGGGCGCCATCTCCTCATGACTTTCTGGCAGAGCCAGCCAAGTCTGAATTCCAAACAAGCTGTTCGGGCCGGTTCGAGCCGCCGCACTGGTACGCTCCGAATGGGATACGCCGCGGCCCGCAACCATCCAGTTCAACTCCCCCGGCCTTATAATCTGGTCGGCTCCGGTGCTATCACGGTGGTGGAAGTCGCCGCGATAGAGATACGTGACGGTGCCAAGACCGATATGCGGGTGCGGCCGAACATCGATCCCCTGACCGGTCAACAATTCGGCTGGCCCGGCCTGATCGAAGAAGATGAACGGTCCGACCATCTGCCGCTTCGGCGCCGGCAAAGCGCGCCGGACCTCGAAACCGCCGAGATCGCGAGCTCGGGGAACGATTAGCGTTTCGATTGCATCAACACTGATCTGATCAGGGCATCCTGGTTCAATGCCGGGGTTCCAACTCATGCACATCGTCCTTTTCTGTTGGCGTTCATGAAACCGATGAGTCAAGGCGAAGCCAGCCTGTGCCCGAATTGGACTTCACACGAGCCGCACGAAGCCTTTTTTCGGCACCTTTTCAAACTGCGTCACCACTGGCGCCTGGGAAGACTTACGGTTTTCGTCCTGAGGCCCTGACGACGGGGGCAACTTCAGTCCCCAGCAGTTCAATTGAACGCTTCATCGCTGCCGGTTCAAGGGAGGCGGTGCTCATCTGGAACGTGATGCGGGAAATGCCGCCAAGTTCCTCGCTGGCGCGGAGCATCTTGGCAGATACGGTTGCTGGATCACCGACAAGAAAAGCACCGTCAGGACCGGCCATGGCTTCGAACTGCTGACGCGTTGGCCGCGACCAGCCGCGCTCGCGACCTATCTTCGCTGTGAGATGCGCCCAGCCAGGAAAGAAGGCTTCCTTAGCTGCAGCGTTCGTCTCGCCAACGAAGCCCATTGCGTGTATGCCGACCCTGAGCATCTCGGGGCCATGTCCTGCACGCCTGCCCGCGTCGCGATAGAGATCGATCAGTGGACGGAAGCGGTCGAAGCTGCCACCGATGATGGCGACCATCAGCGGCAGGCCGAGTGCACCGGCCCGCACGAATGACTCCGGAGTGCCGCCTACACCGATCCACACCGGCATTTGCGGCTGATGAGGACGGGGGAACACGCCCTGCCCTCTGAGTGCCGGACGAAACCGGCCCTCCCATGTGACGCTCGTTGCTTCCCCTAGCTTGAGAAACAGGTCGAGCTTTTCGGCGAAGAGGTCGTCGTAGTCTCGTGTATCAAGACCAAATAGCGGGTAGGCCTCAACAAATGATCCACGGCCGACGACCACTTCCGCACGGCCTCGCGAAATCAGATCAAGAGTCGCAAATTCCTGAAAGACCCGCACTGGATCTGCGGCGCTCAGGACTGTCACGGCGCTTGTCAGTCTGATTTGTTCAGTGCGGGCTGCTGCTGCGGCCAGTATGACTGTTGGCGCAGAATCGAGAAATTCACCTCGATGATGCTCTCCAATGCCGAAGACGTCGAGGCCGACACGGTCAGCGGCGACAACCTCCTCGATAAGTTCGGCCATGCGATCCGTAGGAGACGGAAGCTGACCTGTCGCCGGATCCGGGAGGATGGCTGCAAAACTATCGATACCAATTTCCATGAGACGTCTTTGCAATCCGTTTAGCTATGGGCGGCCAGTGTTGAGAGTTTCGCGATGGCGGGTACGGCCGCCCTCAATCAACCGGCCGCGCCCCATGATTGGAATACTCCGGCGACATCAACCCTAGGGGCAAAATGTCGATCACGGTCGACTGGCTGGGATGACGAGCTAAACCTGAGGCGAGATCCTCGCTCCGCTTGATTCTCGTCATCCCTGGCGGTTAAACCCCCACGGAGGCGGTTGGCACAGGGGTATTTAGCAACTGCTGCTCCCACAAATAGGCGATGCCGCTACCGCCGACATGTTGCACGATGACGTCGGTCACCTTTGCGGCCTGATCCGCACGAGCCCAGTCGCGTTGCCATTCAGCCGCAAGGGCCAGCCAGGTCATTATGTTCACGCCGGCGGCAATCATGCGTTGAATCGCGACCTGATGCGCTTCGACTGAAACAGCGCCGGATGCATCGGTGATGACCGTGACATCCCACCCCTCGCCTGCAGCTTGAATTGCCGGCATTGCAACGCATACCTCGGTCCAGAGTCCGGCGATGATCAGCTGCTTGCGGCCGGTCACCTTGACTGCATCTACGACCTTCTGATCCTGCCAAGTGTTGATGAATGTCCGATCGATGATTTCCTGGCCAGGGAACACCTCGGCGATTTGGGGGAACAATTTGCCACCCCGCTCGGCGATCACCGTCGTCAGAATCGTGGGCACGCCAAAAGCCTTTGCTGCTTTTGCCAAACCCACCGTGTTGTTGACCACCATCGTGGGCTCGTGACTGTTGACGTTAGCCAACTGGTAAGGTTGGTGGTCAATCAGGACAAGCACCGAATCTTCGGGACGAAGGAGTGAATTGAGGCCGTTACGAAAGGTCATGGAATATCCTAAGTTGGCGGTTCGTTGGCACAATTTGGACGCTCCTCTTCGGGAACAATCCGCGGCAAACTTGTCATTCCCTCATTCGATGCGGTAGTCCTCGATGTTGCTGAACTGTGTCGCAAGAAGAGGAACGCAGAGTGGAAATCGAAGACCTCAGGACATTTGTCGAAGTCGCTGATGCGGGTGGAGTCACGTCCGCTGCGCAGCGGCTTGGCATCTCCAAGTCGATGGTCAGCAGGCGTATCGCGCGGCTTGAAACCGATCTTGGTGCACAGCTTCTTGCCAGGACGACCCGCGGCATCGCGCTCACCGAAGCAGGCGCCACTTTCCGGGACTACGCTGCAAGAATCTCTGCGGAGATGGACGCGGCACGAGAGACCATCCTGCCGGCTGGTGAGCTTTGCGGTCGCCTGAGGGTTGCTGCGCCCCTGTCCTTCGGTCCGACACATTTCGCTCCCGTACTCTCTCAAATGGCGCGCCAGCACCCGCAATTGCACATTTACTCTTGCTATACGGACCGCTTCGTCGACCTTGTCACAGAAGGTTTCGACTGCGCCATACGCGTGGGCTATCTGCAGGACTCGAATCTCGTCGCCAGACGTGTCGGCCCGCTTTACGGAAAGTTCGTCGCTAGCCCGGAATATATTGCTGCGAACGGCTCACCCGAGACGCCAGACGAACTTGTCGATCATCAGGCTCTGATGCAAGGAACGGAAGCGTGGCAGGTCACCGATGGGGATAAGGTTCTGACTGTTCGTCCACAAGGTCGCTTCAAGGCCGATAATGGCGTGGCTCTCTTGGCAGCCGCATTGGCGGGAATCGGTGTCGCCAGGCTTCCGGATGGCCTTACCGATGAACATATAGCCTCGGGAGCCCTCGTTCAGGTGATGTCTCGCCACCCGCCGCCTCCCGCAGGGATATTCGTCGTCAGGCCGCCGGGACAACATCCATCTAGGAAAGTCCGTGTGTTGACTGAGATGTTGATCCAGTGCTTCGATGGCGGCGCCTAGAAGCAAAGAGCGAGTTTCCCAAGGTCTACGCGACAGACGTTCCGCTCGCATCCTTGACCTGCTCCAGTCCTGATCGATCTGGCGAAGCGTGTCATCCAGGCCGATCCCGACGTGACGATGAAAGTTCCCCTGACGTCGATGTTAACAACGGCAGCGGCTCAAATTACTGACGAGTGGATGCGGATTATGGTGCAGATCAAACCCGGCCTGGTCACACCCGCGCCGCTCTGGAGCAAACGGCTTACCTGACACGCCGGAGCTAGCATCGCCTCAAGCAAAGGCAGCCGAGCCCTCTGGCTCGAGACATGTCGGCCGACGTTCCTCTTTCCGCAACACAGTTAAGCATTTCTCATCACTACGAGGTGCCTACCGCGCACACCAGATTGGCGGAGCAAACCGACGAGCGCGTTCGCGGCGTCCGCGGTTAGCCTGAATGCTTGAGGCGACCAACTGGAAAGGACAACATATGATTGATCTCAAAGGAAAGCGTGCATTGGTAACCGGCGGATCGCGGGGTATCGGCGCCGCTATAGCGCTGGCGCTGGCGGAGAATGGCGCCGACGTAGCTTTCACATATCAACGCTCGGTCGAAAAGGCCGAAGCGGTGGCTAAATCCATCGAAAGCAAGGGGCACCGAGCAGTCGCTATTCAAGCCGATAGCTCCGACCCGGACGCCATCACACGCGCAGTAAGGGAAGCGGTATCCGCACTTGGTGGACTCGAAATCCTCGTAAACAGTGCAGCCATTGGGCACACCGGGACAATCGCTGACCTCAACGTCGACGACTTTCAGGCTGTAATGGACGTCAATGTGCGAGCGCCAGTCCTGTTCGCCAAGGCTGTTATCCCCCATCTTGAAGAAGGGGGACGGATCATCACCATCGGTTCGGCTTTGGGAGAGCGGGTGCCGTTTCCGGGCATAACGCCCTATGCGATGTCTAAGGCGGCACTTACATCCTTCACTCGCGGCCTTTCGCGCGAACTCGGTCCGAGCGGAATCACCGTTAATCTTGTGCAGCCCGGGGCGACTGATACGGATGCCAACCCGGCGGACAGCGCGGCTGCCGATTTCCAGCGAAGCCTGACCTCTTTGGGACGCTATGGCGAACCGCGTGAAATCGCGAACGCTGTTGTCTTTCTGGCAAGTCCAGCCGCAAGCGTGATCACGGGCGCTACCCTGACCGCCGACGGCGGCGCGATCGCCTGACCGGTATGTGAGCAGTACAGCACCGGCTCTGTCCTGCATAAGGACAGCGCCGGATGAGGCTGCATGCGGCGGGGCCGTTATGCCTCGCACGCTAAAGCCCGGCCCTTCTCAGGACCGGGCCGGCGCCATACTCCTCTCAACGCATCGGTCAAGAGTAGCCTCAATGCCGGTGGCTTCACTGAGCGTGGAACTCGGGCTGTTGTTGGAAATCGAACGATAAACTCTACTGCGCTGTACGTTGTCTCAATTCCATAACAAGACCAAGTCCCAAAGGCGGGCCTCTGTCATGCCAACATATCAGCCATCGCTGCGAAGCTTGCGCGCCAGCGTCTGAAGCTCCTTGAACGCTTCGTAACGCTTGCGGTGGAGTTCCGAAATCTCACCCTGCGACGGCTGAAAGCGTGTTTCCACCCTCGTGAGTTCGCTCATCGCCGCGCGCACATCGGCAAATTGGCGGCCGGCGACGGCCCCGAGGATGGCTGCGCCGAGCAGCACCGGCTCCTCGGCCTTCGTGGCGACCACCGGCTTGCCGCTCGCATCGGCGAGCACCTGGCGGACGAAATCATGCTGGCCGGCACCGCCGCTGATGACGATGTTCTCGACGGTGACGCCCGCCTCGGCCTGCGTCTCGATGATCTGCCTGAGGCCGTAGCCGATGCCGCAAAGCCCAGCGACGTAGAGCGAGACGAGGCTGTCGACATCCCGCTCCATGCCGAGACCGGCGATAACAGCCCGGGCATGCGGATCGGCAAAGGGCGCGCGGTTGCCGAGGAATTCGGGAACGACATGCAGCCCGGCCGCCAACCTGACGGCATCGGAGGCACGGCCCGCCTTGCCGGCGGCCATGTCGGCAAGCAGGACCGGCAGTGCAGTGCCCGCGCTCGTCGCAAGCTCCATCGCCTCGCCGGCGGCTGGATGGAAGGAGAGGAGCTGGTCGATCGCCGCGCCGGCGGCACTCTGACCGCCCTCGTTCAGCCAGAGGCCCGGCACCATCGCCGAATAGTAGGGTCCCCAGACGCCGGATACGAAAGACGGTTCTGCCGTCGATGTCATCGTGCACGAGGAAGTCCCGAAGACATAGGCAAGATTGGCCTGCGGATCGGCGCCGACGGTTCCGACACCGCCGGCATGTGCATCGATCAGCCCGGCCGCGACGGCCGTGCCCGGCACCAGGCCGAGCTCTTCGGCCGCTGCAGCGGTCAGTCCCTCACCAAGCGTCGAACCGGGCTCGACGATGGAAGTGCCGATGCGGGCAAAACCTTCATCTGCCAGCACGCCGAGGCCGATCTGATGGAAATAGCTGCTGTCCCAGCGCTTCTCATGGGCGAGATAGGTCCACTTGCAAGTGACGGTGCAGGTCGAACGCGAGAGATCGCCGGTCGCCCGCCAGGTGAGGAAATCCGCAAGGTCGAAGAATTGCCAGGCGGCATCGAACACGTGGGGGCGGTTTTCCCTCAGCCAGAGAAGCTTGGGTGTCTCCATCTCGGGCGAGATTCGGCCGCCGACATAGCGCAGCACGTCATGTCCGAAGGCGTTGATGCGCTCCGCCTGCGGGACCGCGCGGTGGTCCATCCACACGATGATGTCCCGGTCCGGATCTTCCGAAGGTCCGACGGCCAGCGATCTGCCGCCTTCGCCGAGGACGACGAGCGAGCAGGTGGCGTCGAAGCCGAGCCCGACCACCGAAGCCGGATCGACGCCGGCTGCGGCAACCACCTCCCGCACGGCCGCGCACACCGCGCGCCAAATTTCGCTGCTCGATTGCTCGACGATGGAACCGGCTTCATGAAACAGGCTGATATTGCGCTTGGCGGAAGCAAGCATGCTGCCGGCCATATCGAACAGGCCTGCCCGGGCGCTGCCGGTGCCGACATCGACGCCGATGACATATGTGGCGCCGGCTTCCGTGGTGTGGGATGTGTCGCTCATGGTCTCTCGCTTCAATTCGCCTGGGATCGGCTTGATGGGCAGCCGCGGCCGGATGTCAATCCATGTCTGGAAAGATCGCCGCGTCCGGGGACGCTGACATTACGCGGTCGCGGCGCCATGGCAAGGACGTGCTCCGGAGATCCATTTCGCCGAGGCGATTGAGAAGTCACTGCCTGGTGTTGGCTCGATCTCCGGGAGGCATCGGTTCATAGATCCGTCGGGCAACCGGCGGGAACCGAAAGAGGTTCTGCCGGCGCCGCCTTGTCGATCCCGTAGAGCTTGGCGAAACCGGCATCCTCGACCAGCGTCAGACCGGCCGGCATCAAGGTGCCGACATAGCGGTCGGAGGTATCCGCATTGACGACGAGGATGAAATCGAAACGTCCGCGCCAGTCTGACAGATAGGGTGTGAAGTTTTCATAGACCTGCATCATTGCCGGGCACAAAAGCACGCCGATCGACAGCAGATTGCCTTCGGGGACCGCGATCTCAGACCATGGCGTCAGAACCGATAGGGGCTGCTTGCCTTTCGCGGTGAAGAGAGTCGGCACGAACGCATGCGCGAAAGGCGTGGCAAGCGTCGGCAGGTGCCAGAAAGTCTCCTCTCGAAAGAAAAAATACCGGCTGGAGTGCGCAAGGCCGCCCACCGTCTCGGGATCATGCTCCAGAGGCAGAACGGCCGCGCCGACCGGCACCTTTTTGAGGACGGTCTCGACGGCAGCAACGTCCTTTTGTGCAAGCCACCAGTTCCAGCCGATCCAGCTCGTCCGGCCGAAAACCGCGAGATTGACAACGAGCGCCAGCAACAGCGCCTGGCGGCGCGTCAGATTGGCGAAAGGACACACCATCGCCATGGCGACGAGCGCCATCATGATCGGAAAGCGCCAGCTGATCCATCCGGTTCCGAGCATATGGCGAGGCGAAACACAAGCGAGCAGCAGCAGCCCGCTGGCGGCCACGGCAAGGCCCGCATGCACGCGGATATCGCCCGCGCGTGCGGCACGCGTGCAGATGAGGATCAACGGCAGAACCATCACCACGTCTACCACCGGAATGTATGTGGTGATCGCGGAGAGCAAATTCATGAGAATCAGGACGACGCCGTCGTTCCAGGCAAGGGCAAGGCCGTTATCACCGGCGTTGGGCAAAGCTGGCGAACGGAGATAGAGTGCGAACGGCGGCAGAACGCATGCGCCCAGCGCCAGCGTCAACCGGCCGGCGAGCCGCATCAGCCCCGCCTTCGATCCCAAGACGTCGAAACGCCAGGAAAATTCGAGGCCGCAGATGATCGCCATATAGAAGCCGAGCGAGAAGATGTGCATCACCGTCAGCATGAGCACGGCGGCAAGCCGCCAGGCGAAAAGCAGGACGGGATTGCGGCGCTGTAACCGCAGGTCGGCGCAGGCGAAGAACAAGGCCATGCCGAGGCCGATCTGGAAGTTGATGAAGCCGCCGATCATCGTGGCGCACCAGCCAAGCGACAGCATTGCAATCTGCCAATAGGACCGGCTGCCGAAAAGCGTCCGGTGCAGCGCGATCGCGCCAAGCGGCGGCAGCACGATCGCCAGGAAAAGCAAAGCCCGCGCCAGCCTGTCGGCCCCGACAAGCGGCCCTATTCGGGCCGCCAGAAGATCGATCCCGACATTGGTGAAGGTGCGGTTCCAATCGACCGCATAGACCTCCGGAAACGGCTGCTCGCCGATGCCCCCGGATAGAAGCCAGATACGAGCGTAGTGATTGGCGTAATCAAGAACTGGCGGAAAGCGGAATAACAGGACCAGGAGGGCGACAAACGCGACGAAAACCGCGATCGCAATGGTGGAATCCTGCCGGGCCGCCAATTCATCAGACCCGTCTGCGGCTACAGCAGGCGTGGAAATCTGGTCCATTATCCGATCCGATCACTCTTTTGCGACGGTGGCGACTCTTCGAATCCGAAGGCCGCATCCAGCGCGGCAAGCTTGTCGCCGGCGCCCATCTCCGAAAAAGCAGCCGGCAGTTCCGCACGGTCGTTGCCGCGCAGGATCGCCTCGATCATGAACATCGGCCGCTTCTTGCTCTCCTGCACGAGACGGCCGAGATATTCGCCGATGATGCCGATGCAGATCAGCTGGATGGCGCTGAAGGCGCTGACGGCGGCCATGATCGACGACCAGCCGGTGACCGTCTCGCCTTGCAGCCAGCGAATGAAGGTATAGACGAGCAGCACCATCGCGATGCCGGCGCTGATCATGCCGAGCCATGTGGCGATGCGCAGCGGCGTCGTCGAAAAGCTGGTGATCGCATCGAGCGCGAAATTGATCATCTTGCGCAGCGGATATTTCGTCGTGCCGGCAAAACGGGCGTCGCGCTCATAGGGCAGCGCCACCTGCCTGCCGCCGATCCAGCTGACCATGCCGCGGATGAAGCGGTCGCGTTCCGGCATCGCCAGCAGAATATCGACGACGCGCCGGCGCATCAGCCGGAAATCGCCGGTATCGCGCGGAATGGTCACGGAAGCGAGCCTGGAGAGGGTGCGGTAGAACAGCGAAGCGGTGGCGAGCTTGAACCAGGTTTCACCCTCGCGACGTGTGCGCTGGCCATAGACGACGTCGGCGCCACGCTCCATGATCGGCATCATCATCAAAAGCAGTTCGGGCGGATCCTGAAGATCGGCGTCGATCAGAAGGATGCGCTCGCCCCGCGAGGCGGAAAGTCCCGCCGTCGACGCCAGCTGGTGGCCGTGATTGCGCAACAGACGAACACCGAGCACCTGCGGCACTTTTGCCGCCAGTTCCGAAATGATCTCCCAGGTGCCGTCGGAGGAACCATCATCGACGAGAATGAGCTCGAAGGCATCGCCGGCAACGCTCTGCGCGGCAGCAGAGGCACGGCGGCAGAATTCGCGCAGGCCCTCTTCCTCGTTGTGACAAGGCGCGACGATGGAAAGAAATGGTGCTTGCGTCATGCGGACGGCGGTGCCTGCTTGATTGATGGCGCCAGCCTAGCCGGGAAACGTCAAGCATCCTTTAATACCGCATTTTGGCCGGAACCGCCGGCGTCTATTCCGCCGCCATCATCTCGCGCACGCCGTCGATGTCGCGGGCCGGCGACGCGCCATAGAGGCGGCTGTATTCGCGGCTGAACTGCGACGGGCTCTGATAGCCGACGCGGTGACCGGCGGTGCCCGCATCGAGCCGCTCGACCAGCATCAGCCGGCGCGCCTCGTGCAGGCGCAGCTGCTTCTGGTATTGCACCGGCGTCATTGCCGTCACCGACTTGAAGTGGTGATGGAAGGACGACACGCTCATATTGACGCGCTCGGCGAGGTCCTCGATGCGCAGCGGCCGGGCGAAATTCTCCTTCAGCCAGGCGACGGCCCGCGCGATCCTGTTGCTGTGGCTGTCTGATGTGGCGATGTTGATCAGGCGCGCGCCGTGCGGCCCGGTCAGCACGCGGTAGAGGATCTCCTGCTCGATCAGCGGCGCCATGGCGGGAATGTCGCCTGGACGATCGAGCAAACGCAGCAGCCGGACGGCCGCATCCATCAGCTCCGGCGGCGCGACGTTCACCACCATGCCGCGCTGCCCGTCGGTATCGGCGGCCGGTCGCGGAATATCGATGCGGCTGAGCAGTTCCAGCAGCTTTTCCGAATCGATCGCCAGCCCCAGGCAGAGATGCGGAACCTCGGGGCTTGCCTCCGTGACGCGCCAGGCGACCGGCAGATCGAGCGAGGTCAAAAGATAATCCCCGGTCCCGTAGCTGATGAGCTCCGTGCCGAGCTGCAGGCTCTTGGCCCCCTGTAGCACGAAAGCAAAACAGGGCCGGTAGCTGCTGTGGAAGGGATCGCTGGGCTTGGAGCGGCGGCTGACATGAAGATTGCCGATCGCAGTCGAGAACTCGCCGTCGCCAGGCGCGAAGCGCATCACGATGTCGACGATTTCCTGGTAGGGGCTGAAAGGCAAAGTCATGCGGAAACTCTCTCTGTCTGAGGCCTGCTGAACGGCTCATATCCGAAGCGGCTTCTATCTAGGTCCGCTCGGGCATTTCGAAAACGGGCCGTCCGTCCATTTTTGCAGGATCGTGCAAGAAGCTTGGAGGATCACTCTACCTCCCTCGCCGCGATCGGGGCAATAGTGCGTCATCCCGCTCAACCCCACCTCAAAAATCGAAAAGGAAGGTTCCCATGCCTATCGCAAGAGGCTATGCCGCCACCGACGCTTCCAAGCCGCTGACCCCTTTCACCTTCGAACGCCGCGAACCGAACGCCGACGACGTAGTCATTGACATCAAGTTTGCCGGCATCTGCCATTCCGACATCCACACCGTCCGCAACGAGTGGAAGAACGCGGTCTACCCGATCGTCCCCGGCCATGAGATCGCTGGCATCGTCTCCGCGGTCGGCTCCGCCGTGACCAAGTTCAAGGTCGGCGACCGCGTCGGCGTCGGCTGCTTCGTCGATTCCTGCGTCGGCTGCGCCGAGCGCGATCTCGACCGCGAGCAGTATATGCCGGGTCTCAGCGGCACCTACAACGACTTCGAAGCCGACGGCAAGACGCGGACCCAGGGCGGCTATTCCGACTCGATTGTCGTCAAAGAGGGCTACGTCATGTCCATCCCTGACAATCTGCCGCTCGATGCCTCGGCGCCGCTGCTCTGCGCCGGCATCACGCTCTATTCGCCGCTGCGCCACTGGAATGCCGGCCCCGGCAAGAAGGTCGCGATCGTCGGCATGGGCGGCCTCGGCCACATGGGCGTCAAGCTGGGTTCGGCGATGGGCGCCGATATCACGGTTCTCTCCCAGACCCTTTCCAAGAAGGAAGACGGCCTAAAGCTCGGCGCCAAGGAATATTACGCCACCAACGATCCCGAGACCTTCACGAAGCTCGCCGGCACCTTCGATCTCATCATCTGCACCGTCAGCGCCGAGATCGACTGGAACGCCTATCTCGGCCTGCTGAAGGTGGACGGTTCCTTCGTGGTCGTCGGCGCGCCGGAGAATCCGATCCCCGTTCATGCCTTCTCGGTCATCCCCGGCCGCAAGAGCATTTCGGGCTCGATGATCGGCTCGATCAAGGAAACCCAGGAAATGCTGGATTTCTGCGGCAAGCACAACATCGTCTCCGAGATCGAGAAGATCAACATCCAGCAAGTCAACGAAGCCTATGAACGCGTCCTGAAGAGCGACGTCCGCTACCGCTTCGTCATCGACATCGCCTCGCTGGCGGCTTGAGGAACAAGAGCGGCTCCTTCGGGAGCCGCATTTTTTATAACGGGACACTCAAGCTCCCTCATGCTCAGGTGGGTAGCCCGCAGGGCGGAGCCTCGAAGCATCCCCCGCAAGCGCCGCTCCAATCCGCCCATCGGAGCGCCCGCCCCCCCGTGCTTCGAGGCTCCGGCCTTCGGCCTGCGCACCTCAGCATGAGGCTCTCTTTGTACGGGAAACTCTGTTACACGTATCTAAGAGTCATTCACGGCGCGGACGCGCCGTGCTGGATTCCTGTGACAGGCGCAGGAATGACGGAGGAGAGGTTGCGCAGTGTGGCACCCCCCTCTGCCCTGCCGGGCATCTCCCCCACAAGGGGGAGATTGGCAAGTGGGCAAACCTGCCCGTCTCTCTACCGTTTCGTCGAACTGCAAGGCCAATTGTTTGGGGAAGACGTCGCGCCCAGCCAATCTCCCACCTGTGGGGGAGATGTCCGGCAGGACAGAGGGGGTGTCACACGGAACCCCTCTCCCACTGTCTTCCAACTTGGGCCTACCCCTCCTCCCGCATCGTCTCCCGCTGCGTGATCAGCCGGGCGCTGTGCTGGCCGCTCAGATAGATCCACAACCAGTTCCAGGCGACGGCAAAGCGCGAGCGGGTGCCGATCAGGAAGTAGATATGGGCGATGCCCCAGATCCACCAGGCGATCCAGCCCTTGAGCTTGATCCGGCCGAAATCGATGATCGCCGCACTCTGGCCGATCGTTGCCAGGCTCCCCTGATGCCAATATTTGAAAGGTGCAGGCGCCGGATTGCCGGACAGGCGGGCGCGGATAACTTTTGCCACATAGCCGCCCTGCTGCTTGGCGGCGGGCGCTATGCCAGGCACGGGCTTGCCATCCTCCCGCATGACAGAGGCCGTATCACCGATAATGAAGACATAAGGCAGGCCCGGCGCGCTCAAATCCTTCTCGACGATGGCACGCCCTGCACGGTCAGCCGGAATATCGAGCCACCGCGCCGCCGGTGAGGCGGTGACGCCGGCCGCCCAGACGATCGTGCGGCTGGGCGTGAAAGTCTCGCCGATTCCGACACCGTCGGCGCTGCACTCGGTGACCGGCTTGCCTAGAAGCACCTCAACCCCCAGTTTCTCCAGCGCCTTTTGCGCATAGGCCGAAAGCTCCTCCGCAAAGGTAGGCAGCACCCGCGGGCCGGCCTCGACGAGCACCACACGGGTCTTGCGCGTATCGATATTGCGGAATTCCTTCGGCAGGGTGAAATGCGCGAGCTCGGCGATGATGCCGGCGAGCTCGACCCCGGTCGGCCCGGCGCCGACAATGGTGAAGGTCAGAAGCGCGTCACGTACGGCGGGATCGGCCTCCATCTCCGCCTTCTCGAAAGCGAGCAGCACGCGGCGGCGGATCGTCGTTGCATCCTCCAGCGTCTTCAGACCCGGCGCCACCGGCTCCCATTCGTCACGGCCGAAATAGGCATGCGTTGCCCCGGTCGCCAACACCAGCGTGTCATAACCGAGAGTCATGCCGTTGCGTAACGAAACGGTCTTGGCGCCGCTATCGACACCGGTGACCTCGCCGAGCAGCACCGTCACGTCGGGCCGGTCGGCATAGAGGCGGCGGATCGGCCAGGCGATCTCCGAAGTGGAGAGAATGGTCGTCGCCACCTGATAGAGCAGCGGCTGGAAGAGATGATGATTGCGCCGGTCGACGAGCGTGATCTTCACGCCTGCACCTTTCAACCCGTTGACCAGCTGCAGCCCGCCGAAACCGCCGCCGACAACGACGACATGGTGATCACTCATGCCCTGCCCCTTTGCGCCATCTTGCTGAAGTCAAATGTGGTCTTCGCCGCAAAGGATGCAACCGCCGTTTCGGAATGGCTCCCCTGCGCCGATCGCAGTCGACAGAGCGTGTCGCGCAAAATACGCTGCGATTTTCGGGCGAGCAGCGTATGTCGGAAATTAAAGATTTAATGCACGAGGTGCGCATCTGCGCCGCGCCGTAAAGCCGAGATTATCACACATGCCTGCACTCCCAGCCAGCAAAGCTGGCCGAGCGGCAGTCACGCGTAGTGATCGCTGTCCGACCTCATCTCTGCAAGCCGACATTGGTCGGCTTGCAAGTTCCAAGCGCCGATGCGCAAGCGCCAATCAATAAGGACTGATGCACTGGCGACGGGGTCCATAATAGGGCTGGAAGGTGTTATCGAAAGCCCTGTACGAACGATAACGCGCGTAGCACCAGCTCACATGGCTGCCCCGCCCATAATAGACGGTCGAAGCATAGTTCCGATAGGGCGGGGCATAATACCGTCCATAGTAGCGGTAGGGCGGGCCATAGTAGCGGTAGGGCGAGCCATAGTAGCGGTAGGGTGAGCCATAGTAGCGGTAGGGTGGGTCGTAATACCGGTAGGGCGAGCCGTAAGAGGGCTGTGACAATGCGCTGCCAATGATGGTGCCGACGGCTAGACCACCCAAGGCCCAGCCCCAATTATCCCGCCGATGATGCCCGCCTCGGCCACGCCACCGTACCTGCTCTATCTGTTGCTGCTGCGCCTCGATCTTGGGTGGGGTGATAGCGGGAAACGCCTGAGCCGGCGTGATCCCAGGGGCACCTATGATCAAGCATAACGCGGCGACGGTTAGCTTTCTCATGACTGTTCTCCTCTGTCCTCCAACTGGAAGAAATATCCTCCCCTCATCCTGAACCAAAGGTGAACGCAATATGTCGAAAACCGTTCCATAAAGAGACGAAATTAGTCGTGATCGATGGGCGGGGTGATCGGCTTTTCAGGCAATCGAGCCTAGCTTTTCCAAGGAAATGATAGACTTGCCTTACGCTGTGCGGGACGCCCGGACCAGAGCAGTTTTTCTCCTGGCTGGAAACAGCTATGAATATCGCTGTTGCGCATAATATCGCAGCCCTCAAAATACCGGCTTACAGCGCGTAGCCCACGGGTATCGCCATTCCATGTTTCAATTCTTCCATCGAGATCGACGCTGAAACGTCGAAGAGTTCCAGCTTGCGCACGATCTGCTTATAAATTACGTCGTAATGCTCGACGCGCGGCAGCACGATCTTCAGGATGTAATCGTGGTTTCCGGTCAGCCGGTGCGCCTCGACGATCTCGGGGATGTCGCTGATGATCCAGCGGAAGGCTTCCGTCCATTCGTCGGAATGGTGGGCCGTCTTGACGAGGGCGAAGACCGTCGTCGGCACGCCCATGCGTTCGCGGTCGAGCACGATGATGCGCCGGGCGATATGGCCGCTTTCTTCCAGCCGCTGAATGCGCCGCGAGCAGGCCGAGACCGACAGCGCCACGCGCTCGGCAAGATCGGTCACGGATATGCCGGCATTCTTCTGCAGCATGTCGAGAATGCGTCTGTCACGATCATCAAGCATGGTGTGAAATGAACCTTGCGCTCTCAATTTGCGTCATTTGGCCAATCGATGCAAAATAATAGCACGTCTTCCTCATAAAGGACAAACAATGCAAACCCGCCGCGCGACCATTGCGGCATCATTTTCGAAATTCGAAGCATGGGAGCACGAAGAGATGAAAACGATCGGCCTGATCGGCGGCATGAGTTTCGAAAGTTCGGCGGTTTACTATCGCCTAGTCAACGAGATGGTGCGCGCGCGCCGCGGCGGCCTCGCCTCGGCCGAACTCATTCTGCATTCGGTCAATTTCGAGGAGATCGTCGCGCTTCAGAAGGCCGGCGACTGGGCTGGAGCGTCCCGCCGTCTCGGCGAGGTGGCCGAGCGCCTGCAGGCTGCCGGCGCCGGCTGCATCCTGATCTGCACCAACACCATGCATCTGATCGCCGATAAGGTCGCGGCAAAAATCTCCGTGCCGCTGATCCATATCATCGACGAGACGGCGAAGTCGCTGCATGCCGCTGGCCGCAAGCGGCCGCTGCTGCTTGCAACCCGCTACACGATGGAGCACGGCTTTTATACCGACCGCATGAAAAGCCTCGGCCTCGACGTCATGGTGCCCGATGCCACCGACCGCACCACCGTGCACGATATCATCTTCAACGAACTCTGCGCCGGCAGGGTGCACGACAGCTCGCGCGAAAAACTGATCGATATCATTGACCGCGCCGCGGAGCGCGGCGCCGACAGCATCATCCTCGGCTGCACCGAGATCTGCCTGATCCTCGATCCCCACCGCCTGCCGCTGCCGGGCTTCGACACCACCGCGATCCACGCAAGGGCGGCGGTGGATTTCGCCCTTGGCACGGAGGACGCGGAGGCGGAAGAGGCTGCGTGAGGCCAATAATTTAGTTGACTCTGTCAACTAAATTATTGACAAGTGTCTTCATGCGGAGATCTTTTGTCAGTTTGTTGGCACGTCGGCCACCCCTCCTTCCATCATGCTCGGGCTCGTCCCAAGCATCTGCCTCCGTTCGATAGGACAGCAGATCCTCGGGACAAGGCCGAGGATGACGAGCGAGAAGCGGGCTTGTCAACAATCTGGCGAGGTCTCCCCCTGGAGATCACCATGTCCGATACCGCCCTCATCGAAACCGCCCGCGATTTCAACCGCTTCTATACGAATTTCCTCGGCCTGCTGAACAAGGCCTATCTCGACTCGCCCTACACGCTGACGGACGCCCGCATTCTCTTCGAGATCGGCTCGCATGAGGGCGTCAGTGCCGTGGCGCTTGTCCGCGACCTGCATCTCGACCCGGCCTATCTCAGCCGCATCCTCAAGCGTTTCCGCGCCGAGGGACTGATCGAAACCAACCCCGATCCGGCCGATCTGCGCAGCCAGATCATCACTGTCACCGAGCAGGGACATGTGCAATTCGAGGAACTCGGCCGGCGCGCCAATGCGCAGATCGCCGCCCGGTTCGAAACTCTCGCGACCGGCGAGCCGCAGGCGGTCGTTTCCGCCATGGACAGGATCCGCGCCCTCCTCGACCCCGCGGCCAAACCCGCCCCCGCCGTCATCCGCCCCCACCGCGCCGGCGATATCGGCTGGATGGTGCAGAGCCAGGGGCGCTTCTATGCCGAGGAATATGGCTGGGACCTGCGCTTCGAGGCGCTGGTCGCCGAGGTCGCCGGCAAATTCCTCGCCAACTTCGACCCCGCCATGGAATATTGCTGGATCGCCGAACGCGGCGGCGTCAATGTCGGCTCGGTCCTCGTCACCAATGGCGGCGACGGTATCGCCAAGCTGCGGCTGCTCTATGTCGACAAGGCGGCCCGCGGCCTCGGGCTCGGCAAGCTGTTGGTCGACGAATGCATCCGCTTCTGCAGGCAGAAGGGTTACCGCGAGCTTTCGCTCTGGACCAACGACATGCTGGAGACAGCTCGCGCGATCTACATCAAATCAGGCTTCCGACTTGTCTCCGAGGAGAGACATCGTATGTTCGGCCCTGAAGCGAACGGCCAGAACTGGGTCCTCGCCCTCTGAATTTGCTGCGCACAAAAGTTTCGCTTGATTTGGAAACGATCATTTCCTAATTAGGTGGACATGACCGACGCCAGCCTCACACCAAATGAAACAACCCGCAGCCGTGGCCGGCCGCGCGAGTTCGATATGGACGCAGCGCTGGATTCGGCCCTGCGGGTGTTTTCAGAACGCGGCTACCACGCCACCTCGATCAGCGATCTGACCGAGGCAATGAGCCTCGCCTCCGGCAGCATCTACAAGGCGTTCAAGGACAAGCGCGGCGTCTTCCTCGCCGCTTTTGGTCGTTATCGTCAACTCGGTCGGCGGCGTCTGGAAGCGATGATTGCGCCCGCGGCGACCGGTCGCGAAAAAGTCTTCCAGATGGTGATGTATTATACGGAACTTTCCTATGGCGATGCCGGCCGCAAAGGCTGCCTCGTCGTCGGCGGCGCCAATGACTTCGCCCTGTTGGATGAGGAAACCGCCGCCCATGTCGCGACCGCCTTTGCCGCGGACGAGAGGCTGATGGCCGATCTCATCCGCATCGGCCAGGCCGATGGCACCATCCCGCAAACGGTGGATGCGGATGCCGCCGCCCTCGCCTTCCTCTGCCTGACCAAGGGCCTGCGCGTCATCGGCAAGACGGGACGCAGCCGACAGGAAATGATTTCAGCGGCCGAAGCCGCGATGAAGCTCGTGAGCTGAAAACAGACGAGCGAATACCGGCACCCGGTCAAGGATCGGGTGGCTGCAGCCAGCATTCTTGCATTCAATCTTCCCGATCTTCGAATAATACCGGAGTTTCTAATGAGCATTTCAGCCACTACGCCCGATAATGCCATTCCACGAGCGCTATCCCCCTGGCTCACCTTCCTTTTCGCCGCTGCTTGCGGGCTGGTGGCCGCCAATCTCTATTATGGCCAGCCGCTTGCCGGGCCGATCAGCGCCGATCTCGGCTTCACGCCGGCCGCGACTGGGCTGATCGTCACGCTGACGCAGATCGGCTACGGCCTCGGCCTGCTGCTGATCGTGCCGCTCGGCGACCTCACCGAAAACCGCCGGCTGGTGCTGGCGCTGGTCGCCGTCTCCGCCGTCGCCCTGATCGGCGCCGCGCTGTCTTCGACACCGGCCATGTTCCTCACCGCCTCACTGTCGATCGGCCTCGCCTCGGTCGCCGTTCAGGTGCTCGTGCCCTTCGCCGCGAACATGGCGCCGGATGCGACGCGTGGCCAGGTCGTCGGCAATGTCATGAGCGGCCTGCTCTGCGGCATCATGCTGGCCCGCCCCTTCGCAAGCTTCGTCGCCGAGGCCTCCTCCTGGCACATGGTCTATTACGTCACCGCGGCGCTGATGCTCATGCTCGCCATCATCCTGCGCGTCAACCTGCCGGTCCGTGTGCCGAAGACCAAACTCGGCTATGGCGAACTGCTTGCCTCCATGGCGCATCTGGCGCTGACCTCGCGGGTGCTGCAGCGCCGCGCCCTCTATCAGGCCGGCATGTTCGGCGCCTTCAGCCTGTTCTGGACGACGACGCCGCTGCTGCTTGCAAGCCCGACCTTTGGCCTGACACAGAACGGCATCGCCCTCTTCGCGCTTGCGGGTGCGGCCGGCGCCGTCGCCTCGCCGATTGCCGGCCGGCTCGCCGATCGCGGCATGACGAAGGTCGCCTCGGCCATCGCCATGCTGCTCGGCATGGCGTCCTTCCTGATCAGCCATTTCGCCGCCGACGGCTCGCTGACCGCCCTGATCTTGCTGACGGTGGCGGCGATCACACTCGATTTCGGCGTGACCACCAACCTCGTCTGCGGCCAGCGCGCCATCTATGGGCTGAACCCGGAACATCGCAGCCGGCTGAACGGCCTCTTCATGGCCACCTTCTTTGCCGGCGGCGCGCTCGGCTCGGCGCTCGGCGGTTGGGCCTACGCCACCGGCGGCTGGACGATGACCGCCTGGATCGGCTTCGCCTTTCCGGCGCTCGCCTTCATGCTGTTCCTGACGGAAGGGCGCGGGAAGTAAATTACCTGACACACAGTCTTGAAAATCGGAGTCGATCTCGGAGTCACACGTGAGTTAAAGTGAGCGGACGACAGGGTTTCTCATTTTTGCAGGGATGCTTCCGGCATGGAAATGGATGAAGAAAAGATCGACGATGCCGTTCTCGCTTTGCTCTGGCTGACGCTGCATGACGGCGATCGGGCCTGGAAAGGCTTCGACTGGGACGTGATGGATCGTTTGTACAAGAAGGGCCTGATTGCCAATCCCGCGGGCAAGGCCAAGTCGGTCGTTCTCAGCGACGAAGGGTTACAGCGGTCGGAGGAATTGTTCCGCGCTCTGTTTACGCGATCGACGTAAAAGAAGCCCTCGCCCCTTAACCATCGGCGGAATCAAAACGCGAGCGGGCGGCGCGCACCGCATCATGGTTCGCTTCCGCCCAGTTCAACAGCTGCGACAGCGGCTGGTAGAGCGAACGTCCGAGATCGGTCATCGAATATTCGACGCTCGGCGGCTTGGTCGGGAAGACCTCGCGGGCGATATAACCGTCCCTCTGCAGATCGCGCAACGTCTGCGTCAGCATGCGCTGCGAAATGTCGGGAAGCATCCGCCTGAGTTCGCCGAAGCGGCGCGGCTCGGCCGCCAGAACTTCGAGCAGCAGCGTCGACCATTTGCCGCCGATCTGCTGCATCATGTCCCTGACCGGGCAGTTGGAAAAATCGAGGCCGGCGAGATCGATCTCGCGTCGCGCCCCAGGCATCCTGTTCTTCAGACTGAGGACTGCGCCGCTCATCTGCTGGTTCCTTTTTGGTAACTTACAGCCGAAAAGCTGCCTCCTTTACACAGTGAAGTCAATTCCTATTCTAGAGTTAGTCTCTTTTTGAGACCAACACTCAACGCAGAAGGAAACGACTTCATGAGCGAAACCATCCTGGTCACCGGTGCTGCCGGACAGCTCGGCCAGCGCGTCATCCACCATCTCCTCGAGACCTATAAGGTCGCCCCCGGCGCGGTCGTCGCTGCCACCCGCAACCCGGAAAAGCTCGCCGAACTCGCCAACAAGGGCGTTCTCAGCCGCAAGGCCGATTTCGATGACGCGGCCGGCCTGGAACAGGCCTTCGCCGGCATCGACCGTCTGCTGATCATCAGCACCGATGCGCTCGACACCCCCGGCAGGCGCCTCGCCCAGCACAAGGCCGCCGTCGCCGCTGCCGTCAAGGCGGGCGTCAAGCACATTGCCTACACCTCGATGCCGGCGCCCGACAATTCACTCGTCACCTTCGCACCCGACCATCTCGGCACCGAAAACGCCATCAAGGCAAGCGGCATCGCCTACACAATCTTCCGCAACGCCTGGTATCACGACAATTACATGCACAGCATGCCGCACAACCTGCAGGGCGGCAAATGGTATAGCGCGACGGGCAATGGCAAGGTCGCGAACATCTCGCGCGACGATTGCGCGCTCGCGATCGCCGCAGCCCTTGCCTCCGGCAGCTCGGAAAGCGCCACCTACACGCTGACCGGCGCGGTGTCGCTCGCCAACCGGCAGATCTCCGCCATCATCTCCGAAGCCGCCGGCAAGCCGCTGGAAGTGATCGACGTCACCGACGAACAGCTTGGCCAAGGCATGCGCGGCGCCGGCCTCCCGGGCTTCGTCGCCGACATGCTGGTTTCAGCCGACGCCAACATCCGCGCCGGCAATTTCGACATCGTCACCGGTGATTTCGCAAAGCTGACCGGCAAACAGCCGCAACCGCTGGAGGATTTCTTCGTGGCGCATAAAGCGGCGCTGACGTCGGCTGGAACTGGCGGGCACTGACGCATTTGCGGGCGGTAGTTGGGTCACCCCCTCTGCCCTACCGGGCATCTCCCCCACAAGGGGGAGATCGGCAGAGGTTGGAACATCGCTCCCTCTCCACCGTATCGGCCTAGACGTGCGGTAGTTATCTGGGCAAAGTCATCGCCCCCACCCGATCTCCCCCCTTGTGGGGAGATGCCCGGCAGGGCAGAGGGGGTAGCCCCCCCGTGACGACCAATTGCTTCCTTAAACCGCCTGTCCGCAAGCCCGGCAAAACCGCCGCACCGTCTCGGCCATGCCATACTCCAGCGCATCGGCAGTCAGCCCGTGGCCGATCGAAACTTCGGCAAGATCGGGAATCCGCTTAACCAATGCCGACAGGTTCGCGACCGTCAGATCGTGCCCGGCATTGACCGCGAGCCCGATCGCGAGCGCCGCATCCGCTGTTTTCCCGAGCGCTTCGAGAATCGGCGCTGCCCGCTCCGGCGCGTCGTAGCAGCCGCCATAGGGGCCTGTGTAAAGTTCGATCCGGTCGGCGCCGACTGCCTTGGCGATCTCGACCGCCTGCGCATCACCATCGCCGTCGGCAAACAGCGACACGCGGCTTCCCATCTTCTTCAGCCGCGCGACGACATCGGTGAGGAACACCTGGTGCTTGCGAAAATCCCAGCCGTGGTCGGAGGTTGCCTGTGCGGGATCATCTGGCACCAGCGTCACCTGCTCGGGCGCGGCGCCGGCGCAGAGTTCGAGGAATTCCTCCGTCGGATAACCCTCGATGTTGAACTCGGCCCCGGGAAATTCGTCGTCGATCAGGTTGCGGATGACCGGCAGATCGGAAAAGCGGATGTGGCGCTGGTCGGGACGCGGATGCACGGTCAACCCGCTGGCGCCTGCGGCAAGGGCGATTCGCCCGAGCGCTTCGACGCTCGGCCAGGGCAGGTCGCGCCGGTTGCGCAGCATGGCGACGGCATTGAGGTTCACGGAGAGCTTGGCGGGCATGGCTGGCATCCATCGATCACGAAACGAAAGGCCTGCTTTTAAGCCAAGTGCCCGGCGATGGCCAACGAGATTCGCAGATGGATGCGATGCCGATCGCTGATGAAACCCCAGCATTTCCAACGAGCATCGGCCAGGTGCGTACCACAAACAGTATTTACCGTCGCCTTTCAAGGTGACTGGCTGATGCGGCGGCGCAACACATGTTTTGCGGCAGCACACACGAAATCACGCCGTCACGTTGCTATCCCATTTAAAAGAGATTATTTTTAGCACTTACAAAAACAATCATTCACGCATAACGTGGACATTGTATCGCGTAATCGTACGCCGCGTACCGCTTCTTTCCCCACGAATAAGACCGCCTAGAGGAAACCCCACTCGCCGCGCCCGGGAAGCAACTGGCAAATCCGCATGAGGTGCAACAAGATGCCCTAGGAGGGTTCATGCCAGACGGTTCCAAACACCTGTTTGCTGCCGGTTTCGCTTCGGAGGCCCGGTCGAAATACCGGTTCCTGCCTTCGGCCGCGCTGCCGCCGGATCTACCGGAAGGTCCGGTGCCGATTGCCGATATGGCCAACGCATTCGGCGTTACGCACAGGACGCTGCATTTCTACGAAGAGAAGGGACTGATTTCGGCCAATCGCATCGGCCTGATGCGGGTCTACGGCCAGGACGACGTGATGCGCATGGCCGTCATCACCGTCTGCCGCGAGACGGGCATGCCGATTGCCGTGATACAGGAATTGATGGACGAGCTTCGCAAAGCCGATTCTCAGGAAGGGGCCGAGGCAATGTTCCGCGAGGCCTTGCAGGTGCGCCGGCGCGAGCTGACGGCGGAGATGTCGACGCTGCACCGCCAGCTCCAGCAGGTCAGCGACCTCCTTGATTACGACGGCAGCATCGAGACACAGCCGCTCAACGACAATCAGGATAACTCCAGCCTGACCCCGCAGGAAAAGCGCTGCCTGGAACTGATGGCGGAAGGCTATTCTACCCAGCGCATCGCCCGGGCGCTCGACCTGAAGCATGACGAAACCAGGGATCTCGAAGCCGGAATCATCTTGAAATTCCGCGCCAACAACCGCTTCCAGGCCATTGCCAAGGCCGTCCTGCTCGGCATCGTGCAGGCCTGACGCCTGCAGCCGCCCGACCGCCGCCACCGTCGCCTTACCGGCTGAAACCGGGTTCAGCGCACGATTGTCAGCGTCTCCGCCGCACGTGTGATCGCGGTATAGAGCCAGCGTTCGCGGGTGTCGCGAAAGGCCCAGCTCTCGTCGAACAGCACGACGTCATTCCATTGCGAGCCCTGCGCCTTGTGAACGGTCAGCGCATAGCCGTAGTCGAACTCGTCGTAGCGCTTGCGGGTGTTCCAGGGAATCTCGCCTTCGACATCCTCGAAGGCCTGTTTCAGAAGCTTGATCTTGGCCGCCCCCCGATCCATGTCGTCGTCCTCGGGGCGGACGAGCAGATTGATGCCGGGTTTCGTCGTTTCCTTCGACGAGGTCATGACCTGCCACAGCGAACCGTTGAGCAGACCCTTGGCCGGGTCGTTCCTCAGGCAGACGAGCTTGTCGCCGGTCTGCGGATAATCGGCGTTAAAACCCTTCAACTCCCGCAGGCGCTGGTTATAGCGCCGCCGCGTCCTGTTGGTGCCGACGAGCACCTGGTCGGCATCGAGCACCAGCTGCTGTGTCACCTCGCTCTTCGAAATAACCTTCGCCGTTCCGTAATCGCCATACATCAACTCGTTGCCCTCGCGCACCTGCATGGCGAGCTTGATGATCGGATTGTCACGCGCCTGGCGGTGGATGTCGGTGAGGAGGTAATCCGGTTCCTGATTAGTGAAATAACCGCCGCCCGACACCGGCGGCAGCTGGCCGGGATCGCCGAGCACCAGGATCGGCGTGCCGAAGCTCATCAGATCCTTGCCGAGCGCCTCGTCCACCATCGAGCATTCGTCGACGATGATCAGTGCGGCTTTCGCGACCGGGCTCTGCCGGTTGATCGAAAACATCGGCGCAATCGAGGTCTTGCCGGTTTCCTCGTCCTCCACCGCCTCCTCGCCGCGCGGCCGGTAGATCAGCGAATGGATCGTCCTGGCATTGGAGGCGCCGCGCGAGCGCAGCACCTGCGCGGCCTTGCCGGTGAAGGCGGCAAACAGTACATCGCCGTCGACATTTTCGGCGAAATGCCTGGCAAGCGTCGTCTTGCCCGTCCCGGCATAGCCGAACAGGCGAAAGAGCGGCGAGCGCCCTTCATTCAGCCATTTCGAAACAGCCTTGAGGGCTTCGTCTTGTTGCGGCGCAAATTGCATAGCCCGGCGACTTGGCAGGATTCGCAGCCGTTAGGCAAGGCGGAAAACGGCAAATCACCGGCCCGAACGATCATCCGTTCCATTGGCGGTCCGCCCCGCTCACACACATCGACGGGTCCTGGCCGATGACATCGGTCAGAAAATCCAGAACCGTCCTGACGCGCAGCGGCATGTTCCGTCTCGAGGGATAGACGACCGTAATCGGCAGGCGGCTCGGCTGAAAATCCTCCATTACGGGAATCAGCCGGCCAGCGGCGATGTCGGGCACGGCGATGATGTGGGAAAGCACCGCGAGGCCAGCGCCGGCGAGCGCCGCCCTATGAATGGCAATCGCGTTACAGGCGGTCAGCCGCGGCGTGATCCTGACCGATATGTCTTCCGACCCGTTCGAGAAGGACCATGTGCAGGTGTCGCCTGCCCTATCGTAGCACAGGCATTCATGGTCCCTGATGTCCTTTGGCGCACGCGGGGCCGCCTTGCGCGCGAGATAAGCAGGCGACGCGACGAGAAATGCAGTCGTCCAGCCGATCCGGCGACAGACGAGACTGCTGTCGGCGACCGAACCGAGCCGCACTTCCAGGTCGAGGCGCTCCTCGATCATATCGGAGCTCTGCTCCCGGAAGATGAGTTCGACCGAAAGCTTCGGGTGGCCGGCAAGAAGATCGCCGAGCCTTTCGCTCAAATAGAGGCCGAGCGGCGCGGGCACGCTGAGCCTGACCTTTCCCGATGCCGTGGCGCCGTTCGAGCCTGCCGCATCGCCGAGCTCCTCCACCGCCTCAAGAATTCGGAGCGCCATCGGCAGCATGCGCTCCCCTTCCGCCGTCAGCGACAGGCCGCTCGTCGTACGATGCAGGAGGCGGGTGTTGAAATGGCTTTCGAGGGACGCAACCTGCCGCGAAACCGCCGGCTGCGTCACATCGAGATCATGCGCCGCCGCTGAGAACGAACCGGTCTCTGCGACGCGTTGGAAGGTCCGCAATGCCGAAACGATATCCATCTCTGCCCCCTCATACTTTTGCGCATAGGCTTTATGCAGGCAAACTAGGTGAGAATGGCTTTACAGTCCAGCAATTAAGGATACCTTTTATCCATAAGGATATTAAATGTCCTTAATTGAGGAGAAACGACATGACCCAGCGATTGAATTACGCCCAGCAGTCCCCCGAACTTTTCAAGAAATTCATGGAATTCAGCATGGCGCTGAGAAGCAGCGTCATCGATGAGAAGCTGCAGGCCCTTATCGAGATCCGCGCCTCGCAGATCAACGGATGCGGCTTTTGCCTTGATATGCATGTGAAGCAGGCAAAGATCCATGGTGAGAGCGAACTCCGACTCTATCACGTCGCCATCTGGCGGGAATCGAACCTGTTCGTTCCCCGCGAGCGCGCAGCCCTTGCCTGGACCGAAGCGCTGACCAAGCTTCCCGAAGGCGGCGTTCCCGACGAAATCTATGAGCGCGTGCGCGGCCAGCTTTCGGAGAAGGAAATTTCCGACCTGACCTTCGTCGTCATGGCCATCAATGCCTGGAACCGCGTCAATGTCGGCTTCAAGACGGTGCCCGGCACGGCCGACAAGGCCTATGGCCTCGATAAATCAGGCCTGAACTAACTCTCGCAATTCATTGAGAAGATTCAGCTTTGACGCTGCCGCATGCCGGCAGCGAATGGAGATCTGTTATGAAAATCGTCGTCATCGGCGGAACCGGCCTCATCGGTTCAAAGACTGTCGAACGCCTGCGCACGCGCGGGCATGAGGTGATCGCCGCCTCTCCGAACTCCGGCGTCAATACGATCACCGGAGAAGGACTGGCCGAAGCGCTCGCCGGTGCCGAAGTCGTGCTCGACCTCGCCAATTCGCCCTCCTTCAAGGACAAGGCCGTGCTCGAATTCTTCGAGACCTCGGGGCGCAATCTTCTCGCCGCCGAAAAGACTGCCGGCGTGAAGCACCATATCGCGCTTTCCGTCGTCGGCACCGAACGGCTCCAGGACAGCGGCTATTTCCGCGGCAAGCTCGCCCAGGAACAGCTGATCAGGGCATCGGGCATTCCCTATACGATCGTGCATTCGACGCAGTTCATGGAATTCCTGAGCGGTATCGCCCAGTCGGGCACCGTCGGCCAGACGGTTCGCTTATCGCCCGCCTATGTGCAGCCGATCGCTTCCGACGACGTAGCCGACGCCATGGCCGACGTGGCGCTCTCCGCCCCGGCCAACAAAACGATCGAAATATCCGGCCCGGAACGGGTCCGGCTCAGCGAGCTCGTCGCCCGCTATCTCAAGGCGACGAAGGACCCGCGGATCGTCGAGGCCGACGCCGAGGCGAAATATTTCGGCGCCAGGCTGAGCGATCAGTCGCTCGTGTCCGACGACGATCCGCGGCTCGGCTCGATCACCTTCGAACAGTGGTTCGCCACATCCGCCCGGCCGAGGTGATCGGCCTCTTCACCCCAGGCAATAAGGAGATTGCCATGATCAAGTCATCATTCCTCGCCGCCGCCCTCGCCCTTCTGGCAACGACCGGCGCTTCCGCCCACGACAGCAGCAAGTCCGCCAAGGTAACGCTCGTCTATGAGCACGAACTGCCGAACGTGCCGGGCAAGAGCATCAAGGGCGTGCTGGTTGAATACGGGCCCGGCGGCTTCTCCGAAGGCCACACCCATCCGGACTCGGCTTTCATCTACGCCACCGTGCTGGAAGGATCGATCCGCAGCCAGGTCAATGACGGTCCGGTCAAGACCTATCAGGCCGGCGAGAGCTTCTCGGAAATGCCGGGCGACCGCCATGGCGTCAGCGCCAATGGCAGCGAAACGCAGCCCGACCGCCTGCTCGCCGTCTTCGTCGTCGACACCGACCAGAAAGAACTGACTTTCCCGCTGCAGAACTGACGATCCGCCGAAGGCCATCCGCGCGAGGCCCCATGCTTGCGCGGCTGGCCGACATGCTCAATCATGTGCCGCCCGCCCCTCCCGGAGAAAGAGTGAGATGATCTACGACGCGCTCTTCGGCAAGCCTCTGATATCGCTCATAACGGTCGGTTTCGCCGGCATCGTCGTCTGGTACTTCCTCTCCAGCCAGCGGCCGACGACGCGGCTGGTGGTGCAGATCCTCTTCTTTGCCGTCATGACGCTGATCCTTGTCGGCAGTGGCATCGAACCCCACCGCTTCCAGGGATATGAGACCCAGGACCCGCAAGCCCTACTCGTCATTCTCGCCAAATCGCTCTGGTGGCTTCACCTGGCATGGGCCGTCATCGGTTTCATCAGGCTCTATCTGGTGCTGGAGGGCAGCCCGCGTGAGGCCCGTCTGCTCCAGGATCTCGTCATCGGCGTCGTCTATATCGGCATGGTGCTTTCGATCCTCGCCTTCGTCTTCGGCGTGCCGATCGGAACCCTCGTCGCGACCTCGGGCGTCGTCGCCATCATCCTTGGCCTCGCGCTGCAGAACACGCTCGCCGATGTCTTCTCCGGCATCGCGCTAACCCTCGGCCGGCCCTATGTCATCGGCGACTGGATTCTTCTGAGCGACGGCACGGAGGGGCGCGTCGTCGAGAGCAACTGGCGCGCGACGCACATCCTGACGCCCGGCAACAATATCGTCGTGCTGCCAAACAGCTTTCTCGCCAAGCTCGGCCTGACCAATGTCAGCCGGCCGGACGAGACCCATCTCCTGATCCTCACCATCCGCATCGCCCCGACGCGCATGCCGGCATCGATCCGCCAGGTGATGCTGACGGCGCTGACGAGCTGCAATTCCATCGTGCGCGATCCGCCGCCGGTCGTGGCGTTGAAGGGGCTCGATGCTACGTCGCTCGAAGTCGAGCTGCAGTTTCGCGTAACGAGCCCCAGCCAGCGCGTGCCGGCGCGAAACGAGGTGCTCGATCTCGTCTATCGCCACTGCAAATCCGCCGGCCTGCTGCTCGCCGTCCCGCCCACGGCCAGGATCCTTGCCGCCGATCTGCCGACCGAGGAAAACGCCAAGCCGCCGAGCGTGACGCCGCTTGCGCTGATCGAAGCCATTCCGGTCTTTGCGACGCTGACATCAGAGGAAAAGGCAAAGCTCGCCGAAACCACGACTGTCCGGCAGTTCCGCAAGGGCGACGTGATCGTGCGGGAGGGCGAAATGCTGCCCTCGTTGGTGATGGTGCGCGCCGGCATCATCGCCGCCCGGCATGCGGACGAGGAGCGCGGACGGCTGGCGCCCGGCGATTTCTTCGGCGAGACCGGCCTGCTCGCCGGCATGCAGGAAGTCTGCACCTTGGAGGCGCTGACGCCGGTGACGGCCTATGAAATCGATCAGGAGGCCTTCGCGCCGCTGCTCGCCGAACGCCCGGCCCTGGCCGAAGAAATCGCCGAACAGCTTGCGGGCCGCGCCGAGCGCTTCCGCGACGGCGCCGCCCTGCCGGCGGAACAGGTGCGCAGCGCCCATGCCATCCTGAAGACCATCAGGACCATTTTCAGGGCCTAGAGCATGTCGCGCAAAAGTGTGCAGCGGTTTTGCGGCAACGACATGCGTAAAAGCAAAGAGCTAAAGCGTAAGGAGCGAATCTGAAAGATCGCGACGCGCTTTAGGGTTTCGCTTCCTCAGCCGGCGCGCTTCAGCACCCACTCGAACGTGTCCCGCCAGATATCCGGCGGAACCTCTTCGGATAACGTGCCGACGAGATCGGAGAGGCGCACACGTCGCAGCGTGTCGCGCCAGGCTTCGTCCGCTTCCCACATGACGCGGGCGACCGCGCAGGGCTTGCTGTCGCAATAGCCTGCCGGCCGGCACGGATTGTTCTCCCGGATATTCGTGCAGGCGAAGCTGCGCGCCTTGCCCTCGACCGCCTCGACGATCTCGAGAAAATTGACCTCCGACGGCGAGCGCGCAAGCCTGTAGCCGCCGCTCGGACCGAGCGTGGTTTCGACGAGGGAAGCCTGCGAAAGGCTCTGCAGCGCCTTGGAGAGATATTCCTTCGGCAGGCCATGAAGCTCGGCGAGCGCCTTAGTGGAGAGGTACCGGCCCTCGGGCAGGCCCGCGAGAATGGCGCTGCAATGCAGCGCCCACTCGACCTGGCTTTTCAGGATCATTCAATTACTCATCATGCTGGCTCTGCGAGCGGAATTAAGGATATATGCTATCCGCAAATAGCCATAATGTAAATGACCTGTAAAAGCGGGGCGTTGTGTGCGAATGACCATCCGCCCGCCATAAAACTTCTCCACGCGCGGAATAAAACCGCCTCGCCTCGTGTCTCATCTCAGGCAGCGCAAATTGCGTGCCCAACCCGAGGAGAAACACCATGAAGTCCGTGAAATTCCTGTCCGTCGCAGCGGCAGCCGCCTTTGCCGCGACCGCTGCTTTCGCCGCCGCGCCCGTCAAGGAAGTCGAGACTGCCAAGGGCAAGGTTCTTGCCGGCGAAAACGGCATGACCCTCTATACTTTCAAGAAGGATGCCAAGGGCGTTTCCAACTGCTACGACGATTGCGCCAAGAACTGGCCGCCGCTGATGGCTGCTTCCGATGCCAAGGCCGATGGTGCATATTCGATCATCGAACGCAAGGATGGTACGAAGCAATGGGCCAAGGACGGCATGCCGCTCTATTACTGGGTCAAGGACACGAAGGCCGGCGACATCACCGGCGACGGCGTCGGCGGCAACTGGGACCTTGCCAAGCCCTGATGTGACGGCAAGAGAGCTGGCGTGAAGACACCCGCACCCGAAAGTTTCGAGGGCCAGATCCTGGCCCTCCTTCCCTCGCTCCGGCGCTATTCGCGAAGCCTGACGCGCTCGGATGCGGATGGCGAGGATCTGCTTCAGGATTGCGTCGAGAAGGTGCTGGCGCGCCGCGGTCAATGGCGCGGCCTCAACTTGCGCGGATGGGTCCTGACCATCATGACCAATCTTTACCGCAACGGCCGGCGCGGCAAGGCGCGCGACGGCATGGTCGAGCTCGACGCCGCAGGAGATATGGCAGCACCCGAAGCGCCGGCCGATCCGCTGGAACGCACCCGGCTCGATAACGCGCTGAACAGCCTTTCGGAGGAGTACCGTGCCGTGCTCATGCTCGTCGTCGTCGAGGGATATAGCTACAGCGAGGTCGCCGCCGCGCTCGATATCCCGATCGGCACGGTGATGTCCCGCCTGTCGCGCGCCCGCCGCCGCGTCGCCGAACATCTGAAGGCCGATAACATCATTACGCTTCGGAGACCGAAATGAACGACGCCAACCCGATCGTCACCGAAGCCGATCTTCACGCCTATGCCGACGGCGAGTTGCCCGAAACGGCGCGCGCCCGCATTGAGGCCTATCTCGCCGATAATCCCGACGAAGCGGCGATGGTCGCAGAATGGCAGGCGCAGAATACGGGCATACGCACGCTGTTTGCAGGTTACGACAAGGCAAAGGACACCGATGTCCTGCTCGTCGCCCCCCCGCACGCCATCCCGTCGGCGCCGAACCGCTGGGCAGCCGCCGCCGCAGCGCTCGTCGTCTTCGCGCTCGGTGCCGTCAGCGGCCATTATGGCCCGGCCCTTCTGGCAAAGCCGGACCTGCAGCTAGCCGGTTCCGAAACCCTGCCGAAACAGGCCGAGACCGCCTTCACCGTCTATGCCGCCGAGGTTCGCCACCCGGTCGAGGTCTTCGCCGACGAGGAGGCCCATCTCGCCACCTGGCTCGGCAAGCGCCTGGCGATCCAGAACCTCAAGATCCCAAACCTGCAGCCGCTCGGCTTCAAGCTGGTCGGTGGCCGCCTGCTGCCGGTCGACGGCAGGCCCGGCGCCATGTTCATGTACGAGAACCAGGCGGGCGAGCGCCTGACCGTCATGGTCGGCCGCAACAAGGAAAACCGCACGACGAGCTTCCGCTTCGCCTCTTCGGGCAATCTCGAAACCTTCTACTGGATCGACGGCGAACTCGGCTACGCCGTCACCGGCGAAATCTCGCGTGAGACGCTGCGCGCGGTGGCCGAGGAATGCTACAGGCAGTTTCCGTCGTGAGGATCAGCGCAGCGGATCGTTGGCGAGCTCGATCGGCTGCCCGTGGGGCGTTGCCTCCGCGGCGCGCTGCCAGCTCTGCTGCAGGTCGAGGATCTCGTCCACGTCGACGATGCCGTGGTCGACGATGATGTTGGAGAGGGCTGCTACCCAGCAGTCGAAATAGTCGCTGCCGTCTTCGGCCCGACCGCGCCTGTTCAACTGCATCGAAAGCGCATGGGTCCATTCGTCCCAGTCGAAGATGCCTTTTTCGTATAGCCCCACCACCATGGCGAAGGCATCGGCCATCCATGGATCGGCAAAAACCGGCTCGCCCTCCGGCGACTTTGGCAGGCCCGGTGATTGCGTCAGCGGCGGTGTTTCATGCTCGTTCAAGATAATTCTCCCACGCATCGATCGAAACCATCAGCGACGGGTCCGCGCCTTCGCCCCAGATCTCGCCGCCGTCGAAAACGACGGTATAGAGCCATTGCGGATTCTCGCCTTTGCCATGGGCATTATCGTCAGGAAAAACGAAGGAGCCCTGCACCGCTTCGACAACGCCGGTCTTGGCGCGGGCATAACGCGGCAATCGCGTATGGGTCGCCGGATTGAAATTCTTCGTTTTCACCCGCTCGCCGACCGCAAAGCGTGGCTCGCCATCCACCGGCCGGTCGCAAGGCCCGCCCTTGGCAAGCACGGCAGGCACCATCTCCGCCTTCAGCACCCGTTTCGGCGCCGTGCCATCCTGCAGCCTGTGGCCGGACAAGAGTTCCTCGCGCGTCGCAAAGCCGTGTCGCGTGAGCAGCGTCTCGACGCCGCGGATCCAGATCTCGTAATAGCTCGCCGCGAGGTAATCGGCCGGCGGGATATTCTCACGCGCATGCCGGCTTTCATCGATCGTCCAGGCGCCGAAGGCGCCGCAGGAGAGCGTGATGCCGAGCGCGCGCTTTTCCCATTCGGAATGGAAACAGGGCTCGTTCTTTTCGGGTGCGACAGGCCCGAAGCCCATCTGCCCGCCGAGATCGTGCGGTCCGTTCATGACAGTGCCTCCGGGCTGCCGGCGACCGCCGTGCCGATCATCGCGTCGCGGCTGACGAGACCGGCAAGTGCTGTCTCATCCATGCCCTCCGTGCCCTTCGGCCGCTCCGGGATCACCAGATAGCGCAGCTCCGCCGTCGAATCCCAGACGCGGATCTTCTTGTCCGCCGGCAGGGTAAGCCCGAATTCGGCAAGCACGCCGCGCGGATCGATCACCGCCCGCGAACGATAGGCCGGCGCCTTGTACCAGACCGGCGGCAGGCCAAGCACCGACCAGGGATAACAGGAGCAGAGCGTGCAGACGACGAGGTTATGGGTCTCAGCCGTATTGAAGACGGCGCGCATATGCTCGCCCTGCCGGCCGGTATAACCGAGACTCGCGATCGCCGCCGTCGCATCGCGCCTCAGCCAGTCGGCGAAATCAGCATCGCTCCAGGCCTTGGCGACGACATGCGCGCCGTTCCGCGGCCCGACCTTGGTTTCGTAAGTCTCGACGATCGCATCGATGGCATCGGGATCGATCAGCCCCTTCTCCGTCAGCAGCGTTTCCAGCGCCTTCACGCGGGCCTGCATGTCGGAATAGTGGCTGTCGCGGTGGTGGTCGTGGTCGTCACTGTGGTCGTCGTGCAACGCAATATCCTCCCGGAACGCCGATCGGCGCCCTGTTTCCTCAACGCGCGCGGCACGCTCCTCCTCTTCTCGGGGAGAAGGTGGCCCGAAGGGTCGGATGAGGGGCCACACGGCACACCCGTCATCGTTGCCCTTCGCTTACGCTCCGTGCATTCGCGGCCACGCCGCTCACCCCCTCATCTGCCTGCCGGCATCTTCTCCCCGCTGGGGAGAAGGGGAATGAAGCAACGTTCTGCCCTCAAAGCATCCACCTTCCTTCTACCATACACCACAACCCCGCCCTCCTATCCCACGCAAACTTTTCCGCTAATCTCCCGCCATGAACATCCTGATTCTCGGCGCAACAGGCTTCATAGGCTCGGTCGTCGCGGCCCGACTCGCTGCAGACGGCCATGCCGTGACCGGGCTCGGCCGCAATCCCGCGCGAGCCCGCCTGAAGCAGCCGGCAATCGACTGGCGGCGCGCCGATCTCTCGCGCATGACAAAGCCCGAGGACTGGGAGAACCTCCTCAAAGACCGGCACGCCGTCGTCAATTGCGCCGGCGCCCTGCAGGACGGACTCTCGGACGATCTCGCGGCGACCCAGGCGAATGCGATGCTGGCGCTCTATGCCGCGGCGAAGCGCTCCCGTCCTTTGATCGTGCAGATATCGGCAAGGACCGCCGGCGCGGCAGGCGCGCTGCCCTTTCTCGCCACCAAAAAGCGGGCCGATGAGGCGCTGGCGGCAAGCGGCCTGCCTCATCTCATCCTGCGCCCTGCCCTCGTGCTCGGCCGCAACGCCCATGGCGGCTCATCGCTCGTCAGGGCGCTCGCCGCCCTTCCGCTGGCGCTGCCGCTCGTCCATGCCGAGAGCCCGGCCGAAACGCTTTCGGTGGATGACGTCGCGGAAGCTGTGTCGCGAGCGATCGCAGGCGGTCTACGCGGCGATGTCGATCTCGCCGCCGGCGAGGTGCTGACGCTCGCCGAACTCGTCGGCCTTCACCGGCAATGGCTGGGCCTGCCGCCCGCCCGCGTCCTTTCGCTTGCTCCCTGGCTTACGCGACCAGTGACCTGGTTTGCCGATATGGCAGGCCTGCTCGGCTGGCGTTCGCCGCTGCGCTCGACGGCGATGACAGTCATGTCGGAGGGCATACGAAGCGCCAAGGGGGAAAGCGGCCTCACCGCGACATCGGCGGCGGCGACGCTCGCAGCCAATCCCTCCGGCTTGCAGGATCTCTGGTTCGCCAGGCTCTATCTCCTGAAGCCGCTCATCATATCGGGCCTGTCGGCCTTCTGGCTGCTCTCCGGCCTAATCCCGCTGCTTTCGCTGGAAAGGGCCTCGACGCACTTCCTGCCCTTCATGCCGGAAGCGGCGGCAACGGCGCTGACGCTTGCGACCTGCCTTATCGACGTAGCACTCGGCGCCGCTGTGCTTGTTCGCCCGCTCGCCAAACGCGCCCTTCTCGGCATGCTCGCCGTCTCATTGGCCTATCTCGCCGGTGGCAGCCTGCTCGAACCCGCGCTCTGGCTCGATCCGCTCGGCCCCCTCGTCAAGGTGCTGCCGTCGGTCCTGCTGACGCTGACGGCGCTTGCCACCCTGGATGAACGCTGATGCTTAAGGAATGGCTGCTGCTCACGAAACCGTCGATTGCTCTATTTTAGCATCGGCCAGAGGCTCGCCACGAGAAGCACGGCCATGGTGATGTTGAACCACTTCAGCCGCATGGGATCGGAAAGCCAATCACTGAGCGCCGAGCCGAAGCCCGCCCAGGTCGAGACGCTCGGCACGTTGACCACTGCGAAAGCCAGGCCGACGATCAGCACGCTGGCGAGATAGAGTTCGGGATTGGTGTAGGTCGCCATCGCGGTGACCGCCATCACCCCGGCTTTCGGGTTGACCCACTGGAAGGCCGCCGCCAAAAAAAGGACATTGGCGCAGCACTGTCCCTGCCTTCGCTCAGCGAACGCGAGGAGGCGATCTTCCAGGCGATCCAGACAAGATAGGCGCCGCCGGCGAACTTCAGCACCGTATAGACCAGGGGCATCGTGTGCAGCAGCGCCCCGAGCCCGAGGCCGACGCCGATCAGCAGCGAGAAGAAACCCGCGCCGATGCCGAACATATGCGGGATCGTCCTGCGGAAGCCGAAATTCACGCCCGAGGCAAAGAGCATCATATTGTTCGGCCCCGGCGTGATCGACGTCGTGAAGGCGAAGAGAACGAGGGCGAGAAACGTATCCAGCGGCATGCGAGCTCCCAAAGCCGGCTCTTTTCCGCGGTCTGATTATTTAGGTCAGCCTAACCCTAAACTCTTGACGCCATTACATCATTGTCATGGTGACAGGATTAGTTGAAAGATAAGAACGCTGCGCAATCTCCTAAAAATGGAAAAAATCATGCAGGATGACCCCATCCCCTCCGTCAAATTCCCGAACGGCACGGAAGTGCCGGCGCTCGGCCAGGGAACCTGGGCCATGGGCGAGGATGCCGGCGATGCCAGGATGGAGATTGAAAGCCTCAAGGCCGGCATCGATCTCGGCATGACGCTGATCGACACTGCCGAAATGTATGGCGACGGCGGCGCCGAGGAGATCGTCGGCCAGGCGATCAGAGGACGGCGCAACGAGGTCTTCATCGTCAGCAAGGTCTATCCCTGGAACGCCAGCCTGAGAGGCACGATCGAAGCCTGCGAGCACAGCCTGGAACGGCTCGGCACCGACCGGATCGATCTTTATCTCCTGCACTGGCGCGGCAACTATCCGCTGGCCGAGACCGTCGCAGCCTTCGAAATGCTGAAATCGTCAGGCAAGATCGGCGCGTGGGGCGTCTCCAACTTCGACACCGACGACATGGAGGAACTGCTCAGGGTTCCCGACGGCGCCAATGTCGCCGCCAACCAGGTGCTCTACAATCTCTCCCGCCGCGGCATCGAATTCGATCTCCTGCCCTGGTGCCAGAGCCGCGGCATTCCCATCATGGCCTATTCGCCGATCGAGCAGGGACACATCATTCACCATCCCGAACTGATCCGCATCGCCAAAGCCTATCAGGCGACGCCCGCTCAGCTGGCGCTCGCCTTCCTGCTCGAACGCGACGGCGTCATTGTCATCCCGAAGACGTCGAATGCCGAACGCGTCGCGGAGAACCGCGACTGCGTCTCGCTTGAGATCACCGACGAGGACTGGCAAGCGCTCGACGCCGCCTTCCCGCCGCCGGCAAGGAAAAAGCCGCTGGAGATGCTTTGATCTCCAGCGGCCCGAACTGCTGACAAGCCCTATCCGGCAATACGCCGCGACTTCGCGATTCCCCCTTCTCCCCGAGGGGAGAAGAGATTCGCCGCGCCGTCTCCGTCCCTTGCCTAGTAAGCACAGCTGAGGATGACGCCTAGGGAAGTAGGAAGCTCGTGCCTCACATCCCCTGCGCGCCGCGGTTCATCGCCGCGATGCCGGTGCGGCAGACTTCGATCAGACCAAGCGGCTTCATGATCGCGACGAACTGGTCGATCTTCGACGACTTGCCGGTGATCTCCAGAATGAAATGATCAATCGTCGCATCCACCACCTTGGCGTGGAACGCATCGGCAAGGCGCAGCGTCTCGGCGCGGGTTTCGCCCTCACCGATCACCTTGACCAGCGCCACTTCGCGCTCGATCGGCCGCTCCTGGCCAAGTTCGCGGGCGCGCACCGTCAGATCGACGACGCGATGAACCGGCACGATGCGATCGAGCTGCGCCTTGATCTGCTCCAGCACGTGCGGCGTGCCGCGCGTGACGATGGTGATGCGGGAAAGATGCGCCTGATGCTCGGTCTCGGAAACCGTGAGGCTTTCGATATTGTAGCCGCGGCCCGAGAACAGGCCGATGACGCGGGCAAGGACGCCCGGTTCGTTGTCGACGAGGACCGAAAGCGTATGGCTCTCGATCGCCGTCGTTTCCGGCGAGATGAAGTAGGCAGAGCCGGTGGGCTGAAGATGTGCGTTCATGGTCCTGGGTTCCTACCTTATCATTATACGAGCTGACGGCCTTTGGCGTCGATCGCGTTGGCGACCGCTTCGTCCGTGGCTTCGTCGGGCAGCAGCATTTCATTATGAGCCTTACCCGAGGGGATCATCGGGAAGCAGTTGGCGAGATTGGCGACGCGGCAATCGAAGATGACCGGCTTCTTGACCTCGATCATCTCGACGATGGCGTCGTCGAGCTCATCCGGCTTTTCGCAGCGCAGGCCCACCGCGCCATAGGCTTCCGCCAGCTTGACGAAATCAGGCATCGCCTCGGTATAGGAGTGCGACAGGCGATTGCCGTGCAGCAGCTGCTGCCACTGGCGCACCATACCCATGTACTGGTTGTTCATGATGAAGATCTTGATCGGCGCGTCATACTGGATCGCCGTCGACATTTCCTGGATGCACATCTGGATCGAGGCGTCGCCAGCAATGTCGATGACGAGGCTTTCCGGATGGGCGATCTGGACGCCGAGGGCGGCCGGCAAGCCATAACCCATCGTGCCCAAGCCGCCCGAGGTCATCCAACGGTTCGGCTGTTCGAAGCCGAAGAACTGCGCTGCCCACATCTGATGCTGGCCGACTTCGGTCGTGATATAGGTGTCGCGGTCCTTGGTATGCGCATAGAGCCGCTCCAGCGCATATTGCGGCATGATCACGTCGTTGTTCTTCGTATAGGCGAAGGAGTTGCGCGCCCGCCAGCGAGCGATATCGCTCCACCAATCCTCAAGGCGGTTCTTCTCCGGCTTCCTCGGCAGCGCCCGCCACAGGCGGACCATGTCTTCCAAGACATGGCCGACATCGCCGCGGATGCCGATATCGACGCGGACGTTCTTGTTGATCGAGGACGGATCGATGTCGATATGGATCTTCTTCGAGTTTGGCGAGAAGGCGTTGAGACGGCCGGTGATGCGGTCGTCGAAGCGGGCGCCGATGCAGACCATGACGTCGCAGTCATGCATCGCCATGTTCGCCTCGTAAGAGCCGTGCATGCCGAGCATCTTCAGCCAGTTCTTGCCGGAAGCCGGATAGGCGCCGAGGCCCATCAGCGTCGAGGTGATTGGGAAATCGGTGAGCTCGACCAGCTCGCGCAGCAGCTTGGAGGCTTCCGGACCGGAATTGACGACGCCGCCGCCGGAATAGATGATCGGCCGGCGCGCATTCGCCATCAGCTCGATTGCCGCATGGATCTGGTTGAGGTCGCCCTGGATCTTCGGCTGGTAGCTCTTCTGGATCGGGTAATCGGCGGGCGGCGTATAGGTGCCGGTCGCAAACTGCACGTCCTTCGGAATATCGACGACGACGGGACCCGGACGGCCGGACTGGGCGATGCGGAAAGCCTCATGAATGATGGCGGCGAGCTGGTTGACGTCCTTGACCAGCCAGTTGTGCTTGGTGCAGGGCCGGGTGATGCCGACCGTATCGCATTCCTGGAAGGCGTCGGAGCCGATCAGCGGGGTCGGCACCTGGCCGGTCAGGCAGACGAGCGGGATCGAATCCATCAGCGCGTCCTGCAGCGGCGTCACAGCATTGGTGGCGCCGGGGCCTGATGTGACCAGCATGACGCCGACCTTGCCGGTGGAGCGGGCATAGCCTTCGGCCGCATGGCCTGCACCCTGCTCGTGGCGCACGAGGATGTGCTTGACCTCTTCCTGCTGGAAGATCTCGTCGTAGATCGGCAGAACCGCGCCGCCGGGATAGCCGAAGATATGTTCGACGCCGTTGTCCTTCAGCGCCTTGAGAACGATCTCCGCTCCCGTCATCCGATTGCCTGCCGCCTGATTGTCCGTGCTCATCTGTCTGTTCCGTTTGATGCTGGGATTTGCGTTTGTGGCCGGAAGCCCGAATTTCGGGCATAAAAAAAGGCCCCGGAGGAGCCTGTCATCTAGCGCATGGGTGGCTGTCGCCGGATGGTTACACCACCCTGCCCATGCGCTTTCCCACCACGATAAGAGCCGTTGCGATTTTCATGGTCCGAAGTGATAGACAGAAAATTTCGCAGCGTCAACGCATGCCACAATAAAAAACTGCCCCGCCCCTTCGCCCCTGAAAATCGATAGGATGAAGGATTTGTTAAAGGATCGACTTTATCCTTTAACGCTACTGTAGGAGTAGCCCGTTGCTCAACAACGACTTGCGCATGTCTGGCAAGGCAGGCGAGCACGATCGCCGCGATGGCCTCGCGCCGGGGAATCGCTTTCTCGGCCGCGTTGTTGCATGCAGCGGCTCGCGGGCGACGATTGCCGCCGTCGCCGTTGAGGGCGGGACTGATCTTACCGAACTCTGGTCCGTCGGCCGGCTGATTTCGATTAGCGTCGGCCGCAACCGCGTCGTTGCCCTCGTCTATCAGATGAACACCGGCGGCCACGCCTGGGGCGAAGGCGAGGACAACACTTTCAAGATCGAGACCGAGCTGCTCGGCGAAGTCCGCGTCGATGAGGACGGGCGCGAGGAATTCTCAACCGGCATCTCTCGTTATCCCTATCTCGGCGCCATCGCCCACCGCATCCGTGCTGCCGACCTGATGCGCATCTACGATGCCGGAACGGGCACGACAGCCGTCATCGGCAAGCTGACGCAGGACGAAAGCATCGATGCAGCGATCCACATCCCTTCGATGCTCTCCAAGCATTTCGCCGTCGTCGGCTCGACCGGCGTCGGCAAGTCGACGGCAGTCTCTCTGCTGCTGCACAAGGCGATTGTGGCGGACCCGAAGCTGCGCGTCCTGATCCTCGATCCGCACAATGAATTCGCCGCCGCCTTTCCCAAGCACGCTGTCACCATCGATACAGATACGCTCGACCTGCCCTTCTGGCTGATGCGGCTCGAGGAGTTCGCCGAAGTCGTCTTCCGCGGCCGCCCGCCGGTGCCTGAAGAACTGGATATGCTGCGCGACATCATGCCCGAGGCCAAGCGCGCCTTCCGCGGCAGCGATAACTCACTGGTGCGCCGGACGACGGAAAAGAGCTCGATTACCGCCGATACGCCGGTTCCCTATCGCATGGCCGATCTCCTGGCCCTGATCGACGAGCGCATCGGCCGCCTCGAGGGCCGCGCCGAAAAACCCTCCCTGCGTTCGCTGAAGATGCGACTGATCGCTGCAATCAACGATCCACGCTATCACTTCATGTTTTCCAACAACACGATCAGCGACACGATCACCGACACCATCGCGCAGATATTCCGCATTCCCGGAGACAGCAGGCCCATCTGCACCTTCCAGCTTGCCGGCATTCCTTCCGAAGTGGTCAATTCGGTCGCCTCTGTGCTCTGCCGCATGGCCTTCGAGGTGGCACTCTGGAGTGACGGCGCCATCCACATGCTCGTCGTCTGCGAGGAGGCCCACCGCTATATCCCCTCCGATCCCAGCCTCGGCTTCGTGCCGACGCGCCAGGCAATCGCCCGCATCGCCAAGGAAGGCCGAAAATACGGCGTCTCGCTTGGGATCATCACCCAGCGGCCGGGCGAGCTCGACCAGACGATCCTGTCGCAGTGCTCGACGCTGTTTGCCATGCGCCTTGCCAACGACCGCGACCAGGAAATCATCCGCTCGGCCATCCCGAATTCATCGATCTCGACGACGAGCTTCATCTCCTCGATCGGCAATGGCGAGGCGATCGCCTTCGGCGAGGCGATCAGCGTGCCAATGCGCATGCGCTTTTCGCGCGTCGACGAAAACCTGCTGCCGAAAGCTGCCAGCGCCAACAGCAAGCATAGCGAGGAAGATCCGGATACGGTCGATCTGCGCAAGATCGTCACCCGCATGCGGGCGGTGACGGTCGGACCCGATATTTCGAATTTCCAGCAGAGCTTCGGCGCATCGACGGCACCTTCCGACGAGGCGGATGACGCCGACGAGGTTCTCGAGGCCAAGCCCTACGCACCGCCTCCACCGGCCTCGCCACCACCGGTTTCGGCGCCTCTCGAATCCTACCGGCGCGAACTGCTGCCGCAGACGCCGGGGCTGGACCCGGCCGCACCTCCACCCGTCGATCCACGGCTCGATGCGTTGCGCCGCGAGATGCGCCGCGAGGAACCGATCTTTCCGCGACCTGCGCCGCCGACCGACCAGCCGGCCATCACCCGCCGGGAACCCGGCTCGTCGCTGCGCGAAAGCATACTGAAAAAGCCGCTGAGCAGCCTCTACAACAAGGACTAGCTCTTCCGCCCGCCCTCCAGAGCGATCAGCGGCTCGACGATCTCGAGCACACGCTGGCGATCCGCTGATTTCAGCGGCAGGAGCGGTCGCGGAAGCTCCGCCCTGGCGAGTGAGAGATGCTCGAGCAGCATATAGACCACGCGGATGCTTCCGAATGCCTTAAAGGTTTGCCATAGCGGCGCGAACACCTTATCGAGCCGGCGTGCCTCATCGACGTCGCCGGCCATGGCGGCCTTGGCCAGGCCGAGAGCCGTGCGCGGCAGCAAACCGCCGATGACGCTGTACCAGGCGTCTGCGCCGGAAAGCAGCGCATCGGCCGCGCCCCAATCGCCACTGTAACCGATCGCGAGATCGGTCTTCTCCCGCAAGGCCGCAAGTTCCCCTGGCAAATTGCCGTCAACAGGCAGCGGCATCTTCACCGCCCTGATCGTTTCGATATCGCAGAGGCGCTGGAGAAGCTCCCGGCTGAAGGTGAAATGGGTCGTGCCGGGATTGTTGTAGATGCAGACCGGCAGCTTCGTCGCCTTCGCGACCGCCAGGAAATGCTCATAGGCTTCTTCCTGCGTCAGCGGCGTATAGGAGACCGGCGCCAGCAGAAGTGCATCCGCGCCGGCCGCCTCGGCATCCCTGGCAAGACCCACGGCGTGGTCCGTTCTGAGAGCCCCGGCCCCGACGATGAGAGGAATACGGCCGGCGACGCATTCGGCCGCGGCCTTGACGGCGCGCAACCGCTCCTCGCGCGTGAGGTAAGCATAGATCCCGGTGCTGCCGAGAAGCCCGACAGAGGCGACACCCGCGTCGCACAAGCGTTCCAGAAGGCCGCCGAGGGCTTCGGTGTCGACGCGGCCATCGATATTCGCGGGGGTTGCCGGAAAGGCCGAAAGGCCGTGAAAGGGAGAAGCCGAAGACATGATGTGATCCTGCAGAAGCGTCAGTTTGAGAACAGCAGGCGCGATCCGGCGCCCGCGAAGAACACAGCAAGGCTTGCCTCGATCCAGCGGCGCGCCCTGGCATAGCCGCGCACCATCGGCGCCGTCGAGAACAGCAGGGCATAACCGGCGAATATCGATATCCCGAGCAGCACACAGCCGCCGAAAGCCGTGACCGCCATCTCGGGCGAAGCGCCCGGTTTGAGGCCAAGCGACATGATCGCGACCCAGGCCAGAACCGCTTTGGGGTTTCCGAGATGCATCAGTACCCCACGGCGATAGAGCATGCCGAAGTCCGTCGACAGTCGGGCTGGCTCGCCTGCCGGCGCATCCGTGGCAGCGGCCGAGCGAGCCGCCCTCCAGGCGAGCCAGAGGAGGTAAAGCCCGCCCGCGATCTTGAGGAATAACAGGGCATGAGCATAGCGTACGAGCAGTGTCGAAATGCCGGTGACGGCAATCAGACCCCAGCATGTCGACATCGTTATCACGCCGGCGGCAAGCGCCAGGGCCGGTCGGCGCCCCTGGCTCATCGCGACATTCATGATCGCCATGTTGCTTGGCCCTGGGCTTCCTGCTGCGATGACATAGGCGATATAGACGACGAGAAGATCCTGCATTTTCGCTTTCCAGAAGTCGCTGAGGCCTTCCTTCTCTTCTAAAATTGGTTCACCATGAAGCGCCATTTTCAAGAATCTTCATGGACCATTTTGCAATGTCGAAGCGACGGGCCACCATCGAAATTCCGTCTCTCCACGGGATCGACCGAACGGCCGATGTCGGCCGCCGGCTTGCACAGGCGCTGCGGCACGCCATTGCCTGCGGCGAACTGAGGCCGGGCGAGCGTCTTCCTTCGACGCGTAGCCTTGCCGCCTCTTTGAAGATCGCCCGCGGCACCGTCGTCGAAGCCTTCGACCAGTTGACCGCCGAAGGTTATCTCGAGGCGAGAGTGGGCGCGGGAACTCGCGTTGCCACCGCCCTGACGGACATGGCGCCGGCACTTCCGCCGCCACCGCCCGCGCCGGCGTCCGCAGAGGCGGTGGACCTGCCTGCCCCGGCTGCCCGGCTGATATCGATCGCCCATGCGCTGACCCCTCACCCGCCCGTTCCCTTCGCCATCGCCGTGCCCGCTTCCGGCATTGCGCCCGACGACAATTGGCGCCGTCTCGGCAATCGAATGCGCGCCTCAAAACAGGCCGCCCCCTCGGGCTACCACGATCCGATGGGTGTGCTCGAGCTGCGCATCGCCATTGCCGACCACGTGCGCCGTGCACGGGCCGTTCATTGCGAACCCGAGCAGGTCATCGTTACGTCAGGCACCCAGCAAGGCCTCTATATGGCTGGCCGGGTTCTTCTGTCGCATGACGACCCGGTATGGGCCGAGGATCCCGCTTATCCCGGCCTGACGGCAGTGCTCGACGATCTCGGCGTTCGGACGCATCGAATCCCAGTCGACGCACAAGGAATGAATGTGGAACGCGGCCTCGAACTCTGCCCGGAAGCGCGCGCCGCATTCGTCACGCCTTCGCACCAATATCCGGTCGGCATGCCCCTCAGCATGGCGCGGCGCAACGCTTTGATCGCCTGGGCCGACCAGAACCGGGCTTGGATCGTGGAGGACGACTACGACAGCGAACTGCGTTATGCCGGCCACCCTTTTCCCTCCATGCAGGGGCTGCGTCCGTCGCGCGTCATCTATCTCGGCACCTTCAGCAAGGTGCTCTTTCCGTCGTTGCGTCTCGGTTACGTCATCGCCCCGGCGCCGCTCGCAGAAGCCTTCGCGGGCGCACGCGCCATCCTTGACCGGCATTCGCCGATATCAGAACAGCACGTTCTGGCCGCCTATATCAGGGAAGGTTATTTCGAGGCGCATATCAGGCGCATTCGGGGTCTTTATGCCGAGCGCCGCGCTGTTCTGCTCGCGGCGCTCGAGCGGGTTCTGCCGGAAGGGTGCCATGTTCAGCCGAGCGATCAGGGCATGCACATCCTTCTATGGCTGCCCGAGGAAGCCGACGACGTGCGACTGGCAGCGCACGCCCTTTCGACCGGCCTTGCAGTGCGGGCGATCTCCCCCATGTATGGCGCGCAGCCGGCACGCCCCGGCTTGATGCTGGGTTTCGGCGGTTTTCCACCGGAGCAACTGCAGGCGGCGGCGGGCGAGCTCGCCAAACTGCTGCAGGTGCGCGGCACGTAACCGCACCTGAAGGAGCAGGCGCGGACTTACGCGCTATAGGGCCAGCCGCTCCCAGCTCTCGTCCATCTGATTGCGGAACCAGGTCATCTGCCGCTTGGCGTACTGGCGTGTCGCCGCAGCCCCCTTCTCCAGCACCTCCTCGCGCGTCATCTCACCCTTCAGCATCGCCGCGATCTGCGAAACCCCGATCGCCTTCATGACAGGCGCCTCCGCCGGCAAGCCGAGGCCAAGCAGCGTCCTCACCTCGTCTTCGGCGCCCTGCTGCAGCATTTTTTCGAAACGGCCATTGATGCGCTGATGCAGCACCGCCCGGTCCGGCAGAACGACGATCTTTCGCGCCTCCTCGGCGTCGATCAGAACTGGCCCGGACCGCCCCTGAAAATCGGCGATCGACCGTCCCGTCGCCTGGATCACCTCCAGCGCCCGGACGATGCGCTGCCCGTCCTGCCGGTTGAGGTTTGCCGACATGGCAGGGTCGATTGCATCAAGCTCGGCATAGAGCTTATCCGGCCCCTCCTCCAGCAGCCGCGTCCTGAGTTCCTCCCGAAGCGCCTCGGGTATCGTGGGCATGTCGGAGAGACCGCCTGTCAGCGCCTTGAAATAGAGCCCGGTGCCGCCGACGAAGACCGGCAGTTGCCCGGCGGCTTTCAATGCCGGCAGCAGCGCCGAAACATCGCGCAGCCAAGCGCCGGTGGAATAGGCCGCACCTGCCGGCACGTGGCCGTAGAGATGATGCGGCACGCCTTGCATCTCCTCTTCCGATGGGCGGGCGGTCAGCACCCGCAAAGTGTCGTAGACCTGCATGCTGTCGGCATTGACGACCGCGCCGCCATGGCGCTTTGCCAATTCGACGGCGAGCGCGGACTTGCCGCTGGCGGTCGGCCCGGTTATCAGGATCGCGTTCTCTACGCTCAGAAGGTTTTCCATCATGGCCCTCGTTGCCACGCTTGTTGCCAATCCGTCAAATCCTGTTCTAACCCCCGGTATCGCCGAACAGGCGGCCGAGGCGGTGGAAGCCTCCGGTCTCTACTGGCTGGCCGACGGCGTCGCCTGCGATATCGCACTGCGTGACGGTACGGATGCGCAGGCGGCCGAGGCCAATATCCTTGCCGTCATCGCCAGCGCGCCGATCGACCTCGTCATCCAGGAGCAGGAGACCCGCCGCAAGAAGCTGCTGATCGCCGACATGGATTCGACGATGATCGGCCAGGAATGCATCGACGAACTCGCTGCCGAAGTCGGCCTGAAGGAGAAGGTCGCCGCAATCACCGCCCGCGCCATGAACGGCGAGATCGCCTTCGAGCCCGCTTTGCGTGAGCGTGTCGCTCTGCTGAAAGGCCTGCCGATCTCGGTTGTCGACGAGGTCATCGCCAAGCGTATCACGCTCACCCCGGGCGGCCCGGAGCTGATCGCCACCATGAAGTCGAAAGGCCATTATACCGCCCTCGTCTCCGGCGGCTTCACCGTCTTTACCGGCCCCATCGCCGCCACGCTCGGCTTCGACGAGAACCGCGCCAACACCTTGCTGGACGATGGCGGCATTCTCTCCGGCTTCGTCGCCGAACCGATCCTCGGTAAGCAGGCCAAAGTCGATGCACTGAACGAAATATCGGCACGTCTCGGCATTTCGCCGAAGGAGGCGATCGCCGTCGGCGATGGCGCCAACGATCTCGGCATGCTGCAGCTCGCCGGCTCCGGCGTCGCCCTCCACGCCAAACCCACGGTCGCCGCCCAGGCGCAGATGCGCATCAACCACGCTGACCTGACGGCGCTGCTCTATATCCAGGGTTATCGGAAGACGGATTTTGTGACGGGTTGAATGCTCAACTCACCATCACTGGCCGGGTTACCAAATAAAAACCGGTCGATCACAGGCCATTCAGCACTGTCGCATGCGTCGGCATGAGATTTGGCGCGCCGCTCATCCCTGTGCTCGTCACAGGGATCCAGCGCGCCCAAGTCCTTGGGCGCGGGAGACTCTCTTACCTCTATGAGACTCATTCACCGCGCAGACGCGCGGTGGCTGGATTCCTGTGACAAGCACAGGAATGACGGAGGAGAGGTTGAGCGAGAACAGGAAGACGGCGCTAGGCGCCGTAGCTCCCCTACTCCATCGGCACCGCCACGAACCGCAGATCCCCATTCGCCGATGCGATCATCAGCTGAGCGTTGCGGCGGCCCTCCTGTTTCAGCGATTTCACCTTGTCGGCGACCGCGCCCGGCGACTTCATGAATTCCTGCGCCACCTCGACGATCACGTCCCCTGGCTTCAACCCCTTTTCGGCCGAGGCGGAGCCGGGCGCCACTTCCGTCACGACGACGCCGTCGACGCTCTCGGCAATGCCGAAAGCCTTGCGTGTCTCGGGGCTCAATAGCGATAGCGACAATCCGAGCACCTCCTTGGGTGTTGCCGCATCCGGCGATACCTGGCCCTGGTGCTGGTCCGGCGCCGGTGCACCCGGAACGGGCTGCATCTGATCGCCGGTATCCGGCTGGTCCAGGTCGTTGTTCTCGTCCGGATCAGGGGTGATCACGCCGTCCTGCGAGCCATCGGGCGCTGCATCACCGGATGCAGCCTGATCGCTGTCCTCAAGGCGGCCAAGCTTCACCTTGACGGTCTGCTCCTTGCCATCGCGCAGCACGACGACGTCGACTTCCTTCCCGACCGTGCTTTCCGCCACGACACGCGGCAGATCGCGCATTTCATTGACCGTCTTGCCGTCGAATTTCAAAATCACGTCGCCCGCCTTGATGGAGCCGTCGTCGACGGGGCCGCCCTTGATGACGCCGGCGACCAGTGCACCCTTGGCCGTGTCGAGTCCGAGGCTGTCGGCGATATCGTCGGTCACCGGCTGAATGCGAACGCCGAGCCAGCCGCGCCGCGTCTCGCCATATTCGCGCAGCTGCGCGACGACGCCGGAGGCGAGCTCCGACGGCACCGAAAAGCCGATGCCGATCGAGCCGCCGCTCGGCGAAATGATCGCCGTATTGATGCCGATGACTTCACCTTTCATGTTGAAGAGCGGGCCGCCGGAATTGCCCTTGTTGATCGCCGCATCCGTCTGGATAAAATTGTCATAGGGGCCGGCATTGATGTTGCGGCCACGCCCGGAAATGATGCCGACCGTCACCGAGCCGCCGAAGCCGAAGGGATTGCCGATCGCCATCACCCAGTCGCCGATGCGCATCTCGCTGGAATCGCCGAATTTGACCGCTTTCAGCGGCGCCTTCGGCTCGACCTTCAACACCGAAAGATCGGTCTTCGTATCCGTGCCGATCAGCTTCGCCTTGAGCTTCGAACCATTGGCGAAATTGACTTCGATGTCGTCAGCGCCCTCGATCACGTGGTTGTTGGTGACGATATAACCGGTCGGGTCGATGACGAAGCCGGAGCCGAGCGAGCTGACATTGTGGTTGGGGCCTCTGCCGTCCTGCTTCTTGTTGAAGAAGTCGTTGAAGAATTCCTGGAATGGCGATCCATCGGGCGCGCGCGGCGCCGGACCGACCCCTTCGTCATCCTTCACATTCTGAGAGGTCGATATGTTGACCACGGCATCGAGCAACCCCTCGGCGAGATCGGCGACGGAAGCCGGTCCGTTGTTCGGCACAACGCCCTGAAGCGGCGGGACCTGCTGCGGTGCCGCGGGTGCGGGTGGTGTCGGCGCCGGAGCAGCCGGAACAGGCGCCGCAACCCCGGGTGCTGCTTTTTCAGGCGTGGTTTGCGCAAAAGCAATCCCGCTCATGCCGGCTTGCGCCAGAATTGCGGCGCTCGCCATAAGCGCGAGCGTTCGTCTGAAGGGCGAGCCAATCGTGGGGGCCATCAAGCTTCCTCATAAGCGGTAAATGCGCACATTGAGCATCAGCATAAGGCGGAATGATGGAGGGCGAAATCACCTTTTCGCGAAATCCCCGTGCAATCTGACGCCTCCTCGCAAAAGCCGGATTGTCTCAATCTGCATGCAAAAAGGGCCGGCGCAGGCCGGCCCTTTCAGTGTGCGGACAGCGCGCGGCGTCAGTTCGCCGGCTGGGCGGGGGCTGCGGGCGCAGCCGCGCCGGGAACGGCCGCAGCCGGCGCTCCGGAATTTGCCGGCGGCGTCTGCAGAGCGCCGGCGGCATTGTCGAAATAACGGAAGAATTCCGAATTCGGCGACAGCACCAGCATCGTGTCCTGCGATGAAAGCGCCGAGGAATAGGCCGCCATGGAACGATAGAATTCGAAGAAGGCGGGGTTCCTGGAAAAGGCGTCGGCGAACACGCGGTTGCGTTCGGCATCGCCCTGACCGCGCAGGATTTCTGCATCGCGCTGGGCATCCGCGGTGATCTCCACCACCTGGCGGTCGGCAATCGCCCGGCGGCGCAGGCCGTCTTCCGTGCCCTGGGCGCGCAAGAGTTCGGCTTCGGCCAGACGCTCGGAGCGCATGCGGTTATAGGTGTTCGGCGCAACATCGGCCGTCAGATCGGTGCGGCGGATGCGCACGTCCTCGATGTTGAGGCCGAGCAGTTCAGCGTCCGGACGCAGATCGTCGCGCACTTCAAGCATCATCGACACGCGCTCGTCGGACAGTGCGGCATCGAATTCCCGCAGACCGTAGACGCGGCGCAATGCCGAATCGAGACGGGTGCGCAACCGTGCTTCGGCCGCGTCGCGGTCACCGGAGACAGTTTCGCGGAAGCGCCGGGCATCGTTGATCGAATAGATCACGAAGGCGTCGACGTCGAAGGTCGCGCCGCCCTTGACCTGCACCTGGATATTGTCGAGGTCGAGGCGCAGCTTCTGCTTTTCGACGAGCTGAACGCGGTCGGCATCCATGAAGCTGAACGGCAGCTTGAAGTAGATGCCGGGCTCGGTCTTGACCGACTGGATTTCGCCGAAGCGCACGACGATCGCCTGTTCGCGGGCGTTGACCACGTAGACCGAGGAATAAAGCCCGACCAGCACGACGGCGAAGATGATGAGAATGACGGGAAGCCTGTTCGAAGTCATGGCTCAACCTCCCTGCTGCGACGGTCTGGAGATCTCGTTGAGCGGCAGATAGGGCACGACCCCCTGCTTCTCCTCGATGATGACCTTCTTGGAATTCTTCAGCACCTGTTCCATCGTTTCCAGGAACAGCCGCTTGCGGGTGACGTCGGGCGCCTTCGAATATTGTTCGTCGATGGCGATGAAGCGCTGCGCCTCGCCCTCCGCTTCCTTGACGACGCGGTCCTTGTAGGCGGCGGCATCTTCGCGGATACGGGCGCCGTCACCGCGTGCCTGACCGAGTTTCTGGTTGGCGTACTGGTTGGCTTCTTCCACCAGGCGCTGCTTGTCCTGATCGGCGCGCTGCACTTCCTGGAAGGCGTCGGCCACTTCACGCGGCGGCGCCACGTCTTCGATCGTCACCTTATTGATCGAAATGCCGGAATTGTAGCGCGACATCGTATCCTGAATGATATTGGCGACCTCGCTGGCGATCTCCAGGCGCCGGTCGCGGAACGCGTCCTGCGCCGGGCGCCGGCCGACCACTTCGCGCATCGCGCTTTCGGAAACCTGCTGCAGCGTCTGCGCCGGGCTTTCGACGTTGAAGAGATAGGCGCGCGCATCGCTGATTTGGTAGAGCACGTTGAAGCGGACGTTGAGGATGTTCTGGTCGCCCGACAGCATCAGCCCGCCGGCCGTATTGCTGCTGCCCTGCGTGCCGCCGACATTCAGCAGCTGCTCGGTGACCTTGACGATCTCGACCGTATCCATCGGCCAGAAATGGAAATGCAGACCCGGCATCGACACCGTTTCCCGCGGCTTGCCGAAGCGCAGCTCGACGCCGCGTTCGTCCGGCTGGACGGTGTAGACGCATTGGATCAGCCAGAAGACGGCGACGATCGCCAAAACGATCACCGCCACGCCGCCGTTGAAACCGCCGGGAACGATGTTGCGCAGCTGGTCCTGGCCGCGCCGGATAATATCTTCCAGATCGGGCGGTCCGCCCTTGCCGCCGCTGCCGCGCGGCCGGTTCGGCCCCTGACCCCATGGTCCCTGATTGTTACCGCCGCCGCCGCCCCAAGGGCCGCCGCCGCCATTCTGATTGCTCCAGGGCATCAAAACCTCGTTGTTCGTTAAGTGTTCCCCGCATCCGGGACCGTGGGGGCTGACCGGCGGATGCGTTGGTGACCGTTATAGGTATCACCGCACCGGCTTTCAACGCAGCGTGAGAAACTTGGTCAATTTAATTGGAAAATAGTTCGTTTTCAGGCGTGACGGCGCTCATAGACGACATAGCGGGTGGGATAGTTGTCCCTTTCGCCGGCCGGCACCGCGATCGTCTCTCCCGCCTGCCAGAGATCGGGATCGATCTCAGGAAACGACGCATCGCCATCGAGATCGGCCTCGACATGGGTGATGCAGAGCCGGTCGGCGAGATTGATCGCCTGGGCGTAGATCTGGCCGCCGCCGATGATGCAGATCTCGTCGGCGGCGGTTTCGCGCGCCAGCCTGTCAGCCGCGTCCATCGCCTCGGGCAGCGAATGCGCCATATTGACATCGGGATGATCGATCGCCGTTTGCCGCGAAATCACCACGTTCGGCCGTCCCGGCAGCGGCTTGCCGATCGAATCATAGGTCTTGCGGCCCATCACGACAGGCTTGCCCAGCGTCAACGCCTTGAAGCGCTTGAGATCGCTCGACAGCCGCCACGGCATGTCGCCGTCGCGGCCGATGGTGCCGTTGCGGGCAACGGCGGCGATGATGGTCCTGCGGATATCGGCCATGAAATGTCCCGGATCAGACGGCGATCGGCGCCTTGATGCTGGCATCGGCCTCGTAGCCGATCAGCTCGAAATCATCGAAGGTGAAGCCGAAAATGTCCTTCACATCGGGGTTGATGCGCATGAAGGGCAGCGGCTTCGGCCGGCGCGTCAGCTGCAGCTTCGCCTGTTCGAAATGGTTGTGGTAGAGATGGGCGTCGCCGAGCGTGTGGACGAAATCACCGGGTTTGAGCCCCGTCACCTCAGCCACCATCATCGTCAAAAGCGCATATGAGGCGATATTGAAGGGCACACCGAGGAAGATGTCGGCTGAGCGCTGGTAGAGCTGGCAGGAGAGCTTGCCGTCGGCGACATAGAATTGGAACAGACAATGGCAGGGTGGCAGCGCCATATTGTCCACTTCCGCCGGATTCCAGGCCGAGACGATGTGGCGGCGCGAATTCGGATTGTTGACTATGCCTTTGATCAGATTGGCGATCTGGTCGATATGGCCGCCATCCGGTGCCGGCCAGGAGCGCCATTGGGCACCATAGACCGGGCCGAGGTCGCCGTTCTCATCGGCCCACTCATCCCAGATCGAGACGCCGTTCTCCTTGAGATAGCGGATATTCGTCTCGCCCTTCAGGAACCACAAAAGCTCGTGGATGATCGAGCGCAGATGCAGCTTTTTCGTGGTCAGCACGGGAAAGCCTTCTTCGAGATCGAAGCGCATCTGGTAGCCGAAAACCGAGCGGGTGCCGGTGCCGGTACGGTCACCCCGGTCGGAGCCATTTTCAATCACATACTTCAGGAGATCGAGATATTGCTGCATGGCGCGCTGATTCCGTTTTCTCCAATTTAAGCCTTCGCTTTCAGGAAACCAATCGCCGGCAGGCATTTTCCAGTCCTTTCTGCCGCCGGAGGTAAAGCTTTTATGACGTTTGCCCTTTCCTTGGGCGAAGGAAATCACTATATCAACCCTGCCGGCTTTCGGGCCGGCTATGGCAATAAATGAGCGGTGTAATAAACCTATTGGACCCGGGGGCGGTACCCGGCGCCTCCACCAAAAACCGGCGGCATTGAAGGCCGGCTTTTGATGGGGGCGAAACAGGATCGACAAGGGTGTAAAGATCGACTTTTTGCTCGGCATTGTACCGCCGTTATCGGGCTAAAATTGTAGTTGCAAACGACAACTATGCGGAAGCTCGTCTCGCTGCTTAATCGCGGTGTGACACTTCAATCAAAGTCCTAGTGGTTCGCACCTCTAGGCGGGGTCCGAAGGCACCTGGCAACAGAAGCCTTCACCTTCTCCCTGCTGACGAAATCATGTATGCTGCGAAAAAACGTGACTCGGCTCCGGTCTTTCCCAAGGCGCCCGGACGTGGCATATAACCTTGTGAAAAGACTTCCGAACCGACGAAAGACAGGAAAAGCATGGGGCAGGATCATATCCGCTACGACATTCTGGCGCAGGATGCACTTCGCGGCGTCATCCGCAAGGTTTTGGCGGAAGTCGCAACAACGGGCCGTCTGCCCGGCGACCATCACTTCTTCATCACCTTCCTGACGGGTGCGGCCGGCGTCCGCATTTCCCAGCACCTGAAGTCGAAATATCCAGAGCAGATGACCATCGTCATCCAGCACCAGTTCTGGGATCTGAAGATCACCGAGACGCATTTCGAAATAGGCCTTTCCTTCTCCGACGTTCCGGAAAAGCTGGTCATTCCGTTCAATGCGATCCGCGGCTTCTACGATCCTTCCGTCAATTTCGAGCTCGAATTCGATGTGCCGCTCGCCGATGGCGAGGAGCTGCCGTCCGGCGAGATCACCGCCTATCCGGTCGATGCCGCAGGAAAGCCTGACGAAACCGCCGGCGCAAAACCGGCCGACGGTGAAGAGAAAAAACCGGGTTCCGTCGTCTCGCTCGACTCCTTCCGCAAGAAGCAGTGATTTCAAAGGGAGGCCCTGCCTCCCTTTTTAAGGGATTTCAGCCACCGCATGAGCGCCGAAATCATCAATCTGCGCCAGTTCCGCAAGAAGCAGGCCCGCTCCGAGAAAGAGAAACAGGCCGAGCAGAACCGTATTTCCTTCGGACGCACCAAGGCCGAAAAGCAGCTCACCCGCAGCCTGAACGACAAGGCCGACAAGGCCCACCGCGATGGCCGGATCGAGACGGATGATGACGGCGCATGAGGCTTCACGCAAAGCTTGAAAAGCCGAAAACGAATCTGCGATCAGCCACTTGCACGATTTTCTTGAATCGACCTTCGAAGCCGGTTGCGATGTGAACGTCCTTCATGATCCGCAAGCACTCGGCAACACTGCATGGCCATCGCACCAGTTTTTCGCTGGAAGATGAATTCTGGGCCGAACTGAAGACAATCGCGGCTGGGCGCTCGATGTCGCTGGCCGCGCTGATTTCCGAGATCGACGACCACCGCCAGCCAGACAGCAACCTGTCGTCGGCGCTGCGGCTCCATGTGCTTTCCTGGGCGAAGGCCGGCGGTAGCCGCCAGCCATGATGCCGCGATTGCCCATCAAAATCTGCGTCGATTTCCGATAAGACCCACGGACCTTCCAAGCGCCTTCATTGCGCCTGAACGTCCGGCAGCTGATCGAAGTTGAGCTGACCGGGCTGCACCTGCCCGCTGCGCCGCGCCGCTTCCGCGGCCGCCCTCGCCTGCGCATCGGCCTTGTCCCTGGCTTCCGCCGCGCGCGCAGCCTCCGCCTCGGCGGCCGCCTGCTGCGCCGCCGCTGCCTGTGCCAGCGCGCGCAGCCGCTCTTCCTCCGCCTGCCGCTGCCGCTCGATCTCGGCGGCCCTGACGCGCTCGGCGGCATTGAAGCGGTAGAGCGCGGTCTCGCGACGCAGCCGCTGCTTTTCGAGCACGATCGCCTGCAGCCGCTCGACGCGCCGCCGTTCGCGCTCGAAGGCGCGCAGCGAGAGGTAGCTAGTGATATCGGTCACATCCATCGTCTTGCCGGGCGACGGCAGCATGCCGGAGAAATTTAGCCTCAGCGCCGGTTCTGCGCCGGGAAGCGCCTCCGTGCCCGGATTGAGACCGATGCCGACCGTTGCGCTGATGCGCTCTTCCGGCAACGCGATCTGTGCGTCGGCGGTGACGCGGGCCAGATCATTGGCGACGGTGACATTCTGTACCCTCAGCGTCCCGTCGGTAATGTTGAAGGGAACTCCAAGCGGCGGCAGCTTCGCTTCGCCGTTGTTGAGCAGCGTCTCGACGATCGGATGTACCTTGCCGGCATTGATCTGTTCCTGCATCGTGTCGGTCGCGGCAAGCAGCGGCGGAAGGATGGCAAGGTTCAACCCGCGTATGCTGGTATCGCCGAGCCTCAGCTCCCCCGAACCATTGAGCGAGCTGGCAATCTCACCGATCGTCTTGCCCGAGGCCTCCATCGACAGTGACAGGTCGAACTTGCCATTGGCGATCGGCGCACCGTCACGCAGCCAGACGACGCCGGCAAGATCGGAATCGGCAAGCGCAAGCTTCGTCTGCAGGAAGCCGGTGCCGTCGGCATTGGTGAAGAGCAGGTTGCCGGAGAGCTTGCCGCCGTCCCAGTTGCCGGCCATGTCGTTGAGCTGCAGTTCGTCGCCCTTATAGGCGACGTTGCTGGTAAAATCGGACACCGCCGTTTCCGGCAGGCCCGGCCAGAACTGCTTGGCCGAAAGCTTCACCTTGACGTCGACATCCTTGAAGACGGGCAGGCCGAGCGGGGCCTTCGTCAAGGCGCCATTGGCGGGATCGACGATCTGGCCGAACACTGCCTCGCCAAGCCAGCCGGCGTCGGCTTTGGAGATCGTCAGCGCGCCGCTCGCCGTCGGCTTCGCAGCCTTCCGGTCGAAGCTCAGCGCTCCTGAAAACTCGTTGTCGGCCGCATGCCCCTTTATATCGGATAAGGCGATCTTGTCGCTGTCGACGGCGGCATTGACCTGCAGGCCGAACGGCAATCCCGTCCCGGTCTGCGGCAGGGCGATGCCGTTCATGATGAGATAGGGGTCGATATCGGCGCTATCGAGCGAAATCGCGATCTGACCATTCATGAAACTCTCCGGCCGGACATCGACCTTGCCGTTGGCGGTAAACGAAGTCCGGTCGGTGGCAAAGGTCAGCGCCGCATCGGCGGGATCATTGCCCGATGCCTTCACCTTGAGCGTCAGGCGGCCGTTGGCACCGACTTCGACCGGCAGCGGGTCGAGCCCGGCCTGGCCGAAGAGGATCGACGGCACGGCGTTTTCGAGCGTCGCCTCGAGGCTCGTCGTGCCGTTGCCGGTCAGCGCCAGCAGATCGGACATGCGATAGTCGAGATTGACACGGCTGCCGTTCGCCACACCGGCCAATGTCACCGTCAGCGCATCGCCTTCGTCGCCGCCGAGCGTCAGCGCTCCGCGCAATGCCGTATTGCCGTACCAGCCGGCATTGCGCACCAGCCGGTCGAGCACCGGGTGGTGCGGCAGATGCTCGCGCAGCATGGTGAAGAAGCCGCCGGGATCGGCCGATTTGAAGGTGATCTCACCCGCACCCTTGTAGTCGAGCAGCGAGCCTTCCGCCCGGCCCGTCGCCGTCAGCTCGGCGCCCGCGAGGTTCTTGACCGACAACCGGTCGACCGCAAGCGCCCCGTCAGCGATCGTGAAGGTGGTCTCGACATTCTCGGCGTCGACGCCGAAAGCGGTGAACTTGTCGGCCTTGAGCTGGGCGGCGATCTTGTGATCGAGGACATTGTCGCCGGCGTCCTGCCCGGTCGCGAGGCCGGCCAGCGCCTGCAGCGCGTCGAGATCAAGCGTGTCGCCATTCAACGCCACAGACAGGGTCGGCGTCTGGCCGGAAACCGCCTGCCGCTCCAGCCGGCCTTTCAGCGTCGCCGATCCCATGGCGATTTCGAGGTTTTCGAAACGCTGCAATTCATGGGTGAGGCTGACATTGGCGGAAAAACCCGCCTGCCGCAATTGCCGGATGGCCGGGTCGACCGAGCCGGCAAGCCAGGAGGCAAGCCCTGTTGGCTGGTTCGAGGCCACCACGATCTGACCGTTGAACGAGGGCTCGCCCTGAAGCAGGAGCTTGCCCTTGCCTTCCACCTGGGTGCGTCCCGGCAGCGTGCCGATGGCGCTGTTGATCATCCAGCCCGTTCCGGCCGGCTCCAGCTCCAGTTGCACATCGCGCAATGTCGTGTCGCCGGCGACGATCGCCGGCAACTTGACGCTTGCCTTGCCCGGCACTTGCGGGATCGGCACCTGTGCGACGATATCAATCAGTGAATTCAATCGCTGCCGCGCCGAAACCGCAGGATCCCGCGTCGTCTTGCCGGCCGCGCCTTCATTGCCGATGCGGTTGACATCGATTTGCTGGCCGTCAGCGGTCAGCAGGAATTCCGGCGCATTGCCGGTATCGAGCGTCGCCTCGCCTGTTATGACATAGGGATCGTCCGTCGGGCCGATCTCCATCCGGTATTCAGGGATGCGGATGCGTTCATTGGTGAGTTCGAAGCGACCCTTGACCCGCGGCGGCTGCTCATTCTTGTTGGCCGACTTGGCGCTGTTGCGGTTTTCGATCGCTGCTGAAAGCTGGCCCTGGTAATTCGGCTTGCGGTCGACGAGCTTCAGCTCGCCATCGAGATCGACGCTGACCGGCTGCTTGTCCGGGGAAAGTTTCGTGCGCATGCGCAGCACGCCTTTCTCGTCCGGCTGGCTGCTCGAGATCGAGAAATTCCCGTGTTCGCCGTCGAGCGCCGCATCGCCCTCGATGCGCCAGGGGCCGGCGAGCGACTTGGCCGACATCTCCGCATTCAGGCCGGTGATGCGGCGGCCCCGGCCCGACTGGTCGTCGATGAACTCGACCTCGCCGCCGCTGACATGCACATTTTCAAGGACGACCGTCTTTGCCGGAATTTCGGCGCGGCTGCCGCGCATCCAATCGAGTGTGCCGTCCTTGAGCAATCTCAGACGCACCTTCGGATTGACGACCCGCATATCGAAGATCAGCGCCTCGCCCGACAGGAAAGGCGCGAGCTCCGCATCCATGGAGAACTGCTCGACCCTGACGATCGGCGTGCCGTCGGCTTCCTGGCCGACGCGCACGTCATGCAGCGTGACCGACGGAAACGGCAACAGGCGGGCATCCACCGTGCCGTGGACGGTAACTTTCTTGCCGATGATGCGGCTTGCCTGATCCTCAAAGTTCTTGCGGAAATCCGTCCAGTCGATGAACAGCGGCGCAAGCAGCGCCACAAACAGCGCTACGACGATCACTCCCCCCAGAAAGACGAGGAACCGGCCTAACAATGCAAGGATTCTCCATTCGGGATTCTGTTGCCGACACTAGCGCTATTCATGCCGGGGGCAAGGCCCAAGTTCATGAGAATATTCCGTTTTCAGCCATGGTGGAAAATCTTGCCGGGATTGAAGATGCCGTCCGGATCGAGCGCCTGCTTCACCTGTCGCATCAGATCCACCGTTCCTCCGAGCTCCTGCTCCAGAAAGGCCATCTTGCCTTGGCCGATCCCGTGTTCGCCGGTGCATGTCCCGTCCATGTCGAGCGCCCGCCGGTTGAGCCGTTGCACGAAGCTTTCGGCGACGGCGATGTCTTCGGCGCTCTTGTCGTCGAACAGCAGGAGCACGTGGAAGTTCCCGTCGCCGGCATGGCCGACGATCGGACCGAGCAAGCCATGCGCCTCGATATCCGCCTGCGTCTGCGAAACGCAATCGGCAAGCCGCGATATCGGAACACAAACATCGGTCGAAAGTGCGGCAAGCCCTGGAGCCAGCGCCCTGGCCGACCAATAGGCGTCGTGGCGCGCCTTCCAAAGCTTGGTCCGCTCCTCGGCATTGGCGGTCCAGAGGAACTCGCCGCCGCCGCATTCGGCGGCGATCTCTGCGAAGGCTGCCGATTGCAGCGGCACCGTTTCGTCGGTGCCGTGGAATTCGAGGAACAGCGTCGGGCTTTCGGCATAGGAGAGTCCGGAATAGGCGTTGCACGCCCGCATCTGCACAGCGTCGAGCAGTTCGATACGGGCCACCGGAATGCCCATCTGAATCGTCATGATGACGGCATCACAGGCCGCCTTGATGCTCGGAAAGGCGCAGACGCCGCCGGCTATCTTCTGCGGGATCGCCTGCAGCCGCAGCGTCACCGAGGTCAGGATACCGAGCGTGCCTTCCGCGCCAACGAAAAGCCGCGTCAGATCGTAACCGGCCGAAGACTTGCGGGCGCGCCGGGCGGTGCGGATTTCCTCACCATTGGCAGTAACCGCCGTGACGGCGAGCACATTGTCCTTCATCGTCCCGTAGCGCACGGCATTGGTGCCCGACGCCCGTGTCGACGCCATGCCGCCGATCGAAGCATTGGCACCGGGATCAATCGGGAAGAACAGGCCGGTATCGCGCAGGTGAATATTCAGCGCCTCGCGAGTGATCCCCGGCTCGACCGTGCAGTCGAGATCCTCGGGATTGACCTCGAGCACGCGGTTCATGCGGCTGAAATCGATCGAAATACCGCCATTGGCGGCATTGACCTGTCCCTCCAGCGAGGAGCCGGCACCGAAGCCGATCACCGGCACCTTGTGGGCCGCGCAGACCCTGACCGCCATCTTCACATCCTCGGCGCTCTCGGCAAAGAGCACGCCGTCGGGCAGCTGCGACGGAATATAGGTGGTCGTGTGCGCATGCTGTTCCCGGAAGGATTGGCCGGTCTGGAAGCGCTCGCCGAAGCTCTGCTTGAGAATGCCGAGCACAGCGGCAATGCCCGCCTCGTTGCGTGTGCCGGCCTTTGCGTCCTTCAGCGCCATCTCTTTGATCTCCCTGCCATTCCAAGAAACCACGTCGTGTTTCGTGGGACCAGGCAGGGTATGCGGCAAGTCAAAGCGGCTGTCCAGTTAAGAATGGGAGAAGATTTCATTCCCCTTTTGTCATAGGACGGTCCGCTTTGCCCGAGACCTCAGACGATCGGCGGATTGAGCCGGGCGAAGCCCTCCTGCCGTCGATAGGGGAAATAGGGATAGGGCGCCGTTGTGGCGCTGACTGCGTCGAGCCTTTCGATCTGCTCCTTCGACAGGCTCCAGCCGACAGCGCCGAGGTTCTGCCTGAGTTGCTCTTCGTTGCGGGCGCCGATAATGACGCTCGACACCGTCGGCCGGCCGAGCAGCCAGCTGATGGCGATCTGCGGCACCGTCTTGCCGGTCTCCGTTGCGACGGCGTCCAGCACCTCGACAATGTCGTAGAGCTGCTCGTCGTCAACAGGCGGGCCGTATTGCGCCGTCTCGTGCAGGCGGCTTGCCGCGGGCAGCGGCTCACCGCGGCGGATCTTGCCGGTCAGCCGCCCCCAGGCGAGCGGGCTCCAGACGAGAGCGCCGACGCCCTGGTCGGCGCCGAGCGGCATCAGCTCCCATTCGTAATCCCGCCCCGCCAGAGAATAATAGACCTGATGGGCGACATAACGCGGATGGCCGTGCCGATCGGCGGTCGCGAGCGACTTCATCAGTTCCCAGCCGGCAAAATTGGAAACGCCGACATAGCGGATCTTGCCGGAGGCGATGAGCCCGTCGAGTGTCGCCAGCACCTCTTCGACCGGCGTCGAGGCGTCGAAGGCGTGAAGCTGCAGAAGATCGATATAGTCGGTCCCAAGCCGCCGCAGCGCCTCCTCGGTCGCGCGGATCAGCCGCGCCCGCGACGTTCCCCAGTCCTGCGGCCCCTCGCCCGTCGGCAACGCCGTCTTCGTCGAGATCAGCACGGCATCGCGCCGACCGCGAATCGCCTGGCCGAGCACTTCCTCGGAGGCGCCGGCCGAATAGACGTCCGCCGTGTCAAAAAGATTGACGCCGGCTTCGAGACAGATGTCGACGAGCCGTCGCGCCTCCTCGGCATCGGTATTGCCCCATGCGCCAAACAGCGGCCCGCTGCCGCCGAAAGTGCCGGCGCCGAAGCTCAAGACCGGCACCCTGAGGCCGGATGCACCGAGATTTCTATATTCCATGGCTCTGTCTCCTGTGTTTCTCGTGAGATAGACCCGGCCCCTGTGGTGATATAGATTGCCTTTCAGCAAAGCATTTGTGATTTGAATTCATCATGGGCCACCAGGACATCAACCGCTCCGGCGAGATGGAAGTCTTCGTCAGCGTCGTCGAGCGCGGTGGCTTTTCCGCGGCCGCCGCGGTGCGGCGCATGACGCCCTCCGCCGTCAGCAAGCTCGTCGCCCGGTTGGAGGCACGCCTCGGCGTCCGCCTCGTCAACCGCTCCACCCGCAGACTGCAGCTGACGCCGGAGGGCTGTGCCTTCTACGAGCGCAGCATCGCCATCCTTGCCGATATCGCCGAGGCCGAACGCCAGGCCTCATCCGGCGAGGAAGCGGCAGGCCGCATCCGCATCAACACCAGCGGCTCCTTCGGCAATCATGTACTGGCGCCGCTCCTGCCCGCCTTCATGGCGCTTCATCCCGCTGTGACGCTGGATATTGCCCATACCGACAAGGTGATCGACCTGATGGAGGAGCGCGCCGACGTCGCGATCCGCGCCGGGCCCTTGAAGAGCTCCAGCCTGATCGCCCGGAAGCTCGGCGCCACCGGCAAGATCATCGTTGCCTCGCCTGAATACCTCCGCCGTCATGGCGAACCGCGCACGCTCGCCGATCTCCGTCGCCATTGCCGCATCGGCTTTTCCTATGCCCGCGCCATCGAGGGCTGGCCGATGCGGGAGAGCGGTGAGACGGTGACGATCCCGATCACTCCGGGCATTCAGGTCGGAGACGGCGAAGCCATGCGGCATCTCGCTCTATCCGGCGCCGGCCTTGCCCGACTGGCCGCCTTCACTGTGCGCGCCGATATCGAAGCAGGTCGCCTCGTGCCGGTGCTCGAAGAGGCAAACCCCGGCGATCTCGAGGAGTTCTACGCCCTCTATATCGGCCAGGGCGGCCCACTGCCGGCGCGGGTACGCGCCTTGCTCGATTTTCTCGCCAGCCATGTGCGGCTCTGAGGCATCGGACAAGGCGACTCCATGAAAACAGCGACTTAAGCCGATTACTTGAATCAAACTCGCATCAAATGGCACCGAGAAGCCAGATTTCGCAATTGACCGCGTCCGGGGCACCCCTCTATACCGGGGCCTGCGCCAGCCGGCCGTTGCTGCCGGCCTCTCTTCGTCACGCCGGAGCTTCCTCCCCCCTTCAGCCTCAGGGCTTGGCCCCGGCTATGAAAGATACGGGACACATGCCATCCAGCCGCCTGCTGCGCGAATCCGGCCTGCCGAAATGGGCGCTGTTGCTGGCGCTCTCGACCGCCTTCACCGTCTTCCTCGAGCTCTTCGGGCTGCCCGCCTCGCTGTTGATCGGACCGATGGTCGCCGCCATCGTGCTGGCACTGACCGTCGGCAAGGGAAAGCTTCGCGTGCCGGCCTGGCCGCTGCAATTCGGCCAGGTCCTCGTCGGCCTGATGATGGCCCGCACCATCACCCCCGACATTCTCGGCACCATGGCGAAGGATGCGCCGCTCTTCCTGCTGTTCATCTTCTCGGTCATTGCTATTGCCACCGGCCTCGGCTGGCTGCTGACGCGCTGGCAGGTGCTGCCCGGAACGACCGCCGTCTGGGGCTCCTCGCCGGGCGGCGCCTCGGCCATGGTCATCATGTCGGAAGCCTATGGCGCCGATGCCCGGCTCGTCGCCTTCATGCAATATCTGCGAGTCGTCTTCGTCGCCGTTGGCGCCTCGGTGATTTCACGCCTGTGGGTGGCCGCCGACGGCGCCGAACCGCCGCCGCTTATCCTCTTTCCCGAAGTCGACTGGCCTGCCCTCGTAACGACGGTCGCCTTCGCCGCCCTCTGCGCCTATACGGTGCGGCGCCTGCGTATCCAGGGCGGGATGATCATCGTGCCGCTCTTTCTCGGCGCCTTCCTGCAAGGGATCGGCCTGATGAAGATCGAGCTGCCGATGTGGCTGCTCGCCCTCGCCTATGCGCTCGTCGGCTGGAGCATCGGCTTGCGCTTCACCCGCTCGATCCTTTCGCATGTGGCGCGCGCCCTGCCGAGGGTATCGGCCTGCATCGTGCTGCTGATGGCGCTCTGCGGCTGCATGGCCGTTGCGCTCCATGTCTTCGCCGGCATCGACCCGCTGACGGCCTATCTCGCCACCAGCCCCGGCGGCGCCGATTCCGTCGCCATCATCGCCGCCTCCAGCAATGTCGACGTACCCTTCGTGATGGCGATGCAAACCGGCCGTTTCCTCGTCATCCTGCTGATCGGCCCGACCCTCGCCCGCTTCATCGCCCGCCGCTCAGGGCTCGCGGAAAATCCCGTATAGGACGCACGCCTGTCCTATAGCCGGGCCGGCGACACTTTCCGATTTTCGGAATTATGCGCCAGCGCCGCCCACTGCCCGGGCGTCATGCCGTAGGCCTTCTTGAAGTGGCGGTTGAGATGGCTCTGGTCGGCAAAGCCCGTTGCCGCCGCCGTGTCCGAAATGCCCTCACCGGCACCGATCATGGCGCGAGCCTGCTGCAGCCGCCGCATCAGGAGGTAGCGATGCGGGCTCGTGGCGAAGGCCGCCCGGAAGTGCCGCGACAGTGCAAAACGATCGAGCCCAGTGACCGCTTCCAGTTCGCCGGAATGAACCGGCCGTGTGGCATGCGCTTCAAGATAATCGCGCGCCGCCCGTGTCTGCCGCCAGGCGATGGCCCCGAGCGGCCGGCGCGGCAACCGCGCGTGCCGTGACAAGCCGCCCGTCACCCGCGACACGAAATCGTCGACGAAGAGCTCGTCCAGCTCGCGGTCGAGTTCGCCGAGCGCGGCAAGTAGCACGCCGGCCAGCGCCGGATCGCCGATGACCGGTTCATCGACGAACGGCAGGCCAAGGCCCTCCGCCTCCAGGCATTCGAGCAGCAGCGCCGGCTCCAAATAAAGCATGCGGTATTGCAGCCCGTCCTCCGTTCCCGCCCCGCCGTCGTGTTCCTCGTCGGGGTGCAGCACGATCACCTGCCCCGGCAGGCTGAAGCGCCGCTCTCCGCGATAGCGAAAGGTCTGCACGCCTTTCACGGTGACGCCGAGTGCATAGGTGTCGTGCCGGTGCGGCTCGAACGCATTGCCGGAGAATTGCGCGCCGATGCGCTCGATGCCGGGAAAGGCGGGTGCGGTCAGAATGCCGTTGCCGGATGGTCCCGTGCACAAACGTTCAAGACCTTCGAAGATCTGCGGCTGTAGAAGCTGGCTCAACGCCCTAGACACCCCGTATTCCATGCATAGGTGAAAGACTGTCCAATGTTTGATACCAAAATTGCCGTCGTCCTGCGAAACAATCTTGCCGGCTGGCAGAAGCTGAACGTCACCGCGTTCCTGATGACCGGCATCGCCGGCAGGCATCCCGAGATTATCGGCGAGGCTTACGAGGACCGCGTCGGCAATCTCTACAACCCGCTGTCCATCCAGCCGATCATCGTGCTATCGGCCGACGAGGCGACGATGTCGGCAATCCACCGCCGCGCGCTGGAACGCGATGTCACCGCCTCGCTGTTTATCGAGGAGATGTTCGCGACCGGTCACGACGCCGCCAATCGCGCCGTCTTCGCCGAATATGCGCCCGACGATGCCAAGGTCGTCGGCATCGCGCTACGCGCCGACAAGAAGATCGTCGACAAGGTCACCAAGGGCGCGACGATGCAGCATTGAACACATGTCAGCGGGCCCGGCACAAGATGCGAAGCACGTTGACGCTTTAAAAGAAAAGGCCGGGAGCGACCCGGCCTTTCGTACACTCTGTCGGCACAGGCTCAGCCCTGGGTGATCGGCGCGATCTGGATTTCGACGCGGCGGTTCTGGGCGCGGCCCGCCTCGCTTGCATTGGAGGCGACCGGCTGGGACGGGCCGAAGCCGACGGCGGAGACGCGGCGCTGGTCGATGCCCTGGCCGCCGAGATAATCGGCAACCGAAAGCGCACGGCGCTGCGACAGATCCTGGTTGTGTTGCAGGCTGCCGGTCGAATCCGTATGGCCGTTGACGTCGATCAGCGTCCGATTGAACTTGCGCAGCACGATCGCCACCGAATTCAGCGTCGGATAGAAGCCAGGCTTCACCGCATCCTGGTCGACGTCGAAGGTGATGTTCGAGGGCATGTTGAGGATGATGTTATCGCCGTTGCGGGTCACCGAAATGCCGGTGCCTTCGAGCTGGGCGCGAAGTTCGGCTTCCTGCTGGTCCATATAGTTGCCGATCGCACCGCCGGCGAGCGCGCCGATGCCGGCGCCGATCAGCGCCGCATTGCGCTTGCCGTGCCCGCCGCCGCCGACGGCGACACCGACGAGAGCGCCGCCAAGCGCACCGAGCGCCGCGCCCCCCGCCGTATTGGAAACCTTCTGTTCACCGGTATAGGGATCGGTCGTCGTGCAGGCGCTGAGATAGCTTGCTGCGACAGCCAGAAGTATGAATTTCTTGATCATGGACAGGACGGTCTCCGTTCAAAGCTGATGCGAGCAAATGGCAAGGATTACGGCAAGAAAATGAAGAGGTTCCCTTGATAGGAGAATTTCAGGCGCCGAAATAGCAGCCATGTTGCTTGAATGCGCGGATATCACCAGTTTTAGCAACTCGATCAGGATGACGGGCAGCAGTCGCGACGATCAGCCCTCATGGTAAGGAAGCTCGGGGCGTCTCGAACCACGAGGGCGGGTAGCTGGGTGATCTCACCTCTTAGAAGTTCTGGAACAGCTGCCGCACCGTATCGTAGGTCGCGTTGGCGATGTTCAGCGACTGCAAGCCGAGCTGCTGCTGCGTCTGTAGCGCCTTGAGCTTGCTGGCCTCCTCCTCCATGTCGGCATCGACCAGCCGGCCGATGCCGGCGGTGATGTTGTCGTGCAGTTTGGCGGCGAAGTCGTTTTGCAGCTCGATGCGTTTTTCCAGCGCGCCGAAGGCCGAGCCAACCGTCGTCAGCTGCGTCAGCGCCGCATCGACGACACTGATCATCTCGCCGATCTGCCCTTGCGTCGTCGCGGCCGATAGCGAAATGACGACCTGGCCGGCGGTGGTGCCGTTCTTGCTGGTCATCAGCACGTAATTCTGCGAGGTCCCGAGTTCGCTAGCGAAATGGGCCGAGGTCAGGACGCCGTATTCGCCGGAGCCGGTCGCCCGGTCATCGATCAGATAGCGCGCATCCTTGGAGCTCGTGGCTCCAACCGGCGTATTGTCGATATGGTAGCTCAGCATGCCGACTGAAACCGTGCCGTCGGCATTGCGGATAAAGGAGGCCGGAATTTGCCGCGGTTGCGTCGGCGTGGCGTCGTTGTTGAGGACGACCCAGTTGTCGCTGTTGAAGGTCGCCGATTCAGAGACGCTACGCAGCTGCTCCTGCAGTTGCTTGAGCTCTTCGTTGATTTTCGTCTTGTCGACCCCATCCTCGGTCGCGGCGACTAGCTTTGCTTTGATCTCTGAGACAACGTCGACGACGTTCTGGACGCCGGTATAGGCGGTACCCATCGTCGCCGCCGCCATGCCGAGCGCATCCTGAATTGCCGAGACCGCCTTGTTGTCGGTCCGTGCGGTGGTGGCGATCGACCAGTAAACCGCATTGTCGGCCGCTTTCGCCACACGCATGCCCGTCGTGATGTGGTTCTGCGTGACGGTCATATTGCGGTTGATATCGCGCAGCACATGGAGCGCCGCATCGATGGAGACGCGCTGATAAATACTCACGGGAACTAAACTCCAAAAACACAACAGAACGCAACTGAACCAGGAATGAACCATCCGCGCGGACACTCATGTCCGGGGTCGCTGAATCCAGCGCGTTGCGGCCTTCGAGAAACGGAGAAGACCAGTTGGTTCCTGGTCACGATCATTGCCGCTTATACTTAACAAACGGCTAATCTTCAGACGAAATTTATCTTATTTGGCAAGGCTTGATATACCATAACAAACCCCGCCGAATGGGAATCCGGCGGGGGATTCAGTCTGATGCAAGCCTCATTCTGCGGCTTGCAGCTGCTCTTCGTCTGGTGCGGCGCGAGGCCGGGTGGCGACCGTCATCTCCTCGTGCAGGCGCGCTTCCTCATGGGCGTGCGGCTTGGCGAAGCGGGCAAGCAGCAGATAGGCGACCGGCGTGATGAACAGCGTTACCAGAGTCGCGAAACCGAGACCGCCGACGATCACCCAGCCGAGTGCCACGCGCGCCTCCGCACCTGCGCCATGGGCGAAGACCAACGGCACGCCACCGAGAATGGTGGCGATCATCGTCATCATCACAGGGCGAAGGCGCAGCGCGCAGGCCTTCTCGATCGAGGAGCGCACGTCCTCGCCCCTGTCGCGCAGCTGATTGGCGAATTCGACGATCAGAATGCCGTTCTTGGCCATGACGCCGACGAGCAGCACCAGGCCGATCTGGCTGTAGATGTTGAGGCTGGAGCCGGTGATAACAAGCGCGAAGACGGCGCAGGCAAGGCCGAGCGGCACCGTTGACATGATGATCAGCGATGACAGCACGCTTTCGAACTGCGCCGCCAGCACCAGGAAGATGATGACGATGGCGAAACCGAAGGTCAGCGCCATGCCGTTCGAGTTCTCTTCCAGCGTCGCGGCTTCGGCAAGCGGCAGCAGGCGCGCGCCCGGCGGCAGCAGCGGCTCGGCGAGTTCGGTCACCTGCTTGACGGCATCGCCGAGCGACATGTTGTTCTTCAGGCCGGCTGTGATCGCGACGGAGGCGAGCTGCTGCTCGCGGTTCAGCTGCGGCGCAACCGAGCCTTCCTTCATCGTGGCGATGACCGACATCGGCACGATCTTGCCGTCGCCTGTCTTCAGGAACACGTTCTCGAGATCTGTGGGATCGTCGATAGGCCGCGTCGTCGAGGTCAAAAGCACGGGATAGGACTCGCCGTCGACGAAGACGTCGACCACCGAGCGCCCTTCGAGCAGTGACTGGATCGCCGTCGAAAGCCCGGTGATGTCGATGCCGAGGTCTGAGGCGCGCTCGCGGTCGATCGCCACCGATACCTGCGCTTGGCTCGGTTCGTTGGTCAGGCGCGGCGTATCATATTGGCCGGTGGCCTCGAGCGCCTGCACCAGCTTGGCGGCCGCAGCAGTCAGCGCCTCGTGATCATTGCCGACCAGCGCCATCTGCACGCCGCTGCCGGCGCCGCGAATACGCAGACTGTTGGAGGAGATCGCGTTGCCGCGCAGCGCCGGCACCTTCGCCGCCGCCTGGTTGATGTCGGCGACGATCTCGGCCTGAGTCCGGTGGCGTTCACCCCAGGGAGCGAGCGTCAGCACCATGAAACCGCTATTCAGCGAACCGCCCTGGCCGGAGATCGAAAAGACGTTGCGAATGTCGCCGCTGTCGACCAGCGGCTGCAGATATTCCTCGACGAGCTGCATCTTGTCGCGGGTATATTCGAGGCTCGATCCCTGCGGCGTCGTCAGCCGCATCATCACCATCGACCGGTCCTCTTCCGGCGTCAGCTCGCTCTTGACCGTGGAAAAGGCGATGACCGCTGCACCGGCAAAGATTACCGAGAACAGGATGACGACCCCGGGCGCGTTGAGACAGCCATGCAGCGCCCATTTGTAGAGACGGGCAAGCGCGCCGCCGAAGCGGCCGAGCGCACCGTGATCCTCAATCATCGGCTTCGTCAGCATGCGCGAGGCGAGCATCGGGCAGAGCGTCAGCGCCACGATCGATGACAGCCCGACCGAGAAGGCGAGCACGAAGCCGAATTCGCGGAACAGGCCGCCGACCTGTCCCGGCAGGAAGGAGAGCGGGATGAACACGGCCGCCAGCGTCGCGGTCGTGGCGACGACAGCGAAGAACACCTCGCGCGTGCCGAGCACGGCGGCCGCGCGCGGCCCCATGCCCTCGGCGCGGCGGCGCACGATGTTTTCGAGCACAACGATCGCGTCGTCGACGACGAGGCCGGTCGCCAGCACGATGGCGAGCAGCGTCAGAATGTTGATCGAGAAGCCGACCATGTAGATTGCCGCCAGCGTGCCGATCAGCGCCACCGGCATGCTGACCGCCGGGATCAGCGTCGCCCGCCAGTCGCGCAGGAAGAGATAGATGACGGCGGTGACGATGACGGCGGCGAGCACCAGCGCCAGCACCACCTCATGGATCGCGCCCTGGATGAAGACGGCGTCGTCGCTGGTGATGGCGATCGTCGTTCCCTCCGGCAGCGTTTTCGATAATTGCTCGACGGCGGCCTTGATGCCGGTCGAGATATTCAACGTGTTCGATTGCGCCTGGCGGATGATGCCGAGGCCGATGCCGGGCTTGCCGTTGGAGCGCAGTGTCGTGTCACCGTCGCGCGGCCCAAGCGTCACCGTCGCGACGTCGCCCAGCCGGACGCGGTCCTGCAGCATAACATTGGAAAAATCCGCCGGCGTCTGCAGGTTGGCGGTGGCGCGCACGACGATATCCTGCGTCGCACTCTTCAGCGAACCGGCCGGCACATCGAGCGCGGCATTGTCGAGCGCCTTCGTCAGGTCGCCGATGGTGAGCCCGCGGCTCGCCAGCGCGCCCTGATCGACATCGACGCGGAAGACCTTCTCCTGGTCGCCATATTCCTCGACGTCGGCCACGCCGTCGACGGAAGCCAGCCGATCGATCACCTCGTTCTCGACGAGCTGAGTCAGGTCGTCCATGTTGAGGTTGGTGGAGGTGACGGCAAGGCGCATGATCGCCGAGGAATCCGAATCCGCCTTGACGATCTGCGGCGCATCCGCCTCGTCGGGCAGGTTCTGGGTGATGCGGCCGATCGCATCGCGCACGTCGTTGGCGGCGACTGCGAGATCGATCGCATCGGAAAATTCGAGCGTCACGCGGCTCTGGCCGAAGGAAGAGGTGGACGAGATCGATTTCAGGCCGCTGACGCGGGCGACTGCACCCTCGATCACCTTGGTCAATTCCTGGTCGATCGTCTGCGGCGATGCACCGTCGAAAGTGGTGCGCACGGTGACGACGGGACGGTCGACATCCGGCAGCTCGCGCACCTCGACGCCGACATAGGCCGCGAGGCCGGCAACGACCATCAGCGTGTTGAACACCAGCGCCAGGATAGGCCGGCGAACGAAAAGCGCGGTGAAGCTCTGCTTTCCCGACGATCCGCCCTGATGAATCTCGGTCACGCTCATTGGGTCGCGACCTCCGCATTCGCGGCGACATCGGCGGAAACACGCACCGCCCCGCCCTCACGCACGCGCTGCAGGCCCTGCGTTACGATCTTGTCACCGTCCTTGAGATCGCCGTTGACGAGAATGAAGTCGGGATTGCGTTGCACAACGCTGACCCGCACCTTATGCGACTTGTCGTCAGTCACCTGCCAGACGAAGGAGCCTTGCGCATCCCACTGCACGGACTGCGGATCGACCGCCGGATATTTGTCGCCGGGGAATTTCATGCTGACGCTGAAGGACATACCGGCGCGCAGCTCGTCCGACGAGTTGTCGATCCGGGCGCGCAGGCGCAGCGTGCGGCTCGCTGCATCGATGCGGTTATCGACGGCCTCGATCACGCCCGAGAACATCTGCCCCGGCTTTGCCACCGACATCGCCTCGACCGGCTGGCCGACCGCCACCGTATTGGCAAAGCGCTCCGGCACCCAGAAATCGACAAGGATTTCCGAACGGTCGTCGAGGGTGACGATCGGCGTCGTCGTCGTGACGTTGTCGCCGATATTGACCGGCACGATGCCGACGATGCCGTCGATCGGCGCCACGATATTGCGCCGCGCGAGATTGAGCTCGGCCGCCTGCAGTTGCAGGCGGGCGCCCTGCTCGGCGATCTCGGAATCGAACACGTCCATGCGCGACACGCTGGACTGGATGTTGTGATAGAGATTGGATTTTTCGACGGCGGCCCTAACCGCCACATCCGCCTGACCGCGGGCGATCACCTGCTCCTCGCTGTCGAGCTTGGCCAGCACCTGGCCGGCCTTCACCCTGTCGCCCGACTTGATGAGAATCTCGCGAATCGTCCCGGATGCCTGCGGCGTCACGGCAACCGAGCGGATCGCGTCACCTGTGCCGATGGCGTTCAGCCGATCGTTGACGACGCCCTGGACGACAGCCTCGGTCGCGACGAGAATCGCGCTGTTGCGCCCGCCGCCACTGCGGCGGTTCTGCCCCTGGCCCTCGCCCTGGCTACGCCGCTGGCCCTGCGCCCCAGCATCTGCTGTCTCTTCAGCCTTCGGTGCGATCTTGGAAACGAGGCTCTCTGGAATGCCGGCATCGCGCATCATATCGCCGGCACCCGGCATAAAGAATACCCATGCGGCAAAGCCGGCAATAATGACGATGAGCGAAAGTACGAACTGCTTCCAAAAGGCCATTCACGTCTCCGGAGGGACTCGAGGTTGGACCAGGGTCGGTCGAAAGAGGCGCTGTGGGGTCGAAGTCCCCCAGGGATCAAGAACCCTGTTGATGCGACAATATCGCGCGTTTACAGCTTAACGGCAAGCATAAGCACCCGGCATTACCGATTTGTAATATCAGCAAAGAATGGAAATCACCGCGTCGCTCACTTTTGCTTGAACAAGCTTGCAAACGTCTTGACGAAGCCGGGTTCCAGGCAAGATTGCTCAGCGCAACCAGTGCCGGTGAATGTCACCGACGCATTGACCACCGCAGGCCGAGCACCGCCGCCAGCCCCAGCACAGGCCACACCGCCCAGAAGCGTCCTTCCCAGGTGAAGAGGTTGATGCCGATGATGCCGAGTGCCACGATCACCAGCGCCGCGAGCTTACGATCGAAGAGGGTCTGGCCACGGTTCCAGGCCAGCGCCGCAACGACGGCGAGCGCAAGCACGGGAAAGCGCGCCCAGAAAACGCCCTGCCACGACAAAAGATTGATACCGATCAGCACGGCGGCGATGACGCCGAGCATGGCATACAGTCTTCGTCCGCCCGGAGCCGGACTTGTCTCCGCCCTGACCGCGGCCGCCGGCAATGGCCGGGCAGCGGCAGGCCGCTCGGCAGACGGCGCCTCGTCACTGCCGTCGCCGATCCTCACCGCATAGCTCGGCACGCCTTCCTCGACATTTTTGACCATCAGCGGCCCGAGAAATTCGAAACCGACGGCCACCTTGTTGCGAACCTGGTCGTACACCGTACTCGATATAACGATTCCGCCCGGCGCCGCCGAGGCCTGCAGCCGCGCGGCGATGTTGACGCCGTCGCCATAGATGTCGTCGCCCTCGACGATCACATCGCCGAGATTGAGGCCGATACGGAACAGCATGCGCCCGTCGTCCGGGCGGCGGGCGTTGAAGCCGGCAAGTTCGTTCTGCGTGTCGACGGCTGCACGCACGGCCTCGACCACGCTCGGGAAATCGGCGATCAGCCCATCGCCCCAGGTGTTGACGACACGGCCGCCATGGCTTTCGATCAGCCGCCCCATCGCCTCCCGGCAGCGCTTCAGCGTTGCAAGCGTCCCCTCCTCGTCGGCTCCCATCAGCCGCGTATAGTCCTGCACGTCAGCACAGAAGATCGTCGTCAGCTTGCGCCGCGTTTCACCCATGGTCCTTCGTCTCCGCGCTGTCCGACCCGGAGGGATCGCAACGACAGCAGATTACGAAGGCTTTGCCTTTGTTGCCACCGGTAATTGCTGATCGATCATCCATCATTCCTGATGTAAGCGGTTCAGCTTCTTCCGCCCGTCCAGTCATCGACCTTTAAAGGCTCAGAAATGTGAGCGAAAGCCTTGTCACGCGTGACGAGGGTTGCCGCGGTCGCGACGGCATGAGCGGCAATCATCATGTCCAGGGGCGCCAGAATCGTGCCTTTGGCTTCACAGGCGGCGCGCAGGTCACCATAGGTTCGCGTGACGTCGTGATCCCAGGGGAGAACATCGACCCTGAGAAGGAATTGCCTTACCCGCTCGGATAGCGCCTTCGGATAGCCTCGCTTGGCAAGACCGTAGAGCAATTCCCCTTCCGTGATCGATGAGATGACGATCTCGTCCATTGGAAGCGTCGCCAGTCTTTTAAGTATCTCCGGCCGATCGCCTTTGATGACATGACTGGCGATATTGGTGTCGAGCATCCATGCCGTCATTCCTTCCAACCTTCGAACGGATCCCGATCTTGCGAAGGTTGGCGACGATCGGCCGGTCCAAGGAAATCGTCCGGAATCGGATCCTTCCGATGGAGTTCGAAAAGGCCATCCCATGAATCCGGCTTGCGCGATAATATGACATCACCGGTCTTCGGATCACGACGAACGAACACTTCGCTCTCCTCAAAGCGAAACTCCGCAGGGAGCCTCACCGCCTGGCTGCGGCCGGTCGTAAAAATCTTAGCCGTTTTCGTTGCCATGACAGCCTCTCCATTGCGATAGCTATCGTGATATATATCAGCGACTAGCAACAGACAAGCATGCCACCGGTGCCGCGATTATTGAACGATCTTACGCGGGCTCGCCGTGTGCTCCCTCGCCACCGTACTGGAACCGTCGATTTCCTGGAGCAAGACGTCGTAGCCCCAGAGATCGGCGAGATGCTGCAGGACAAGCTTCGTGTCGTTTTCCTGAAGATAGCAGCCGTTCATGACGATATGCTGCAGCAGCAGCCGGCGATCGCCGGCGAGGTCGACATCGACGATATCGATTGCCGGATCGGTCCAGCCGATATCATATTCGCGGGAGAGCTGGCGGCGGATGCGCAGGTAGCCCCGCTCATTGTGGATCGCCGAAACCAGCACACCCTCGGCCTGTTCCGGATCGTCGTAGAGATGGAAGAGCCGCAATTGCCGGATGAGGTTCGGGCTCAGGAACTGGCTGATGAAACTCTCGTCGCGGTAATTGGCCCAGATGTCGCGCAGGACCGCCATCGCATCGCCGCGGCCGGCGATGTCAGGGAACCACGTGCGATCCTCTTCCGTCGGCTTCGTGACGATCCTCTCGATATCCTGCATCATCGCAAAACCAAGCGCATAGGGATTAAATCCCGAGAACCGTCGATCGTCATAGCTTGGCTGGAAGACGACATTGGCATGCGACTTCAGAAATTCGAGGAAGTTCCCGTCGCTGATCTGCCCCCGCTCGTGAAGCCGGTTCATGATCTGGTAGTGGACGAAGGTTGCGGTTCCCTCATTCATGACCTTCGTCTGCCGCTGGGGATGGAAGTATTGCGCGACATGGCGGACGATGCGAAGAATCTCGCGCTGCCAGGGCTGCAGTCGCGGTGCAGATTTCTCAAGAAAATACAGTATATTATCCTGAGGCAGGCCGAGCGCGGCGCGACGCTTCTCCAAGCCGATGTCACCGGCCTTTTTCGCCTTGCCGACGGGAACCGTGCGCCACAGGTCGTTGAACATCTGCTCTTCGTGGGCGCGGCGCTCCTGCTGCCGCTTCTCCTCCTGACGAAGATCGATGGCGGTCTTGCCCGCGTACCGATGCACCCCGTGCGACATCAGCGCATGCGCTGCATCAAGCGTCCGTTCGACTGCCGTCTCGCCGTAACGTTCCTCACAACGCGTGATATAACCCTTTGCGAAGTCGAGGTAATCGAGAATACCCTCGGCATCGGTCCAAAGCTTGAAGAGATAATTGTTCTTAAAGAAGTGATTATGACCGAAGGCGGCATGGGCGGTGACAAGCGTCTGCATCGTCGCCGTGTTCTCCTCCATCAGATAGGAGATGCAAGGGGAGCTGTTGATGACGATCTCGTAAGCGAGATCGCGCATACCGCGACGGTAGAAGGTCTCATGATGCGCGAAGTGTTTACCGAACGACCAGTGCCGGTAAAAGAGCGGCATGCCGGTTGAGGAATAGGCATCCAGCATCTGCTCCGACGTAATGACTTCGATCTGGTTCGGATAGACGTCGAGGCCGAGTTCGCCGAGGGCGATCTCCTCGCAGGCATCATGAATGCGCTGCAGTGTTGCGAAGTCCCAGTCGGCCCCCTCGAACAAAAGCCGGTCTCTCGGCCTCACCGTCATGGTCATGGCGTCACCTTTGACTGTGCGTCACGTTTCTGGAACAGGTCGTGGAAAACAGGGAATATCTCGCCTCGCCGGCAGACTTTCCGCATCGACAGCGGCAGCGGCTCGGAACGGATCCCGTCATAGAGCATCCACAGCGGTGACCGGGATATGGATGAATCCCCGCCTTCCTCACCGACTTCGATATAGGCGAAATACTGGCACAGCGGCAGAATTTCGCGCAACAACTGCCCGGTCAGGTTTCCGTCCGAATGGGCGTTATCGCCGTCCGAAGCCTGGGCGCCGTAGATGTTCCACTCGGCCGGATCGAAGCGCGCCGCGATGATTGCCCGCATCGCCGCAAGGGCGCTGGAAACAAGCGTGCCGCCCGTCGCCGGACCGTAGAAGAAGGTTTCCTCGTCGACCTCTTCGGCCCTGTCGGTATGACGGATGAAGACGATTTCCACTTTCTTGTAGCGTTTCGACAGGAAAAGATAGAGCAGCAGATAAAACCGCTTGGCCAGGTCTTTCATGTGCTCCGACATGGAGCCCGAGACGTCCATCAGGCAGAACATCACTGCCTTCGCCACAGGCTTCGGCTCGTTTTCGAAGCGGCGATACCGAACGTCGAGCGGATCGATATAGGGAATGCGCCGGCTTTTCTCCGTCAGCGATTTTAGCTTTGCCTCAAGCGCCAGACGGCTCTCGTCGTCCTCGCATTCCTCGATCTGCCGCTGCAGCGCTTCGATTTCCTCGCGGCGCGGACGGCCAAGCGCGACACGGCGCATCATCGCAAGCTTCGTCGTGCGGCCGACGGCGATGTTGGAGGGCGATCCCGAAACCGAATAGCCGGCCCGGAACGGCGTTTCCTCCTCGGTTTCGGCTAGACGCCGCTTGGCGAGATCGGGCAGTTCAAGATCGTCGAGGAACACATCGAGGAATTCCTCCCGCGTCAGGACGAAACGGAAGCCGTCCTCACCATCGCCTTCGCCCGCATCCTTTGGTTTTCCACCCCTCCCGCTCGGCGGCCGCGGAATGATGTCGCCTTCGACGAAGGCCCGGTTTCCGGGCAGGATGTGATCGGCAATACCGCCCTCACCCCTGCGCAGGCTCGGTTCGGCCATCCCATCGATCGGCAGGCTGATCTCCCCGCCGTCGAGCACGTCTCGAATGTTTCGGTTTTGCAGCGAACGTTTCACCGCCTGCTGCACGGCTCCCTTCATGCGTCGAAGGAACCGCTGACGATTTTCCAGACTTTTACCGCGCGGATTTAGCCGCCGGTCGACAATGTGCATAATGGCTCCGCATTAACTTGCCTGTTTGACGCGCATGTACCATTCGACAAGGCGCCGAACCTGCCGCTCCGTGTAACCTCGCGCGGCCATGCGCGAGACGAATTCGCTATGCTTCTTTTCGGTTTCCGAATCCTTCTTCGATCCGAAGGAAATGACCGGCAAAAGATCCTCGACCTGAGAGAACATACGCTTCTCGATGACTTCCCGGATCTTCTCGTAGCTCGTCCACGACGGATTTTTTCCGCCGTTGGCTGCCCGCGATCGCAACGAGAACTTGACGATCTCGTTGCGGAAGTCCTTCGGATTGGCGATTCCAGCCGGCTTTTCGATTTTCGTCAGTTCCTGATTGAGGAGCTCGCGGTCGAGAAGCTGGCCGGTATCGGGATCCTTGAAGTCGACATCTTCGATCCAGGCATCGGCATAGTCTACGTAGCGGTCGAACAGGTTCTGTCCGTAGTCCGCATAGGATTCAAGATAGGCCTTCTGGATCTCGTTGCCAATGAACTCTGCATAACGCGGCGCAAGATCGGCCTTGATGAATTCCAGATAACGCTTCTCGACATCGTCGGGAAACTGCTCGCGACGGATCGCCTGTTCCAGCACATACATCAGATGGACGGGATCAGCGCCGATATCCGTGGTGTCGTGATTGAAGGTGGAGGCGAGCACCTTGAAGGCGAAGCGGGTCGATATCCCGTCCATGCCTTCGTCTATGCCGGCAGCATCCCGGTATTCCTGAACGCTGCGGGCGCGCGGATCGCTTTCCTTCAGGCTTTCGCCGTCATAGGTGCGCATCTTCGAGAAGAAGGTCGAGTTCTCATGCTTGCGCAGGCGAGAAAGCACGGAGAAACGCGCCAGCATTTCGAGCGTTGCCGGTGCGCATGGTGCATCCGCCAGTTCGGATCCCTCGATCAGTTTCTCGTAGATTTTCTGTTCCTCCGTCACCCGGAGGCAATAGGGCACCTTGATCACGCAGATACGGTCGATGAAGGCCTCGTTGTTCTTGTTGGCCTTGAAGGTCTGCCATTCCGCCTCGTTCGAATGCGCGAGGACGATGCCGGAGAAGGGTATGGCACCGATATTTTCGGAGCCGATATAGTTGCCTTCCTGCGTTGCCGTCAGCAGTGGATGCAGCATCTTGATCGGCGCCTTGAACATTTCGACGAATTCGAGAATGCCCTGGTTGGCGCGGTTGAGCCCGCCGGAATAGCTGTAGGCGTCGGGATCGTTCTGCGAGTAGGTTTCCAGCTTGCGAATATCGACCTTACCGACCAGCGAGGAAATGTCCTGGTTGTTCTCGTCGCCGGGCTCGGTCTTGGCGATCGCAATCTGGCGCAGCCGCGAAGGTTGTATCCTGACCACGCGGAATCGGGAAATATCGCCGCCGAAATCGTCGAGCCGCTTCAGGCACCAAGGGCTCATCAGCCCGTTCAGGCGCCGCAGCGGGATGCCATACTGCTCCTGGAGGAGCGAGCCCATCGTCTCAGGATCGAAGAGGTTGAGCGGGCTCTCGAACACGGGACTGATCTCGTCGCCCGCTTTCAGCACGTAGATCGGATGGACCTCCATCAACTGCTTCAGCCGCTCCGCCAGCGATGACTTGCCGCCGCCGACCGGGCCGAGCAGATAGAGAATCTGCTTGCGCTCCTCGAGTCCTTGCGCCGCGTGCCGGAAGAACGAAACAATGCGTTCGATGGTCTCTTCCATGCCGTGAAAGCCGGCAAACGCTGGATAGACCCTTATAGTCCGGTTCATGAAGATCCGGCCGAGGCGCGCATCCCTGGCGGTGTCGACCATCTGCGGCTCGCCTATGGCAGCGAGCAGGCGCTCCGTCGCATTCGCATAGGCGATCGGTTCTTTTTTACAGAGGTCGAGATATTCCGAAACCGAGATGTCGGTCTCGCGGCGCGCTTCATAACTGCGCGTGAACGCATCGAATACGGATTCACTCAGCATGGGACCTCCATTAAGGTTATGCCGCAGGCTCTAAGCCGTATAACCATCGAGATGGCCACGGCGTTCCTAAGAATCAATAGTTTCGTAGGTATATTCGACGCTCACCGGCTGTTTGTGGCAATGCACAAAAAATTGCATGCACCGGTATTTTTTTACTCTACGAAACTGTTTCATATTGTAGTTGAGAAAAGGCCCATCGCGATATCAGCACATTTAGCGACGTGACATGACTGTCAAAAAGGTGTGCAATGGCGCCGGTGATTCGAGCTGCGGGAAATCGGCGGCCGACAAGCCCGGTCGGTACGGGTGGCGAATCGCGCTCTCTTCCTCCGACAGAATAGCACGGGCGCATCGTGACCACGCGCCCGCCCGCGCCGTCAGCCGTTGAACGCCTTTTCCAGCGCGGCGATATCGATCTTGACCATGCCGAGCATCACCTCGCTCACCCGCCTCGCCCGCTCGCGATCGCTGTCAGCGACCATTTCCGAAAGCACCCGCGGCACAATCTGCCAGGAAAGACCCCAGCGATCCTTCAGCCAGCCGCAAGCCTCAGGCGTGCCGCCATTGGCGAGAAAAGCATCCCAGACCCGATCGATCTCGGCTTGGCTTTCCAGCAAAACCGCGATCGAGAAGGAGTGATTGAAGCTGTCGAGCGGGCCGGCCTTCATCGCCAGGAAAGCCTGGTCGCCGAGGGTGAACTCGATCAGCTCGACGCTGCCGGGAGGACCGCTCGGCGTTTCCGCCGGCAATATAGTCGTGCGGCCGATCCTGGAATCGGGGATGATGGATATGTAGAATTCGACAGCTTCGCGCGCTTGCTCCGCGAACCAGAGATTTGAGATGACCTTCGGCATGAAACTTCCTCCTGATGGCTTTCGGCGGGATGATCCGGATCGTTGTTCGATGATCCAAGGACGTCGATCCGGCGCCGGCGCCGACAGCTGCCGCATAAGTTTTTCGGCAGTCGCCGCGGTCCCAGCCGCCACATTCCGATCCGTTGCCGCAGTGCCGTGGCGGCGAACCGCCTGGGATCGCGGCAGTCCGGGAATGAAAGCAGAACATCTTTTCTGGTCTTTCCCTCCCGAATCACTACATTACGCGCCATGAGCAATAGTTTTGACGACATCCCCTTCTTCGACGAAGAGCCGGGCGAAATGGCGCGCAAGCCGCAGCCGCCTGCCGCACCCGCCGGAAGGGCGCCCGCTGCCGGCGGCGGTATCGCCGCCCGCGCCATGGCGGCGCGAGACGGCGGCAAGCGACCGGATTACCTCGCGGGCCTCAATCCCGAACAGACGGAAGCCGTGGAAACCTTGGAAGGTCCGGTTCTCGTCCTTGCCGGCGCCGGCACCGGCAAGACACGAGTACTGACCACGCGCATCGCCCACATCCTCAATACCGGCCGCGCCTTCCCATCGCAGATTCTCGCCGTCACCTTCACCAACAAGGCCGCCCGCGAGATGAAGGAGCGCATCGCGCTCCTCGTCGGTGGCGCCGTCGAGGGCATGCCCTGGCTCGGCACCTTCCATTCGATCGGCGTCAAGCTTCTGCGCCGTCACGCCGAACTCGTCGGCCTCAGCTCCGATTTCACCATTCTCGACACCGACGACGTCGTCCGCCTGATCAAGCAGCTGATCCAGGCCGAAGGTCTTGACGACAAGCGCTGGCCGGCCAAGCAGTTCGCCGGCATGATCGACACCTGGAAGAACAAGGGTCTCGGCCCGGCCGATATTCCCGAAGGCGACGCGCGTGCCTTCGCCAATGGCCGCGGCCGTGATCTCTATTTCGCCTATCAGGCGCGCCTGTCGACGCTCAACGCCTGCGATTTCGGCGATCTGCTGATGCATCCGATCGCGATCTTCCGCAAGAACCCGGATCTCCTCAAGGAATATCACGGCCGCTTCCGTTATGTCCTCGTCGACGAGTATCAGGACACCAATACCGCACAATATATGTGGCTGAGGCTACTTGCCCAGCGCAGCAAGGGCGAGCCGCAGAATGTCTGCTGCGTCGGCGACGATGACCAGTCCATCTACGGCTGGCGCGGTGCCGAGGTCGACAATATCCTGCGCTTCGAGAAGGATTTCCCCGGCGCCAAGGTGATCAAGCTCGAGCGCAATTATCGCTCGACCGAACATATCCTCGGTGCGGCCGCCCATCTGATCGCCCATAATGAAGGCCGCCTGGGCAAGACGCTGTTCACCGACCGCGCCGATCCCGACGACGTCAAGGTGCAGGTCCACGCCTCCTGGGATTCGGAGGAGGAAGCCCGCGCCATCGGCGAAGAGATCGAGCAGCTCCAGCGGGGCAAGCATCTGCTGAACGACATGGCGATCCTCGTGCGCGCCTCCTTCCAGATGCGCGAGTTCGAAGACCGCTTCGTCACCCTCGGCCTCAATTACCGGGTCATCGGCGGCCCGCGCTTCTACGAGCGCTTGGAAATCCGCGATGCCATGGCCTATTTCCGCCTGGTCGCCCAACCGGCCGACGACTTGGCTTTCGAGCGCATCATCAACACGCCGAAGCGCGGCCTCGGCGACACGACGGTGCGGGCCCTGCATGATTATGCCCGTGCCCGCGACATCCCGATGCTGGCGGCGGCGGCCGACATGATCGAGACCGACGAGTTGAAGCCGAAGGCGCGCAAAGCCCTCTTCGACGTGATTCAATCTTTCCGCCGATGGCAGGAACTGCTTGAAAACACACCGCATACCGAACTTGCCGAGCAGATCCTCGAGGAGTCCGGCTATACCGATATGTGGAAGAACGACAAGAGCGCCGAAGCGCCCGGGCGCCTTGAAAACCTGAAAGAACTGATCCGCTCGATGGAGAGCTTCGAGTCGATGCGCGGTTTCCTCGAGCACGTCTCCCTCGTCATGGATGCAGAGACCAACGAGAACCTCGACGCCGTTTCGATCATGACGCTGCATTCGGCCAAGGGCCTGGAATTCGATACCGTCTTCCTGCCCGGCTGGGAGGAAGGCCTGTTCCCGCACCAGCGCTCGCTGGATGAAAGCGGCCGCGCCGGCCTGGAGGAGGAACGCCGGCTGGCCTATGTCGGCATCACCCGCGCCAAGCGCCGCTGCCACATCTGGTTCGTCTCCAACCGCCGCATCCACGGCCTCTGGCAATCGACGCTGCCCTCGCGTTTCCTTGACGAGCTGCCGGAAACCCATGTCGAGGTCGCCGAGATGGAGCAGAGCTACGGCGGTTACGGCCGCGGCGGCTACGGCCAGTCCCGCTTCGACAAGGCCGAACCTTTCGCCAACTCCTATTCCACGCCCGGCTGGAAACGTGCCCAGGCCAACAAGACCGATGCCACGCGCGACAACTGGGGCACCCGCTCCGGCCACGCCGTCGAACGCATCGGCTATGGCGAAAGCGGCCCGAAGGGACGCACGATCGATGGCGAGCTGGTGGCGAAGTCGACCTCGTCGGAGCCGTCGCGCTTCACCCTTGGCGATCGCGTATTCCACATGAAATTCGGCAATGGCAACATTACCGGCATCGAAGGCAACAAGCTGACGATCGACTTCGACCGTGCGGGGCAGAAGCGGGTGCTGGACGGTTTCGTCGAGCGCGTCTGACCGCGTGACGAACCGCAGGAACAGTCACCCGAACATCCGCATACTGCTGAGCCCGAGGATATCGTTCAGCAGAGCGATCCCCATTCCGATGGCGACGATCGACAATCCGATCAGGAACAGCCGACGCGCCCGGTCGTATTTGACGGCGAGCAGCGAGTCTCGCGCCAAAAGATCGGCAAACACCTTTACCTGAATGGCGATGCCGACGGTCAGGAATGCCATCGGCAGCAGATCGACGGGGCTCCAGTCATTCGGGTTGGAAACCCACAGACTGATGAAGTTGAGCGAGAAACCAAGAATGATTCCGGTTGCCGTTAACGATCCGTTGCGGAAGGTTGCATCGATCTTTTCATCTGTCTGGGGTTCGGACATGGGTCTCGGTCTCGGCTGGCTGCTGAGGCAAGAAAGGCAGAAATCGGGGCGGCCGACAAGGCCGCCCTCTTTGCCGGACGCAACCGGCACCTATCGCATTGGTTGAATTAGCAAATTCTTTTCCGCCGACTGCTACCAACAGTGTAAGAATTAACGCTTGCATGCGGGCTTCCGGGAATTCAGTAGTTGATGCATTCGGTGCATTTGGCATTTGCATTGCCATAACGCGAAGGGATTGGCCTTGATGAAAGCGCTGCTGCTCGTCGATATCCAGAACGGCTTCTGTCCGGGAGGAAACCTGCCGGTGCCGGACGGCGACAAGGTCGTTCCCGTCGCAAACAGGCTGATCGACAGCGGCAAATACGATCTGATCGTCGCTTCGCAAGACTGGCACCCGCCCGGCCACGGCAGCTTCGCCTCCGCCCATCCGGGTGCCGCCCCCTTCGAGATGGGGGAATTGTCCGGCAAGCCGCAGATGATGTGGCCCGACCACTGCATCCAGGGCACGCTCGATGCCGAACTGCATCCGGAGCTCAAATCCGAAGAAATCGACCTCATCCAGCAGAAGGGCGAGGATCCCGGGATCGACAGCTATTCGGCCTTCCGCGACAATGACCGCGACGCTTCGACCGGCCTTTCCGATTTCCTTGAAGATCAGGGTGTGACCGACCTCGACGTCTGCGGGCTGGCGACCGATTACTGCGTCAAATTCTCCGCCCTCGACGCGCTGGAGATGATGCCGGGCTTGCGCGTGCGCTTCATCGAGGACGCCAGCCGCGGCATCACGCCTGAAGGAGTCGCCGCCGCCATCGATGAGATGCGGGCGCACGGCATTGCCGTGATCAACAGTGCGGATGCCTTGCGCGAATGAACCGCCAATCTCCTATTTCAACAGATAGGCATCGAATGTCTCATCGCTGCCGGCAACGGGGCCGAAACGCTTGACGAGGGTCGTCTCGCTCCGGAATGCGGAAATCTCCTCCGGCGTCAGAGACAGCAGCCAACTGTAACTTTCGCGCAATGAGACGGGCGCGGCAATTCGGTCAAGCCGCTGTGAGAGAAGAATGACGATGGGCGCGCGCTCGCTCTGCTGCAGTTGCCGCGCCGTCTGCAGTATATCGGCAAGGCTGAGCGAAAGCCGCGCATTGCGGGTATACCGCACGATCCCGCCGAACCGTTGCTCCCGTAGAAGATAGGTGCGATTGGGGATGTAATAGGGCAAGGGTTCCACGAGATAATCGGGATCCGCCATGATGATCGCATCCTTGAGGTCCGGGCGCGATTGAATGAACGACCCGAGATCCCGGGCTCGGCTCAGCGGAATGTCGGTGAAGAGGAACTGATGGATCTTTTCGATACCGGAGGCTACCTGCAGCGCCAGCAATATTATGAGGCACAGACGCCCGATCTTGACGACGCCACCAGCTGCCTCGACACCGGCTATACCCGCGGAACCGGGCCGAGGCGACGTGGTCAAAGCAGTGATGCCGATCATGAAGATTAGCCATAAGGCCTGATGTCTGTAGTTGCCTGGGTAGACAAGCGTAAAAAGCAGCGAAAGCCCTAGGAGAACCGATGCGGCCGCGAACATCGCCGGCGGCCGGTTGGCCAGCCCAAGCAGACTGCCATAGATGAGCACCGCCATCAGCGAGGCGAAAACCCGAGCAAGCAATGGATCGGCCAAGACCAGTCGAAGGATCCTGTCGGGGTAGAACTCCATGAAATAGGAAGGCGCCCCGGCAAAGGCATAAAGGACTAGCGGAGCGAAATTCTTGCCTGCGAGATCGTTCTGCCCGGCATCGTTGAAGGTCGGATAGACTGTAATGACACACAGAAGAACGCCGACCGCGGCAAAGGCTGCGGCTGTCGCAAAGGCGCGATATGCCGACAGAAAAGGTCTTGGACGCGCAAGGATCAGATCGAAAAACCAATAGGCAAGAAAGCCGCCGACCAGCACGACCGAGTGGACGTTGGTATTTGCCAGCAAGGCAAACAACAGGCCGAGCACCATGCCGTTGCGCATTCCCCTCTCCCAGCTCAGGACGATAAGGAAGACCAAAAGCATGCTGATGCCGTAATTTCGCGACATCGCGGCGTAGTCGAAAACCGAAAAGCTGCTGAACAACGACAGCAGCATAATCGAGCGCGGCAGTTCAAGCCTGAAAACAAGAAGGTAGGCCGAGGCGGCCGCGATCGTCAGTGCGACGATTTTCAGGACGACCGGTGAGCCGATGACAAGATAAGCGGCGCGCAACAGGATATACCAGAGAGCCGGATGACCTTCGCCCTGCATCTGACGAAGCATGTCGACGAAATTCTCTCCCTGAAGGGCCAGCGACAAGGCGCGAACCTCATCGCGCCACACGGTTTCTGACCAACAAAGCGCGGATGCCAGCGCAAACCACACCAGAAAGATCAACGTCTTGCAGAGCGTTGTTGATCGAGGTTCATCGATTTTAGAGACAATAACAGCCAACGGAAGCAATCCGGTCATCGAAAATGCCGTGACCATAGCGGCGCCCCGATAATTTGACGTTAAGGTGAAATATACTCGCCGGATTGATGCGTCCGGTGTCGGTTCGGCTTATATCGATCCGTCCTTGCTTCTGAACGAACCAAACATGGGAGTTGAGAGATGAGAAAGCTTGTGACTGCGGCCTTCGTGAGCCTGGACGGCGTTATGCAGGCGCCCGGCGCGCCCGAGGAAGATCCGACCGGCGGCTTCAAACTTGGCGGCTGGACCGTCAATTACTGGGACGAGCCGATGGGGGACTTCATGGACGGGATCTTTACCGATCCCTTCGCTCTGCTGCTCGGCCGCAAGACCTACGAGATCTTCGCCGCGCACTGGCCCTTTGTCGGGCAAGACGACCCCATCGGAAAGGTCTTCAATGCCGCGACCAAATATGTCGCGACGACATCGCAAGAGCCGCTCACCTGGGAAAATTCCGTTCCGCTGCGCGGCGATGCCGCCGCCGAAATCGCCCGGCTGAAGCAGGAGGACGGCCCCGACCTGCTGACGCAGGGCAGCAGCGGCCTGTTGCAAACGCTGCTGGCGCACGACTTAATCGACGAACTCCGGCTCCTGACCTTCCCGCTCATCCTCGGCCCCGGGAAGCGCCTGTTCGGCACGGGCGCCACACCGGCAGCGCTGAAGCTCACCGCCAGCTCGGTATCGACGACGGGCGTCACCATGAGCGTCTATCAGCGCGCCGGCGAGGTCAAGCCCGGCAGCTTCGCGATGCAGGATCCCTCGCAGGCCGAACTGGCGCGTCGGGAGCGGATGAAGCGCGAGGGGTGAAGCGCCGGCTCAGGCGCCCGCAGCCTTGTTCTTCTCGTCACGCTCGAGCAGATAGATGTCCTCGGCGAGGTCCTCCATCTTCTTCGAAAGGGCGGCGTGTGCATCGCGAACACCCTGATTGTAATAGTGAGCGCCGATCTCCTCGGCGAAGAAGTCGAGCAGGAACTCCGCCGGCAGCGCGCCGATCGGCTGGTCGAGTTCCGTCTCGAAATAGCGGCGGATGCGCGAGACGATCGCCGCTTTCGCTTCCTTGGTAAATTCGATCTTCTTCATAGGCACCCTCTCCGCCGGTTACGATCAGTAGGTTGATGCTTCAGCGAAATCGATTGATCAATCAACGAAATTCAATTGCCGTTGCAGATCGCAGACCATAAGGGAAAACTGAATTTCCAAAAGGATCATCCAGATGAATCGCGCCGACTTTGTTGAAGGTTTGCGAGGAGGCTCCGCCGTTGCGCTGGCGTCGGCGCCCTTCGGCGCTCTGTTCGGGGCGCTGGCGGTCGAAAACGGGATGTCGCTTGCCGAAGCCGCCTTCATGAGCGCCACGGTCTATGCCGGCGCCAGCCAGATGGTCGGCATCGAGCTCTTCGGCCACAATGTCCACGCCTGGCTGATCGTGCTGTCAATCCTCGCCGTCAATTTTCGCCACGTGCTCTACTCGGCGGCGCTCGCGCGCTATATCGGCCATTTCACGCCGGTGCAGAAATTCTTCACCTTCTTCCTGCTCGTCGATCCGCAGTTTGCCGAAGCTGTGAAGCGCAGCGAGGCCGGAAAACCGCTGACCTTCGCCTGGTATTTCGGCTTCGGCATCATCATCTACATTCCATGGGTGCTGATCAGTGTCGCCGGCGGCATGCTCGGCGGCTTCATCGGCGACCCCAAGGCGATCGGCCTCGACATCCTGCTGCCGGCCTATTTCCTCGGCATCGTCCTCGGTTTCCGCAAGCGCGACAATTTCCTGCCCGTGGCGCTCGTCAGCGCGGTGGCTTCCGTCCTCGCCTATCGTTATGTCGGCTCGCCCTGGCATGTGAGCCTCGGCGCGGCTGCCGGTATCGTGCTCGCCGCCCTGCTGCCATTGCCCCGGCAGGAGCCGGATCTGGAAGCCGATGCCCTGCAATCCGAAGTGCATGAGGTCTGAGCCATGGAATTCGATCTTCACATGGCGCTCGTCATCCTCGCCGCCGCTGCCGCCACCTTCGCCACCCGCATCGGCGGCTATGTCCTTATCACCCGAATGAAGAGCATCCCGCCGCGCATGGAGGCGGCGCTGAACGCCGTGCCGGCCGCTGTTCTGACGACGCTGGTCGCACCTGCCTTCTTCATCGGCGGCTGGGATACGAAGCTGGCGCTCGCCGTCGCTCTCTTTGTCGGCCTGCGTTTCACCCATACATGGATGCTGGTCGCCGCCTGGATCGTCGTGATGATCTGGCGCCATAGCGCCGGCGTCTAACGCCGGCGCTATGGCGCGATTATCCCTAATACTCCAAGGGCAGCGTCGCGTTCTCGAGCCATGCCCTGACGTCGTGATCGTGGATCAGCGGCATCAGCGCCTCGCGCGTACGGTGGTGATAATCATTGAACCAGTGCAGCTCGTCATGAGTCAGAAGCTCGGGGATGACGAGGCTGCGGTCGATAGGGCAGAAAGTCAGCGTCTCGAAGCCGAGCATGGCCATGTCGCCGCCCTCGATCTCCTCGGCGCCGCGCACATAGATCAGGTTTTCGATGCGGATGCCGAAGCTGCCGGGCCGATAATAACCCGGTTCGTTCGAAAGGATCATGCCGGGCAGCAGCTCCTGCGTCGAAAGCCTGGAGATGCGCTGCGGCCCCTCATGCACCGAGAGATAGGAGCCGACGCCGTGGCCCGTACCATGGGCGAAATCGGCCCCCGCCCGCCACAGCGCGATACGGGCCAGCGGATCGAGGTCGCAGCCGCGCGTACCCCTAGGAAAACGCGCCGTGCTGATCTGGATCATGCCCTTCAGCACCAGCGTGAAGAAGCGGCGATGCTCCTCCGAAACCGCGCCTATGCCGACGGTGCGGGTGATGTCGGTTGTGCCGTTGATATATTGCGCGCCGGAATCGATCAGGAAGAGTTCGCCGGCCTCGATCATCCGGTCGGTCTCGGTCGTCACGCGGTAATGCATGATCGCCGCATGTTCGCCGGCGCCCGATATCGTATCGAAGGAAATGTCCTTCAGCGGGTTCTGCATGTTCTGGCCGACGCGGGCACGCGCCGCTTCGAGCCGTTCGGCAGCGGCGATCTCGCTGACCGTGCCGGGTTTTTCCTGCGACAGCCAGTAGAGGAATTCCACCATTGCCGCCCCATCCTGCAGATGCGCGGCGGCCGAGCCGTTGATTTCGACGTCGTTCTTTACCGCCCGCGGCAGCTTGGCGGGATCGGCCCCTTCCACCGCCTCGCCGCCCGCCTTGCGGATGATCTCGGCGAGGGCATAGGAAGCGATATCGGGATCGATCAGCACGCGGCCGCCATCCCTCGAAACAGCGACAAGCCGCTCTTCCAGCGCCAAAGGCGGCAGCTGGGTGCAGATCTGCCCAAGATAGGCCTCCGGTTCGATGCCGGTCTTGCGCTTGTCAAGGAAGAGCTCGGCCCGCCCGTCGGCAAGGATGATGGCGCGCGCCAGCGGATGCGGCGTGTGCGGCACGTCGGCGCCACGGATGTTGAAGATCCAGGCGACCGACGAGGGATCGGCAATCAGCACCGCAGCGAGGTTCTTCTTCGTAAGATTGGCGGCGATCGTCGCGATCTTGTCGCTCGCCAGCACGCCGGCCTGGGCGACATTCTGGATGGTCACGGCGCCGAGCGGCTCGGCCGGCCGGTCGTTCCAGAGCCTGTCGAGCGGGTTGTGCGGCAGGAAGGTGAGTGTGCCGCCGATCTCCGCAAGCGCCTTTTCCAGACGGCGAACCTCGGCGCCGGAATGCAGCCAGGGATCGATGCCGAGTTTGAGACCCTTGGCGCCATTTGCGGCAAGCCAGACATGCGGCGGCTCGTTGACCAGATCGCCGCCTGAAAACACCGTGCCGTCGACCTGTTCGGCAAGCTGCGTCACATAGCGCCCGTCGACGAAGACGATCGCCTGCGCACGCAGGATGAGCGCAACGCCCGCCGAACCGGTAAAGCCCGTCAGCCATGCCAGCCGCTCCGAGCATGCTGGAACATATTCGCCGTTGAATTCATCGGCGCGCGGCACGAGGAAGGCGTCGATGCCCAGCGAATCGAAAGTCGCGCGCAGTGCCGATACCCGTTCCCTGCCGAAATGCGGCGTGGAGGTGACGTCGAAGGACTGAAACATGCTGAAAACCCGAATGTTTGAGACGAATCCGGTTAATGGGATGGCGGCCATGTTAGCGAAATTTCAATCGATGGGGAGAAAAAGCGACGAAACGAGTCGAAAGCGTCGAGCCCGCTCAGCATTTTGACAGAACTGTGACGACAAAAGTCAATTTGGCACGCGCATTGCATTGGCCGCATGGCTCCCATGAGCAAAACCCTCTGCCTCCGCATTTCAGAATAGCTATATAGACGCCATCGAACGGTTCGGACGAACCAGCAAACAAAGGATTTTTTGAAATGACCGCCTCTCTCTCGCGCTTCGCATACAGCAGCCCGGTGCAGGCTGGCGAACGCCAGACCGTGCGTCACGTGATCGGCGCCCGCCGCCCGCAGAACGAGGATAGCCTCAAGCTGCTCGGTGCCGGCCAGCGCGTCACGCGCCACCAGGGCGCCACAAGCTACGCGTTCTGAACCTGAAAGCCGTCCGTCTCCTCCCCGGACCGGCCTATTGGAATGCAGTAGAGCCCGCTCGAGCGCTCCTCCTCCTTCGAGCTCGCGGGCATTGACCGGATAGACCGGTCCAAGGCGGTGCCACTGGCGCCGCCTTTTTTGTTGTGCTGGGCAAGTTCTGCTATTTTCGGGGTAGCGCAGAGCGGTTTCGCATCGGCGAGATGCACAACCTCTCCTCCCTCATCCCTGTGCTCGTCACAGGGATCCAGCGCGCCCAAGTCCTTGGGCGCAGGAGACTCTTCAAGGTCTGATGGAGTCTTTCACGGCGCGGACGCGCCGTGGCTGGATTCCTGTGACGAGCACAGGAATGAGGGTGGGGAGAAGACGCCGCGCCTCAACAAGCGGACTGCAGACCCAGCCCAAAAACTCACGGCCGGTCTAAATGGATCGTCACCCAGCCGTTCCGCCAGATCGTCCTGACGTGCCGGAGCCTCGCGCCGCTATAGGCGGCAATCACCTTCCATCGCTGCGCAGCCAAAATCCCCGAAAGAATCACCGAACCGCCCGGCGCAAGATGGGCGGCAAGCTGCGGCGCCATGCGGATCAGCGGCCGGGCGAGGATGTTGGCGATGATGAGATCGAACGGACCATGCTCGGAAAAGGCCGTGGAATGAAAACCCGGCGCGGTTCTGGTGACGATGCCCGAGGCGATGCCGTTGCGGCGAACGTTTTCGGCCGCCACCCGCGTTGCAATTGGGTCGATGTCGGTGGCCAGTACCGGTATGTTCTTGAGCTTACGCACCGCAATCGCCAGCACACCGCTGCCGGTGCCGAGATCGAGCGCGTTGCGGACGCGGCGGGATCGCACCACACGATCGATCACTTCGAGGCAGCCGGCCGTCGTGCCGTGATGGCCGGTGCCGAAGGCCTGGCCGGCATCGATCTCGATGGCGATGTCGCCGGGGCGGACCTTGTCGCGGTCATGCGAGCCATGCACTAGAAAACGCCCTGCCCTGACCGGCTTCAGTCCTTCCAGCGATCTCACCACCCAATCAACGTCGGGGATGACCTCCCGCAGCAGCTGAGCATCGGGAAAGGCGCTTTGCAGCGCCGCTTCGATGCGAGAGCGCACGTCCGCCTCGTCCTCGGTCATCATGTAGACCGAGGCCTCCCAAATATCCTTCTTCTCATCGATTTCAGTGGTGCCGATGGCAAAGTCTTCTTCGCCGAAGACTTCGCTCAGGAGGTCGAGGATCGATTCGGCCTGGCTTTCGGTCGTCGACACGTAGAGGCGGATTTCACTCACGTTAGGCGGTCTTTCCCGTTTCCGTTGCCCGCCACCGGTCGAGCCAGCGCCCTATCACGCTGAAGCTGTCACCCTTTGCTGACGAGATTCTCCAGCTTCTTTACCGCCGTGTCCGGGTTTTCGCCATAGGCGATCGTCCCCGCAAATCGTCCAGCCGAATCAAGAAGGAAAACCGAGGCATAATGATCCATCGTATAGTCGCCGTTCGGATCCTTATCGTCGACAGGCACCTTCTTGGCGTAAATGCGGAAACCTTTGATGACCTCGGTGACCTTATCCGGCGGACCGGAAATGCCGATGATGCGCTTGGAAACATTGGAGACATATTGATTGATAACTTCGGGCGTGTCGCGCTCGGGATCGACGGTCACGAAATAGGCCTGCAGCTTGGTTCCGTCCGGATCGACCTTCTCCATCCAGCCGTTCAACTCGTACAGCGTCGTCGGGCAAACTTCGGGGCAATGGGTGAAGCCGAAGAACAGCGCCGTCGGCTTGCCGCGCAGCGCCTGCTCGGTGATCGGCTGTCCGCTTTGGGAGACGAGCGTGAAAGGCACGCCATAGGGAGCTTCCGCCACCACGTCTTTCGATGTGTCGAGATTGAGTGTGACCCAACCGAGAATCCCGGCCAGTATCAGGACGCCGACCCAGATGGCGATGCGGAATGTCTTCATTGGCACTGTCCTCGTCCGGGCCGAATATGTCCGGCTGCTCTTGCCCGCTGATATAGTCCCGACCAGACGGGCGCAATTCAACATTATGTTTTCTGACCCGTGATGAATTGTCTCACCGACCAAGCCCGCCGGCAACGGGCTATCCATCGATCAGTCCCGGAGATGGAGCAAAAAATCACATGCTTTTAATGGCGGAGGCCTATCAGCGATCTCAAGATAAACATCGTTAGGAAAGACTTAAGCCGTCCTATCTATATTTAACATTGCGTGCGGCCCCATCGAGCCGTTCTGACATGAAGTCTGCCGCGTGGCGAAAACCCCGGACATCCGCATGAGGGTAGAAAAGCATAAACCCGAGCGGTTTGTGGAAGGGTCTTTTCATGACGAATTCAGCAGTGCGCAAGAGCCTGTCGGTCAGCCAGCGGCTCTGGACGCTCGGCGGCGCCGCTTTTGTGGGTTTCGGAACGATGCTCGCCGTCGGCTGGTACGAAAACACGCGCATCGACGCCGGCCTGCGCCGCGCCACCGAGATCCAGGCGAGTGTCGACCGTATCAACGACATGCGGCTTGCCAACCTGACGATGGTGCTGGCCGCCATGGACATCATCGTCGACAAGGATGACAAGGCGGTAGCGCCGGAGCGTATCAAGCTGATTGCCGATTCTCTGGCCGTCCTATCCAACGGCTCGAAAGACATACGTCTGCTGGCCGACGAGATAAATGCCGGCGCCCTGCTGAAGAACTACGACGCCGACGTCGCCGAGATGGGCAAGGCGATCCAGACCGATCTCGTCGCGCTGGTCCAGCAAGGTGCGCCCGACGCGGCGTTCGACAAGATCGACGACACGATCGACGGCGCCGGCGAGGAGCTGACGAAGACGCTCGACAAGCTTGCCGCCGATGGTGCCGTATTTGCCCATCAGCATGTCCAGGCCGCCAATGCCATATCGCAACGTGCCCTCTTCCTGCAGATCGGACTCGGCATCCTCGCCATCCTCACCATGAGCGTCCTGCAATATATCCATGGCGGATCGATCCGCCGCGGCATCACAGCCGTGAGCGAAAGCATGCGGCGCATCATAGGCGGCGATCTCACCAGCAACGTTGCGGAAAAGGCCCGCGGCGACGAGATCGGCGACATGGCCCGCGCCGCCGACGCCTTCCGCCTTGCCGCCATCGAAAAGCGCGACCTCGAAGCGCAGAGCCAGAACGACAGGCAGCGCAGCGACGCCGAGCACCGCGCCCGCGAAGCCGCCAAGCTTGCCGACGCCGAGGCCCTGAACGCCGCCGTCGCCGCGCTCGGCGCCGGCCTCACCCGTCTGTCGGGCGGCGACGTTACCGTTACGATCGACCAGCCGTTCCGCGAGGAGCTGGAGCGTCTGCGCCTGGATTTCAATCAGACGACGGCGACGCTGCGCAAGGCGATGAGCGACATTGCCCTCAACAGCAGCTCGATCGAAGCCAACAGCCGTCAGATGCGCGCCGCAGCCGACGATCTTGCCAAGCGCACCGAGCAGCAGGCCGCTTCGCTGGAAGAGACCTCGGCCGCCCTCGACCAGATCACCGCCACCGTCCGCAATGCGACCAACCGCGCCGAGGAAGTCGGCCACATGGTCTCGCATACCCGTCAGAACACGGCGAAATCGGACATCGTCGTCGGCGATGCGATGGCCGCGATGGAACGGATAGAAGGTGCTTCCCGTGAGATCGGCAAGATCATCAACGTCATCGACGAAATCGCTTTCCAGACGAACCTGCTGGCGCTCAACGCCGGCGTCGAGGCGGCGCGTGCCGGTGAGGCCGGCAAGGGCTTCGCCGTCGTTGCCCAGGAAGTGCGCGAACTCGCCGGCCGCGCCGCGGGTGCTGCCAAGGATATCAAGGCCTTGATCGGAAAATCCGGCGAGGAAGTGAAGATCGGCGGCGAACTGGTAACAGCCGCCGGTGAAGCGCTTCGCCAGATCGGCGAAGATGTTCTGCGCATCGACGAACATGTTAAATCAATCGTAACCTCTGCGCGCGAACAATCGGTCGGACTGAACGAGATCAACACATCGATCAGCCAGATGGATCAGGTCACGCAGAAGAACGCGGCCATGGTGGAAGAGACGAACGCCGCAAGCCATACGCTCGCCATCGACGCGGAAAACCTGACGCAGCTGATCAAGCAGTTCAAAACCGGCGAGGGCATGAGCGCCCGGCAAACGCCGCGAGAGGCAACCGCCGCCTCGCATTCGAGACCTTCTCCCGCGCGCAGCCTGATCGGCAAGGTCGCGGGCGCATTCAACGGCGGCTCTGCTGCCAAAGTCATCGCCTCACCCGCCGGGGACAACTGGGAAGAATTCTGACCATGAACAACAACGCCATCAAACAGTCGGGCGCTTATCTCGAAATCGTTTCGTTCCATCTGGGCGACCAGGAATTCTGCATCGACATCATGGCCATCCGCGAAATCCGCGGCTGGGCACCGGTGACGCCGATGCCGCATACTCCGCCTTACGTGCTGGGCCTCATCAACCTGCGCGGCGCGGTGATCCCGGTCATCGACATGGCCTGCCGCCTTGGCATGAAGATGACCGAACCTTCGGAGCGCTCGGCAATCATCGTCACCGACATCGCCGGCAAGCTGGTGGGGCTGCTGGTCGAGCAGGTTTCCGACATGATGACCATCAAGAGCGAAGACCTGCAGCCGCCGCCGGAAATCATCCCGGAAGCCCAGCGCGCCTTCTGCCGCGGCATCGTCGCGCTTGAGAAGACCATGGTCTGCTTCCTCAACCTCGATACCGTGATTGCCGACGAGCTGAATCAGGCGGCTTGAAATTTATCGCTGAACGGAATGCGAAGGCCCGGCTCGTCCGGGCCTTTTTGTTTGAAAAGACCGACTTGCCACCAATCTCTTCAGAGCCATGGCACGGCCCATCCTCCCTCATCTCTGTGCTCGTCACAGAGATCCAGCCACCGCGCGTCCGCGCGGTGAATGACCTCACTTGCAGCAGATAGAAGAGTCTCTTGCGCCCAAGGACTTGGGCGCGCTGGATTCCTGTGACAGGCACAGGAATGAGGGCGAGGAGGAAGCAATGCACTGCCCCGAGATCGAACGCTACCCTCGCCTTATTGCGGCTTCCCATTCTTCCAGGTGACGTTCTGCCCGTAGAGCGGAATCGTCGAAATCGACATCTTCGCCGAGCCATCCGTCAGCTCCCTGGAATGGGCGAGGTAGATCAGCGTGTCGTTCGCCTTGTCATAGATGCGGTTGACGACCAGCGTCTTCCAGATCAGCGACATGCCTTGGCGGAACACTTCGCTGCCGTCTTTGGACACGTCGATATTGCCGACCTCGATCGGTCCGGTCTGCCGGCAGGCAATGGAATTGTTAGACGGATCTTCGAACCAGTTGCCTTTCTTGAACCTGTCGATCAGGCTGCGGTCGAAATACGTGACATGGCAGGTGACCCCCTTGACCTCGGGATCGGAGACTGCCTCGACGATGATGTCGTTGCCGATCCAGTCAACCCCGACCTTACCGACGACTTCGGCCGAGACGGCGCCCGCTGAAAGCGCGAAAAGAGAGAGGGCAGCAAAGAAAAGGTTGCGCGGCTTGGACATGGCAGCTCCCTGGAGCGCCGCGCGTCCGACGGGACGCGCCAAAGGCGCTCTATCGCTTGATCGGCGCCTTCTAGATAAGCACGCGCCCCTGCTTTGCAAGAAACCGCTCAGGCCTTTCGGCAAGTGCAGGGGGCATAGCCGCGCGCCATCAGCCGCCCCGGCGTCATGCCGATCAGTGCCGGGATCGCCTCGACGGCTTTCGCCTTGACTGCCTTGGCCATCTCGATCGCCGCTGCCGCGCAAACGGCGGCATCCTCGGCGGCGTTGTGGTGCATGAAGCGCAGGCCGAGATGCTCGGCGATCAGGTTCAGCCGGTGCGAGAGAAAATGCGGCCAGATCCGCTGCGCCATCTTCAGGCTGCAGAGGTAGGTCAGTTCGGGATAGGACTGCCGGTAGAGATCGAGGCTCGCCCGCCAGACGCTGAAATCGAAGGCGGCATTATGCGCAATCATCGTCGCGCCCCTGAAATCGTCATGGAACTCATCCATCACCTCGGGAAACTCCGGCGCATCCTCGACATCTTCCGGCCGGATGCCGTGAATGGCGATGTTCATCCCGGAAAAGCGCATCTCCCGCGGCCGGATCAGCCGTTCCTCGACGCGTATCACCCTGCCCTCTTCGATCCAGGCAAGGCCGACGGAACAGGCGCTGCCGCGCTGCTCGTTCGCCGTCTCGAAATCAATCGCAATGGTCTTCAATGCCGCGTCCGAATCGTTTCACCTGCCACAGGAATAGCGCTCGGCTTGCGGCCGCGCAAATTGCCCACGCGCGTCGGTTGACATTTCGCGACAGATATCCAAAATTGCTACTCATGATCGGTTCCGTGACCATGGCAGCGCTTATCCATCACACCACGACCCTTGAAGGGTATGCCGGAGCAATGGCGCGTTAACAGCGATCCGATCACCCCGAAACCCTGCTGAGGCGAGCAGGGTTTTCGGAAACCGGCTCTCCTCTTGAACCCCAAGGAGAGCATCCAATGTCCGAAAATGAAGAGAATGGACCGAGCCGCCGAGCGCGCTTGCCGGAGGGCATCCTGGTGCGTTCAGTCCGCCTTTCCGATGCGGAAGAACTCACCGATCTCATGAATTTGCCGGGCTACCGCGCCGGCACGTTGCGGCCGCCCTACCAAAGGGTCGAAGAGGTTCGCAAGCGCATGGAAAATCCCTCGCCGGGCGCGCTCAATCTCGTCGTCACGCTGAACGGCAAGATCGTCGGCAATTGCGGCCTCAACCGTCTCGGCGGCCGCCGGCAGCACGTCGCCAGCGTCGGCATGGGCGTGCATGACGATTTCACCGGCCGCGGCTTCGGACGCATCCTGCTCGGTGCGATGGTCGAGGCCGCCGACGACTGGCTTGACGTCAAGCGGCTGGAACTGACCGTCTATACCGACAACGACGCCGCGATCAGCCTCTATGAGAAATTCGGCTTCGAACGGGAAGGCCTGCTGAAGGCCTTCGGCTTTCGATCGGGAGAGTATGTCGACGCCTATACAATGGCGCGGTTGAGACCTTGAACGGACGAGGCTGACGGCCCGCCGTCAGCCTCTCACCCGCTGATCAGCGCCAGCCATTCGTCCTCGTCCATCGTCTGCACGCCGAGTTCGCGCGCCTTGTCGAGCTTGGAGCCGGCGCCGGGGCCGGCGACGACGATGTCGGTCTTCTTCGACACCGATCCCGCCACCTTGGCGCCGAGGCTTTCCGCCCTCGCCTTCGCCTCGTCACGCGTGAATTTTTCCAGCGAACCGGTAAAGACCACCGTTTTGCCGGCGACCGGACTTCCCGCCGTCACCGGCTGTTCGGCCTCCTGTGGCGTCACCTCATCAAGCAGGCGGGTAATCACCTCGATATTGAGCGGCTCCTTGTAGAACTCGACCATGGCGCGCGCCACGACCTCGCCGATGCCCTCGATGGCGTTGAGATCGTTCCAGGCGTCGCCGGACAGCGGTGCTGCTTCCCTCATCGCCGTGGCAAATGCTTCATAGGTGCCGTAGGAGCGCGCCAGCAGCTTCGCCGTGGTCTCGCCGACATGACGGATGCCGAGCGCATAGATGAAGCGGTGAAGCGCGATGCTGCGCCGTTCGTTGATCGCGGCATAGAGCTTGCCGACGCTGACCTTGCCGAAGCCGTCGATATTCTCCAGCTTGGTCAGCGATTGCTGCTGGCGCTTCTCCAGCGTGAAGATCTCGGGCGCGGTGCGGATCTGCAGCGACGCGTCCTCGTGTTCGAAGAAGAAGTCGATCTGCTTCGACCCGAGCCCCTCGATATCGAAGGCGTTACGGGAGACGAAGTGCTTCAGATGTTCCGTCGCCTGCGCCCGGCAGATGAAGCCGCCGGTGCAGCGGCGCACCGAATCCATCTTGCCGGTCTTCTCGTTGACCTCGCGCACGGCATGCGAGCCGCAGACCGGGCAGGTCTTCGGAAACTCGTATGAGCGGGCGTCGGCCGCGCGTTTTTCCATCACCACGTCGAGGATCTGCGGAATGACGTCGCCGGCACGCTGGACGATCACCGTATCGCCCTCGCGAATATCGTGCTCCTCCGGCCGGATACGCTCGCCGCTATTGCCGATGCCCTTGATGTAATCCTCATTGTGCAGCGTCGCATTGGTGACGACGACGCCGCCGACCGTGATCGGCTTCAGCCGCGCCACCGGCGTCAGCGCGCCGGTGCGGCCGACCTGGATCTCGATCTTCTCGACCTCGGTGAAGGCCTGCTCGGCCGGAAACTTGTGCGCCGTTGCCCAGCGCGGCGACCGCGAGCGGAAGCCGAGGCGCCGCTGTAATTCGAGGCTGTCGACTTTATAGACGACGCCGTCGATGTCGTAGTCGAGATCCGGGCGCTCAAGGCCGATCTCGTCATAATGTGCCAGAATGTCGGCGACCGAATTCAGCCGCTTCATCAGCGGATTGACAGGAAAGCCCCAGTCCTTGAAGGTCTGCACCATGCCGAACTGCGTATCTTCAGGCATCTCCGACATCTCGCCCCAGGCATAGGCAAAAAATTTCAGCTTGCGGCTCGCCGTCACCTTGGCGTCGAGCTGGCGGAGCGATCCGGCGGCCGTATTGCGCGGATTGACGTAGGTCTGCTTACCCTCCGCCTCCATCTGCCGGTTCAGCGCCAGGAAGTCGCTCTTGGCCATGTAGACCTCGCCGCGGATTTCGACCACGGCGGGAACGCCCTTCGGCAGCTCGTTGGGGATCTCGGCGATCGTCCGGATGTTGGCGGTGACGTTCTCCCCCGTCGTGCCGTCGCCGCGCGTGGCGGCGGTTACCAGCCTGCCGTTCTCGTAGCGAATCGACATCGACAGACCATCGATCTTCGGTTCGGCGGTAAAGGCGATCGACTGGTCCGGCAGCCGGCCGAGGAAGCGATAGACGCCGGCGACGAAATCCTGCACGTCCTCCTGCGAAAACGTGTTGTCGAGCGACAGCATCGGCCGCGCGTGAGTGACCGGCGAGAAGGTGACGGAAGGAGCGGCACCGACATGCCGCGACGGGCTGTCCTCGCGGATCAGCTCGGGAAACCGCGCCTCCAGCGCATCGTTGCGGCGCTTCAGCGCGTCGTAATCGGCATCCGATATCTCCGGCTGGTCCTTGCCGTGGTAGAGCGCATCATGATGCGCGATCTCCTTGGCCAGCCGCTCGAGCTCGGCGGCAGCCTCTTCGATCGTCAACGTGTCGACGGCGGAACCTTCGGTGGACATCGGACATCACTCCAGGGAATCTGGCCAGAAAATCTGGATTGTTTTTAGAGCAAAATTTCCGGATGAAAAGAGAGACCGAATAGGCTGCATGCCGGATGGCCCGCTATCGGACAGGGCCGCCCACCACTCCGCCCTCATCCCAGTGCTCGTCACAGGGATCCAGCCACGGCGCGTCTGCGCCGTGAATGACTCTCACACAGGTAAGAAGTCTCTCGCGCCCAACGACTTGGGCGCTCTGGATCCCTGTGACGAGCACAGGGATGAGGGCGATCGGGTCAGCGTTCGCGCCAAATTCATACCTCTGGGACGCTTGTCACGGCCTTCAGCGCCAGCAGGAAACACAACAGCTCGCCGCCTCGCCGGCCTATTCCCAGTCTCTCGCATTGCGCAGTCGAATGCCGCTGACATGCAGGCCGGTGTTCCAGAGGTCTTTCAACGGCCGCAGGCTATCGACTGCCCGGAGATCCACCTTGCGTGGCGCAAACTCCTGGTCGAGCCGAGACATGGCGGTCCGCTTGACGGGAACGACGCGTCTGCTGGACACCCACATGCCTGCATCCTTAAGCTCTTCGAAGCCGTCGGACGTCATTTCATAGCGGTGGATCGTCTCCGCCTCGAGCCTGTCCAACCAACGACGCTCGACGAAGGCGACGGCGCGCCAATCACCGAGCCAGCGCCGCCGTTCGGCCTCCGGCGTATCCGGCGTCCCCCACAGTAGGATACGCGGGCAGTCTCGCGGAAAGAGATACATGAAAGCATGATCATCATCGATCGCCCAGACGAGCGGGCCGTTCAGCCATTCCCGGCCAACCGGGCGAACCGAGGGAATGAGAACAGGGCGCGGCTCGAACACCGCGATATCGGGATCATCGCTGAAATGGAAAAGGCGCATGGAAAACGGATCGCGTCTGATCGGGAAGATGCGCATAGCGTGAAGCGCCGTGCTTGTCACGCTACGGCCTTAAATCGGGTTAGGCAATCAGCCGTTGCCGGCCAGCAGCCGCTTGGCGGCCGCCCTCGCCTCTTCGGTTACCGAAGCGCCGGCCAGCATGCGGGCGATCTCCTCGGTGCGGTCCGTCTGAGCCATCGTCGCCACGCGCGTGGCGATCTTTTCCGAACCGTCGTTGGTCGGCCCCTTGGAGATCAGCAGATGAGTCGCCGCCCGCGCCGCAACCTGCGGCGCATGCGTTACCGACAGCACCTGCACCCGATCGGAGAGCCGCTTCAGACGCTGGCCGATCGCATCAGCCACGGCGCCGCCCACACCGGTATCGATTTCGTCGAAGACGAGCGTCGGCGCCGACCCACGATCGGCGAGCGCCACCTTCAGCGCCAGCAGGAAACGCGACAGCTCGCCGCCGGAAGCGACCTTCATGATTGAGCCCGGCCGCGTGCCCGGATTGGTCTGCACATGGAACTCGACGACATCGATACCTTCGGCCAGCGCCTCCTGCGCATCGGTGGTGATCTCGACCATGAAACGGGCGCGTTCGAGCTTCAGTGCCGGCAGCTCGGCCATCACGGCCGCGGCCAGCGCCGTGCCGGCATGATGGCGCTTGTCGGAGAGTGCGCGTGCGGCGGTATCGTAGTTCTCCCGCGCTAGGCCGACCTCGGCTTCGAGGCGCGCGAGCTTCTCCTCGCCCGCGTCGAGATCGGCAAGATCGGCGATCATGCGAACGGCAAGCGCCGGCAGCTCGGTGACCGGCACGGAATATTTGCGCGAAGCGGCTCGCAGCGCGAAAAGCCGTTCCTCTACCCGCTCCAGCTCCCGGGGATCATATTCGGTCTTGCGCAGCGCCGCCTCGACCTCCATCTGGGCATTGGAGAGCTGATCGAGGGCGGCATCGAGCAGCGTCACCGTGTCTTCAAGCAGTCCCGGCGCCTCATGGCTCTTGCGCTCCAGCCGGCGCACCAGCGAGGCGATATGGGGCACCGGTGAGGCATTGCCGTTCAGGAATTCGGAGGCTTCGGCGATATCGCCGGCGATCCGCTCGGCCTTCATCATCTTCTGCCTGCTTTCGGCGAGTTCCTCCTCTTCGCCGTCCTGCGGCGACAGCTTCTCAAGCTCCTCGACGGAAGAACGCAGATAGTCGGCTTCACGCGCCGCGCTTTCCACCTTCTCGCGGTGCTTCTTCAGCGTCCGTTCGCTGTCGCGCCACAGACGATACAGCCGGGAGACCTCTGAGACGTCATCGGTGAGGCCGGCGAAGGCATCGAGCAGGGTGCGGTGGGCATTGGTGTCGACAAGGGCGCGATCGTCGTGCTGGCCATGGATCTCGACCAGCATCTGGCCGGCCTGGCGCATCAGCTGCACGCTGACCGGCTGGTCGTTGACATAGGCCTTGGTGCGCCCGTCCGCCGATTGCTGGCGGCGGAAGATCAGGTCGCCCTCGTCGTCGATGCCGTTTTCTCTGAGCAGCGCGCGGGCGCCGTGGTCCATGCCGACGTCGAACACCGCCGTCACCTGGCCCTTGTCCTCACCATGGCGCACCAGACCGCCGTCGCCGCGCCCGCCGAGCGCCAGCGAAAGACTGTCGAGCAGGATGGATTTGCCCGCCCCGGTCTCGCCCGTCAGCACGGAAAGACCGGTCTCAAAGGCAAGATCCAGCCGCTCGATCAGGACGATATCGCGGATCGAAAGCTGGATCAGCATTGGACTTATGAACCAAGCAGGAGTTTCTTGCCTGCCGCAGCGATCCACGAGCCCTTGTTTTCACGCGGCTCGGCGCCACCGGTCTGCAGCAGCTTGTAGGAATCGGCGTACCACTGGCTGTCGGGGTAGTTGTGACCAAGAACGGCTGCCGCGGTCTGCGCTTCGTCGACGATGCCCATGGCGTAATAGGCCTCAACGAGACGGGCGAGCGCCTCTTCGATCTGGTTCGTATTCGGATATTTCTCGACGACGATGCGGAAGCGCGAAATCGCGGCGAGATATTCCTTCCGCTCCATATAATAGCGGCCGATCTGCATTTCCTTGCCGGCCAGCTGGTCGCGCGCATAGCGGATTTTCGCCTGCGCATCGTCGACATATTCGGAGTTCGGGTAATTGTCGACGACGGCCTGCATCGCTTCGATCGTCTTGGCGGAGGCGCGCTGGTCCTGCGTCACGTCGACGATCTGCTTGGAATAGGTGAGGCCGACGAGATACTGTACGTAAGCGGCATCCTGGGACTTCGGATATTGCGCCATGTAACGGTTGCCCGACGCGAGCGCATCATCGAACTTGCCCTGGCGGTATTTGACGAAGGTGCTCATCACAAGCGCCTTGCGCGCCCATTCGGAGAATGGGTTCTCGCGGTCGATGGCGTCGAACTTGCGCGCCGCTTCCGCCATGTTGCCGGCCTTCATGTTGGCAAGGCCCTGGGTGTAGAGCACATCAGGCGGATCTGTTTCCAGGCCGAGCTTGGTGATGTCGATATCGGGGTCCGACTGGCAACCAGATATAGAGGCGCCTGCGCTGAGCACCAGAAGCGATGCGAACAAAGCGCGCGCTGTCTTCATCATACCTTCAGATCCTGCATAAGCCATTCGAAAGAACCCCACTGCCGCCGCTCGCTCCACGGCAGCTACGCCTCGCTGGCGTTTCTAGCCACAAATGTGCATCGAGAGCAACGCAATGATAAGGCATTAACGCATTTTTGTGGCAGCCGCGGCCGGAAATGCCCGGCTTTTCACCTTCTTGCCGACCTGTTGCAGCTAAGCACCTGCCTTAAAATGCCTATCGCCCCAAACTTGGGGCGACACAAAAAAACCGCCTCCGGGAAAGAGGCGGCCTGGTCTTTGAGAATATGCTGGAGGTCATGCCGACCAGGGAGCGAATTCCGCAGCGCTGACAGCGATCAATTCCCGCGCAGCGACGCGCTGGCGCGGCGTCGAGGTCTCGACCACTTCGTAAGCGGAGGGATCGGCGAGCAGCGCCTTCAGCGCATTGGCGTTCATCTTGTGGCCGCCACGATAGGAACGGTAGCAACCGATAAACTGGACGCCGGCGAGCGACAGGTCGCCGACGGCATCGAGCGTCTTGTGGCGGACGAACTCGTCCTTGGCGTAACGCAGCCCTTCGACGTTGATGACGGTGTTGTCATCCGAGATGACGACGGAATTTTCCAGCGACGAGCCGAGCGCATGGCCCGAAGCCCAGAGCCGCTCTACATCGCGCATGAAGCCGAAGGTGCGGGCGCGGGAAAGCTCGGTCTTGAAGACCGCGGCGCTCATGTCGCCGGCCCATTTCTGCCGACCGATCAGCGGGCAGTCGAAATCGATTTCCACTTCGAAGCGTGTGCCGTCATAGGGACGGAATTCGCTCCAGGAACCGCCATGCTCGATTCGCACCGGCTTGGTGATGCGGATATAGCGACGCTTGACGCCGAGCGAGACAAGACCGACCTGCTCGATCGCCTCGACGAAAGGCAGCGAACTGCCGTCCATGATCGGCATTTCGGCGCCCTGCACTTCGATCACCACATTGTCGAGGCCGAGCGCATAGATGGCGGCCATGACATGTTCGATCGTCGCAACCGAATGCGTCGGTGAAAAGCCGAGCACTGTGCAGAGGTCGGTATTGCCGACCTGCGAGGAGACGGCCTTCAGTTCGGTGATGTCGCCATTGTCATGCAGGCGCTGGAAAACGACGCCGGTGTCCGATTCGGCCGGGTTCAGCGTGATCGAGACATTAGCACCCGAATGGACCCCGATGCCCGAGAGCGTCACGGGACGCGATACCGTCGTTTGAAAACCCAGCAAGCCAATTGCCATAAAATCTGCCTTTATTCTTCCGCTCCAGTGATCTGACCCACGGCGCGGTTATCATTCATTCTGCAGAAGGAGCCTTGTTGAGGAGTCTCCTAGGGCAGTTTCCTTGCACCATACTTACGTGCGCCGGCCTCCCAATCCAAATCACTGTTTCTTTCGCATTGTTACGAAGTCACACAATTGAAATCGCTGGAGAATCCGAGGCCGAAAAACAGCAATGCCCGGGACCTGGATCCCGGGCATAAACGGTGCCGAAGCCCCGATCTCAGTTCGACTGGCGGCGCAGGAATGCCGGGATTTCCAGCTGGTCGTCTTCCTGCATCATCCGGGCCTGCGGAACCGCGCGACCCTGATCGTCGAGATTGCCGCGGCGCGGCGCATAGAGGCTTGCCTCCGGCGACAGCGGACGGCGCTGCTGCGAAGCAGCCGGCGGTGCGGCAGTCATGTCGGCTGCAACCGCGTCATCGTCGCGGCGTCCCAGCGAATTGGTGATTCGCTTGAGCAGACCCATTGGGCCGCGCTCTTCCTGGCCATGCGCGGAAGCCGCCTGCGTGCGGTGGTCGAGCTCGGCCTGGACGACCGGCGGGAAGTCTTCGACCTTCGGCATGCGCATCGGCTCGGGCGCCTGACGAATGACGGGCTCCTGCCGGACCGGCTGCGGCTGGATGGGCTGCTGCTGGATGGGCTGGCTCATCACCGGCTGGCTCATCACCGGCGCCGGAGCCTGCTGCGGCACCTGAGGACGCATGGCCGGAGCCTCCGGTGCAGGCGCGAAGATCTTGCTCTGCGGACGGAAGACTTCCTGCTGCGCAGCAGGCTGCTGAAGCGGTGCGGCGGCACGCGGGGCCGGGATTTCGAGCTCGCGTTCCATCTCGGCTTCGCGGATGGTCTGCGCGATCGGATCAATGGCCTTTGGTGCCTGCATCACCGGCGCAGGCTGAACTGCGGCCGCTGCCGGAGCAACAGCCGCGGAGGGACGGATAGCGGGCTTGGCAGCCGGCTGGAAGTTGCGCTCGGCAGCTTCGCTGATCGCCCGGTCGATACCAGTCGCGACGACCGAGACGCGGATGATGCCCTCGAGCGATTCGTCGAAGGTGGCGCCGAGGATGATGTTGGCGTCGGGATCGACTTCCTCGCGGATACGGGTCGCGGCTTCATCGACTTCGAAGAGCGTAAGGTCGCGACCGCCGGTGATCGAGATCAGCAGGCCCTGGGCGCCCTTCATCGAGGTTTCGTCGAGCAGCGGGTTGGCGATCGCCGCTTCGGCGGCCTGCAGTGCGCGGCCGGCGCCGGAGGCTTCGCCGGTGCCCATCATCGCGCGGCCCATTTCGCGCATGACCGAGCGGACGTCGGCGAAGTCGAGGTTGATGAGACCTTCCTTCACCATCAGGTCGGTGATGCAAGCAACGCCCGAATAGAGAACCTGGTCGGCCATGGCGAACGCGTCGGCGAAGGTCGTCTTGTCGTTGGCAATGCGGAAGAGGTTCTGGTTCGGAATGACGATCAGCGTGTCGACAGACTTCTGCAGTTCCTGGATGCCCATCTCGGCGAGACGCATGCGGCGGCCGCCTTCGAAATGGAACGGCTTGGTGACGACGCCGACTGTCAGGATACCCTTGTTGCGGGCGGCCTGCGCGACAACAGGAGCAGCACCGGTACCCGTACCGCCGCCCATGCCGGCGGTGACGAAGCACATATGCGTGCCGTTCAGGTGATCGACGATTTCGTCGATGCACTCTTCCGCAGCCGCGCGGCCGACTTCCGGCTGCGAACCGGCGCCGAGGCCTTCGGTGACGTTGACGCCGAGCTGGATGATACGCTCGGCCTTCGTCATCGTCAGCGCCTGCGCATCCGTGTTGGCAACGACGAAGTCGACGCCCTGGAGGCCGGCGGTGATCATGTTGTTGACGGCGTTGCCGCCACCGCCGCCGACGCCGAACACGGTGATGCGCGGCTTCAGCTCTGTGATGTCAGGCTTTTGCAGCTTGATTGTCATGGTACCTGTTCCTTCTCTCTCTGGCCGCATCGCCACGCCGGCCAATTACTCAAATTTCAGAAGCTTTCCTTCAGCCACTGGCCCATCCGGGCTATGCGGCTGTTATTTCCCCCAAGCGACATGAGCAGACCGCTCTGTGACGCATGTGTCTCCATGTCCGCCACCTGCGGATAGATCATCAGGCCGACGGCCGTCGAAAAGGCCGGACCCTTGGCCGCCGTCGGCAATCCCGAAACGCCCATCGGACGGCCGATGCGGACATTGCGGGCAAGGATGCGCCGCGCCACTTCGGCGAGGCCGGTCAGCTGGCTTGCACCGCCAGTCAAGACGACGCGCTTGCCGACGATCGGGCTGAAGCCGGAGCGCTGGATCCGGTCGCGGATCAGTTCCATCGTCTCTTCGATTCGCGCCGACACGATTCGCGAAACCAGCGCCCGCGGCACCTGCGACGGCTGGTCGCGATCATCCTCGCCGATCGGCGGGATCGAGATCAGCTCGCGCTCGTCGGAGGAGTTCGAAAGTGCCGAGGCGTGCACGACCTTCAGCCGCTCCGCATCCTCGATGCGAGTCGAAAGGCCGCGCGCCAGGTCTGTGGTGACGTGATGGCCGCCGAGGCCGACGGCATCCGTATGTACGAGCTTGCCTTCGGCAAAGACCGAAATGGTCGTCGTGCCGCCGCCCATGTCGATCGCCGCGCAGCCGAGCTCGACCTCGTCATCGACGAGAGCGGCAAGGCCGGATGCATAGGGCGTCGCGACGATGCCCTCGACCGAAAGATGCGCGCGGTTGACGCTGAGCTCGAGGTTCTTCAGCGCCGAGCGCTCTGCCGTCACCACATGCATGTCGACGCCGAGCGCATCGCCATACATCGCCAGCGGATCGCGGATACCGCGCTCGCCGTCGAGCGAGAAGCCCGTCGCCAGCGAATGCAGCACCGAACGGTCCTGGCGCAGCGATTGCTGGCAGGCGGCCGACAGTACCTTCTTCAAATCGTTGAGCTCGACTTCCTGGCCGCCGAGATCGATCGTCGCCGTGTAGATGTCGCTTCCAAGGCGGCCGGCCGTCAGGTTGACGATCAGGCTCTCGACGGTCAGCCCCGCCATGCGCTCGGCCGCATCGACGGCGAGGCGGATGACGCCTTCCAGCGCGTCGAGGTCGGCGATAACGCCGGTCTTGATGCCGCGGGAGCGCTGGTGGCCGATGCCGATGATCTCGATATTGTGCGTGCGGCCCGGCAGGATCTGGCTTTCCTCGCGCGGCGTCAGCCGGCCGATCATGCAGACGACCTTGGTCGAGCCGATGTCCAGCACCGAAACGATATGAGACCGCTTCGACGAGAGCGGCTTCAGGCGCGGCAGTCCGAAATGGGATGAACCGAACAAGCTCATATATTCTGCCCCGACTTCTTCAATTCCTTCGTACGCTCCGTTACCGCCGCCTGCCGGCGGACCGCCGCTTCCGGCGTCAGCTGGATCGCGGTCCTGTCCGGCAATCTCAGATCGACCGCAGCGATGTCGCGCTCCAGCAGCTGGTGCTGCTCATCGAACTTCGAAAGTGTGGCCAGCGCCTGATCGATGCCGTCTTCCGGCAGCTTGACGATGACGCCGTTATCCATGTGCAGGTCCCAGCGACGTCCCGATATCCAGACATAGGCCTTCACGCGGGCCTTCACGTCGGGCCACTTCGAGAAGGCCTCGTCGAGCGAAGCCGCAGCCGTTTCCGCATCGCGGCCGACGACGAGCGGCAGCGACGAAAACTTGTTGTCGCGCAGCGGCGCGATGACGCTGCCGTTCTTTTCGATCAGCGAAAGCTCCTGCCCGTGCTGCCAGATCGCATAGGCTTGGCGCTCCTTGAGCTTCACCTCGATCGTCTTCGGATAGACCTTGCGGACCTCGACGCTTTCGACCCAGGGAAGATGGGCGATCTTCCGGCGAGCGGCATCGACGTCGAGCGCGACCAGCGAGGTCGTGCCGTCGAGGCCGATCAGCTGCAGGATTTCGATTTCGGAAGTTTCCGAATTGCCGGAGACCTTGACGTCCTCGATCGCAAAACCGGCGGCCGTCGTCGTCGCCTGGGCTACCGCTTCCGTGTGACCGCCGAGCGACATGCCGTAAAGCCCGGTCGCGCCTAAGAAAGCCAGCGCCGCAACGGTGCCGGTATGGGCCGGGATATAGATGCGGCCGCCGCCGAGGCTGATCAGGAAACGAGTGACGCGACGCAGTGGACGCGGCAGGACGAATCGCTCCTCGGCCTCCACGGTCGGAAGCACAGCATGATGGCTGGGACGCCCTATCCTCTTGACCGTCAACGCAAACAAGACGCGTCCTCCACCATCCACCGGAGAAATTCACCAAAGGAATAACCGGCATGGCCGGCCATTTCGGGCACGAGCGAGGTTGGAGTCATGCCAGGCTGGGTATTGACCTCCAGCCAGATGATTTCGCCGTCTTCGGAGAAACGATCGTCGTAACGAAAGTCGGACCGACTGACGCCGCGACAACCGATTGCCTGATGCGCCCTTACGGCCAATGTTTGTATTTTTTGGTAAATATTCGGTGAAATTTTCGCCGGGATGACGTGTTTTGAACCGCCCACCGCATACTTGGAATCGTAATCATAGAAATTGTGTCCCAGCGGCACCACCTCGGTGACGCCAAGCGCAGTCTCGCCCATGACACCGCAGGTCAGTTCGCGGCCGTAGACGTAGCGTTCAACGAGAACCTCCTCGCCATAGTGCCACTCGGGCGAGCTGACGACCTGCGGCGGATGCGCCTGATCTTCCGTGACGATGACGACGCCGAAGCTCGACCCTTCGCGAACCGGCTTCACCACATAGGGCGGCCTCATCGGATGCGCTGAAGGAAAGGCGAAACGGTTGACGACCTGTGATTCGGCAACCGGAATGCCGGCAGCGGCAGCGACAAGTTTTGCCTTGTCCTTGTCCATCGCCAACGCCGAGGCGAGCACGCCCGAATGCGTATAGGGAATTTCCAGATATTCGAGGATGCCCTGGATGGTGCCATCCTCGCCAAAGGGCCCATGAAGCGCGTTGAAGACGACATCGGGCTTCAGCGCCGCAAGTTTCTCGGAAACGTCGCGCGCGACATCGATGCACGTCACCTTGAAGCCTTCGGCTTCGAGGGCTGCTGCGCAAGCCTTTCCCGAGGAAAGGCTGACGGGCCGTTCCGAGGAAAATCCGCCCATCAGGACAGCGACATGCTTGCGACTCATCAACACCCCCAAAAATAACTTTCACTTTTGAAAACGACGCTTGCGCGAAGCTGTCTGCGCCGTTTCGGGCCTTTGTCCGATCTGCATGCATTAGAGCATCATTATGGTTAATGAAGTGTTTACTTTCGTTAACTTCCATCTCGGAAATTGGCGATCTTTTACCTTTTGCTCATTTCGCCACCATTCCGACGCAAGCGGGGGTGGACCCCGAGCGGAGGCGAAAAATCCTATGTCTTCAACAAGATATGGTGCCGCGCTGACCCGCGATGGCCTCAGTCGAAGGACCGAGATGCCATCCCTTAATGGCCGCCGCCCGCAGGATTAATTAATGCGGAGAGCCGCAGCATTCGGTCCGCCCTGCTTTTTTATTGATGCGGGTCTGACTTCCGGTTAGCCAAGGCCGATGGATGAGCAGGGAGAAGATCATGCGATGCCTCGTCACCGGCGCTGCCGGCTTCGTCGGTAGTCCGCTTGTCAAACGGCTGCACGCAGAGAAGATTTGTGATCTGGTGGTCACCACCAGATCCCAAACGTCTGCCTTTCCTGATGATGTCAGGCATTTTCCGATAGACATAACCGACAGGACCGACTGGGCGGCGGCACTTGCAGGCGTCGACGTCATCCTCCATCTTGCCGCCCGCGTTCACATCATGAACGACCGCGCAGCCGATCCGCTGGCGGAATTCCGCCGGACCAACACCGCCGCCACACTCAACCTTGCCGAACAGGCGGCCCGCGCCGGCGTGAAGAGATTCGTCTTCGTCAGCACCATCAAGGTCAATGGCGAAGAGAACGATCGGCCGTTCCGGCATGACGACACGCCGAAGCCGATCGATCCTTACGGCATTTCGAAGCTTGAAAGCGAAATCGGTCTGCGCGAAATCGCCGCCCGCACCGGTATGGAAATCGTCGTCATCCGCCCGCCGCTGGTCTATGGGCCCGGCGCAAGAGGCAACTTCGCCCTTCTTGTCGGGCTCGTCCGCAAGCGGATACCGCTCCCCTTCGCTTCACTGAAGAACCGCCGCACATTGGTGGCTGTGCAAAATCTCGTCGATCTGATCATCACCTGCGCGGCGCATCCGGCCGCCGGCGGCGGGATTTTCCTCGCTGGAGATGGTGAGGACCTGTCGACTCCGGAGCTCATCCGGGGAATCGCGGCGGGGCTCGGCGTCAAGCCGATGCTGGTCCCCTTCCCGTCTGCATTGCTGCACATGGCGGCGAAGTCTGTCGGGAAGGAGGCCGTCTATCAACGCCTTTGCGGTTCGCTGCAGGTCGACATATCCGAGGCACGCAAGGTTCTCGGCTGGACGCCGGTCGTCACGCCGCGCCAAGGCCTGAAACTGGCGGTGAAGTAGCCGTTATTCGCTGGTGACGCCCTGGAACGGGCGCACTTCGCGGCCGGGCATGAAGACACCGAGGCGCTTGATTTCCCATTCGAGCTTGATGCCATCTTTCTCGAAGACCTCGCGGCGCACCTGCTCGCCAAGATATTCGAGATCGTAGCCGGTCGCCTGCCCCATATTGATCATGAAGTTGCAGTGAAGCGACGACATCTGCGCGCCACCAATGACGAGGCCGCGGCAGCCCGCCTCGTCGATCAGCTTCCAAGCCGAGTGGCCGGGCGGGTTCTTGAAGGTCGAGCCGCCGGTCTTCTCGCGCACCGGCTGCACCGTCTCGCGATGATTGCGCACGGCATCCATCTCGGCGCGGATCTGGGCGCGATCCTCTGGATAGCCCTCGAACAGCACCGAGGTGAAGATAAGGTCGGCAGGGGCTGCGGAATGCCGGTAGGAATAGCCCATCTCGGCATTGGAAAGCACATGCTTGTTGCCCTTGCGGTCGACCGCGTTGACCTCGATCAGCCGCTCGCGCGTCTCCACCCCGTTGGCGCCGGCATTCATGCGCGCCGCGCCACCGATGGCGCCGGGAATGCCGTAGTAGAAATGAAAGCCGCCGATGCCGTTGTCCATCGCCATCGCCGCCACATGCTTGTCCGGGCAGATGGCGCCGGCAAGGATGCGGTTTTCACCGGCCAGCTCGACGAAGCCGAAGCCCTTCGCCGACAGGCGCAGCACGACGCCGGGAATGCCGCCGTCGCGCACCAGGATATTGGAGCCGACGCCGATCACCGTCAGCGGCACCTCTTCCGGCAGGATCTTCAGGAAGGCGATGAGATCGTCGACATCATGCGGCTGGAACATCAGCTCGGCGAGCCCGCCGGCCCTGAACCAGGTGACGCGGTCCATGGGGGCATCCGGCGTGATGCGACCGCGGATATCCTTTACACCGTCTCCGAGAGACGCGAGAAGCTTTTCCCCATTCACCTGTTTCATGCGGACTTTCCCGATAGGCCTTCCAGTTGTCTGGGCAGTGCCGCTGCCCAGGATGTGATGCTCCCAGCCCCCAACAAAACCACGAAATCGCCAGGCTTTGCAACCTCTGCAACCATCTGCGGCAGAAGCTCGGCCGAAGACAGGAAGCGGGCGTCGCGATGGCCGCCGGATTTGATGCGCGAGACGAGCGACGTGGAGTCGGCGCCTTCGATTGCATCCTCGCCTGCCGCATAGACGGGCGCCAGAAAAATGCTGTCGGCATCGTTGAAGCAGGCCGCGAATTCCTCGAATAGGCTTGCGAGACGGCTGTACCGGTGCGGCTGGTGGACGGCGATGATGCGGCCCTTGCAGGCCTCGCGGGCCGCGCGCAGCACCGCCTTGATCTCGACCGGATGGTGGCCGTAATCGTCGAAGATCTGCACTCCGTTCCATTCGCCCGTCAAGGTAAAGCGGCGCTTGACGCCGCCGAAGGAGGCAAGCCCCTTGGCGATATCTTCACTCGATATGCCAAGCCGGTTGGCGACGGCGATCGCCGCCGTCGCGTTGGAAATATTGTGCCGCCCGGGCATCGGCATGACCAGCCCCTTGAGCTCGGTCACCTGGCCGGTGCGGCGGCGGCGGATCTCGACATCGAAGATCGAGCGCGTGCCGTCGATTCGCACATTCTTGAAGCGCACGTCGGCCTGCGGGTTCTCGCCATAGGTGATGATCTTGCGGTCCTCGATGCGGCCGACCAGCGATTGTACTTCGGGGTGGTCGAGGCACATGACGCCGAAACCGTAAAACGGCACGTTCTCGACGAACTGCCGGAAGGCGGCGCGCACCGCATCGAAATTGCCGTAATGGTCGAGATGTTCGGGGTCGATGTTGGTGATGACGGCGACATCTGCCGGAAGCTTCAGGAAGGTGCCGTCCGATTCGTCGGCCTCGACCACCATCCACTCGCCCTCGCCCATGCGGGCATTGGTGCCGTAGGCGTTGATGATGCCGCCGTTGATGACGGTCGGGTCGAGCCCGCCGGCCTCGAGCAGGGTCGCCACCAGCGAGGTCGTCGTCGTCTTGCCGTGGGTGCCGCCGATGGCAATCGCATTGCGGAAGCGCATCAGCTCGGCAAGCATTTCGGCGCGGCGCACCACCGGCAGCAGCTTTTCACGGGCGGCGATAAGTTCCGGATTGCTCTTCTTGATCGCCGTCGAGACGACGACGACTTCGGCATCACCCAGATTTTCAGCCCGATGGCCGACGAAGACTTCGATGCCCTTGTCGCGCAGGCGCTGGACATTGGCGCTGTCGGTCTGGTCCGATCCCTGCACCTTATGGCCGAGATTGTGCAGCACCTCGGCAATGCCGCTCATCCCGATGCCGCCAATGCCGATGAAATGGACGAGACCGATCGCCTTCGGCAGTTTCATGCGCGTGTCCTCTTGAATTCTGAGACTGTCTTGCCGGCGGCAATAGCCTCAACCATGTCGGCAAGCAAGTTCGCCGCATCCGGTTTCCCGGCAAGCTTCGCAGCCGCCGCCATGTGCGACAGCTTTTCCGGATCGTTCATCACATGGCTCAGTATAGAGGCGATGCGTTCAGGCGAAAGCTCGGACTGAGCGATCACCTTGGCGCCGCCGGTCGCAGCCAGTGCGGCGGCGTTCGCCGCCTGATCATGATCGAGCGCATGCGGATAGGGCACCAGGATGGCCGGACGGCCGATGACGGAGATTTCCGAAACCGTGGAAGCGCCGGAGCGGCAGATTACCAGATGCGCTTTGGCAAGACGCTCAGCCATGTCGCTGAAAAACGGCGCGATATCCGCACCCATCTGCAGCTGCGCCACACAGCCGCGAACCATCTCCATGTCCTCCGGCCGAACCTGCTGGGTCACCCTGAGCCGCGCCCGCAGCCCGTCGTCGAGCAGGCTGATTGCCGTTGGCATGGCCTTGGAGAAATACTGCGCGCCCTGGCTGCCGCCGAAGACGACGAGATTGAACGGCTCGCCGGGCTGGGAAGGCTGATACGGCTGTTCGGCCGCGGCAAGGATCGCAGGACGCACCGGATTGCCGGTCGCAACCGTCTTGTCGGAAATAACATCGCCGCTTTCCTGCAGAAAGCCGCCGGCAATCGCCTTGACGCGCGGGGCCAGCGCCTTGTTGGCGCGCCCCATGACGGCATTCTGCTCATGCAGCATCGAGGCAATACCGAGCCGCGTGGCGGCCAGCAGCGGCGGCACGGTGGGGTAACCGCCGAAACCGACCACGATAACGGGCTTTAGCCGCTGGATCAGCTTCTTGGCCGCCCGCATGCCGCTCCAGAGGGTCCACAGCGAGCGGGCGACGGCGACAGGGTTCTTCGAACCGATCGTCGCCGACGGTACAACGTGGATCTCCTCGGCGGGGAACTTGCCGGCATAACGCTCGGCCCGGCTGTCGGTGACGAGATGCACCGAATAGCCGCGCTCCTTCAGCTTGAAGGCCAGCGCCTCCGCCGGGAACACATGGCCGCCGGTTCCCCCGGCGGCAAGCAGCACGATGCCTTTGCTCATACGCTTACTCCGCCGGCATGCCGTGCGGGACGCGGAAAAGGCTCCGCTCCTGCGCACGTTTTTCCGGACGATGGCGCGTCAGCGCCAGAATGAAACCGGCGGTGACGCAGATCGCCACCATGGACGAGCCGCCGTAGGAAATCAGCGGCAGCGTCATGCCTTTTGCCGGCAGCAGCTCGAGGTTGACGCCTATGTTGATGATCGACTGGATCCCAAGCTGCAATACCAGGCCGGCGACGGCAAAACGGTTGAAATCATTGCGTTCGCGATATGCATGCGACAAGCCGCGCAGCACCAGCACGGTAAACAGGGCGACGAGCGCAATGCAGAAGACGATACCGAATTCTTCGGCCGCGACCGAAAAGATGAAGTCGGTATGAGCGTCGGGGATGATGCGCTTGACGATGCCTTCGCCCGGCCCCTGGCCGAACCAGCTGCCGCGGATGATCGCCTCACGCGCCGTGTCGATCTGGAAGGTGTCGCCCTCGCCGGTCATGAACTTGTCTATTCGGCCGGCAACGTGCGGAAAGACGTAATAGGCGCTGAGCAGGCCTCCGGCGCCGCCGATACCGAGTAGCACGATCCAGATCCAGGGCATGCCGGCCATGAAGAACATCCCGCCCCAGACGGCCGTCGTCAGGATGGTCTGGCCGAGGTCCGGCTGTGCGACGAGAAGTGCCGCGACGATGCCGAACAGAATGATAGCGAAGAGATTGCCGGGAATTTCAGGCTGGCGCGCATGTTCGGCAAACAGCCAGGCGCAAACGACGACGAAGGCAGGCTTCATGAATTCCGAGGGCTGGATGGATAGGCCGGCGATCCAGATCCAGCGCCTGCCGCCCTTGACCTCCTGCCCGACGAACAGCACCAGCACCATCATGGCGAGCGAAATGATCAGCAGCAGGATCGCGGTTCGCCGCACCTGGCGCGGCGTCAGGAACGACAGCCCGAGCATAACGGCGATCGACGGGATCATGAAGGCCGCGTGACGCTTGACGAAGTGGAAAGGCTCGAGCCCGATGCGCTCGGCGACCGCGGGAGATGCCGCGAAGGACAGCATGAAGCCGATGCCCATCAGGAAGATGAACATCGCCAGGAAGAAGCGGTCGATGGTCCAGAACCAATCGGCCAGAGGCCCACGTTCCGCGCGGCTTACCATGTCATTTCTCTCCTGCTACAGGACCGATCAGCATCGTCGTTCCGTCAAGTGCCGCCACGTGGCTGACGAAGGCATCGCCCCTGACTTCGAAGTTCTTATACTGGTCGAAGCTTGCGCAAGCCGGGGATAACATCACGGCCGAAGCAGCCGCCTCGTCGCGATCCGCGTCGGCTGCGGCATGCGCGACTGCGCGCTCCAGCGTTCCCGAAATTTCGTAGGGAACGGCCTCGCCGAGTGTGGCGGCGAATTCCGCCGCCGCCTCGCCGATCAGATAGGCTTTGGCGATGCGCGGGAAATAGGGAGCGAGCGTCGTGATGCCGCCAGATTTCGGCAGGCCGCCGGCGATCCAGTAGATGCGATCATAGCTCGAAAGCGCTGGCGCCGCTGCATCGGCATTGGTGGCCTTGGAATCGTTGACGAAGACGACACGGCCGCGTCTGCCGACCGGCTGCATGCGGTGCTTGAGGCCGGGGAAGGAGGCAAGGCCGGCGCGGATGTCGTCGGCGGAAACCCCTACGGCAAGACAGGCGGCGACCGCAGCCGCGGCGTTTTGCGCATTGTGGCTGCCGCGCAGCGTCTGAATACCGTCGAGATCGACGAAGGGCAACATGGCACCGCCGGCGGCCTGAATGAGTTTCGTGCCCTCGGCATAGATGCCCTCGGCCACCACGTTGCGGCGCGAGATGCGGACCACCTTAACGCCTGCCCGCTCGACGCGGTCAGCGATCAACGCCGAATGGCTGTCGTCGACGCCGACCACCGCGACATCGCTGCCGGCGACCAGCCGTTCCTTGACGTCGGCATAATGCTGCATCGTGCCGTGACGGTCGAGGTGGTCGGGCGTCAGGTTGAGCAGAATGCCGGCCGAGGGGTTCAGCGTCGGCGCCAGATCGATCTGGTATGACGAGCATTCGACGACGAAATAACGCCCCGCCTTCGGCGGGTCGAGCGTCAGCACCGCTGTGCCGATATTGCCGCCGAGCTGCGTGTCGTAGCCTGATGATTTCAGGATGTGGGCAATCAGCGCCGTCGTCGTCGACTTGCCGTTGGTTCCTGTGATGGCGATGAACGGGCAGTCCGGTGCATGGGCGCGACGCTCGCGCACGAAGAGCTCGACATCGCCGACGATGTCGACGCCCGCGGCCCGCGCGAGATCGACCGTCCAGTGCGGCTTCGGATGGGTAAGCGGCACGCCGGGCGACAGCACGAACAGCGCCTGCTGGCTCCAGTCGATCATGTGCAGGTCTTCGGTACCGATGCCTTCGGCGGAAGCCTTGGCGACGCTGTCGGGATTATCGTCCCAGGCAGTCACATCGGCTCCGCCGGCGATCAACGCACGTGCGGTGGCGAAACCGGAGCCGCCGAGCCCGAAAAGCGCGACCTTCCTGTCTTTCAGCGTCGTGACCGGGATCATCGCCGCCTCACCGGAGCTTCAGCGTCGAGAGGCCGAGCATGGCAAGGCCGACGGCGATGATCCAGAAGCGGATCACCACCTGACTTTCCGTCCAGCCCTTCTTCTCGAAGTGATGATGAATCGGCGCCATCAGGAAGACGCGCCGGCCGGTCATCTTGAAGAAGCCGACCTGGATGATGACCGAGAGCGTCTCCATGACGAAGAGGCCGCCGATGATCGCCATGACGATCTCGTGTTTGGTGGCGACGGCGACGGTGCCGATCGTGCCGCCGAGCGCCAGCGACCCGGTGTCGCCCATGAAGATGGCGGCCGGCGGCGCATTGAACCAGAGGAAGCCGAGGCCCGCCCCGATGACGGCGCCGAGCACGACGGCAAGCTCGCCGGTGCCGGGCACGAAATTGATCTGCAGGTAGTTCGCAAACACGACGTTGCCGGCGAGATAGGCGATGACGCCGAAGGAGGCGGCGGCGATCATCACAGGCACGATGGCGAGCCCATCCAGGCCGTCGGTCAGGTTAACGGCATTGCCGGCGCCGACGATGACGAAGCCGCCGAACACCACGAACATGATGCCGAGATTGATCAGGAAGTCCTTGAAGAAGGGAAAGGCGATCGAGGAGCCGAAGGTCGAGCCGGCGCTCCCCGAGGCAAGGGCGGTGCGCATCATGAAGTAGACGGCGATGCCGGCGATGATGAACTCGATGCCGAGACGGGCCTTGCCGGAAAAGCCCATGTGGCTCTGCTTCGTCACCTTGAGATAATCGTCATAGAAGCCGATGGCGCCGAAGCCGAGCGTCACCAGCAGCGTGGCAACGACATAGACGTTGGAAAGATCGGCCCAGAGCAGCGACGCGCCGACAATGCCGGCCAGGATCATCAGCCCGCCCATGGTCGGCGTGCCAGCCTTCTTGAAATGCGTCTGCGGCCCGTCTGCGCGGATCGGCTGACCCTTGCCCTGCCGGATGCGCAGCGAATTGATGATGGTCGGCCCGAACAGGAACACGATCAATGCGGAGGTGAAGAGAGCGGCGCCCGTGCGGAAGGTAATATATCTGAACAGGTTCAGGAATTTGAAATATTCCGACAGTTCGACAAGCCAGATCAGCATTCAGGGCCCCTTGTTACCCGGTCAACGTTCGCGTTGCGTGTCGGAAAATGCCGGGAACTTGTCAAGAAGCGCGGCGACGATCTTGCCGAAACCGATGCCCAGAGACGATTTCACCATCAACACGTCGCCTGGCGCGACCGAGTTCAGTACATAATCCGTCAATTCGCTGGTCTTTTCGCGATACTCGACATGGACGCTTTCCGGCAATGATTCCTTCAGCGCGGCCATGTCGGCGCCTGCGAGCCAGACATGTTCGATGCCGGCCGCAAGCAGCGGCCCGGCGAGATCGGTGTGAACCTTCTCGGCATACTCGCCCATTTCGAGCATGTCGCCGAGCACGGCGATGCGGCGGCCGCGGCCGGTCGGCTCGGCAGCCGCCAGCAGCGCGATCGCCGCGCGCATTGAGGCCGGGTTGGCGTTGTAGCTCTCGTCGATCAGCGTAAAGCTGCCGTTGCCGCCGCCAATCGAGAGCCGGTGGCGCTTGCCCCTGCCCTTTTCCGGCTTCAGCGTCGCAAGCGCTGCGATTGCCTTCTCGATGTCGGCGCCGACAATCCTGACGACACCGAGTGCGGCAAGTGCATTTTCGGCGATGTGCCGGCCCGGCGCGCCGAGCGCCACCTCGAGCGTCTCGCCGCCGATCGTCAGCCACAGAGTCGAATTCTCGTCCGAGCCGTTGAACTCCGCGAGCCGGAATTCGGCTTTCGCATGCTGGCCGAAGGAATGGATATGCTCGATGCCGAGCGACTGCGCCGTGCGGTCGAGGAAATTGAACTGGTCGTTGTCGCGGTTGAGCACGACATGACCGCCGGATTCGAGCCCTTCGAAGATCTCGGCCTTGGCGGCGGCGATCTCCTTGATGTTCTTGAAATTGCCGAGATGAGCCGGCGCGATTGTCGTGATGACGGCGACGTCGGGGCGGATCATCGACACCAGCGGCCGGATCTCGCCCGGATGATTCATGCCGACTTCGAAGACACCATAATCCGTGTCGCCAGGCATGCGCGCCAGCGTCAGAGGAACGCCCCAATGATTGTTGAAGGAAGCAACAGACGCGTGCACCTTGCCGGAAGGCGACAGCACCTGCCGCAGCATTTCCTTGGTGGTGGTCTTGCCGACCGATCCCGTCACCGCGATGATCCGGGCCCGCGAGCGCTCGCGCGAGGCAAGGCCAAGCTTGCCAAGAGCCGCGAGCACGTCTTCCACGACGATCATCGGCACCGTCAAGCGGCCCATGGCCGGAAGCCTCGCCTCACTGACGACAAGCAGGGAGGCGCCGTTCGCCATCGCCATTGACGCGTAGTCGTGACCGTCGACGCGGTCACCCTTGATCGCGAAGAAGGCTTCGCCCGGGCTGATCGAGCGGCTGTCGATGGAAATGCCGGTGATGCCTTCGGGCAGCGTGCCGAAAGGGCGCCCCGCCATCGCTGCGATCATGTCTTCGGTGGTCCAGAGCCAGCTCAAGATTTCAGTTCCTCCAACGCCTTGCGCACCTCCGCATGATCGGAGAACTGCAGTGTGACGCTCCCGATCGTCTGCCCTTCCTCATGCCCCTTGCCGGCGACGATCAGCGTATCGCCCGATGTCAGCATGGCGACCGCCTCGCGGATGGCGATGGCGCGATCGGCGATTTCCGCGGCGCAAGGCGCGGCTGCCATGATCTCCGCCCGGATCGAGGCCGGCTCTTCCGAGCGCGGATTGTCGTCGGTGACGATGACCACATCGGCAAGCCGGCAGGCGATTTCGCCCATGATCGGCCGCTTGCCGCGGTCGCGGTCGCCGCCGCAGCCGAACACGACGACGACGCGGCCCGTGGTGAAGGGTCGGACCGAGCTCAGCACATTTTCCAGCGCATCCGGCTTATGGGCATAATCGACATAGGCGAGCGCGCCATCTTTCGTATGGCCGACGAGCTCGAGACGGCCGGAGGCGCCGACGAGTTTTTCGAGCGCAGCCATCGCAACTTTCGGCTCGACGCCGGTCGACATGGCAAGCCCGGCCGCGACTAGTGCGTTGGCGACCTGGAAATCGCCGGCCAGCGGAATATCCACCTCGAAGATCTCGTCGCCGATATGGATCTCCGCCATCTGTTTGTGGCGGAAATGCTCGACGCGTTTGAGCGTGAGGTAATCGCCCTTGCGCCCGACGGTACGGACATCATGTCCGGCATCGGCCGCAGCCTTGATCGCTTGGGCCGACCAGGGGTCGTCGGCAAAGATCACCGCCGGCGCACCCTTCGGCAGCAGCGTGTCGAACAGCCGCATCTTGGCGGCCATATAGGCCTCGACGGTCGGATGATAGTCCATGTGGTCGCGGCCGAGATTGGTGAAGGCGGCGGCGGCGAGCTTGACGCCGTCAAGCCGGCACTGGTCGAGACCGTGGCTGGAAGCCTCCATCGACGCATGCGTGACGCCTTCGTCGGCAAGTTCAGCCAGAAGCTTGTGCAACGACACCGGATCGGGCGTCGTCAATGCGCCATATTCGTTGCGCGTCGGCGAAACCACGCCCGTTGTGCCGATCATCGCGGCCGCATGGCCTGCATGCGCCCAGATCTGACGGGTGAACGAGGCGACGGAGGTCTTGCCCGCCGTGCCGGTGACGGCGACCATGGTCTCGGGCTGCCTGCCGTAGAACCGCGCGGCGGCGATCGAAAGGAAGCGACGCGGCTCCTTGACCGCAAGCACCGGAATGGAAGCATCGACCGGCTGGGAGGCGATCGCGACGGCAGCGCCTCGGCCGGCGGCATCGACGATGAAGCCCGCGCCGTCCGCCTTTGTGCCGGCGACCGCGACGAAGGCGTTGCCCGGCGCCACATGACGGCTGTCCGAAGACAGGCCTGAAATATTAAGCAGGCCTGCTGGGCCTTCGAGCTGTGCTTCAAGTTCCGGAAACTGATCTCCGGCCAGGTCTCGCAATTTCATCGAATGCACTTTTCTCTCTTGAAGCCGGTTCACCCCTCGCGAATCGGCGCCGATATTCATTCACGCTCAATAAGACACCAGCAAGGCCGATCCGCCCTCCCCAAATTTCGGCTCGATGCCGAGAATGGGGGCGGCGCGACGGATGATATCACGGGCGATGGGACCGGCCGTACCGGCGGAGAGCGTTCCGCCATATTGCTTTTCGCCTGTCTTCGGCTCGTCGCAGAAGGTGATCACGGCATATCGGGGATTGTCGATCGGGAAGGCGGCAATGAAGGAATTGAAGTTCAGCGACGAGGAATACCGACCGTTCACCACCTTGTCGGCCGTACCCGTCTTGCTGCCGACGCCGAAGCCGGGTACGCGGGCCACGCGCCCGGAACCCTTGTAGCCGTTGAAATCGAGGAGATAGCGGACGGCGTCGCTGGTCGACTTCTTGAGGACCTGCGTGGCGATCTGGTCGGCTTGTTCGCGCGTGCGCGGCAGGAATGTCGGCTCGATTAGCTTGCCGCCGTTGACGAGGGCGGCGGCCGCCACGCCGGTCTGCAGCGCCGTCGTCGAGACGCCGTGGCCGAAGGAAATCGTGATCGAATTGATCTTCTTCCAGACGCGCGGCTGGCTCGGCATCTTCACTTCCGGAAGCTCGGTCTGCATTTTCGTCAGCAGGCCGAGCTTGGTCAGATAATCCTTCTGCGAATCGATGCCGACGATGTCGATGACGCGCGCCGTGCCGATGTTCGACGAATACTGGAAAATCTCAGGCACGGTCAGCCAGCGGCGCTGCCCGTGAAAGTCATGGATGGTGAAGCCACCGATATAGATCGACTTGCTGGCATCGAATGTGTCGGTCATCTTCACCTTGCCGCTGTCGAGCGCCATCGCCAGCGAAAAGGTCTTGAAGGTCGATCCCATTTCGAAGGTGCCGTTGGTCATTCGGTTGAGCCAGCCTTCCTTGGCGCCCTCCTGCGGATTGTTCGGATCGAAGTCCGGCGCCGATGCCATGCCGAGCACTTCCCCGGTATGGACGTCGATGACGGCAGCGCCTGCGCCCTTGGACTGGAAATTGTTGACGGCGTTGATGACCGCATCGCGAACGATGTTCTGCACGCGCAGATCGATCGAAAGCCGCACCGGCTCCAGCGGCTGGTCGCTGGTCATACCGACCGAGGCGAGATCGGCAAGCCCCTGGTCGTCGATATATTTCTCCATGCCGGCGACACCACGGTTGTCGATGTTGACGTAGCCGAGAATGTGCGCGGCGGTCGGTCCGCCGGGATAGAAGCGGCGCTTCTCCGGCCGGAAGCCGATGCCGGGAATGCCGAGCGCCAGGATCTGGCTCTGCTGCTTCGGCGTCAGCTGCCGGCGCAGCCAGGCGAAATGCGAGGTCTTGACCGAGAGCTTCTTATAGGTGTCCCTGACGTCGAGTTCGGGCAGGACGCTCGAAAGCTTCTCCACAGCCTCGTCGACGTCGACGATCTTGTTCGGCTCGGCAAACAGCGAGACGGTGCGGATATCGGTCGCCAGCACCTCGCCGTTGCGGTCGAGGATATCGGGGCGCGAAGCCATCAGCCGGTCGGGCGGCAGGATGCTGGAGACGACCTCCTGATCCTTCATCGCATATTCGACGAGGCGGCCACCGATGACGGCGTAGACGCCCATGAAACCCAAGATCAGCAGACCGACGCGGCTTTTCGCCTGCCCGGATTTTTTCTTGCGCGACCCCTCGATCGCCAGACCGGCGGAGGGGCCGCCGAAACGGTTATAGACGCCGGCGGAGAAATGCGCCTGGCTCTTCAGGACCATGATGCGGGAAAGAAACGACATTATTCCACCGACCCCGTTTCGATCTCGTCTGCCTCATCCTCAACGACACCGTGCTGCTCGACGCCGGCGCGCGGGGCGGGCGTCGGAACGGGCTGCGCTTTGGCAGCACCGCCCGCACCCTTGGCGCTGGCTACGGTCGCGCCTTTGGCGCTGGCCTTGGCCTCCGTCACATCAGGTACGGGAACCTCCGATTTCAGCATCGGCAACTCCTTGGCATGCACGAGCGCCGTCGATTCCGTCGGCTGCAGCTGCAGCTCGGCATTATAGGCATTGACCAGCCGCTCCAGCCGGTTCGGCTGCGATTGCAGCGCCCAGTCGGCCTTGAGAAGGTCGATCGTATCCTTCTCGAGCTTGATCTCGGCTTCGAGGCGGTGAACCTCCTCGAGCTTCAATTCGGCGCGATGCTTGATCGTATAGGTGACGGCGGCAGCTGCCGTCATGACGCCGATGAGCACGAGATCGAACGTCTTCAGCATGTCAACCTCCAAGCTTTCCGAGAGTGGCAAGATTGGGAAACCCGAACAGCGACATATCCGCCGGCTCCGTGGCGGCATCCGTCCTGAGGCCGGCGCGCAGCTTGGCGGAGCGGGCGCGCGGATTGACCTCGGCCTCCGCCTCGCTCGCCGACACCATCGGCTTGCCGATCACCGTGAAAGTCGCAGCCCGCTCATGCGCGGCCGGCAGGTGCCGCGATCCCGTCGCCTTGCCGGCGCGGTCGGAGAAGAATTTCTTAACGATGCGGTCTTCAAGCGAATGAAAGGTGACGACGACGAGCCGCCCGCCGGGTTTCAGCGCTCGTTCCGCCGCAAACAGCGCCTGCGCCAATTCGCCGAGTTCATCATTGACGAAGATGCGCAGCGCCTGGAAGACGCGCGTCGCCGGATGGATCTTGTCCTTCATCTTGCGTGGGGTGACCAGCTCGATGAGACCGGCAAGGTCACGCGTCGTCTCGAACGGCTTTTCGGCACGGCGCTTCTCGATCGCATGCGCGATACGCGGCGCTTGGCTTTCCTCGCCCAGAAAACGAAAGATGCGGATGAGATCGGCGACCTTGGCGCGGTTGACAACGTCGGCTGCCGAAATGCCTGCCGCCGACATGCGCATGTCGAGCGGCCCGTTCTTCTGGAAGGAGAAGCCACGCTCGGCCTCATCAAGCTGCATGGAGGAAACGCCGATGTCGAGAACGACGCCATCGAGCCCGCCCTGCGGCGCATGATCGGCCAGATGCGAGAATTGCGAATGAACGAGCCTGAGACGGCCGCCATGGGCGGCGACCATCGCCTGCCCCGCCGCTATTGCCGTCGGATCGCGATCGAGCGCGATCACCTCGGCGCCGGCGGCAAGAATGGCCGAGGTGTAGCCACCCGCACCGAAAGTACCGTCGAGGATGAGTTTGCCGGGCGCGGGCGCCAGCGCCGCGAGGACCTCTTCGAGAAGAACAGGAATGTGACGAACCGGTCCGCCACCGGCATCAGTTGAACCTCCGCCAGGATTCGCCACCATTCCGTTCCCTCGTCCTTTCAGGAACGCTTGCCCGCCAGCTTGCGCTCCCCACGTGCCTGCGCCTGCGCCGCCAGAAATTCCTGCGGCTGCCAGAGCTGAAAATGATCCGCCCGACCGACGAAGGTCACTTCGTCCGAGATACCGGTAAAGCCGCGGATGAAATCCGTGACCATCAGCCGCCCCTCGGCGTCGAGCTTCATGAAAACCCCGCCTCCATGAATGAGAAGCGACATCTCGTTCGCATCCGGCGAAAACGGATCCTCCGCAGCAATCTGCCGTTCGAATCTTTCGAGAAGATCCGGACCGCCGACGCTGACCGCCGGAAACACAAAGTCCTGGAAGCAATAGAGCTCCTGGACATTGCGCTGCGCCAGCACGGAACGGAACGCCGACGGCACGGAAACCCTGCCCTTGGCGTCGATCCTGTTGGTCGCATTCGAAAGGAAGCGGCTCATCACTCGAAACATCCGTTCCCGCAGGGATCCGGACCAAAAGACGCCCGAAACTCCCGATATCAGGCACAGCTTCGCAAGCCGGATGAGCGAAAACCCCTCCGACGCTCCCAGAGAGGAAGACGCCTTTGCTTTGCGATGAATGGGCAGGTGATTGCCCTGGTGCAGTGCGAGTTTGGGATAGCATGGGACCATATGGGCGTCAATGGGATGCGCCTGCTTTGCAACAGACGCATGATCAAAAATTTATAAGCCGTTAAGTTTAACAAAGGGTTAGGATCACCCTCCCGGAAGGGACGCGCGACGATGCTTTCGCAAAAACGATTTTCGCGCAGCGGATTGTATGAGCATCCGCTTGAAAACTGTCGATTTCAGCGGCTTACACGGAGGTGATTCGTCGAATCGGAGATTTTCGCGCCACGAAAGTTAATCGCCAGTTGGCCTGTAAGCCGGGTTCTGTATGGCTCCGGCGTGAACCGGAACGTGGCAGCCATTCCTCTGGGACAGCGTTCGCACGCTGCCTCGCGCAACCCACCCGGATGACTGGCCTGGAAACCGGCCGGAAGGCCCTTCGGCCCGCCGCGTCATCCCTATTCGGTCTTGCTCCCGGTGGGGTTTACCGTGCCATATCCGTTGCCGGAAATGCGGTGGGCTCTTACCCCACCCTTTCACCCTTACCTGTCATGACAGGCGGTTTGCTTTCTGTGGCACTTTCCCTGAGGTCGCCCTCGCCGGACGTTATCCGGCACCGTGTCTCCGTGGAGCCCGGACTTTCCTCACTCTACCGCCTTTCGGCATTGGTAAAGCGCGGCTGCCCGGCCAACTGGCAGGGCTCCCATAAACGAGAGTGCGCACAATTGCCACCAAAAACGATAGTCTTAGCGAAATTGCGGTGTGAAATCCGTGGAGTAGCCCTGTTGACTGATGCCGCCTGATAAAAGCAGCTCGGCCCCGAGCCTGCCGATTTCGTCCGAACTCTTGGCCGACGTGCCGGCGCAGCCTGTCAGCACTGCGATGGCAGGCGAAGCCGTATAGCCGATCATCGGATAGCCGCTTTGCGTCTGGGAAACGACACAGGCGGCCGTCGAGATCGAAAGCGGCGTCAGATCGGGCGCAAGATCGGCGACGATGCGTTGAAGATGCGTCCGCACGCTCTCCCGCCCCTCGGTCCTGAACCAGGCACGCATCTCCGCCTCGTTGCCGAGCGCCAGATCGTCGGGGTCGCCGCCGATCTTCAGATAGAATTTACCGTCGGGATAACGGATCGGCGGCAGTAGGTAAATATGGATGCCGGGCACATCGACAATAAGCGACGGCATGGCGGCGAGGTGGATGGCATCGGCTTCGCTCACTTCGAAAAGCGTTACCGTCCGGCCATAAACCGTCATCTCAATCGGACGCGGCAACAGATTCTCCGCAATGGAAAATCCTCCAGCAGCCAGCAGTACCTTTTCAGCACGATAGGCCAAGCCGCCGGCGGTCCTGACGACCGCCGAACCACCCTCCTCGCGGATTGAGACAACATTGTCGCGGATGACGGCGGCGCCGGCTTTTTCCGCCAGCAGCGACTGTGCCTTGACCAGCTTGCGCGGGCTGATATGCCCGGCCCCCTTCGCCTCGAAGACGCCGGCGCAGCCATCAGCAAAGGCGAAGAAGGGAAAGGCGTCTTTCAATCCTCCTTCGTCTAGAAGGCTGGTTTCGACACCCAGCGAAACGGCGGCCTGCCTGGTTCTGCCGAGATAATCGCTTCCATCGGGCGCGACGACGACGCAGCCGACCTCCCGATAGAAATCGATGCCGCTGTCGCGAGCGATCTCGCCGTAGCGTCCGATCGAGCGATTGGCGAGCAGCGCCCAGTTGCGGTCGGGATCGATGGTGCGGGTGATGCGCCCCTCATCATAGTGGCTGGCAAACACGCCCTGATGCGTCTTGCGATCGGCCGGCTCGTCCGGCCCGATCACCGCCACGCCGTCCGTCTGCCGGGCCAGATGCCGCGCAGCTGCCGCCCCCATCAATCCGCGGCCGACGATGACATATTTGAATTCGACTGCCATGATGCTCCCTTTCAGGCAAAAACCGGCGTCAGCTCGCCGCCGAAATCCGCTTCACTGAGCACGCCTTCCATCAGCAGTACGGCGCCCAGCCGCCCAAGTTCGTCGGAGGATTTGGCGGCGACGAAATTGCCGCCGGTCAGCACCGCGATGCGCGGCGACTGCGTAAACCCGGCATAGGGATAACCGGTCGGCGTGAAATTCGCCACGCACGGCCCTGATGTGACCGGGCAGCCGGCAAGCGCCGGCATCAGTTGCAGGGCGATGCGGCAGAGATGGTCGCGCTCGGCAGCGCTGCCGTCGGAACGGAACCACGCGCCGGCATCCTCCAGCCGATTGATCGAAAGCGTCTCGGTATCGCCGCCGAGTTTAAGATACATCTTGCCGTCGGGATAACGCACCGGCGGCAGAATATAAATGTGATCCTCTTCCCGGTCCCCGAGAACGATCGTCGACGGCATGTCGCCGAAGACCGCCATCTCGCGCTCACCGATTTCATAGAAGACAACAGTTCGTGCCATCACCCTGGTGTCGACGGGACGCGGCAGCAGCGCGTGGAAATTGCTGAAGCCGCCAGCCGCCACCAGTACCCTCTCGGCGCTGTAGGGCCTTCCGTCGACCTTCACCTCGACATGGGCACCGGCGTCGCGCACGGATGTCGCGGTTGCCTCGATCAGCGTAACGCCACCCTGTTCCGCCAGCCTTGCCTGGGCGCGCACCAGCGCCCGCGGATTGATATAGCCGGCGCGTTTGCGTTCAAAATAGCCGCTGAAATCGGCATCGACGGCAAGATAGGGAAAGCGCCGAGAAAGGTCCGACGATGCGATGGTCTCGATGTCGCTGCCGAGCGTCCGGCTGACGGTCAACGCCCGGTCGATATAGTCCTGCTCGCTCTTGTCAGGCGCTGCAAAGAGGCAGCCGACTTCCGAGAAGAAGGAAATGCCGCTCCTTGCCTCGATCTCACGGTAGCGGTCGAGCGCGCGGGCGGCGAAGGTTCCCCAGGCCAGATTGCCATCGAACGTCCGTGTAATACGCGCCTCGTCGTAGTGGCTGGCGAAGACGCCCTCATGCGATTTGCGCTCAGCCGGCTCGCGCGGGCCGATCAGCGCGATGCCGTCGGCCATCGCAGAGAGATGCCGGGCGGCCGCGGCACCCATCATGCCGCGTCCGATGATGATGAACCTGAAATCGACTGCCATATCCCACCTCGCTAAATTCCAGCGATACCATGGCAATCATCTTGAATCATCCAGCTCTTGTCAGGGATAAGCGCTTCAGGCTCAGAGCATTGCGAGAACCTTGCCGCAATAGGACTTGGACACCGGGTTCATGCGCGTGGCGCCATGACCGGCATTGTATTTGAGGATGGTGTTGCAGGTCTCGCCACCACCGAGATCATGGGCGGCAGCCAGATATTTCATGCCGTACTTGATGTTGGTTTCCGGATCGAACAGGCCCTTGGCGCTGCCGGAATAGCCCATCATGCGGGCAGTTGCAGGCTTTATCTGCATCAGGCCGATTTCACCGTGGCTGCCGCGCGCATTCGGATTGAAATTGCTTTCGATACGGATGACAGCGGTCGCAAGCGCAACCGGTACATTATATTGGTTCGCATATTTGCTGATCAGTGCGGAATAGGAATTGCCGGAAACATTGGCGACGGGATAACCGCTCTGGCGCTCGACCGTCTTCAGTGTGCGTTCCGCCGTCTTGAGCGGACGCTTCGCCGGCTTGACCGCACGCTCCGCTTTCTTCAACGGACGCTCTGTCTTCTTCGCAGGACGCTCGACTTTCTTCACCGGCGCATCAGCTCGCACACCCCAATCATTTGCAAAGGCAAAGCTATTTCCGGCCAGCACCATGCCAACGCATGTTGCAGCAACAACAATCAGTTTTCTCATGTAGTCTTGAACACTCCGACCCAAAGAATTTCCAGACGGCGCGCCTCGCTGTCATAATGAATACCAGATCAATGACCGATCTGTATTCGTGGCAATTCTTATCGCTTCACATAGCGCCCGCGGTTTAACTCGAAAGCAACCCCGAGTACCGCTTGGCGGAGGTTCTTAGACCACCGCAATGAGGAGATAATAGGGAAATGATGTGGCAGGCCGAATTTCGCGTTGCAGTGCGAAATTCGGCGTGTCAGTAATTGTCGAGGAATCAGGAATAACGCGGCAAAGCCGACAGTAGCCGGTGCAACGTGTCGATGGTCGAAAAATCGGCGATGCCATCTATCCGTTCGGGCCGAAAATGCCGCTGGAAAGCTTCCACGTCGCCTGCCGTTTTTTCTGAAAAATGCCCCGTAATTTCAGTGCCGTAACCATAGAGCGACAGCATCGACTGCAGTGCTTCGACGGGTTGGCCGCTATCGCCGCGCTGGAAGAAGCGTCCGCCGGTGATCGTTGCCGGCTCGACCCAGTGCCCGATGCCCGCCCGGTGGAGCTCCGCCCAGGGGAACTTTTCACCCGGATCAACCTTGCGAATCGGGGCGACATCTGAATGCCCAAGCACACGTTCCGGCGCGATCGACCAACGTTTGACACAGTCCCGACACAATTCGATCACCGCCGCGATCTGCTCTTTCGGATAGTCGGGAAGGCCGCCGGGATGGCCGACATTAGCGATCTCGATGCCGATCGACAGCGAATTGATGTCGCTTTCGCCATGCCAACTGCTCTTCCCGGCATGCCACGCCCGCCTGCCCTCCGGCACCAGTTGGATGACCTCGCCATTCTCATGCACGAAATAATGGCTGGAAACCTGGCTTTCGGCGCAACAGAGCCAGTCGAGCGCGCCATCCGGGGTCGGCATGCCGGTATAGTGCAGCAGGATCATATCCGGGCGACGCCCGTCCGCCCGCTCCCCGTGATTGGGCGAGGGCCGGACGCAAGCTCCCGCGTAATCCGCCTCGAAGGAGATCATGCGGCGCGGCGTTCCTTCTCGATTGCCGCATAGGCTGCGTTGAGCGCGGCCATGCGCTCATTGGCTATCACGTGGAATTCCTTCGGCACGCCGCGCGAAATCAGTCGATCGGGATGATGTTCGCTGACGAGGCCGCGGTAACGGCGGCGGATCGTCGGAAAATCGTCGGAAGGCGACACGCCGAGCACCTTATAGGGATCGCCGCCGGCCGAGACATGGCGAGCGGCGATCTGCTCGAAGCGGGTCTCGCTCATCTGGAAGATCTCGCCGATGTGACTGAGGAAATTCAACTCGTTCTCATGAATCAGCCCGTCGGCCTTGGCGATATGGAAGAGACCGTCGAGCACATCTTCCAGCACGGTGCAATTGGCCGCACAGCTAATGCAGAGCGTCGAGAGCCGCTCGGCATAGGCCTCATAACCGGCGACATCCTGACGCGCGAGATTATAAAGTCTGGCGACGTTCTTCGCTTGATCCTGCGGAAACTCGAAGATTTCCCGGAAAGCCTCGACCTCCTTCTCGCTGACGATGCCGTCGGCCTTGGCCATCTTCGCCGAAAGCGCGATGATGGCCACAGAGAAAGCGACCTTCCGCCGTGTTTCCGGATCGCCTTCGAAAACCGTGCGGATGGCCTCGACCACCGCGGACAGCGCATTGCCCGCAGTATTGCCAATGGCATTCACCAGTTTTTCCCAGAAGGACATCGAAAATCTCGCGCGCTTGTCAACCTCAAACAGCTTGACCAAAGAATCGTAGCCTTTGCAAGGCGTCGATTGGTCCTAGGGGCGAACACAGTTTTCACGATTTGGTAATTGTCGCACCGCAGCAAACGATTCACCCCTTGGATTGAGGGAATGGCGCGCCCCTGCCATACCGGCCTCACCTGTCCCAATGCGACTCCGCAATTTCCACAACAGTTGTCGGTCGGCGTCTCCGGGTTGAAACGATTATATCAGCTCTTCCGGCCACAAAGCGTGAAAAGGCGGCGTTTTTCGTAAATTCTTTACTTTACAGGCCCCTTTCCCTGCCGCATCCATGCGCTGATGCATGTCGCCCGGAACTCTACGGCGGCACCGGGACACGGCATGCACAATCAATGGGCAAACGCATCGCATAAACGAAGGTCGATGCGAAGCGCCTTAGCCAGCGCCGCCGCATCGAAACGCCATAGGAGGAATCATGGCCAAGCAGAAAGTTGCAATGCTGACCGCCGGAGGCCTCGCACCCTGTCTTTCCTCCGCCGTCGGCGGCCTCATCGAACGCTACAGCGACGTTGCGCCCGAGCTCGATATCGTCGCCTATAAGTCCGGCTACCAGGGCGTACTGCTCGGCGACAGCATCGAGATCACCCGTCAGATGCGTGAAAAGGCGCCGCTGCTGCACCGCTATGGCGGCTCGCCGATCGGGAACAGCCGTGTCAAGCTCACCAACGCCGCCGACTGCGTCAAGCGCGGCCTCGTCAAGGAAGGCGACAACCCGCTGAGGGTCGCCGCCGAACGCCTTGCGGATGACGGCATCACCATTCTCCACACGATCGGCGGCGACGACACCAACACCACAGCCGCCGACCTTGCTGCCTACCTCGCCGCCAACGGCTACGATCTGACCGTCGTCGGCTTGCCGAAGACGGTCGACAACGACGTCGTGCCGATCCGCCAGTCGCTGGGCGCCTGGACGGCCGCCGAAGTCGGCGCCCACTTCTTCGACAATGTCGGCAACGAGCAGACCGCCGCCCCCCGCACCCTCGTCATCCATGAGGTCATGGGACGCCATTGCGGTTGGCTGACGGCCGCCACCGCCCGCGCCTATCTCCAGCGCACCAGTCGCAATCAATATGTCGACGGCCTGATGATGGATGCGCAACTGAAGGGTATCGACGCCGTCTATCTGCCCGAAATGGCGTTCGATCTCGATGCCGAGGCCGCCCGGCTGAAGGAAGTCATGGATCGCACCGGCCATGCCACCGTCTTCGTGTCGGAAGGCGCTTGCCTCGACGCCATCGTCGCCGAGCGCGAAGCCGCCGGCGAGACCGTCAAACGTGATGCCTTCGGCCATGTGAAGATCGACACGATCAACGTCGGTGCATGGTTCCAGAAGCAGTTCGCCAGCCTCCTGAATGCCGAGCGTTCCCTGGTGCAGAAATCGGGCTATTTCGCCCGCTCGGCGCCGGCGAACGGCGACGACCTGAGGCTGATCCAGAGCATGGTCGACCTCGCCGTCGAAAGCGCGCTCAATAAAGTGTCCGGCGTCACCGGCCACGATGAAGCGCAGAATGGTAAATTGCGCACTATAGAATTCCCGCGCATCAAGGGCGGAAAGGCTTTTGACCTTTCGACGGGATGGTTTGCCGAAGTCATGGACAATATAGGCCAGAAATACAAAGAAGCATGATTGACGGATGGTTAATAAGGTGTCTTTGCTTGTTCCTGAGGAATGGGAGGAGACACCATGTCGTTTGAAGCCTGGCTCGCTTTTGCGGCCGCATCCGCCATTATGCTGGCCATACCGGGACCGACGATACTGCTCGTCGTCTCATATGCGCTTGGCCATGGACGCAGGACGGCGTTTGCGACGGTGAGCGGCGTGGCGCTAGGCGACTTCACCGCGATGACGGCTTCACTCTTCGGGCTCGGCGCCGTCCTCGCCGCCTCAGCCACTCTTTTCACCGTCCTCAAGTGGATCGGCGGCGCCTACCTGATATGGCTCGGAATCAAGCTCTGGCGGGCTCCCGTCATCGGCGAGCCGGTTGCCGACAACGACAATCTTCCGGAGGAAAAATCGCTCAGGATTTTCCTCCACGCCTACCTCGTTACCGCCCTCAATCCGAAGAGCATCATCTTCTTTGTCGCCTTCGTGCCGCAGTTTCTCAACCCGGCTCTTCCCTTCTTCGGGCAGATGGCGATCATGGAAGCGACCTTCCTCGTGCTGGCGATCCTCAACGCTTCCACCTACGCATTTCTCGCTCATAGCGCGCGCGGACTGATTCGCAAGGCGAGCGTCCAGCGCGCCGTAAACCGCACCGGCGGCACGCTGCTGATCGCTGCAGGCGCCGTAACGGCCGGCTATCGCCGTATTGCAGCGTAGAAACATTCCGTGGTTGCCGGAATGCAACGAATAGGTTAATGGGGTCATCGGATTTAAGCTTTTTAGTAACTTTTATAACGCTGCCGGGGCGGCGCGATTTCACGAAAGTGACGGAATGGTAGCGATCGGATTGTCCGGCCTGAAACGCAGTCTTGTCGTTTCTACGGTGCTCTGCTGCGGCGCGATGACCGGCTGCACGAGCGTCGAATACACCTCTCAGGCCGAATTGACAGCCGCTCAGATAGTGGTGCCGACACCCAAGCCCGGCGAAGAGGCAACGCTGGCCGCGATCCCGACGGCCGAGGGCGCAGCTGGCCAGGCGGTCGCAGGCGCCATCCTTCCGCAAACGCAGACATCCCCCGCGCTGACCGCAACGGCGATGCCGACGGTTACGGCCTCTCAGCCCGCTGATCTCACCATGCAGGCAGGCATACAGCCGGCAGCCTATGCGCAGATCCCGCTGACGCCCGAGATGACGGCGATCCAATCCGTCGTGCCGACGCCGCGTCCGGTGACCCCGGCACAGCCGGCGACGCAGCTTGCCTTTGCCGCGACGCCGCAGAACAATGCGCTTGCAGCACTCGCGGCAGTCGACACAACCCCGCGTTCCAGCATGGATTACGGCTTCGACGAATCCGGGCCGATCGATCCGCCGACGGCTCCGCCAATGTTCAGCGACGACGACAAGGACGATGCGCCGACTGTCGAAAAGAGCTTCGTCACCAAGCTCATCCAGAAATATTCGAAAGTCTACGAAATACCCGAGACGCTGCTCCACCGCATCGTCCATCGCGAGAGCCGCTACAATCCGAAGGCTTACAACAAGCGCGGCTATTTCGGTCTCATGCAGATCAAATACAACACTGCCAAATCGATGGGCTATGACGGCGCGCCGGGCGGTCTCTTCGATGCCGAGACCAATATCAAATATGCCGCGAAATATCTGCGTGGCGCGTGGCTCGTCTCCGACAACAAGGAAGACGATGCCGTCCGCCTCTATGCGCGAGGCTATTATTATGACGCCAAGCGCAAGGGCATGAACGACATCGCCCAGGGCAATTACTGACCACCACAATAGAGCCTTTCCTGGTTAGATTGAAGCATTCTGCCGGAGCAGGTTTTCGTCAGGGCAGAGGCGATTGGCGACGGGCATACCCCTTGGTACGTCCGAGCCGATCGCCTCTGATCCTGGCGGAAACATGCCCGGCCCACCGGCCGCACCGCTTCGCCGGCGAAGCGATCAGTGCGTCCGGCGATTCCTAAGTCTTGCAGATTTGCCTGGCAAATCTGCGGGAGGGTTGGCTGAAACGGGCCGGCTGATCGACCGGCCGGCTTGGCCGTAGAACTGGGCTACGACGCGCGCCGGCCGGTCGACCATCCGACTCCGTTTGAGCCAACAGAATGCGTCAATCTAACCAGGAAAGGCTCTAGAAACGGCTTCGATGCTACCGCCTATGGCTGCGTCTGGACCTGCCGCTCTGATCCGGCCTGCTGTTGCGGCACTCCCGATTGCGGCGACGCCGCCAGGACTGCCTTGAGAAGCGTCTGCGGCTGATAACCGAGCCAGCTAGGCGTCAGGCCGAGCCGGACGACGACGAGATTGGCGGACGGCACGATCGCCATGCTCTGCCCATCATGCCCCGTCAGCCAGAACGTATCCTCCGGCAGCCCGAATGCAGCGCTGCGGCCACTGGGGGCGAGCCACGCCTGGCCCTGCGTATACCGGCCGTTCGACGCTGCCGTCGGCGTGCGCATGGCGCCAACGAACCCCTCCGGCAACAGCCGCCGGCCGTTCCAAACGCCATCCTGCAGCAGGAACTGTCCGAAACGCGCCCAGTCATGCGCAGTCGCATAGAGGTAGGAGCTTCCGGTAAAGGTGCCGCGCGCGTCGAGCTCGAAGACGGCGCTGGTCATGCCGAGGGGCGAGAAGAGCGCGTCATGCGGATAGGAAAAAGCTGCCTGCGCATTGCCGACCCTGTCCATCCAGATGCGTGACAAGAGCACAGCCGTGCCGCTCGAATAGCGGAAGCGCTGGCCGGGTGCCGCCTCCATCGGCGCATTGGCCGGCAGCGATACCATGTCGGGATCGAGATAGAGCATGCGCGTCACATCGGCGACGCTGCCATAATCCTCATTGAAGGCAAGGCCGCTCTCCATTCCGAGCAGGTCGGAAACCTTGATCCTGGAACGCTGATCGTCCTTCCACTGCGCCATTAGGTGATCGTCGTCGAAGGAGATCTTGCCGTCGAGCATCAGCCGGCCGAGGATGGCCGCGTTCACCGTCTTCGTCATCGACCAGCCGATCAGCGGCGTCTTCGACGAAAATCCGGGACCATAGGCCTCAGTGACGATACGGCCGTCGCGCACCACCACGATTGCCCGCATGGCCGGGCCGGCAAGTCGGGCATCGGCCAGCACCGCGGCGATCTTCGCGTCCGCATCGCCGACGCTCTCTCCCTGCGGCCATAACGCATCGCTCGTCTCCATCTTGGCCGGCGGATCGAAGGGCGCGGCATTCGCCGCCGCCTCGAAATCGCCGTCCGGCACGCTGGTGCAGCCGAGCCCGCCGCGATAGAGCGCATAACTTGATGCAAAGAGCCCCATGAAGCGCGCCGTTACCCGGCCGTTGTCGCGGTCGACGCTGACGCGCACCAGCCGCAGCAGCGGGTTTCCCGGCGCCTGCACGTCGTCCTCCAGCACGTCTTCGGCGTTGCGCCCGGCAATGAAGACATTGGAGCAGACGATCTTGGCGGCATAGCCGTCGCCGACGCGCAAAAGCTCCGGCGGCCAAGCAAAGAGCCAGGCGGCGCCAGCAACGACGATGAGAACGAGAAGGAGAGCAAGCGCCTTAAGGGCACGCAGGACAAATCGCATGACATTCCTCCGAATGCCCGGAGAGAAGCAGGAATTGCGTGCGGCGGAAAGGGGGCGGCGCGAAGAAGATCCATCGCCTTGATCACTTTCCCAGGAGGATGAGAACGTTTTTGCGCGGCGCCGGCCCACAGGCCACGTCATCAAACTGTAGCAGTGGCGCGCTACACGCCCTGAACGCTAAAAAGGTGACAGACTCATGTCAGAATTTGCACCGGATGCCGGCTTCCGCAAGAACCGGAAACTCAAGGACGCCCTTCTCCGCCACAAGGCTTTTTCGAAGGAAGGTTTCTCCGAGCGTCTCTTCGGCCTCCTCTTCTCCGGCCTCGTCTACCCGCAGATCTGGGAAGATCCGGATCTCGACATGCAGGCGATGGAGCTGAAGCCCAACCACCGCATCGTCACCATCGGCTCCGGCGGCTGCAACATGCTCGCCTATCTCTCCAAGGCGCCGGCCTCGATCGACGTCGTCGATCTCAACCCGCACCATATCGCGCTGAACCGCCTGAAGCTTGCCGCCTTCAAGCATCTGCCGGATCATGCCGACCTCGTCCGCTTCCTGGCGATGCCGAACGAAGAGTCGAACAGCCGCGCCTACGACCGGCATCTTGCCGCCAGGCTCGACGAGGCGACCCGCAGCTACTGGAACGGCCGCAAGTTCGGCCGCCGCCGCGTCACCGTCTTCGACCGCAACATCTATGAAACCGGCCTGCTCGGCCGCTTCATCGGCGCAGCTCACCTTCTTGCCCGCCTGCACGGCGTCAAGCTGCGCGAGATGACCAAGACCCGCTCGATCCGCGAGCAGCGCCAGTTCTTCGACGAGCAGATCGCGCCGCTTTTCGAAAAACCGGTCGTGCGCTGGATCACCGGCCGCAAGAGCTCGCTCTTCGGCCTCGGCATTCCGCCGCAGCAATATGACGAACTCGCAGGCCTTGCCGCCGATCATTCGATCGCGCCGGTGCTGAAGCACCGCCTGGAAAAGCTCGCCTGTCATTTCCCGATGCGCGACAACTATTTCGCCTGGCAGGCCTTCGGCCGCCGCTACGGCACTGAAGAGGAAGGCCCGCTGCCGACCTATCTGAAGCCGGAGCACTATGAGGTGATCCGCGCCAATGTCGACCGCGTCAACGTTCACCACGCAAGCTTCACCGAGCTTCTGGCCCGCGAGCCGGCCGCCTCGCGCGACCGCTACATCCTGCTCGACGCACAGGACTGGATGACCGATGGGCAGTTGAACGACGTCTGGCGGGAAATCACCCGCACGGCGCGCGACGGCGCCCGGGTGATCTTCCGCACCGCCGCCGAAAAGAGCATCATCGAAGGCCGCCTGTCTCCGTCGATCCGCGACCAGTGGGAATACTTCGAAGAGAAGTCACGCGAACTGACCGCGCTCGATCGCTCGGCGATCTATGGCGGTTTCCACATCTACGGGAAGAAGGCGTGAGCAAGGTCGGCACCGAGACGGCGGGAATGAGCGACGAACATGCCAGCCTCATGGATGGCATGTACCGCTACCAGCGTCATATTTACGACCTGACGCGCAAATATTACCTTCTCGGCCGCGACAGCACCATCCGCAATCTTGACGTGCCCGAGGGCGGCACCCTGCTCGAAGTCGGCTGCGGCACCGGTCGCAACATGGCCTTCGCCCACAGGCATTTCCCGACCGCCAAGCTGTTCGGCCTAGACATTTCCCAGGAAATGCTGATTTCAGCCCGTAAGACCTTCGCCACCAAGGCGACGATCCCGGAATTCCGCGTCGCCGACGCCACCGCCTTTACGCCGCGAGAATTCGGCGTCGGCGGTTTTGACCGCATCCTGATCTCCTATGCCCTGTCGATGATCCCGGACTGGGAGCGCGCCGTCGACGCATCGATAGCAGCGCTCAATCCAGGCGGCCAGTTGCACATCGTCGATTTCGGCCAGCAGGAAGGCCTGCCGCGCTGGTTCCGCAGCATGCTGCAGGCCTGGCTTGCGAAGTTCCATGTCACGCCGCGGCCGGATCTTCGCGAGGTTCTTGAGGCGCAGGCACAGGAGCACAATGCGCGATTGTCTTTCGAAACAGTCGGCGGCGGTTATGCCTGGCGGGCGGCTATTATCAGCAAGCGCACATAATTCGCTTGAAACTAACCGATTTTTTACGTTGATATGGTGAAAAGAGGGTTATTCCTCTGCTGGGCTCGTCATTCTCGAAGGTCAGGCTGTGGGGCAAAGAGATCATTCGGTTCACGACGGGATACCCATGCGCCGGCTTTTGTTTTGCGTTCTGCCTCTGGCCATCATGCTCGCCGGCTGTTCTTCCTCCGGTTATGACTACCTCGAAACGGCATCGATCAAGCCCAAAACGCGCTTCAAGGACACCGATCCGCAGAATTTTGGCGAAAAGCACCCGCATCGGAACGATGTGCACGGTATCGACATCTCCAAATGGCAGGGCGATATCGACTGGGCGAGCGTGAAGAATTCCGGCGTTGCCTTCGCATTCATCAAGGCGACGGAAGGCAAGGACAGACTCGATCCCCGCTTCGACGAATATTGGCGCGAAGCCCGCGCCGCCGGCATCCCGCACGCTCCCTATCATTTTTATTATTTCTGTTCCTCGGCTGACCAGCAGGCAGATTGGTTCATCAGCAACGTGCCCAAGGACGCCATGCGGCTGCCGCCGGTGCTCGACGTCGAATGGAACGGCGAATCGAAGACCTGCCGCTATCGCCCCGATCCGGCAACCGTGCGCGCCGAAATGCAGCGCTTCATGGACCGGCTGGAGGCCTATTACGGCAAACGCCCGATCATCTACACCTCAGTCGATTTCCACCGCGAGAACCTCGCCGGCTACTTCCAGGATTATCATTTCTGGGTGCGCTCCGTGGCAAAACACCCGGAAGTGACGTATTCCGACCGCCGCTGGGCCTTCTGGCAATATACTTCGACCGGCGTTGTTCCCGGCATCAAGGGGCCGACCGATATCAACGTCTTTGCCGGCAGCGCGAAGAACTGGAACAACTGGGTCGCGACCGTTTCCAAGGACAGAAATTCTTAGTAACGTCCTTCAATCTTTCTTGCTTCCGTCACATTCCTCTGTGAAAGCGACGGACATCCATTTGCTATTTTGCTATAAGGACCGCATTCATGCACCGCTCGCTCACAAGCCGCTCTGCACTCGCCCTCCTGTTTGCCCTGACCTTTGCCGGCGGCGCCGCGGCCCAGCAGGCGCCTGCCGCCTCCGCCCCCTCGACCGCGCCCTGCGGCGGCGATCTGTCCGCCTTCCTTGACGGCGTCAAGGCCGATGCGATTGCCGCTGGCGCCAGTGCCGCGGCCGCCGACGAGGCGCTTGCCGGCGCCGAGATCGATCCGAAGGTGCTGAGCCGGGATCGCGCCCAGGGCGTCTTCAAGCAGACCTTCCTCGAATTCTCCCAGCGCACCGTCAGCCAAGCCCGCCTAGACATCGGCCGCCAGAAGATGAAGCAATATGCCGACGTCTTCGCCCGAGCCGAGCAGGAATTCGGCGTTCCCGCCGGCGTCATCACTGCCTTCTGGGCGATGGAGACCGATTTCGGCGCCGTCCAGGGTGATTTCAACACCCGCAACGCGCTGGTGACGCTGTCGCATGACTGCCGCCGGCCCGAGCTCTTCCGTCCGCAGCTGATCTCCCTCATCGAGATGGTCCAGCACGGCGACCTCGATCCCGCCACCAACACCGGCGCCTGGGCCGGCGAGATCGGCCAGGTGCAGATGCTGCCGCGCGACATCATCGCCTACGGCATGGACGGCGACGGCGACGGCCATGTCCGCTTGAAGCAGAGCAGCCCTGACGCCATCCTGACGGCGGCGAAATTCATCCAGCACCTCGGCTTCGAGCGCGGCCAGCCCTGGCTGCAGGAAGTCACCCTGCCCGACAATCTGCCTTTCGAGAAATCGGGCCTTGGCGGCACGATGAAGGCGAGCGAGTGGTTCGCGCTCGGCGTCAAGCCGCGCGACGGCAACACCGCTTTCGGCGATCTCGAGGGCGACCTTGTGCTGCCGCAGGGTCGCATGGGACCGGCCTTCATCGCCTACCCGAATTTCAAGATCTATCTCGAATGGAACAAGTCCTTCATCTACACGACGTCGGCCGCCTATTTCGCCACCCGGCTTTCCGGCGCCCCGACCTATCTCAAAGGCACGCCTGAACAAGGCCTCGCCAACGACCAGATGAAGACGCTGCAGACCAAGCTTCAGTCGCTCGGCCACGATGTCGGCGAGATCGACGGCATCCTCGGCTCCGGCACGCGTATCGCCATCCAAAAGGAACAGCAGCGCCTCGGCATACCGGCCGACGGCTGGGCGACGCCTGCCCTTCTCAACGCTCTCTGATCGCCTGAAAATTTACCGCCACCCGCTTCGCAAGAAACGGGTGGCGCCGTTCTCCGCCTGCGCTAAGTCTGTACGAGATTTTGGAGCAATTCCAGCAAAAGCGTGCAGCGGTTTTGCGTCCGGAATTGCGTGGAAACAAAGAGCTGGAACATTATCGTATTCGAAGAAAAACGAAAATGCTCTAGCTGGAGGACTCGGCGTGGACAGCAGAATGAATGCCTGGACGTGGGGGCTGCTGGTCCTGCTCGGCTTGATCTGGGGCGGCTCCTTCTTCTTTGCCCGCATTGCCGTCCAGCATGTGCCGCCGCTGACCCTCGTCTTCCTGAGACTGCTGCTCGCAGCGCTCGCGCTGCATGTCTATATCGCCGCCCGTCTCGACATGTATCCGATCCTCAAGGCCCGCTGGCGGGAATTCCTCATCCTCGGCATCATCAACAATGTCCTGCCGCATGCCCTGATCTTCTTCGGCCAGACCCGGATCGGCGCCGGCCTTGCGGCGATCCTCAACGCGACGACGCCGATCTGGACCGTGCTCATCGCCAATTACCTCACCTCGGACGAGAAACTCTCCTCAGCAAAGATCGCCGGCTGCCTCGTCGGCCTCGCCGGCACCATCGTGCTGATCGGCCCCAGCATCTCCACCGGCAGCGAAGCGCCGCTCTGGGCGCTGCTGCTTCCGGTGCTTGCCGCCGTCTCCTACGGCTTCGCCGCCACCTACGGCAAGCGTTTCAAGGGCGTGCCCTCCCCCGTCACCGCCGCCGGCCAGTTGACCGCCTCCTCGCTGATTGCCTTGGCTCTCTCGCTGCTCGCTGATCGCCCCTGGGAGCTTACCGCGCCGCCGCTCGATGCGCTGCTTGCCATCCTGGCGCTGGCGCTGCTTTCGACGGCCTTCGCTTACATTCTCTATTTCAGGATCATGGCAATGGCAGGCGCCACGAACGCCTCGCTCGTCACTCTGCTGGTGCCGCCGAGCGCCATCGTCCTTGGCGTGCTCTTCCTCGGCGAGAGGCTCAGACTTGCCGAACTCGCCGGCATGGCGCTGATCGGTTTTGGCCTCGTCATCCTCGATGGTCGCGCCTATCGCCTGCTGACGAAACCCGCCTAAAAACAGTTGCATATTCTCTATGTTTTCAACCGTTTGCGCAGCCGCCATGTTTTGGGCGCATAGGTGAATGCGAAATCGCCTGATTTAACGCCTCGTTAAAATCTGTGAACAAAAATTAGGGTCATATTATCGTTTTATCTCAATGACTTGGCAAAACGATCTTCGACTTATCCACCGACCGCTTCGGCAGTGCAGCATAAAATCCGCTTTTCAAGCGACATATTTCAGACATAATATCAGCCGGTTAACGCGAGGAGACAGACATGGGACTCACGCAATCCTTGAATGTTCTGTTGGTCAGTGCAGCGTTTGCTTTCGTCTTATCCATGCTCTTCATCTGAGCCTGGATGACGGACGCGTAACGTTGATAGTGCCTAAACTCCCCTGATCAATCCGCCAATGAAAAAGCGCATGTCCCGCCCGACATGCGCTTTTTCACTTTTGAGCGGAGACGAAAGATCAGGCAGCGGCGCCGGCGCTCTTTGCCGGGCGGCGGGAGAAGCCGAGATTGTCGAGCACGGCGGAGACCAGCGGCGCGCGGTTCATCGTATAGAGATGGAACTCATCGATGCCGCGCCGGACGAGATCCTCGATCTGCTCGGCCGCGACTTCGGCAGCAACCTTCGCCCGCTCCTCGGGCCTATCGTCGTAGCCCGCGAAACGCTCATCGAGGAAAGCGGGAATGATCGTGCCGCAGGCGCCGGCGAAGCGCTTCAGCTGCGTCAGGTTCTGGATCGGCATGATGCCCGGCACAACAGGGATAGAGATGCCGGCAGCACGCACCCGCTCCAGATAACGCTCGAAATTGTCATTGTCGAAGAAGAACTGCGTCAGCGCCCGGTCGGCGCCGTTATCGGCCTTGCGCTTCAGCATCTCGATGTCAGCGGCCGTATCGCGGCTTTCCGGATGCTTTTCCGGATAGGCGGAGACCGAAATCTCGAAATCGCCGATCTCCTTGAGGCCGGCCACCAGTTCGGCTGCATTGGCGTAGCCGCCGGGATGCGGCTGGTACGGAGCGCCCGCACCGCCGGGCGCATCGCCGCGCAACGCCACGAAATGCGTCACGCCGGCCTTGCGGAACGTGTCGATCACCTGATGCGTCTCGTCCTTCGTCGCGCCGACGCAGGTCAGATGCGAAGCGGTGGCAAGCGGCGTCTGCGCCAGGAAACGCGTGACGGTCGACAGCGTCGGCGCCTTGGTGGTGCCGCCGGCGCCGTAGGTCACCGAGACGAAATCCGGGTCCCAGTCCTGCAGCTTGCTGACGGTCTCCCAGAGCTGGCCTTCCATTTCTTCCGATTTCGGCGGGAAGAATTCGAAGGAGATCCCGATGTTGCGCGCCTGCGCTTCGTTTTTCAAAGCCATGTCATACTCTCCCGGCAAATGTAGGTTCGGCGCCTTCGCTTAGTTGCGAAGCCATGAGGCGCCTCGGGTCACGCGCGAGCCAGACGGTGACCGTCAGCCCCTGCCCGCTCTGCTGACCCGGATGAAGATCGACGACCTGCTCGACATCGAGCCCGGCCTTGCGCAGCCAGTCGGACATCGCCTGGTGCGAAAAGCCGAGACGGACATGCGCATGCTCGTCGCGGAGATATTCGAGCGTGTGCGGCGCAAGGTCGATGACAACGAGCCGGCCGCCCGGCCGCAGCATGCGCGCCGCTTCCGCGATGGCAATCTCCGGCTGGTCGAAGAAATGCAGCACCTGATGGATCGTCACCAGATCGAAATCCTGTCCCTCGAACGGCAGGTTCAGAATATCGGCGTGGCGCACCGTCGCCTTGGTGATGCGAGACTTGTCGAGATTGGCGCGCGCCACACTCAGCATGTCGCGGCTGGCATCGACACCGATCGCCCGGCGGTAGAACCTGGCCAGGAGTTCGAGGATACGGCCGGTGCCGGTGCCGAGATCGAGTAATGAATCGATCGGCTGGTTGCCGAGCAGTCGGATGACGGCGGCATCGACTTCCTCATCGGCGGCATGCAGGCGGCGAAGTTCGTCCCATTCCGCGGCGTTGCGGCTGAAATAGGCCTGCGCCCGCTCGGCCCGTTGTCGTTTGACCCCCGACAGCCGCTCGCCGTCACGAAGAACGGTCGGATCGTTTTCGGAGACATGTTTCAGCAAGGCCCGCACCAGCATTGCCGCCTTGCCCTCCTGCTTGAGGCGGAAATAGGCCCAGGCGCCTTCCTGGTAGCGCTCTATCAGTTCCGCTTCACCGAGCAGCTTCAGGTGGCGGGAGATGCGAGGCTGAGATTGCCCGAGAATTTCGGTCAGATCGGTCACCGTCAGGTCGCCGGCGTCGAGAAGCGCCAGAAGACGCAGACGCGTCGGCTCGCCGGCCGCCTTCAAGACGTCCACCAGCCCATCCAGTCCAAGCTTCAAAGGTTCGCTCATCATCGGCCCAATCAAGATATAAAGATATCTTTATGTGATTTGAAAAGCGGTGGCAAGCGGCAATTCGCACTCTCCGCGAAATTGCCTGCTCAAATTGCGACAGGGCCAGATACGAAAAAGCCCCGGCCGAACCGGGGCTTTCTCAATCGAAAAGAGAGACGATCAGCGCGTCAGACGCTTATGGGCCTGGCTCCCCGGGTTGAGGGCATCGGGGCCGAGGCGGCGGACCTTGTCCTCTTCATAATCCTCGAAGTTGCCTTCGAACCATTCGACATGGCCCTCGCCTTCGAAGGCGAGAATGTGCGTCGCCAGACGGTCGAGGAACATGCGATCGTGGCTGATGATGATGGCGCAGCCGGCGAAGTTCTCCAGCGCGTTTTCCAGCGCGCCCAGCGTTTCGGTGTCGAGGTCGTTGGTCGGTTCGTCGAGCAGCAAAACGTTGCCGCCGGCCTTCAGCATCTTGGCGAGGTGAACGCGGTTGCGCTGGCCGCCGGAGAGGTTGCCGACCTTCTGCTGCTGATCGCCGCCCTTGAAGTTGAAGGCGCCGCAATAGGCGCGCGAGTTCATGTCGAACTTGCCGAGCTTGATGATTTCGGCGCCGCCGGAGATTTCCTCCCAGACCGTTTTGTCGCCGGCAAGCGCATCACGGCTCTGGTCGACATAACCGAGATGCACGGTTTCACCGATGCGGATCGAACCGCTGTCAGGCTTTTCCTGGCCGGTAATCATCTTGAACAGCGTCGTCTTGCCGGCGCCGTTCGGGCCGATGACCCCGACGATGCCGCCCGGCGGCAGCTTGATCGACAGGTCGTTGATCAGCGTGCGGCCCTCGAAGCCCTTGGTGATGCCCTCCATCTCGATGACCACCTGGCCGAGCCGTTCGCTGACCGGGATGATGATCTGCGCGTCGCCGGGACGCTGCTTTTCGGCGGCATCCACCAGCTGCTCATAGGACTTGATACGTGCCTTGGACTTGGCCTGGCGGGCCTTGGGGCTGGAGGCGATCCATTCCCGTTCGCGGCTGATCGCCTTCTGGCGCGAGGCCTCCTCGCGACCTTCCTGCTCCATGCGCTTGGCCTTCGCCAGCAGATAGGCCGAATAGTTGCCTTCGTAAGGGATGCCGCGGCCGCGGTCGAGTTCGAGGATCCATCCAGTGACGTTGTCGAGGAAGTAGCGATCGTGGGTAATCATCATCACCGCGCCTGGATAGTCGCGCAGATGCTTTTCGAGCCAGGCGATGGTTTCGGCGTCGAGATGGTTGGTCGGTTCGTCGAGCAACAGCAGATCCGGCTGCGACAGCAGCAGGCGGCAGAGCGCGATACGGCGGCGCTCACCGCCGGACAGGCTGGTGACATCGGCGTCGCGCGGCGGGCAGCGCAGGGCTTCCATCGCCATCTCGACCCGGCTTTCCAGATCCCAGAGGTTCTGGCTGTCGATGATGTCCTGCAGCTTGGCGCCCTCTTCCGCGGTCTCGTCGGAATAGTTCATCATCAATTCGTTGTAACGATCGAGGATCGCCGTCTTCGAGGCAACACCTTCCATGACGTTTTCGAACACCGTCTTGTTCGCGTCGAGACGCGGTTCCTGCTCGAGATAGCCGACCGTGGCACCCTCGGCCAGCCAAGCTTCGCCGGTATACTCCTTGTCCTGGCCGGCAATGATGCGCAGCACAGTGGATTTACCGGCGCCGTTCGGCCCGAGGATGCCGATCTTGGCATCCGGGTAGAAGGAAAGGTGGATGTTCTCCAGGATCTTCTTGTTGCCATAGGCCTTGTTGAGGCCGGACATATGATAGATGAATTGACGTGCCATGCTGCGCTGCTCCGGGCGGGAAACTTCGTTTCGTGCCGCTATGTAGGCGAAACAGCGCCTGTGGGCAACGCCGAAACCCGGTTTAGGCAGGATTCCGGTCAGAAGCCCGCCGCATCCACGACACCTTCATCGCAGCCGAAAGAGGTTTTTCCCGCCCCCTGGATCAGATCGGCAAGGCCGGCGCTTTTCGCCGACGCCGATCCGGCAGCCTCCGAAAGCCCGATCGTCAGGCCGCTGATCATCTTGACATTGCCGGCCCGCCGGCAGCTCATCTTGACGCGGTCGCCGGCGCCCGGCCCGAAGCTCTTGTCGAAAGCCGCCTTGATCGCCTCGGCCTTGACCGGTTTGCCGATATTGGCAGCGAAAAGCTCGCGCACCGCCGACGCGTTGAGCCCACCCAAGAGATGCACGCCGACGCCAAAATAATCCTCGGCGCTCATTTTCGTGCAGGTGCCGTGCTTCGTCCATTCATGCCGTTCCAGGCCGGACTGCGTGCCGGGCATCGCCTTTACCAGCGCCGCCTGCGTCTCGGCGGAAAGCGTGACCTGAGGCAAGCTAGCCCATTTGCCATCCTTGTCAGCGGCCTTCTGATCGTCGCTGACGCCGCAATAATTCTGCCGCATCGGCCAAAGCCCGTGCAGCGAGAAGTTCGTCGCGTCATGGCGTTCGCCGGTCTGGCTTGCGCATTCAGCCTTCTTCTGGTTCGTCTGGCAGAAGGCGGGCTGCCAGCTCGCCGCAAGAATGAAACGGGTGCGCCCGTCGGCCTGCTGCGCCATGGCGGCGCCGGCAAGGGCCATCGATACGGCGAATGTCAAGGTACGCAACTGCATGCTGCTCATTTCAGCCCCCATAGAAGAACAATGCAGGAACAGATAAGCACAGAGAGTAAACGTCAGCAACCCTGAATCGCAATATTCCTGTAATTTGTTATCAATTGCGTCAAACGATTTAAAGTCACACCAAGGACGCTTTGTCACTTTGAGTTGAAGCATAATTGCTCAAATCGATTTCGCTTTGCGGAATTATGCGCTAGCGATCTGCTCTGCGGCTGGAAGGATCCGAATGTTTTCTGAAACGCAATGGCTCTCCGTGCCGGGAGCATCGCTGGCCTATCACCATGCCGAGGCCAGCGGCCCCGCATGCGGCATTCTGTTGATATCGCATGGCCTGGCGGAGCACTCGAAGCGGTATCGCCGCTTTGCCGAGGCGATGGCGGCGCGCGGCTATCACGCCTATGCCCATGATCACCGCGGCCACGGCGAGACGACGGCGCCGGATGCCCCGATCGGCCGCTTCGCACGACGCGATGGCGTCGAACGGGTGATCGGCGACATCATTGCCATGCGCGCTCACGCGGCCTCGCGCCATCCCGGCCTGAAGGTCATCCTCTTCGGCCATTCGATGGGCGGTCTCATCGCGCTCAATACCGCCGTCACCGCTCCGGCCGACTTCGACGCTGTCGCCGTGTGGAATTCCAATTTCGCCGTCGGCCTTGCCGGCCGCGCGGCCCAGGCGATCCTCACCGCCGAGCGCATGCTGAAAGGCTCGGACGTGCCGAGCGGCCTCCTCCCGAAACTCACTTTCGCCGCCTGGGGCCGGTCCATCGCCGACCGCCGCACGGAATTCGACTGGCTTTCGCATATTCCCGAGGAAGTCGACAAATATGTCGCCGACCCTCTTTGCGGCTTCGACGCCTCGGTTTCGCTCTGGCTCGATGTCTTCGAACTAACCTTTCGCGCACCGCAAAGGATCCATCTCGACCGGCTGCGGCGCGACTTGCCGATCCATCTGGTCGGCGGCGCAGAAGATCCGGCGACCGAGCGTGGAAAAGCCGTAGCCTGGCTGTCAAACCATTTGAAAGGCCAGGGCTTCTCCCGTATCAGCACTGAGATATATCAGGACATGCGGCACGAAACGCTGAATGACACCGGCGCAGATGCAGCCATTGCCGCCTTCGCCGACTGGTGTGACGGCGCGGTCGGCAAGAGCCGGAACGGCCAAAATCCCGGATAACGAGAACCCCATCATGAGTAGCACCTCCGCCCGGCCCGTTTCATCCCCCTCCGACGTGACGATGGGGCTTGCTCTGATGTTTCTTTCGGTAATGTTCTCGCCGCTCATCGATATCTTCGCCAAACTTGCCGTCGTCACCATCCCCTCCGCCGAGATCACCGCCGGCCGCTTCGCGGTGCAGGCGCTTTGCATGCTGCCGATCGTGATATGGCGGCGCAGCTTTGCCGATTTCTCATGGCGCCAGAGCCTGTTCCATGCCATCCGCGGCGCGATCATCACTATCTCGATGATTTCCTTCGTTACCACGCTGAAATACATGGCGGTCGCCGATGCGATCGCGATCTTCTTCGTCGAGCCGATCATCGTGACGATCCTCGGCGGCATTTTCCTGAAGGAAACGATCGGCTGGCGGCGCTACACCGCCTGCGGCGTCGGCTTTTTCGGGGCGATGCTGATCATCCAGCCGAGTTTCAACGAAGTCGGCTACATTGCGCTCCTGCCCGTCCTCAGCGCTCTCTGCATCGCCATTTTCGTATTGATGACCCGCGTCCTGTCGCACAAGGAAGATCCCTGGGCCATGCAGTTCCAGATGGGCATCTGGGGCCTGATCTTCTGCGCCATCCTGCTTCTTGCCGGCGAAGGAAGCGGCTCCGACATCTTCGATCCCGTCATGCCGGCAGGCAGCGCCTGGTTCTATGTCACCGGCGTCGGCGCCATGGCCGCGATAGCGGGCATCTTCGGCGTCTACGCCTATCGCGCCGCACCGGCTTCGACGCTGGCGCCGCTGCAATATTTCGAGATCGTCTCGGCGACGATCTTCGCATGGCTTGTTTTCGGCGACTTTCCGGATGCGATAAAATGGCTCGGCATCATGATCATCATCGCCTCCGGCATCTACATCCTTTGGCGCGAGCGCCGCTTTGCTTCCAAACCCGTATCCGATACATCTGAGGTGACGCTGGCGCCGTAGATTGCCCGGGAGGACCATGACCGAGAGCCTGACGAAAAAGCCGCCGCTTGCCGGCATCCGGGTGATCGAGCTCGCCCGCGTGCTGGCCGGCCCTTGGGCGGGACAGATGCTCGCCGATCTCGGCGCCGATGTCATCAAAGTCGAAAATCCCGACGGCGGCGACGATACGCGCCAATGGGGCCCGCCCTTCGTCGAAGGTGCCGACGGCGAAAACCTCTCAGCCGCCTATTACCACGCCGCCAATCGCGGCAAACGCTCCATTGCCGCCGACCTGAAAAGCCCAGAAGGCCGGGATCTCGTCCGCCGCCTGGTCGCCACAGCTGACGTGGTGATCGAGAACTTCAAGCTCGGCGGGCTCGCCAAATACGGGCTCGATTACCAGAGCCTGCGCAGACTGAACCCGAAGCTCGTCTATTGCTCGATCACCGGCTTCGGCCAGACCGGCCCCTATGCCAGCCTCGCCGGCTACGATTACATCGTTCAGGGCATGTCCGGCTTCATGTCGATCACCGGCGAGCCGGACGGCCAGCCGATGAAGGCGGGTGTGGCGATCGCCGATATCTTCACCGGCATCTATGCCGTTTCGGCGATCGAGGCGGCCCTGATCCATGCCTTGAAAACCGGCGAAGGTCAGCTCGTCGACATGGCGCTGCTCGATGTGCAATCGGCCGTGCTCGCCAATCAGAACATGAACTACCTCGTCTCCGGCGCCGCACCGACCCGGCTTGGCAACGCCCATCCGAATATCTCGCCCTATGAGGTCGTGCCGGCGGCCGACGGCTACCTCATTCTTGCGGTCGGCAATGACGGCCAGTTTCGCCGCCTCTGCACCATACTCGGCCTCGAGACGATCGCCGACGACGAACGTTTCGCCACCAATAGGGCGCGGGTCGGCAATCGGGCCGAGCTGCGCCGGCTCGTTTCGACCGAAACGCTAAAATGGCAGAAGGCGGATCTGTTGAGGGCCTGCGAAGAGAATAGTGTCCCTGCCGGCGCGATCAATACGATCGAGGAGATGTTCGCCGATCCGCAGGTGCGCGCCCGCGGTCTGCGCATCGACCTTGCGGATGCCGCCGGCACGCTCATCCCGGGGGTCAGGACGCCGGTGGTGCTGTCCGAGACGCCGCTGCATTATGTCAGGCCGAGCCCCCGCCTCGACGAACACAGGGAAGACATACTGGCGGAGCTCGCCGAGCGTGAGAGAAAGGCATCGTCATGAAGAAGACCGGTGGGGAACTGATCGTCGAGGCGCTGAAGGCCAATGGCGTCAAACGCCTCTCCTGCGTACCCGGCGAGAGCTTTCTTGCCGTTCTCGACGCCCTGCGCGACAGCGATATCGATGTCCTCGTCTGCCGCCAGGAGGGCGGAGCGGCGATGATGGCGGATTGCTGGGGCAGGCTAACCGGCGAACCCGGCATCTGCATGGTCACCCGCGGCCCCGGCGCCACCAATGCGTCTGCCGGCCTGCATATATCAAGACAGGATTCGATCCCGATGATCCTCTTCATCGGTCAGGTGCAGCGCGAAGCCCGCGAGCGCGAGGCGTTCCAGGAGGTCGAGTTCCGCCGCGCTTTCACCGAATTCGCCAAATGGGTGGGCGAGATCGACGATGCCGCCCGCATTCCCGAGTTCGTCACCCGCGCCTTTGCGATCGCAACCTCCGGCCGCCCCGGTCCCGTGGTGCTGACGCTGCCGGAGGATATGCTGCGCGACGAAGTCGAGGCGCCCCGCGCCAAGCGTTACACGAGCATCGAGGCGCATCCCGGCCGCAGGCAGGTCGACGATTTCTATATAAGACTGCTGAAGGCCGAGCGGCCGATGGTAATCCTCGGCGGCACGCGCTGGGACGCCGATGCCGTCGCCGATTTCGCAGGCTTCGCCGAGCGTTTCCAATTGCCGGTCGGCTGCTCCTTCCGCCGGCAGATGCTCTTCGATCATCTCCATCCCTGTTACGCCGGCGATGTCGGCATCGGCATCAATCCTGTCCTCGCCAAGGAGATAAAGGAAAGCGACCTGCTGATCCTTCTGGGCGGCCGCATGTCGGAAATGCCGTCCTCGTCCTATACGCTGATCGATATCCCCTACCCCCAGCAATCGCTGGTGCATGTCTATCCCGATCCTTCCGAACTGGGACGCGTCTACCGCCCGGATCTCGCCATCTGCGCCACTCCTTCCGATTTCGTCGCCGCACTCGCCGATCTCGAAGCACCGGCCGAGCCGCACTGGGCGGAGCGCACACAGCGCATGCACCAGGCCTATCTTTCCTGGTCGAAGCCGCCGGCAACCGGCCCGGGCGCGGTTCACATGGGCCCGATCATGGAGTGGCTGGAAGCCAACACCGGGCCGGAGGCGATTTTCACCAATGGCGCCGGCAACTATGCCACCTGGCTGCACCGCTTCCATCGTTTCCGTCGCTTCAACACCCAGGCCGCCCCCACCTCCGGCTCGATGGGCTACGGCCTGCCGGCGGCGGTAGCCGCCAAGCGGCTCTTTCCCGAGCGCGAGGTCATCTGCTTTGCCGGCGACGGCTGTTTCCTGATGCACGGTCAGGAATTCGCCACCGCCATCCGCTACGGCCTGCCGATCATCGCAATCGTCGTCAACAACGGCATCTACGGCACGATCCGCATGCATCAGGAGCGCGAATATCCCGGCCGCGTCAGCAGCACCGATCTCACCAATCCCGATTTCGCCGCCCTTGCCCGCGCCTATGGTGGTCACGGCGAGACGGTGGAGCGGACGGAGGAATTCGCCGCAGCCTTCGAGCGGGCGCGCGACAGTGGCAAGCCGGCGATCATCGAAGTCAAACTCGATCCTGAGGCGATCACGCCGACACGCACGCTCTCGGAAATCGCGCAAACAAAAAGCCGGTAGGCCCGTGACCGGCCCCATTCGGGTTGGTCACGCACCTACCGGCTTTCATACAATCCTGCGGCGATCTCAGTCGATCGCGGCCGTGACGATGAACTCGACCTTGTATTTCGGCGCAGCGAGCTTGGCTTCGCTGGTGGCGCGGGCCGGCGGGTTGGCCGGATCGATCCAGGCTTCCCAGGCGGCGTTCATCTCGGCGAAATAAGCGATGTCGGAGAGATAGACGAGGGTCTGCAGGATCTTCGACTTGTTGCTGCCAGCCGCGGCCAGCAGGCGGTCGACTTCGGCAAGCGAGGAGTTGCACTGATCGGTGACGCTTTCGCCCTCGCCGACCTGGCCTGCGAGATAAACCGTGTTGCCGTGAATGACGGCGCCGCTCATGCGCGCGCCGACGTCGATACGCTTAATGCTCATCATAGTCTCCTGAGTGAATGGAAGGTGACGGCGCTGCGGTTCAGCGCCGGAAAATCGGCAGCCGGACCGGAACCTAGCTGCGGATATGGTGGGTCTTCTGGTAGATCGCCGTCGAGCGGGCGCCGGAGCGGCAATAGCCGAGCATCGGCCGCGGGAATTCGTCGAGTGCATCGACCATGCCCTGCACCGCCTCCTCGGTCACGCCCATCGGCCCAACCGGCACATGAGTGATCTCGAGGCCGAGTTCCCGCGCGCGCGCCTCGATGACCGAGAATGAGGTCTGATCGGGGCTCTCATGGTCGGGGCGGTGGCAGACGATCGATTTGAACCCCAGCGCCTTGATCTCGTCGAGGTCCTCGAGCGTGATCTGGCCCGAAACCGAATATTCATCGTCGATCTGGCGAATATCCATCGTCCTGTCTCCTCATAAATCCTGGGCTGAAGGTCTACGACGGAGGCTGGCGAGCGTCAACAACACTTCACTCACAGGAAGGCAAAGCTCAGCAAGTAGCTGCGGCTTTCGCCGGGCGCCAGCATATTGAATTCGCCGGCCGCCTCGAGCTCGTCACGCAACACCCAGCGATGCGAGACCGGCTCGATTCCAATAATATGGGCCGGCGCCTTCTGGTTCCGCCAGACCTGCAGATAGGGCAGCGTGTCGGCGCCAAAGCGCACACTGAGCGTCCTGCCGCCGATCGCGGCGATCGGTCCGAGGCGAACCTCCGCCAAGCCCGCCTCCGTTGCCGGCGCCGGCACGCAGAAGATGCCGCCCGGCTCCTCGCCGAATGCCCAGGGGAAACCGCCATTCTCTAGCATCCGCCCTTCGAGCCGCGTGCCCGCGTCGAGCCATTTGCCGCCGGTGTTGATGTGATACATCAGGAAGGTCGGCACCGTTCGGTCGCTGATATTGACGACCCGGTCCTCCAGCCGCACTTCGCCGGTGGCCCCGTCGATCCGCCATAACCGCTCGATGCGCTGCGGCAGTCCCTCGACGGTTACAATGTCGATATCGGCGCGGCATTCGGCATTGCCGTTTTCGTATTTCGTCCACAGCACCTTGGCCGCATGGCCGGAGGCCGATCCGTGCAGCGGATAGACCTTGCCGTCGGCCCGGCCGGCAATCGGCTGGCGATGGCGGATATGATCCGGCCCGCAAGTGAAGAGGAAGCCTTCGAGCGAGTGATCGATTCGCGGATCGCCGTCATCGGGAATGGCGCGCTTCGGGGCGATGTCGACGCCTTCGACGATGCATCCTGCGATATCCAGAACCGAAGTTTCATCGAGCATCAGGCGCGGCCCGCTTGCGGCGGCAAATTCGATCATTCGGGTCTCCTCAGGGATTTATCGGCCGCCGTAGGGTTAGGTTTCGCACCGCCATTCGTCAATCCGCGCCGTTTCCATCTTGTGTTTTTGCCGCAACCATGGATTTTGCGGAACTGACGCAGAGACGCAAACGTTTATGAGTAAAAGGAAATCTTAGGGAATTTCATATTTTGTTCAGCACGGTTTCAGAAATTCCACACTAGCGTCAAATTTCGCAGGTGTGTGTCGGCCCAGTCACTGTTCGAGGTGTGAGACGTGAATCGCTTTTTGAAGTCGGCATTTTCGCTTGCGGCCCTGCTGGCAGCCGTTGCCGTTGCAGCGCCGCAAGCCGGCGCGCAGCAGTTTCGTGACCGCCGGCAGAGCGACGTCGTCCTGGTCACGCCAACCGGCGAAATCCTCGACTATGTCCCGCGCGGCTATATTTATGCCCGCGACCGCAGCGGCAATCGCGTGCTGATCGACGACTACGGCAATGTCGTCGCCACCGAGATGCGCGCCCGCGGCTACTACCCGCCACGCCCCGGTCCGAGCGAGGTCTATCCCGACCAGAACGGCAACGATCCCTACTATTCCGACGACAATTCCTATGGCGATACGCGTTATTCCGAACGCGGAGCCGTCACCGGCGGTATTCCGCGAGACGCTGCGATCGAACGCCTGCCGCTCGGCGAGGAGCCCTATCCAGACGACAACAGCATCGGCAATCCGCAATCGGGCGACGATTACGCCTCGATCGATCCCGACCAGCAGATTCCGCCTGCCGACGCGCCCACGACCGCACCCGACGAACCCGTGATCACGCTGAAGAACAAGTCGAAGCCAGAGATCGTCGCGCTGCAGGTCTTCCTTGATCGCGCCGGCATCTCGCCCGGCGTCATCGACGGCCATATGGGCTCGAACGTCACCAAGTCGATCTATGCCTATGACCAGATGACCGGCTCGAAGCTCGACCCGAACGACACCGACGCCATCCTCGAAGAACTGCGCATGAACGGCGGTCTGCCGGTCGTCAGCTACACGATCACGCCGGCCGATGCCGCCGGTCCCTTCGTCGCGGAGATCCCGGAAGACTATTCGCACAAGGCTCTGCTGCCGTCGCTGGCCTATACATCGACCACCGAGATGCTGGCCGAGCGCTTCCACATGGACGAGGCCTTCCTCAAAGAGATGAACCCCGGCGCCGATTTCAGCGTCCCCGGCACGGTCATCAAGGTCGTCAATCCGGGCGAGCCGAAGAGCGGCGAGGTTGCCCGCATCATCGCCGACAAGGGCCGCAAGCAGGTCTTCGCCTATGACGGCGCCGGCAATCTCATTGCCGCCTATCCGGCATCGATCGGCTCCACCGACACGCCCTCCCCGTCGGGCACCGTGACTGTCGAACGCGTCGCGTTCAATCCCGGCTATACCTATAATCCGAAGATCAATTTCCAGCAGGGTGCCAACGATAAGATCCTCAACATTCCGCCCGGCCCGAACGGCCCCGTCGGCACCGTCTGGATGGCGCTTTCCAAGCCGACCTACGGCATCCACGGCACGCCCGAGCCCTCGAAGATCGGCCGCACCCAGAGCCACGGCTGCATCCGCCTGACCAACTGGGATGCGACCGAGCTTGCCAAGATGGTCAAGCCGGGCGTGACAGTCGAATTCGTCGACTGAACTATTCCGACAATAACGCGACAAGGCCGCCGGATCGCTCCGGCGGCCTTGTCGTTTCATGTGGGAGATTTCAGGCGGCCGAGCGGACCATGGGGCTCGTTGCGGAGGCGGATGCCGTCAGCCGGACCGGCAGCTTGCTCATCATCTCCTCGGCGAAACAGATGGCGTTTTCGCGGGCCTTGTCCAGATTGCTGACGCGCGAGGGGTCAATCGTGTGCAGCGTGCCGCCGCAGTCGAAGATGTCCCGGAAGGCGGAGCGCTCAACGATCGCTGTGTCGAGCACCGGCACATGGCGTTCGCTGAGCAGCGACTTGACGAGCTGCAGCGCCCGGGTCGTCACCATCGAATTGACGCGGGTCAGCACCACCGAATGGCCGATCTTGATGCCCGCTTTCTCGTCCAGATACTGCAGCAGTTCGAGCACCTGGGCGCCACCGCGCGCATCCATCGCACAGCCCTGGATCGGGATCAGCACATGGTCGGAAAGGCCGATGGCGGTGGCAAGCAGCGGGTTGCGCGCACCCGGCAGGTCGACGATGAAATAATCGGTATTGTGCTTATTCTCGCTGATATGCTGCGGCAGCGAAGCGGTGGTCACGAAATCGATCACCGAAATATTCGGCACGTGACCTGATATTTCGTGCCAGCGCGAGATCCAATGCTGCGGGTCGGCATCGAGAATGGTGATGCGGAAACCCTTGCGGGCAAGCTCGGTCGCGAGCAGCAGAACAGCGGTCGTCTTGCCGGCGCCGCCCTTGGTGTTTGCGAATGTGATGACGGGCATGTTCGGTCCTCGGAAGGAAATGGTGCGAGCCGGAATTGCTCTTTTACGCACCATCGGAGAGCATCGTGCGGTTAATCCATCCTTTCTAATCATGGTTAACAAATTCTAAACACGCGCGGCAAAACTGCAGCTGGTATTTTTCACATCCCTAAAATTCAGAATGTCCCCGAGATTGACAAAGCCCGGAAAGCTAAAGCATGTCGCGCAAAAATGTGCAGCGGTTTTGCGGCAACGACATGCGCAAAAACAAAGAACTAAAGCGCGAGAGGCGATCTGAAAGATCGCGACGCGCGCTTTAAGCTCTCCGGGCTAATCTGCGGGATAGCTACTCTGATCTCAGAAGCAGTCCCTAAACAGCGTCTTGGTATTTTCGAGCGTCATGGCAACCGGGTTGCCGCCGGCACTCGGATCCTCGATCGCCATGGCCGACAATTCGTCGATGCGGTCGGAGGCGATTCCCATTGCCGTCAGCGTTTCCGGCACGCCGAGATCGGAGCGAAGCTTCAGCACATAATCGTAGAAGCCGTCGAAACCGCCCGAAATGCCGAGGTAGGCGGCGGCCCGGCCGATCTTCTCCTCGATCGCCTTGCGGTTGAAGCGCAGCACCGCCGGCATGACAACCGCATTGGTCATGCCGTGATGAGTGTTGTAAACGGCGCCGATCGGGTGCGACAGCGCATGGATGGCGCCGAGCCCCTTCTGGAAGGCGACCGCGCCCATGGCGGCGGCGGCCATCATGTTGGCGCGGGCTTCAAGATCGGTGCCTTCCCTGTAAGCGCGCGGCAGGAATTCCTTGACGAGCCGCATGCCTTCGAGCGCGATGCCAGCCGACATCGGATGATAGAAGGGCGAGGAATAAGCCTCCAGGCAATGGGCGAAGGCGTCCATGCCGGTGCCGGCCGTGATGATTTTCGGCATGCCGACCGTCAGTTCCGGATCGGAGATGACGACTCCAGGGAGGAACTTTGGATGGAAGATGATCTTCTTCACATGCGTGACGGAGTTGGTGATGACGCTGGCGCGGCCGACTTCCGAGCCGGTGCCCGCCGTCGTCGGCACCGCGACGATCGGAGCAATGCCCTCGAGGTTGGCGCGCGTCCACCAGTCGCCAATATCTTCGAAGTCCCAGACCGGCCGGGTCTGGCCGGCCATGAAGGCGACGCACTTGCCGAGGTCGAGGCCGGAGCCGCCGCCGAAGGCGACGACGCCGTCATGGCCGCCGTCCTTGAAAGCCCTGACGCCGGCCTCGAGATTCTTCTCGTTCGGGTTCGGATCGACATCGGCAAAGATCGCCCGGCCGAGGCCGGCATCTTCGAGGATATCGAGCGCGTTCTTGGTGATCGCCATCGAGGCGAGGCCGCGATCGGTGATCAGCAGCGGCTTTTTGATGCCGAGGCTCTTGCAGGCGCCGGCCAATTCCTTGATGCGGCCCCGGCCGAGCTTGACCGATGTCGGATAGCTCCAGTTTGCGGTGATGTTGCTGCTGCTCATGCTGTGACTTTCTTCAGGTGGAAGGATTTCGGACGGGTCAGATTCTGGAAGCCGATGATCGACAGCGAGCCGCCACGGCCGGTCTCCTTGACGCCGGTCCAGCAGAGCGCCGGATCGAGATAATCCGCGCGATTCATGAAAACGGTGCCGGTTTCGATTTCGCGGCCGAGCCGCGATGCCCGCTCGGCATCCCTCGTCCACAGTGAAGCCGTCAGCCCGTACTGGCTGTCGTTCATCAAAGCGAGCGCCTCCTCGTCACTCTTCACCTTCATGATGCCGACCGCCGGGCCGAAGGTCTCCTCGCGCATGAAGGCCATGGAATGATCGACATCGACGAGGACCTGCGGCGCGAGGTAGGCGCCGCCGTCATCCTGTGGGAAGAGCTTCGGATCGACCAGCGCCTTGGCGCCCTTGGAAACCGCGTCGGCGATTTGCTCGCGCACCACCTTGGCGAAGCGCTTGTTGGCCATCGGCCCGAGCGACGTTTCGGGATCTAGCGGATTGCCGAGCTTGTAATTCGATACCCAGGCAACCGATTTCTCGACGAAGGCGTCGTACAGAGACTCGTGCACATAGACGCGTTCGATGCCGCAGCAGCACTGGCCTGAATTGTAGGTGGCGCCATCCATCAGCGTATCGACGGCCGCCTCGAGATCGGCATCTTCCATGACGTAGCCCGGATCCTTGCCGCCGAGTTCGAGGCCGAGACCGGTGAAGGTGCCGGCAGCCGCTCGCTCCATCGACCGCCCGCCTTCCACCGATCCGGTGAAATTGACGAAATTGAAGCTGCCGGCGGCAATCAGCGCCGAGGTCGTTTCGTGATCGAGGAAGACGTTCTGGAACACGTCCTCAGGCACACCTGCTTCGATAAAGGCCTGCACCAGCCTCTCGCCGACCAGCAGCGTCTGCGAGGCATGTTTCAGCACCACCGTATTGCCGGCCATCAGCGCCGGCGCGATCGTGTTGATCGCCGTCATATAGGGGTAGTTCCAGGGCGCGACGACGAAGACAACGCCATGTGGTTCACGCTCGATACGCCGTTCGAACCGCTCGCTTTCCTCGACGACGAGGGGCGCCAACGCATCGGCCGCAATCGAAGCGACATAGTTGGAGCGCTCGTTGAAGCCCTTATATTCACCGCCATACTTGATCGGCCGGCCCATCTGCCAGGCTAGCTCCGGCACGACGGTGTCGGACATCTCGTTCAGCCGCGCGGCACCCTTCAGCACGAGTTGCACGCGCTCTTCGAGCGGCCGTTTCGCCCACGCCTTCTGCGCCTTGCGGGCGCGCAAGACAACTTCCTTGGCGGCGTCGAGCGAAAGTGCCTGACGCTCCGCGTAAACCGATCCGTCGACCGGTGAAATGCATTGGATCATTGCCATGATCGATTTCCGTCCTCGTATTGTTCAAAAATTTCGTCGAGGCCCATAGCCCCTCATCCGCCTGCCGGCACCTTCTCCCCGCTCGCGGGGAGAAGGGGGATAGCAGCTGCCTCTCTGTCCCCATCGACCTCTCGTGTGGCAAGTCCCCTCTCCCCCTATTACGGGGGTCCGAAGGACGGGTCGAGACCCGCGGCTCGACCCCGGTCGGTTAGGGTGAGGGGCAGACAATCCGCAATCCCGTACTAAGCTCTTTCGAACCCGCGCGCCACTTCCCAATCGGTGATGCGGCGGTCGTATTCTTCCTGCTCCCATTCGGCAGCGCGGGTGTAATGGTCGATCACCTCGTCGCCGAAAGCTTTGCGCAGCATTGCCGATTCCGTCATCGCTGTCGTCGCCGCCCGCAGCGTGCGCGGGATTTCGCGAATGTCCTTGCCGCCATAGGCGTCGCCGACGAAGGGAGCCTCGAGCTCCAGCTTGTTCTCGATCCCGTCGATGCCGGCGGCAAGAAGCGCGGCGAAGGCGAGGTAAGGATTGAGATCGGAGCCGCCGACGCGGCATTCGATGCGGATGCCTTTGGTCTCCTCGCCGCAAAGGCGATAGCCGGCGGTGCGGTTGTCCTTGCTCCAGATCGCCTTGGTCGGCGCGAAAGTGCCGGCCATGAAGCGCTTGTAGGAATTGATGTAAGGCGCCAGGAAATAAGTGATCGCGCTCGCATGGGCGAGAAGCCCGGCAACGTAATTATGCATCAGCGGCGACATGCCGTATTTGCCAGCATGGTCGAAGAACAGCGGTTTTTCCTCAAGGCTCCAGAGCGACTGGTGGATATGCGAGGAACTGCCGGCGGCATTGTAGTTCCACTTGGCAAGGAAGGTGATGGCCTTGCCCTTCGACCAGGCGATCTCCTTGCAGCCGTTCTTGATGATCGCGTGGCGGTCGGCCATGGCGAGTGCGTCGGCATAGCGCACATTGATCTCCTCCTGGCCGGCCGAGGCCTCGCCCTTGGAGTTCTCGACCGGAATGCCGGCCCCCTGCAGCCCGGTGCGGATCGCCCGCATCACCTCCTCTTCCTTGGTGGTCTGGAAGATGTGGTAGTCCTCGTTATAGGCGCTGGCGAGCTTGAGGTTGCGGTAGCCGGAGGCATGCGCCGCCTCATAGCTCTGGTCGAACAGGAAGAATTCGAGCTCGGAAGCCATGTAGGCCTTCATGCCCATGTCCTCGAGGCGTTTCACCTGCTTCTTCAGGATCGCCCGCGGCGAATGGGCGACCTCCTCATGTGTGTGATGGTCGAGCACGTCGCAGAGCACCAGCGCCGTGCCCTCAAGCCAGGGGATGCGGCGCAGCGTCGCCAGATCCGGCTTCATCGTATAGTCGCCATAGCCCTTTTCCCAGCTCGTCGCCTTGTAGCCGGAGACCGTCTCCATCTCCATGTCGGTGGCAATCAGATAGTTGCAGCTGTGCGTTTCCTTCCAGGCGCTCTCGACGAAATATTCCGCCTGGAACCGCTTGCCCATCAGCCGGCCCTGCATGTCCACCTGGCAGGCGAGAACCGTGTCGATGCGCCCTTCGGCAACATCCTTCCTGAGATCGTCGATTGTGTAGCTGCTCATGATTGATCCGCCTGAAACTGGGATTGAGAAAATCGGGCAACGAAATCGCATGCGCTCGACCGGACACTGCGGCCCGATGCCATTTCGTTGCCCGGTGGCTGGGCCGCCGAGGCGGCCCAGCCATTCAGAGGGAAGCTTCGATGCTTAGCGTTCGCCGCTTTCGCCGACGGCCGCTTCCGCCGCCGCGATTTCGGCCTGGCGCTTTGCCACTTCGGCGCCGATCGGCGGCCCCTTGAAGCGGCGGCTCTCGAAGCCGAACCAGACGATCCCGGTGACCACGAGGAAGCCGACGGTGATATAGAGCGCCCATTCGTTCGGCGGCTGAATGCCGAGAATGAAGATCAGGATCATCGCGATGATCGTCAGCACCGCAAACAACTTGAAGACGCCCTCGCCGAGGTTCCACGGGCCCATCTTGTCCCATTTCGACGTACCCCAGGCGAATAGGCCGAGAGTGATCGGAATCGCGAAGGAGAAGAACAGGAAGATGACCGTGCACGAGACGACGATCGTATAGACCGGCGTTTCACCGATCGTGACGAGCGAAGAGCCCCAGACGAACAGCACCGACAGGATCGAGCCGGTCCAAATCGCAGCAACCGGCGTGCGGTACTGCGGGCTGACCTTCGACAGCGCCTTAGACGCCGGCAGGCCGCCGTCACGCGAGAAGGCGAAGATCATGCGGGAGACCGAAGTGACGGTGGCAAGGCCGCACAGCCACTGGCTGATGAAGATCGCGAGATAGAGGAGGTCCTTGACAACAGGGTTGACCTGGCTGTCCATCGCCCAGAAGAACACGTTCCAGCCCTGTTTTGCCGCGTCGTCCATGTTCGGCAGCATCAGCACGAAGGCGCACAGCATGATGTAGCCGAAAAGCGCCGACCAGAGCACCGAGGCGACCATGCCGCGCGGCACCGACTCGGCGGCCTTGACCGTCTCTTCCGACGTATGTGCCGAAGCGTCGTAACCGGTGATGGTGTAGATCGGCAGCAGCAGGCCGAGAAGGAAGACCCAGGCGCCCGAATTGGAGGGCCAGACGTTGCCGCCGGCTTCACCGGAATAGTTGGCGAAGGTGAAGAGACGGCTGATCTCGTAGGAGGGCGCCGCGATGAGGCAGACGGCCGCCAGAGCGATCGACGTCGCGAAGATGAGATAACCCGAAAAGTCGGTCAGCTTCGCGGTCAATCCGATGCCCATATGGTTCACCAGCGCCTGCGCGCCGGTGATGATCACCAGGAAGATGATGCGCACCGTCGTCGAATCGGTCAGCCCGAGATAGCTGGTGCCGAACGACCCCATGAAGAAATAATAGGTGCCGACATTGATGGCGCCGAGCACGGTGACGAGGCCGAGCAGGTTGAACCATGCGGTCAGCCAGCCGGTGAAGCGGTTGCCGAGGATCGAGCCCCAGTGATAAAGGCCGCCGGCCGTCGGATAGGCCGAGCTGATCTGCGCCATGGCGACGGCGAAGACGAGCGAGATGAAGCATCCCACTGGCCAGCCGATGCCGATGGCCGCTCCGCCGGCACCGGAGGTCGCCTGCGCCAGCGAATTGATGCCGCCGGAGAGAATGCAGATGATGGAAAATGAGACGGCGAAGTTCGAGAACGAGCTCATGCGTCGTTCGAGTTCCTGGGCATAGCCCATGGAATGCAGGATGTGCACATCCTGCTTCTTGTCCAGTTCGGAATAATCCGACATGACTTCCCCCTGTTCACGATCGGCCGCGGGATTGCGGCCCGGTTCAGTGCCAATTGCCCGCGGCATTTGCGCCGTGCGGACGTTCGCAGTTAGACTGCTCCCTCGGGTCTTCTTTTTTATCAGGCATCCAGGCTTTGCTGGAGCAGCCCTTTTAGATAGTCGGCCATGACCCCTTGGCCGACATCGTCTGCGATGAGGTCGTTGCGGACCTCGATCATTACATTGCGCAAGCCGTTCGAAAGCCCGTGCAGGATCAGCGTGTGGGTCACGCCATCCTCGGGTCCGTAAGGCTGGTTGCGTTCCGTCCTGTAAAGCGGCGCCTCGGCCGCAGTCTTCAGCATCAGGTCAGCAAGGCGGCTGTCCTCATCGTGCAATATGCCGAGCTCGACCGCGCGATCGCGACCGTGATAGACCGGTGTAAAGCTGTGGATCGTCACGATGACGCTGTCCTGCCCCCTCGCCCGCCGATCGCGGATCAGCCCGCGAACGGCGTCGTGAAAGGGCACGTAGAGCGCGTCGGTGCGCGCAAGCCGTTCTTCGGCAGTCAGATCCTTGTTGCCGGGAATGGCATAGATCTCGCTTCTCTCAGGCATGGCCCCAGGCGAGTTCGGCGGCCGGTTGCAATCGTAGATGAGCCGGGAGAAACGCTGGTAGACGAGCGTCGCATCGAGCCCCTGCGATATGCCGCGGGCGACTGAAAGCGCCCCTGGATCCCAGGCAATATGGCTCGCGAGTGCTTCGCCTGGCAGGCCAAGATCGCCGAAATGGACGGGAAGCGTGTTCGAAGCATGCTCACAGACGAGCAGCACCGGGCTCCGGCCGCCGGCGCGTTCGATCCCGACGCAATCGCCGTCGGCTTCACTGAGGATTTTCGGCCGGGCCAGCACCAAAGGCACCACTCCTTAACAAATTCCTTATAGAAAAGAATTCTTCAGGTTCCGACGAGTGTCAAGCATTCCCTGAAAATTTCTTTTCATGACAGTAGTTGACATGGATTGTGACAGCGTTGTTAACTTCGATTGGGAAAATGGCGCCAGACCATCCCGGGGAGCAATCAAGTGACAGTTGCGTCGAAGACGGTTTCGGACGTCATACACTCGCATTTCGGGCTGTTGACGCGTGCTGAAAAGCAATTGGCCGAAAGCCTTCTCGACAATTATCCGGTTTCCGGCCTCGGCAGCATCACCACGATCGCCGAGAATGCCGGGGTCTCGACGCCGACCGTCGTGCGCATGGTGCAGAAGCTCGGTTTCAAGGGCTATCCGGACTTTCAGGCGCATCTGCATCTGGAGGTCGAGGCGACAATATCGAACCCGATCGCTAAGCACGATCGCTGGGCGCAGAACGCGCCGGGCACCCATATTCTCAACCGTTTCGCCGATGCCATCATGGGCAATCTGCGACAGACGCTGACCGATCTCGACACTGCGACCTTCGACAGCGTCGCTTCGCTGCTTTCCGACCGCAAGCGCGGCCTCTATTTCGTCGGCGGCCGCATCACCGGTGCGCTTGCCGAATATTTCTTCACCCATATGCAGGTCATCCGGCCGGCGACGACGCTGCTGTCAGCGAATTCCAGCAGTTGGCCGCAATATGTCCTCAACATGAACGCCGGCGACATTCTGATCATCTTCGACATCCGCCGCTACGAGCAGGAGATGGTGAGCCTCGCCACCGCCGCCCGAAAACGTGGCGCCGAAATCGTCGTCTTCACCGATCAATGGGGTTCACCCGCCGCCAAACTTGCCCGCCACGCCTTCCGCGTCCGGATCGAAGCGCCCTCGGCCTGGGATTCCTCCGTCGTCACTCTTTTCATCGTCGAGGCGCTGATCGAGGCCGTTCAGAACTCCACCTGGGATGAGACGAAGGAACGCATGAAGACACTGGAGGGCTTGTTCGAGCAGAGCAAACTCTTCCGCAAACCGGGTTAGGAGGACACGACCAAGGGAGGAAAAACAATGGCGGATTTTGCGGAAACAGACCGCGCTGTCGCAAATGAAACATCTGTCACAAGCGCCTGCTATTCATGCAAAACCACCGTCATGCAGCCGTCACACAAGCTTCATGTAAGCTCATTAACAGCATCGCCAGACACTGAAAACCCGAAGGAGAACAACAGTGATCTCTAACATTTCTCGACTGCTGTCGCTTTCTACTGCGATCATCGTGGCTTCGACCGCGATTGCCGCAGCTGAACCGAGCGCAGAACTTATCGCCGCTGCCAAGAAGGAAGGCACGCTGACCACGATCGCTCTTCCGCACAGCTGGTGCGGCTATGGCGACGTTATCGCCGGCTTCAAGGCCAAGTACGGTATCGAAGTCAACGAGTTGAATCCGGACGCAAGCTCGGGCGACGAAATCGAAGCTATCAAGGCCAATAAGGGCAACACCGGCCCGCAGGCCCCCGATGTCATCGACGTCGGCCTCTCCTTCGGCCCGTCCGCCAAGAAAGACGGCCTGATCCAGCCTTACAAGGTTTCTACCTGGGATTCGATCCCGGATAGTGCCAAGGATGCCGAAGGCTACTGGTACGGCGACTATTACGGCGTTCTCGCGTTCCTTGTGAACAAGGACCTCGTCAAGGAATCGCCGGCCGACTGGCCAGATCTGAAGAAGAGCGATTATGCAAACAGCGTCGCGCTCGCAGGCGATCCGCGCAGCGCCAACCAGGCTGTTCAGGGCGTTTATGCAGCTGGCCTCTCCGCATCCGGCGGTGACGCGGCCAAGGCGGGCGAAGAGGGTCTGAAGTTCTTCGCCGAGCTCAACAAGAACGGCAATTTCGTACCTGTCGTCGGCAAGGCTGCGCCCTTCGCACAGGGCTCCACGCCGATCATCATCGCCTGGGACTACAATGCGATGTCCTGGGGTGAAAGCCTGAAGGGCAATCCTCCGTTCGAAGTCGTCGTTCCGAAGACGGGCGTCGTCGCCGGCGTTTACGTCCAGGCAATCTCCGCCTTCGCTCCGCACCCGAATGCTGCCAAGCTCTGGATGGAATATCTCTATTCCGACGAAGGTCAGCTCGGTTGGCTGAAGGGCTATTGCCACCCGATCCGCTTCAACGATCTTGCCAAGAATAACAAGATCCCGAAGGAACTGCTCGACAAGCTGCCGCCGGCAGCAGCCTATGAAAAGGCTGTCTTCCCGACGCTCGAAGAGCAGGCCGCCGGCAAGGAAACCATCACCAAGAACTGGGATAGCGTCGTCGGCGCCAACGTTAAGTAAAATCCGATCCGGCCTCCCCGCCCTTAAAGGCGGGGAGGTTTTCTCACTCCGATGCCCAGGATGAGCTTTTCATGAGTACCGTTTCAACGCCGATGGTGAGCAGCGCCCCCTTGATCAACAAAGACCGCGTGATCGACTGGCTGGGCATTACACCCTTCATCATTTTTTCTCTGCTGTTCCTGATCATCCCCACGCTCTATCTCGTGGTGGGCGCATTCCTGACGCCCGAGGGCGATTTCACGCTGAAGAATATCGGCGATCTTTTTACTCCATCGATCATGAGCGCCTACTGGATCAGCATCAAGGTCTCGGTGGCGTCCGCTCTCGGCGGCGCGCTGATCGGCTTCTTCCTCGCCTGGGCCGTCGTGCTCGGCGGCCTGCCCGCCTCGGTGCGCTCGACGCTGCTGACCTTTTCCGGCGTCGCCTCGAATTTCGCCGGCGTGCCGCTCGCCTTCGCCTTCCTGGCAACGCTCGGCCGCACCGGCCTCGTGACGGTGTTCCTCAGAGAATGGTTCGGCTTCAACCTCTACGGCACCGGCTTCAACCTGCTGTCCTTCTTCGGCCTCACCCTCACTTATATGTATTTCCAGATCCCGTTGATGGTGCTGATCCTGACGCCCGCGCTCGACGGCATGAAGAAGGAATGGCGCGAAGCCTCTGAGATTCTCGGCGCCACCAACCGCCAATATTGGACGATGGTTGCCCTCCCGATCCTCTGGCCGAGCCTGCTCGGCACGACGTTGCTGCTCTTTGCCAATGCTTTCGGCGCCATCGCCACCGCCTTTGCGCTGACCGGCAGCTCGCTGAACATCGTGCCGATCCTGCTCTACGCGCAGATCCGCGGCGATGTTCTGCACAATGCCAATCTTGGTTACGCTATCGCGCTCGGCATGATCGTCATAACAGGCGTCTCCAACGTCCTTTACCTCATGCTGCGCATGCGCGCCGAACGGTGGCAGAAATGAAAGCTCAACGGTTCGGCGCCTGGATCGCCATCATTCTCGGCGCTTCCTATTTCATCATTCCGCTGATCGGCACGATCGAGTTTTCGCTGCGCATGCGCCGCGGCGAATATAGCTTAGATGCCTATCAGTCGGTCTTTTCGGACGCTCAGTTCCGCGAGACTTTCGGCTACTCCATGCTGATGGCGCTTCTGACCATTATCTTCGGCATGCTGCTCGTCGTGCCGACGGCCTATTGGGTGCGACTGCGCCTGCCGCAGATGCGCCCGGTCGTCGAATTCATCACGCTGCTGCCGCTGGTCATTCCGGCGATCGTCATCGTCTTCGGCTACCTCAGAATGTACAACTCTTCGTCCTACCTGCCCTTGACGGGTTCGACGACCGGCACCAACGCCCTGCTGGTCTTCTCCTATATCACGCTGTCGCTGCCCTACATGTACCGCGCCGTCGATACCGCCATGCGCGCCATCGACGTCCGCACGCTGACGGAGGCGGCCGAAAGCCTCGGCGCCCGCTGGACGACGATCATGTTCCGCTGCATCTTCCCGAATGTCATGAGCGGCGTGCTCTCTGGCGCCTTCATCACGCTGGCGATCGTCATGGGCGAGTTCACCTTCGCCGCCCTGCTCAACCGCCCGGCATTCGGCCCCTACCTGCAGCTCGTCGGCGCCAACAAAGCCTATGAGCCTTCGGCGCTCGCCGTCATCGCCTTCTCGATCACCTGGCTCAGCATGGGCCTGCTCAATCTCGTTTCCCGTTTCGGCAAAGCCCGCCCGGCAAAGGCTTAAGGTATCCGGCTCATGTCTTTTCTCACACTGAACAACCTCCAGAAATCCTTCGGCCCGGTCCAGGTGGTCCAGAATTTCAACATGAACATTGAGAAGGGCGAATTCATCTCCTTCCTCGGGCCGTCGGGCTGCGGCAAGACGACCGTGCTGCGCATGATCGCCGGCTTCGAAACGCCGACCGGCGGCACGCTGACTATCAACGGCAAGGACCAGAGTGCGCTGAAGCCGAACCAGCGCAATATCGGCATGGTCTTCCAGGCCTATGCGCTATTCCCCAACATGTCCGTACGCGACAACGTCGCCTTCGGCCTCAAGGTCGCTGGCGCCCCGAAGCCGGAAATCGACGCCCGCGTCAAGGAAATGCTCGGCCTGATCAAGCTCGATCACCTGGCCGACCGCTATCCCTACCAGCTGTCAGGCGGCCAGCAGCAGCGCGTCGCACTTGCCCGCGCGCTAGCTGTCAAGCCGCAGGTGCTGCTGCTCGACGAGCCGCTGTCGGCCCTCGACGCCAAGATCCGCGTGTCGCTGCGCGAGGAGATCCGCCAGATCCAGCAACAGCTCGGCATCACCACGGTTTTCGTCACCCACGATCAGGAAGAGGCGCTGTCGATCTCCGATCGTATCGTCGTGATGAACGCCGGCAAGGCCGACCAGATCGGATCGCCCTTCGAGATCTACAACAAGCCGGCAACGCGCTTCGTCGCCTCTTTCGTCGGCACGCTGAACCTTATCGAGGCCCAGGTCGTTGATCCCGACGCTAACCTCATCCAGATCGGCGATCAGAAGATCACACTGAAGCAGTCGGTCGCAGCCCACAAGGCCGGCGAAACCATCTCGCTGGCGCTGCGCCCGGAAGCGGGCTCGCTCTCCGACACCGCCAGAAGCGATACGGCGCTGACCGGCCAGGTCGTCTCGGCCCACTTCCTGGGCTCGGTTATCCGAACCCGCATGAATGTCGGCGGTAACGTCATCTCCTTCGACATGTTCAACAGCCCCGGCGTCACCCCGCCGCAGGCCGGCGAAACGGTGACGCTGCGCTTCATGGCGGCTGATCTGCTGGTCATCCGCGACTGAGTTCACCGATCCCGTTCATGCAAAAGGCGCCTCGAAAGGGGCGCCTTTTTACCAGGGCGACACGGCAAACGGCAACCGTCCACTCATTTGATCCGACCGTGGAAAAGGGAGACCACGGCGCTGCCACACGTCTCTTCTCCCCGGCGGGGACTGTTGCATAACCGGCGTTGCAGCTTGGGTCAGGCGATTGCCGTCATCTGTGCTTGCCCCGCTTCGGTGTGTGGCGGGGTGATGGTGGCTGAATTTGATGATTTGGCAGGCAGCTGGACG
>NZ_RQIH01000011.1 GCF_003939025.1 Rhizobium sophoriradicis
CGCTGCCGCCTGCCTGCGGCAACAACGCATCAACAAAGCTGAATTGACCCGTCTGCTTCACCGCCATCCAAATCATCTCCGTTCAAAAACAACGGAATCATATTCTCAGCATTTTGCAACAGTCCCCGAGGGGGAGAAGGGGACATGCCGCAACGTCTCGACGCCCCGTTTCTCGCGCCAACCATCAGTGTTTTGCCGGAGATTGCATTCTTCGCGCGGTCGCGTTCAGCCGCTCGACCAGAAAACTATCCCTGCGCCCCATTCCGGTCGGAGCTCGGAACAGCCACCAAATCCCGCAGGAAATCTTTGCACCACAGCGAGACGTCGTGGGAGAGCAGATGTTCCATCATCCTGCTCCAGCGCTCGCGGCGCTCCTCGAGCGACATGGCGAGCCCACGCGCAATAGCATTGGCGGTGCCTTCGACATCGTAGGGATTGACCAGCAGCGCGCCCTTCAACTCTCGTGCGGCGCCGGCGAAGCGTGACAGCACCAATACACCGGGGCGATCCGGATCCTGGGCGGCGACATATTCCTTGGCGACGAGGTTCATGCCGTCGCGCAACGGCGTGACCAGCCCGATCGTCGCCAGCCGGAAAAGCCCGGCGAGTACGTTGCGGCTGATAGACCGGTTGACATAGCGGATCGGCACCCAGTCGACCGTTCCGATGGCGCCGTTGACGCGGCCGGCCTGTTCGGCGACCATCTTCTGCATATGCTCGTATTCAGGAACTTCCGATCGGGATTTCGGCGTGACCTGCAGAAAGGTCACCTTGTTCTGGTAGGCGGGATTGCTGGTGATGAAACGCTCGAACGCTTCGAGCCGCTGAATGATGCCCTTCGAATAATCGAGCCGATCGACGCCGATGATCATGTCGCGGCCTTCGATGCTGCGCCGGGTCTTCTGGACCATGACGTTGTTGGCCGCTTTTTCGGCGAATTCTGCAAATGCCGCGGTCTCGATGCCGATCGGATAGGCGCCGGCCTTGAATATCCGCCCGTGCGAATCGAACAAGCCGTTGCCGAGGTCGTCGCCAATGCCCTCCCGGCGCAGATAGCCGGCGAAATTCTGGAGATCATAGTCCGTCTGGAAGCCGACGAGATCGTAATGCGAGAGCCCACGCATGATTTCCTCGTGGACCGGCATGGTGACGAGGATGTCGGCCGGCGGCCAGGGAATGTGCAGAAAGAAGCCGATCCGGTTCTTCAGTCCCATCTGGCGCAGTTCCGCCGCCAGTGGAATGAGGTGATAATCGTGAACCCAGATAATGTCATCAGGCTCGATCAACGGCGCCAGCCGGTGCGCAAAGAAGCGGTTGACGCGGAAATAACCGGCCATTTCCTTCCGGCCATATTCGGCGAGATCCAGGCGGTAGTGGCAGATCGGCCAGAGAACGCGGTTGGCAAAGCCGCGATAATATTCCTCGACGTCGGTGTCGGTGAGGTCGGTCAGGGCATAGGTGATGTTGCCCTTCTGCTGTTGCGACAGCGCGCCCGGTTCCCTGTCGCCGCTCGACTCTCCCGACCATCCCATCCAGATGCCGCCGCGCTCCTGCAGGGCCGCCTGCAGCGCCACAGCCAGGCCGCCGGCAGCGGAGCCGCCATCCTTGCTCGGCACGGGAACACGATTGGAAACGACGATAAGACGGCTCATGAGCTTCCTTCAGTTAAGATGGGACATGAAAACGCAATGTGATGAGCATCCTGGAGAACCGCCTGAATGTGGCGGGGGAGGCTGGGCAGGCAGCGACTTCGAATGAGCCATCCGGACGAGGGGCGGAGGCCGGCGGGAACAATGGAACGGAGCGTCGTTCCGGGCTTGGTAGGCCATGTCGTCGGAAATACCCATTGCACAGAATTTGCTTGAATCTAGGGCGATTACAGCGGAATGGAAGAATTCTTTCTACAATTTTCCATTAGAAGAACATTTCATCCGGTTCCGCACGCCGAACCCGTCGCGCCGCAGGGGCGCGCCCCTGCCGATGTCAGTTTTGGTAATGATGATGTTGACGCCAATCACGGCGCCGGCTGGTCGACAGGCGCGCCGATCGAAGCCTGCCGGCGCGCCCTCCATCCACATACAGGGCGCGCCCTCGAGCGCCTACTTCGCCAGCTTCGCCAGCGCCGCAACCAGCCCTTGCGTCGAGGAATCATGACCTGCCGCGCTCTCCTTGCCCTCGACGACAGGCAGCAGGCCCGTCGCCAGTTCCTTGCCGAGCTCGACGCCCCACTGGTCGAAGGAGTTGATGCGGAACAGCACGCCTTCGACGAAGACGCGATGTTCGTAAAGCGCGATCAGCCGGCCGAGCGCATAAGGCGTCAGCTTGTCGTAAACGAAGGTGATCGAGGGACGGTTGCCCTCAAAGACCCGGTGCGGGGCGATGAAATCGGCCTTCTTATCGTCCATGCCCTTGTCGGTCAGCTGCTTCTTGGCTTCCGCGAAGGTGCGGCCCTTCATCAGCGCTTCCGACTGGGCGAGGACGTTGGAGATCAGCAGCTGGTGCTGGTGGCGCAGCTCCGGCTCGAAGGCATTGGCGGCGATCATGAATTCGGCCGGGATGACGCTCGTGCCCTGGTGGATCAGCTGGTAGAAGGCATGCTGGCCGTTGGTGCCGGGCTCGCCCCAAACGACCGGCCCGGAATTGCCCTCGACCGGCGTGCCGTCGATGGTCACGCCCTTGCCGTTCGATTCCATGTCGAGCTGCTGCAGGTAGGCCGGGAAGCGCGACAGACGCTGATCGTAGGGCAGGATGGCGCGGGTGGGATAACCCAGCACGTTGCGGTGGTAGAAGCCGATCAAACCGAGCAGCATCGGCAGGTTTTCGGTAATGGGTGCCTTACGGAAGTGGTTGTCGACGGCATGTGCGCCGTCGAGGAATTTGCCGAAATTCTCCGGCCCGATCGCGATCATCAGCGGCAGGCCGATTGCCGACCAGATCGAGTAGCGGCCGCCGACCCAGTCCCAGAAGCCGAAGACGCGGGCGCTGTCGATGCCGAAAGCAGCGACCTTGTCGAGCGCCGTCGAGACGGCGGCGAAGTGGTGCTGCACGGCCGCTTCGCCGAGCGCCTTGGCGATGAAATGGCGCGCCGTCTGCGCATTGGTCATCGTCTCCACGGTGGTGAAGGTCTTCGAGGCGACGATGAACAGCGTCGTCTCCGGCTGAACCAGCTTCAGGATATCGGCGATATGAGCGCCGTCGATATTGGAGACGAAATGGGCGCGCGGGCCGTCATGGAAGGGGGCAAGCGCCAGCGTCGCCATGACGGGGCCGAGATCGGAGCCGCCGATGCCGATATTGACGACATCGGTGATCGCCTTGCCGGTCGCGCCCTTCAGCGCGCCGGAGCGGATCTCGTCGGCAAACTTGCCCATGGCGGCGAGCACCGCGTTGACATCGGGCATGACGTCCTTGCCGTCGACCAGAACCGGCGTGTTGGAGCGGTTGCGCAGCGCCGTATGCAGCACGGCGCGATCCTCGGTGAAATTGATCGCCTTACCGGAGAACATTTCCTCGCGCTTCATCTCGACACCGCCTTCTTCGGCGAGCTTGACCAGCAGCTTCAGGATCTCGTCATTCACCGACGTCTTGGAAAAGTCCATCAGGAGGTCGTCGAGCGCGACGGAGAATCGCGAAAAGCGCTTGGGATCGGCGGCGAAGGCGGCACGGATATCGGTCGCCTGGGTAGCGGCCGCAGTGCTTTTCAGCTGTTCGACGATGGCGTTCATGGGGGGCTCCTTTGGAGGCGGAAAGGTTGCGGAAACTATTCGCTTTATCGCCCGCAAATCAAGCTCAGCCATCGCTCCCGAAACAAAAAAGCCACCCGCGGCAAGCGGATGGCGTTTAGAGCCTTTCCTGGTCAGCTTGAAGCATTCTGCCGGAGCAGGTTTTCGTCAGGGCAGAGGCGATTGGCGACGGGCATACCCCAAGGTACGTCCGAGCCGATCGCCTCTGATCCTGGCGGAAAGATGCCCGGCCCTCCGGGTTGGCTGAAACGGGCCGGCTGATCGACCGGCCGGCTTGGCCGTAGAGCTGGGCTACGACGCGCGCCGGCCGGTCGACCATCCGACTCCGTTTGAGCCAACAGAATGCTTCAATCTGACCAGGAAAGGCTCTAATTTCATGAGCTTGTCAAATTCAGTCGCGCAGATCCTTGCGCAGGATCTTGCCGACCGGCGACTTCGGCAGCTCGGTGCGGAATTCGATGAAGCGCGGGCGTTTGTAGTTGGTGAGATTGGCGATGCAATGGGCCTTCACCTCGGCTTCTGTCAGGTTCGGGTCCTTCCTGACCACGAAGAGTTTGACCGCTTCGCCCGAATGCCCGTCCGGCACGCCGATCGCGGCGGCTTCGAGGATGCCGGCATGCATGGCGGCAACCTCCTCGATCTCGTTCGGATAGACGTTGAAGCCGGAAACGAGGATCATGTCCTTCTTGCGATCGACGATCTTGGTGTAGCCGCGTTCGTCCATGAAACCCATGTCGCCCGTGCGGAAATAGCCGTCGGCCGTCATCACCCGCGCCGTTTCCTCCGGCTTCTGCCAATAGCCGGCCATCACCTGCGGTCCGCGGATGCAGATTTCGCCGATCTCGCCGAGCGGCAGCGGACGGCCCTCCTCGTCGCGAATGTCGAGTTCGGTGGAAGGAATAGGCAGGCCGATCGAGCCGGTAAACTCGATCGAATCGAAGCGGTTGGCGGTGGCGACCGGCGATGTTTCCGAAAGCCCGTAGCCTTCCGTGATCGCCGTGCCTGTCGTCTTCAGCCAGCGTTCGGCGACCGGGCGCTGGACGGCCATGCCGCCGCCGAGCGACATGATTAGCGAGGAGAAGTCGAGCTTGGCGAAATCGGCATTGTTCAGCAGTGCGTTGAACAGCGTGTTGAGGCCCGGGAAGATATGGATGTTCGATTTTTCGAACTCTTTGACGAGGCCGGGAATGTCGCGCGGATTGGCGATCAGGATGTTGTGGGCGCCGAGCGACATGCCCATCAGCGAATTCACCGTCAGCGCGAAGATGTGATAGAGCGGCAAGGCGCAGAGGAAATTCAGCACTTCGGGCTGCTTCTTGCGCTGGAAGGCCGAGCGCAGCCAGAGCGACAGCTGCAGCTTGTTGGCGAGCAGGTTCTGATGCGTCAGCACCGCGCCCTTGGCAATGCCTGTCGTGCCGCCGGTATATTGCAGGAAGGCGACGTCGCCGCCGGTAAGCGCCACCGGTTGGAGGCTCTTTTTTGCGCCTTCGCGCAGCACCTGGCTGAAGCTCTTATGTTGCGGGATCGACCAGGAGGGAACGAGCTTCTTCACCTTGCGCACGACGAAGTTGACGATCAGCCCCTTGGCCCCGAGCATTTCGCCGAGCGAGGTGACGACGACATGGCGCAGGTCGGTCTTGTTCAGGACCTGCTCCACCGTGCGGGCGAAATTCTCCAGCACGAAGATCGCCTTGGCGCCGGAATCGCGCAGCTGGTGTTCGAGTTCGCGCGGCGTATAGAGCGGGTTGACGTTGACGACCACCAAGCCGGCGCGCAGGATCGCATAGGTCGCGACCGGGTTCTGCAAGACGTTCGGCATCATCACCGCGACGCGGTCGCCCTTCTCGAGCCCGATGCTCTGCAGCCAGGCGGCGACCTTGCGCGTCTGGTCGTCCAGCTCGCGGTAGCTCATCGCCTTGCCCATGCTGGAAAAAACCGTCCGATCGGCGTAACGGGCGCAGGACTTTTCCAAGAGTTCGACAAGCGAGGCATGTTCCATCGGCGGCAGTTCGGCCGGAACCATATCCGGATAGGTGGCAAGCCAGGGCTTGTCGGCTTTTGCTCCGTTCGGATGGACGGAAATGCTGCTCATCGTGTCTCTCTCCCTTGCGGCGCCGCGCCGGCGCCGAGCCGCTATCGGCTGCGATTGACCGGAAGCATCCTCCATCTTCCTGTCCGGCAGCTTATGTCATTGCCTGAACGGTTCAAGCTCAATGACGCTATACTAACCTTGACGTAAACGTCAACATTCGCGGATAGCTCGACCTGGAACTTTGAGTCCGCCGTGACGTTGAATCTGCATACTCACCATGAGGAAACACCAAAGGAGGTGCACAATGTTGAACGAGGAAACCGACGCCACCCGCCGCGACCCGCATGTGAAGGATACGCCTTCGCTGATCGCCAGCGACCGCGTCGAAGGCACCCGCGTCTATGGCGCCGACGGCAGGCATATCGGCTCGATCGAACGCCTGATCATCGGCAAGCTCGATGGCCGCGTCGCCTATGCGGTGCTGAGCTTCGGCGGCTTCCTGGGCATCGGCGACGATCACTATCCGCTCCCCTGGGAAAAGCTGAACTACGACACACAGCTGGACGGCTATCGCATCGACCTGACCAAGGAGCAGATCGAAGGCGCACCGAGCTATTCGGACGATGACGACACCTGGTACAACGATAATGGCCGCCGGGTATACGACTACTATGGCGTGCCGCCTTACTGGATGTAATCTCGTCCGATAGGCCGAACTGGAAGGGCCCCGTGCGATGCGGGGCCTTTTGGTGTGTGGTGACGGTGGCCAAAGGCGTGCCTTACAAAGCGTGCGAGGAACGGGGAGGTCGCGGCATGTCCTCTTCTCCCCTCGGGGAGAAGGTGCCGGCAGGCGGATGAGGGGGCCACACGCCACACCCCTGACGTATTCCGGCACGCCAATGCCGACGCTGTTTTCCAGTATGTTGATTACAATCAACAGGATGCAGCCGTCGTCAAGTTCCACATGACGCTTATCTTGGAAAGACCAGAGTCTTCGGCCCCCTCATCCGCCCTACGGGCACCTTCTCCCCGAGGGGAGAAGAGGGAGTCGAGAGGCTGCGGCCGCCTTAATCACCAACCCGCAACAAGATCATTGGCCGAACGCAGCCGCAATCAGGTTATTTCCTAGCTAGAGAAACCGCCCGTGGCGCTGCAACACTTCGATTTTGTAGCCGTCGGGGTCGCTGACGAAAAAGAACAGGCCGAAGAGCCTGCCGTCGCGATTGAGCTCCACCAGCTCGCCCGGTTTCAGCCCGAGTTTCAGCATGCGCTCACGCTCCACCGCCACTTCGTCGACGGAGACGGCGAGATGGCCATAGGCATTGCCGAGATTATAGGGTTCTGTCCGGCCCTTGTTGACCGTCAGCTCCAGTTCGAAGCCGGTCTCGGCATTGCTGAGATAGATCAGTGTGAAGGTTGCGAATTCGACACGGTCGGCGACCGAAAGGCCGAAGGCTTTGCGATAGAATTCGACCGAACGCGCCTCGTCGAGAACGCGGATCATCGAGTGGATCATCTTCGCCAATTCTGCCTCCCATTCTTTCGGTCACGGTAGCGGTCCCCTTACGCCGCGCGCAAGCCGATTCTTCGCGTGATCGCCGCTTCGACGAGGCCCATGGCGTCATAGATCAGCACTGCCATCAGGCCGACGATCAGCCCGCCCTGCAGGATGAAGGCGGTATTGTCCGATATCAGCCCGGCGATGATCACCTCGCCGAGACCCTTTGCCGCCACCGTCGAGCCGATCGTCGCCGTGCCGATATTGATCACGGTCGCGACCTTCAGCCCCTCGAGGATCAGCGGCAAGGCAAGCGGCAGCTCGACGCGCAACAGCCGCTGCGTGGCGCTCATGCCCATGCCGTCGGCGGCGTCGAGTACCTGCGGCGACACCTGCTTCAGGCCGGCCACGGTGTTTTCGAAGATCGGCAGCAGGCCGTAGAGAAAAAGCGCGATCAGCGTCGGCATGGCGCCGAAGCCTGTGGCGGGAACGGCAAGCGCCAGCACCGCGACTGGCGGAAAGGTTTGGCCGGCATTGGCGATGGCGCGCGACAGCGGCAGAAAGTCCGCCCCGCTTTCGCGGGTGACGAAGATGCCGCCGAGAACGGCGAGCACGGCGCTGCAGGCGATCGATCCGATCACCAGCTGCAGGTGCCCGAGCGCAAGCGAGGCGAGGCTGTTTTGCGTATAGACGGCCGGCGCATTGTTGCTGGTCAGCGGCACGAGCAGGAAGGAGAGCCACTCCGTCCTGAACAACAGGATCAAGAGCAGGGCGAGCGCCGCCAGGCGGAAGAGATTGGCGACGAGGAGTTTCATGCCTTGCGGCCCAGTTCGAGCAGCCGGCTCATCGAGATCGATCCGACAGGCGCCTTCTCGCCATCCTGCACCGCCGCCTCGTCGACCCCCTGCCAAATCATTTCGGCGAGCGCGTCGCGGAGACTGAGCGACTGCGGCAGAGCATAGGCAAGCCCGCTTTTGGCCGGCTCCATGCTCTCCTTCAGCGGCAGCAGCGACATCAGCTTCAGCGCCCGGTCGGAGGTCCCGGTCAGTTGCTGGACGAAGGGATCGGCGGGTTCGGTGAGGATCTTTTCCGGGGTCGAGCATTGCAGCAATCTGCCTTGGCTCATCACCGCGATCTGATTGCCGAGATGGAAGGCCTCGTCCATATCGTGGGTGACGAGAATGATAGTGGTGCCAAACTGCTTCTGGATCGCCAGGAGGTCGTCCTGCGCCTTGCCGCGGATGACGGGATCGAGGGCGCCGAAAGGCTCGTCCATCAACAGCAGTTCCGGTTCGGCCGCCAGCGCCCGGGCGACGCCGACGCGCTGCTGCTGGCCGCCGGAAAGCTGATGCGGATATTTGTTGGCGAAATCAGCCGGATCGAGGTTGAACAGCCCGAGCAGCTCTTCGACGCGCGCTGCGATGCGCCTCGAATCCCATTCGAGCAGCTGCGGCACGGTGGCGATATTCTGCGCCACGGTCCGATGCGGAAAGAGCCCGTGCCCTTGGATGGCATAACCGATCCGGCGGCGAAGCTCGGTCACCTCGACGTCCATCACATTCTGGCCGCCGACGAAGATCTCGCCTTCGGTGATCGGCACCAGCCGGTTGATCATCCGCATCAGCGTCGACTTGCCGGAGCCGGACGTGCCGACGATGACGGTGATTTCGCCCTTCTCGACCTGCATCGAGACATTGTCGACGACGGTGGCGGCGCCATAGCGCTTGGTGACGTTCCTGATCTCGATCATGCTCATGCGGCAGGCCCCCGGATGCTGTCGATGACCGCATCGAGGATGACGGCCGATGAGAAGGCGAGGAAGACGGTCGGAACGGCGCCGAGCAGGACGAGGTCCATCGCCGTCTGACCGAGCCCCTGGAAGATGAAGATGCCGAAGCCGCCGCCGCCGATCAGTGCGGCAATCGTCACCATGCCGATCGCCTGCACCAGCACGATGCGAATGCCGGTGAGAATAACCGGAAAGGCGAGTGGCATGTCGATACCAACAAGGATCTGCCGGCGCGTCAGCCCCATGCCGGCCGCAGCGTCGCGCACCGAGGGGTCGACGCCCTGCAGGCCGACGACGGTGTTGGCGACGATCGGCAGCAGCGAATAGAGCACCAGCGCGATCAAGGCCGGCGCCGTGCCGATGCCGCGAATGCCGATAGCGGCGGCCAGGGGCACATGCGTGGCGAGATAACCGAGCGGCAGCATCAGCAGGCCGAAGAGCGCGAGACTCGGGATCGTCTGAATGAGGCTCAAACCCTGCAGCACCACCGCCCGCAGCCTCGGCACCCAGAAGCAGAGGATGCCGAGCGGCAGGCCGAGAATGATGGCGATGGCAAGCGAGCCGAGCGCCAGCAGCAGATGCGAGATCGCTTCCGTCTCGAATTGCGGCGCCCGCGTCGAAAATTCCTTCATAATCGACAGGCTGTCGAGCAGGCCGGAGGAAAGCGAGATGAACAGCAGCGCCGTATAGGCGGCCAGCGCCGCCACCCGCATCCACGGCGCCAGCCTTATCTTCACCAGCGCATCAGAGATGACGAGGCCGATCACCGCGAACAGCACCCAGAAGCCGCCGCCGGGCGTCATGCGCGCCACGGTGCTGCCGGGCGGCGTCGCCGCGCTCGAGACGAGACCGATCGCAACGACCAGCGCCGCAAGGCAGAGTGTCGCGATGACAAGACGCGCCAAGGCGTTGCGGAGAAACAGCGTCGCCACGGCCGTGAGAATAAGGAGGGCGGTCAGGATGACGACGGAAGGCTGGGGAAGCAGCTGAGCCAGCAGCATCGGTTTGCCGGCGGCGATGCGGTTCGCCTTGACGTAGATGAAGGGCATCAGTGCGGTGGCCGCAATGCCGCCGGCCACCAGAACCACGCCGAGCCGATCCAGCCTGCGGACCGCTGAGGTTTCGTCCATCGATCCAACCTTATGGGAAAAGACGCTCCGCCCGCTGCCGGGCGGAGCGGGCGATGATTACTTCAGGAAGCCCTTTTCCTTGAGATAGGCCTCGGCGACGGACTTTGCCGGCTCGCCGTCGACCTGGATCTTGGCATTGAGCTTGCGCAGCTCGTCGGCGCTCAGGCTCTTGAAGATCGGCGAGAGGATCTCCTCGATCTTCGGATTGGCTTTCAGAACCTCTTCGCGGATGATCGGGGTGGGCGCATAGACCTGCTGCACACCCTTGTCGTCTTCGAGAACCGTCAATTCGGCCGCTTCGATCGCGCCGTCGGTGCCGTAGACCATGGCGGTGTTGACGCCGTTCGTCTGGTCGGCCGCCGCCTTGATCGTCGCCGCCGTGTCGCCGCCGGAGAGAACGACCATCTGATCAGGCTTTAGCTGGAAGCCGTAGGTCGTCTGGAAGGCGGGAAGCGCGCCGGCCGAGTTGACGAATTCGGAAGACGCCGCAAGCTTGGCGGTGCCGCCGCCGGCAACCCATTTGCCGAATTCGGACATGGTCTTCAGCTTGTTCGGCTCGGCGACATCGTTGCGCACGGCGAGCGCCCAGGTGTTGTTTGCCGGTGACGGCGTCAACCAGACGATCTTGTTGGCGTCGTAATCGAGCTTCTTCGCCAGCTCATATCCCTGGTCGTTGTTCTTCCAGGCAGCATCCTCGGCCTTGTTGAAGAAGAAGCCGGCATTACCGGTATATTCCGGATAAATATCGATTTCGCCTGCGGTGATCGCCTTGCGCACCACGGGTGTGGCACCGAGGGCGATGCGGTCCTGCGTCTTGATGCCGTTTGCTTCGAGTGCCAGTGCGATGACGTTGCCGAGCAGCGTGCCTTCCGTGTCAATCTTCGACGAGACGACGACGTCTGCGGCCTGAACCGCACCCGCCGCAAAGGCAGAGAGCGAGACGGCAAGTGCGAGTTTCTTCAGCATGGAATATCCCCTGTTTTAACACCGTTGACGTGGCGCAAGCCCCCCGGCGGGAGGCGTATGCGCAGGAAATCCGCCGGCGAAGGCGACAAGGCCGCCATCATGCCGGAATTGCGTGCGTCATGGAAATAGCGTGCACGCTCGAAAAATCGATGCAGGCCCCCTCCAGTATTTGCGTTCGCGCCCTTGATTATGGCGGCGAACGCGGCTCGCCGCGCGGAAAGGCATTCCCTTTTCCAGGGTCGGCGCGATTTGTTTTTGTTCCCTTGCGTGTTTCCGCGATGCTTCCGGTGCTCTTCTGCGGATAACCGCCGCCCGGATTTTTATGACGGCGACGATAGCCCGGCTCTGTCGAGGCAGGGATATCTTTTTTCGCGAACACATCATATCGTCCAGTTTTTAAAGCGCTTTCCGGAGCCAGCCTTTGCATCTCGGCGCCTTGTTCATCATCCGCCACGTCCTGACCTCGGCGTCGGTCCGCGAGACCGCGCGTCGTTTCCAATTGTCGCCCTCCACCGTGTCTGCGGCCATCCGCAATGCCGAGACCGAGCTGGCGATGAAGCTGACGGAACGCGCTTCCGGCGAGCTGGTGACGCTGATCGCAGGCGGCGGCGTGCTCGAAGGCCTGGAGCCGATCACGGTCGCGATCGGCGAACTCTGCCAATTCGCAGGCCAAGTCGGCGCCGGCGGGATCGATGAGGCCTGGGCCGCCCGCATTCCCGTCAAGATCGTCGCGATCGAACGCTTTCTGGAGGTCGCCGACCAGGGCAGCATCAACCGCGCAGCCCGCCGCCTTCATCTCGGTCAGCCGCAGCTTTCGCTCCAGCTTGCCAATCTTGAGAAATTCCTCGGCCGCCGGCTGTTCGAGAGGCAGGCGCAGGGCTCGGTGCTGACTGAAGAGGGCAGGCGCGCCTACCAGATCTTCATGGCGATCAGCCAAGCATGGAATGATCTGAAGTCCGCGGCCGACGAGCGCTATCGCCGCACCGCCCGGTCGCTGCGCATCGGCTCGATCATCCCGACCGGATCGGAAAGCTGGGTGGCGCGTTGCCTCGGGCTGCTGGTCTCCGAATGGAACGCGCGCCGCAGCAACAATGCGATCTCGCTGGTCTCGATGACCGCCGACGATCTGCGCGAGGCGCTGAAAAGTGGCCGCATCGATGTGGCGATCCTGGATTCGGTCTTCGGCCTGGAAGACTTCCGGCATCGCGAACTGCTGCAGACCGACATGGTGGTGATCGCCCCGCGTCACAGTACGCAAACCTCGGTCGCCGATCTCGTCGCCGCCCATGCGATCTGCATGCCGAGCCCGCGCACCGGCCTCGGCCACGCGGCCATGGCCTTCAGCGACGAGCGCGCGCCGAACCGGCGCTTGCGCAGCCGCGATATCACCGCGGCGGATTCGCTGCCCGTGATCGTCGATCTCGTCGCCAATCACGGCTATGTTTCCTTCCTCGGCCGCGTCAGCGCCATGCCGATCGCTGACAAGGTGCGCATCGTCGATCTCGACGAGCATCTGCCGATGTCCTATCACGTCGCCTTCAACCACCGCAAAGCCGCCGCCGATGCCTGCGCCGTCATCATCGCGGCGGCGGCAAGAATAACCTCGGAAGCCGTCGCGAAAACCGACGCAGTCAGGGAGAGCGCAGCATGACGATCCTGCTGGAAGTCTGCGTCGACAGCGCCGAGGGCCTTGCCGCCGCGATCGAAGGCGGCGCCGGCCGTATCGAACTCTGCTCGGCGCTGGAACTCGGCGGCCTGACGCCGTTGCCGAGCCTGATGCGGATCGCCGCCCGCGCGCCTATTCCCGTTTACGCGATGATCCGCCCACATGCCGGTCCCTTCATTTTTGGTAGCGCCGACGAGGAGGCCATGCTGCTCGATATCGACGCCGTGCGCGCCGCCGGCCTCGCCGGCGTCGTCATCGGCGCCAACCGCCCGGACGGCACGCTCGACATGCCGCTCATCCACCGCCTGAAGGCGCATGCATCAGGCCTCGGCTCGACGCTGCACCGGGCTTTCGATCTGGTGCCGGATGCCGATGAGGCGCTGGAGCAGGCGATCGAACTCGGCTGCGAACGCATCCTCACCTCGGGCTGCGCGCTGAAGGCCGCGGATGGCATCGAAACCCTGAAACGCCTGTCGGCAAAGGCGGCCGGCCGCATATCCATCATGCCCGGCAGCGGCATCCGTCCCGGCAATGTCGGTGCGATATTGCAGGCGACCGGCGCCCGCGAGGTGCATGGATCCTGCAGCTCACCGGTCGAAAGCGTCGATCCACGTGCGGTCGCTTTCGGTTTCGAGGCGAGGAGCAGCAACAGGACCGATGTCGCGGTGGTCAGGGAGATGTGCAGGGCGATTGCGGCTGCGGGTTAGGGGTTTCGCAATTCCGGACGGAAGCCGTTTTGCGCTTTGGAACGACGCAGCGCTTGTGGGGATGGGTCCTCGGGTCAAGCCCGAGGACGACGGAGTGTGGGGGAGCGCTTGCGGCAAGGACCGCAGGGGCGTGTGGCTTTATTGGAATTGCCGTCTTTATTTACGCGATTCCCACGCAAGACCGCCCCACATTTTGCTGGAATTCCTCCGAACGTCCCGCCTCTTGCCGCATAGGTTTCCCCACTCTCCGTCATACTCGGGCTTGACCCGAGTATCCACGCCGAGCACTCGACGCCTATGTTAAGCGTTGTCTCCTACCCGCCAACCCGGATCACCGCCTTGATCAGCCCGCTCTTTTCATGCGCCCAGCGGGCGAGATCGCGCGGCGCATCGGCAAGCGTTGTGCGATGGGTGATCAATTTATCCACCGGCACCAATCCCTTGGCGATGGACTCCGCCACATGCTCGAAATCGGCGCGGGTGGCGTTACGGCTGCCGATCAGCATCATTTCCCGCTTGTGGAACTCGGGATCGGAAAAGCGGATATCGTCCTTGACGACGCTGACCAGCACCAATGCGCCGCCATGGGCGACGAAGGAGAAGGCTTTCTCCATCGAGGGCCCGTAACCGGTCGCGTCGAAGACGACGTCGAAACCGTCGCCATTGGTTTTTTCCCGTACGGCATCCGCCGTGCCTTCATTGGCGACGATGCCGGAGGTGAAGCCGAAGCGTTCGGCCGCCATCTGCAGCCGCTCGGCGCTGGTATCGAGCAGCGTCACGGCATGACCGGCAATGCGCGAAAAGATCGCCGCGCCGAGGCCGATCGGGCCGGCGCCGATGACAAGTGCGCGCGCGCCGGCGCCGGCCAACGAGCGGCGCACCGCATGAGCGCCGATCGCCAGAAACTCCGTCGTCGCCGCCGCCTCCAGGCTGAGGCCCTCGGCGGGATAGAGATTGTCTGCCGGAACGGAAATCTCCTCGCAAAAGGCACCGTCCGTATGGACGCCAAGCACCTTGATGTTGGTGCAGCAGTTCGGCTTGTCCTGGCGGCAGGCGATGCATTGGCCGCAGGAGAGGTAGGGATTGACGATGACCGGCGTGCCGGCCGCCAAACTCACGCCGTCGCCGGCTTCGATGACCGTCGCCGAGATCTCGTGCCCCATCACCCGCGGATATTCGAGGAAAGGGTGTTTGCCCTCGAAGATATGATAATCCGTGCCGCAGATGCCGACATGGCTGACGGCAAGGCGCACCCAGCCGGACGCCGGTGCGGCGGGAGATGGCCGCTCGACGGTCTCGAGCACGCCGGGCTCGCGGCAAACTACTGCTTTCATGACGGGTCTCGCATTCTTCGTTCTTTACTCTGTGTCATACCGCCGCTGTTCTGTTCGTGTGGGTAGCTGCCCCTCACCCTAACCCTCTCCCCGTAAACGGGGCGAGGGGACTTGCCCTGCACGACGTCAATGGGCACGGAGAGGTTGGCGCCGTTTGCCCTTCTCCCCGCGTGCGGGGGTCCGAAGGATGGTCGAGACCTGTGGCTCGACCCCGGCCGGTGGCGGCAGCCGGCCTGTTCGACCGGCTTCCCTAGGCCTCTCAACTGCTCTTGCGGCGGCGCAGCTGGTCGAAGAACACGATCACGATGATCAGGAGACCGGTGATGATGCGCTGCCAGAACGAGTTGACGTTCAGAAGGTTGGCGCCGTTGTTGATGGTGGCGAGGATGAAGGCGCCGATCAGCGGGCCGTGCACCGAGCCGACCGCGCCGAACAGGCTGGTGCCGCCGATGACGGAGGAGGCGATCGCCTGCAGTTCCCAGCCGTCGGCCTGCGTCGCATTGCCGATGGCGATGCGCGAGGCGAGCAGCACGCCGACGAAGGCGGCAAAGCCGGCCGACAGAATATAGGCAAGATAGATCATGCCCTTGACGTTGACGCCGGAAAGACGGGCGGCTTCGGCATTGGAGCCGACCGCGAAGAGATAGCGGCCCCAGCGGCTCAGGTGCAGGAAGACGAAGGAGGGCACCGCCACCAGGATGACCATCCAGAACAGACTTGGGATGCCGAGGAAATCGGCGCGGGCGAAATTGCTGAAGCTCTCATCGGTGATGCTGATCGTCGAACCGTTGGTGATCAGCAGGCCGATGCCGCGCAGCGACGTCAGGGTCGCCAACGTGATGATGAACGGCGGCAGGCCCATATGGACGATGCCGAAGCCGTGGAAGGCGCCGATCGCGACGCCCATAGCGAGCGTCAGCAGGATCGCTGCCCAGAGCGGCACGCCCGCCTGCAACAGCCAGGCGATGATGACGGTGCAGAAGCCGACGATCGCGCCGACCGAAAGATCGATGCCGGCGGTGATGATGACGAAGGTCTGGCCGAGCGCCAGGATCGCCGTCATCGCGCCCTGACGCAGCAGGTTGGAAATGTTGAGCGGCGTCCAGAAGCTGGCGGTGACGAAGCCGAGCACGATCCAGAGGAAGATCAGCAGCCCGATCAGGGTCAGGCCGAACAGGATGTTCATTTTCCGGCGTGGCGGCGGCGCGACAATTTCGGTGGGGGTGGCAGTCATGAATTTTTCTCCCTCTTAGAGAATTTCCGTTTTTCCGAATGACCGAAATTCTCTATCTCTTTGTTCTCACGCATTTCCGAACGCAAAACCGCAGCGCGCTTTCGCTGGAATTGCTTGTGCTCAGACGCCGATCGCCTCGCTGAGCACTTGTTCATGCGTTGCCGCGTGGAAATCATGGCTGGCAACGACCCTGCCGCCGCGAAAGACGTGCAGCCGGTCGGCCAGTTCGTAAACCTCCGGCAGGTAGGAGGAAATCAGGATGATGCCGGCCCCCTCCTTCAGAAGCTTGGCGAACAGCCGGTAGATTTCCGCCTTGGTGCCGACGTCGACGCCGACGGTCGGCTCGTCGAAGATGAACAGCCTTGCGCCATGGCTCAGCCACTTGCCGATGACGATCTTCTGCTGATTGCCGCCGGACATGCTGGAAGCCGGCACGCGCCGGCTCGGCGTCTTGATGCTGAGATCGCGGATCTGCCTGTCGGCATTGGCCGATTCACGCGCATGACTGATCACCGGCCCCTGGCTGAGACGCCCGAAGACCGGCAGGTTGATGTTGAGGCCGATCGGCAGGTTGAGGCAAAGCCCCTGGTCGCGCCGGCTTTCCGGCGCCAGTGCAATGCCGAGCTCCATCGCCGTGCGTTCGTTGCGGATATCGACACGTTTGCCCATCCAGTGGATTTCACCGGAGCTGATCGGCTGGCGGCCGTAGAGGCCGAGCGCAAATTCGCTGCGGCCGGCGCCGATCAACCCGTAGAGACCGACGATCTGACCGGCCTTTACACTGAGCGACACGTCCTCGAAACCCGGACCCGAAAGACCCTTGACCTCGACGATCGTCTCGCCGAAGCCGATTTCTTCCTTATGGTAGATCTGCTCGATCGAGCGGTTGATCATCAAAGCGATCAGCTCGGCATCGTTGGTCTCGCCGATCAGCCGAGTGCCGACATGCGTGCCGTCGCGCAGCACCGAGACACGGTCGGCCAGTTCGAAGACTTCCTCCATGCGGTGGCTGATATAGACGATGGTGACGCCTTCGCCCTGCAGGCGGCGGATCAGCTTGAACAGCTGCGCCGATTCCTGGCGCGTCAGATAGGCCGTCGGTTCGTCGAAGATCAGGAACTGCGTGCCGCGCATCGCCGCGCGCGCCGTTGCCACCAGCTGCTGCTGGCCGATCGTCAGCGAGCTTAAGAGCGCGCCGGCCGGCAGACCGAAGCCGAGATCGTCGAGCACGGCCTGCGCCATCTTTTCCATCTGCTTCTTGCGCATCAGGCCGTAACGGTTGACCTCGTCGCCGAGGAAAAGGTTGGCGGCGACCGTCAGGTGCGGGCAGAGGACGACTTCCTGGTGCACCGCGTTGATGCCGCGGGCGATCGCCTCGTTCGGCGTAGACAGCGCGACCGGATGGCCGCACCACAGCACTTCGCCGGCCGTGCGGGTGATGACGCCGGTGAGCAATTTGATGAGGGTGGATTTGCCGGCACCGTTTTCGCCGACGATGGCGTGGATCTCTCCGGCCAGGAAGGTCAGCGTCGCCGGCTTCAGCGCCTGCACATGACCGTAGTTCTTCTGCAGGCCTTTCAGTTCGAGGATAGGCGTTCCGGCGGGAATGCGGTTGGCTTCTTTCAGCGTGGCGCTGTCATCATGGCGATGACTGACCTCTTCCAGTCCGATCATGGACCTCTCCTCCTCTTGTCGCGTCTGCTCCATCCCTGCTGAACCATACCATGGCCCCTGATAACATGGATAGAAAAGGCCGCGCCGGTTTTTGAGCCGGCGCGGCCGCTTGCCTGCTTACTTGATCTTCGGGTTCAGCAGTGCGTCGATCTTCGGATCGGCCATATTCGCCTTGGTGACGAGGTTGGCGCCGGTATCGACATTCTCAGGAACCTTCTCGCCCTTGGAGACGGCAAGCGCGGTCTTGATGCCGTCATAGCCCATGCGATAGGGGTCCTGGACGACGAGGCCGGCGATCGCGCCGTCCTTGAGGAAGCCGACCGTCTTGTCGTCGCTGTCGAAGCCGATGACCTTGATCTTGTCGCCGAGCTTGTTTTCGGCGATCGCCTGGCCAACGCCCTGCGCCAGGATGAGGTTCGAGGCGAAGACGCCGACGAGGTTCGGGTTGGCCGTGATCAAGTCGGTCATCATGTTGAGGCCGGTGGTTGCCTGGCCGTCGCCATACTTGTCGGCGATGACCTTGAGACCGGGATATTTGGTCTTCACCTGATCCAGGAAGCCTTCGCGGCGCTGCTCCAGCGAGCCGACGCCGGGAAGGTTGGTGAGGATGACGATTTCGCCTTCTTCCTTGCCCGTCATTTCCTTGATGGCGGCGGCAAGACCGTCGGCGGCGATGCGGCCGCCCTGGACGTTGTCGGTCGTCAGGAACGACTTGAACGCCTTGGAGTCGGCGCCCGAGTCGATGCCGATGATCGGAACCGACTTGGCGGCTTCGTCGATCGGCTTGCCGAGCGCCTTGAATTCCGTTGGCGAGATGACGATGGCGGCCGGCTTGCCGGCGACGGCGTTCTCCAGAATGCTGATCTGCCCGTTGATGTCGGATTCTGCCTGGGCGCCGAGTTCCGGCACGTTGACTCCGAGATCCTTGCCGGCCTTGCGGGCGCCGGCCAGAACGATCTGCCAGTAGAAGGACGTCGTGTCCTTGACGATGATCGGGATCGTCACATCGGCGGCAAAGGTCGTGACCGGCATCGCCGTGGCGATGACGGCGGCGCCAGCCAGCGCGGTGAAGGCGCGGCGGGATAGAAGGGATTTCACAATGCTCATAAGGGTTCTCCTCTCAGGATGCGTTCTCCTCCAATAAACCGGACCGCTGAACGCTGGCGGAGGGTTTTTATCGATAAAAAACATTTGCAGGCAGAAGCTAGCCGAGGCGCAATCAAATTGCAAGGGCGTCAACTGCGCTTTTTTGCTTTGGAAATCTCCTTCCAAGCTACTGATTTTATTTCAATACCACGATAACCTAATATAGCTAGCGGCCGAACTCAACCTCGTGTGGATGTACGACGCCCTTTTTCAAAATCAGGTTGCCATACAGCCGGAATTCCGTCGTCGCGACGATATAGGCGGCTTTGCGCGCCATCGCATAGAAGGCGAAGCGCTCCACCGGGACGATGGAAAAATCGCCGGCGCGCCGTAAGACGATCTGCTGGAATTCGGCGCAGACCTCGGGCACGGCCTGGGGATCGCCGACCACCTCCATCCGCCATGCCGTTTCCGGCACGAACGTGTCGAGCGGCATATGGGTCAGGATGGCCTCGGCCATGTCGGTGGCGCTGACGCCGTCGGCGCGGATGACCGGCGGACCCATCGAGCCCGAGGGAAAATTGGCGTCCGATATGACGATGTCGTCGCCGTGCCCCATGGTCTTCAGCGCATGGAGCAGATCGGGACCGAGCACCGGATGAATTCCTTTCAGCATGTCTTCTCCCTCAGACCCGGACCGCTTCGGCGCCAAGCGGCGGCGCGATGAGCGTATAGGGATCGAATTCGGCGTAGATGCTATCGGGTAGCGGCGGCTCCACGGTCTCCATGTTGCGCGTCAGGCTCGAAGCCTTCGCCGTGCCGATCAGCACCGAGGCGACGATCGGATCGCGCAGCGGAAACTGCATCGCGGCAGCCGCGAGCGGCACGCCATGACGTTTGGCGATCGCCTCCATGGCGCCGACCTTGGCGAGCACCTCGTCGCTTGCCGGCATATAGTCGAAATGTGAACCCGGCACCGGCCCGGTAGCGAGGATGCCGGAGTTGAAGACGCCGCCGACGACGAGCGAGGTCCCCTTCTGCCGGCAGAGCGGGAGCAATTCGGCGACCGCCGAGCGGTCGAGCAGCGTATAGCGGCCGGCAAGCAGGATGCAGTCGAGATCGGCATGGCGCATGACGTCGAGGCAGACGGGAACTTCGTTGACGCCGAGGCCGAAGGCGGAAATCGCGCCCGAGGATTTCAACTCTTCGAGCGCTTTCACACCGGAATCGAGAAGCTGCTTCTGATAGACCGCATTCTTCGCCGCGCCATGCGTATAGCCGCCAATATCGTGCACGTAGAGAATATCAATGCGGTTGAGCCCGAGGCGCGCATAGCTGAACTCCACCGAACGCATGATGCCGTCATAGGAATAGTCGTAATCGGCATCGAAGGACAGCGGATTGACGTAGCTATAGTCGGGAACAGTCCCCGTCGGCACCGGCCTGAGCAGCCGGCCGACCTTGGTCGAGAGCACGTAGGACCGATCGGGCTGGTCGCGCAGGAAATCGCCGACGCGCCTTTCGGCGAGGCCGAGACCGTACCAGGGCGCCACGTCGAAATAGCGGATGCCGCTGTCCCAGGCGGCCTGCAGCGTTTCCATCGCCTGCTCGCGCGGGCAGGCGCGATAGAGGCCGCCAAGGGGGGCTGCGCCGTAGCTGATCTCAGTCACCTCAAGCCCGGTCTTGCCGATCCGTCTCGTCTTCATCATGCCTCCTCGCCAAGCCTTGGGATTGTCTATTTCAGATCAGAGCGTTGCGCCGAGATGCCAAGGCACGAATTCATTATCGCCGTAGCCGAAGAGTTCGCTCTTCGTCCGCTTGCCGGAGGCGGTATCGATGATCAGGTCGAAGATCTCGCGGCCCTTGCCGCTGATCGTTGCGTCACCGGTGGCGATCGTGCCGCAGTCGATGTCCATGTCTTCTTCCATCGCCGCATAAAGCGCCGAATTGCTGGAAAGCTTCAGGGACGGCGCCGGCCGGCAGCCGAAGCAGCTGCCGCGGCCGGTGGTGAAGGCGATCATATTCGCCCCGCCGGCCACCTGGCCGGTTGCCGAGACCGGATCGTAGCCGGGTGTGTCCATGAAGACGAGGCCGGGCGCGGTGACCCGCTCGGCATAACCATAGACCGCCGTCAGCGGTGAGCGCCCGCCCTTGGCGACGGCGCCGAGCGATTTTTCCAGGATGGTGGTCAGCCCGCCGCGCTTGTTGCCGGGCGAGGGGTTGTTGTCGAGCGAGGCGCCGTGCAGCGCCACGTAATTCTCCCACCAGGCGATCTTTTCGTCGAGCTTGCTCGCCACCTCGTCGCTGACGGCGCGGCTGCGCAGCAGGTGCTCCGCACCATAGATTTCCGAGGTTTCCGACAGGATCGCCGTGCCGCCGGCCGCGGCCAGCAGATCGGCCGCCACACCGAGCGCCGGATTGGCAGTGATGCCGGAAAAGCCGTCCGAACCGCCGCATTGCAGGCCGATGATGATCTCGCCGATCAGGATCGGCACGCGCTTTTCCCTGCCGACATCGGCGGCGATGTCGCGCAGCACGCCCATGGCGCGCTCGACCGCGCGGCGCGAGCCGCCGGCGTCCTGGATGTTGAAATGCCGCTTCGAGGCGCCCGCACCGCTCTGGCCGTACAGCGTCAGCTGGTTGACCTCGCAGCCGAGGCCGATCATCAGCACGCCGCCAAAATTCACATGCCTGGTATAGCCGGCCAGTGTCCGATGCAGCACGTTCATGCCGTCGCCGGTCGAGCTCATGCCGCAGCCCTGGTCGTGCACGATCGGCACGAAACCGTCGATGCCGTCATAATGCGGCAGGATCGTCCGGTTCGCCTCGTCGGCGATCGCCCGACAGACGGTGGTGGAACAGTTCACGCTGGCGATGATGCCGACATAGTTGCGGGTCGCCGCGCGCCCGTCGGCCCGGCGATAGCCCATGAAGGTGCGCGCCTTGTCTTCGGCGGTCGCCGCTTCCGGCGCCGAATTGGCGGTGGCCGCCAGGCGGTCGTTCTCGAAATGCAGATTGTGGCTGTGCACATGGTCGCCGGCCTTGACCTCGGCCGTGGTGCGGCCGATCGCCTGCCCGTATTTCACCACGGGAGATCCGAGTGGAATATCGGCAATCGCCACCTTGTGGCCGGGATCGATCTTCTGGCGGGCCTGAACGCCGGCAACCGTCGAACCCGGCGCGATGGCCGCCGTTGCGACCGCGACATTGTCGCCGGCCGACAGGATGATCCAAGGCTGCTTGTCCAATCTCTTCTCCCTAGAGCACGATGGCCAATAGTGTGAGCTGTTTTCGGGAGCGCCTGCCGCACGGCAAATGCGCATTGATTTTGTTTTTTATCTACAATAAACATTTTCAAGTCAACGGGAATATTGATCCTGTGGACGAGGGAGGCGATGCGCCGCAGGCGGCCGGAAATAAGCTAAAGGTCGTTTGGATGAGCCCCGGTCCGATCCCGTCCTTTTGAGCCGGGATGGCGGTTGCGACACGCGGGCGGAAAGCGGGGGTCTGATGGCAAGGCAGAACACGGTCTTCAAGGAAGCCTACAACAGGTATGCCGCGGCCCTGCGCACGGATACCGCACTCCCGTCGGAGCCGGAGATCGCCGCCCAGCTCGGCGTCAGCCGCTCCACCGCGCGTGCCATTCTGACGCGTCTGAGCGAGGAAGGTATCATCCGCTGGAACAAACGCCAGAAGATCGTGCTCCGCCAGCCGACCGACGGCGACCTCTTTCCTTCCGAAGAAACGGATTCCTTGCACGACATCATCGAGCGCAGCTTCATGCAGCGCATCCTTGCCGATGATGCCGCGCCCGGCATGCAGATCAACGAATTGGAGCTTGCCCGCGAGATCGGCACCGGCACCACGAGCGTGCGCGAATTCCTGATCCGCTTCTCCCGCTTCGGCCTTATCGAGAAGCGACCGAACAGCCATTGGACGCTGAAGGGCTTCACCCGCGAATTCGCGCTCGAACTTGCCGATGTGCGCGAAATGTTCGAGCTGCATTCGGCTGCCGAATTCGGCCGGCTTCCCCGCGACCACCAGGCCTGTGCCGATCTCGCCGCCATGCGCGAGGAGCATCTCGCCATGCTCGCCGACATCAACCAGCGCTTCAAGGATTTCTCCGTCCTTGACGAACGTTTCCACCTCTTGATCCATCGCGCCTCAAAGAACCGCTTCATCGCCGATTTCTACGATGCGATCGCCATCGTCTTCCACTATCACTACCAGTGGAACAAGACCGCCGCCCGCGAGCGCAACGAGCGCGCTATCCACGAACATCTGGATTATATCGCCGCCCTCGAATCCGGCGACCAGGCGGCTATCGAGAAAGCCTGCCGCGCGCATCTGCACTCCGCCCGCCAGACCCTGCTGCAATCCCTGCCGCAGATCGCGACGGAGAGCGCGTGAGGTAAGAGAAGGGCGACAAAAGTCGTGCCTGCAGCCCCCTCATCCGACCCTTCGGGCCACCTTCTCCCCGAGGGGAGAAGAGGGAGCAAGGCGCGCCGAACTGCCCAAATGAACCGGCCGGCTTAAAGGCACTTCGTCCGATTGCGTCGATGGCAAAGCGGCATTCTCCCCTCTTCTCCCCAGCAGCGGGGAGAAGGTGGCCCGAAGGGTCGGGTGAGGGGGCTGCACGCACGACACCAACGACGTCTGACCTCCCCAGGCCGTGAATCCCGTTGGCACTTGCACATGCAAAAATCTGCGCCTCGTCCTCTTTAGAGCTGCGATGCCGCGTCCGGCGGCGGCCCTCATGAAACCTTTCGAATTGTAAGTCGTTGTCAGGCTTATGACCGACGCTAAACTCAACCCGAAATCGGTCGACGGCACCGAGGAGCACGGTGCCGAGAGGTCGCGCCCCGCGAAGGCATCGACTGTCGAGGCCGCGCCGCCGCCAGCCATCGAACCCAGTCCGGAGCTCACGCCCGAGGAGGCCGAGCAGGCGCGCAAGCGATATTTGCTGAAACGTTTCTGGATCAGCGCCCGCCATTTCTGGGGCCGCGGCGGCGACAGGCTCGCCTGGCCGTGCTCGATCGGTCTGCTGGTGATGATCTGCATGAATGTCGGTTTTCAATATGGGATCAATCGCTGGAACCGCGGGATCTTCGACGCCATCGAGCGGCACGACGCCGGCACCGTCTATTACCTCAGCGCCGTTTTCGTGCCGCTGGTGCTCGGAAGCGTCGCCCTTGTCACCGCGCAAGTCTATGTCCGCATGATGATCCAGCGCCGCTGGCGCTCCTGGCTGACCTCGACGGTGATCGCGCGCTGGCTCGCCAATGGCCGTTATTATCAGCTGAACCTGATCGGCGGCGATCACAAGAATCCCGAAGCGCGCATCTCGGAGGATCTGCGCATTGCCACCGAAGCGCCGGTCGATTTCATCGCCGGCGTCATTTCCGCATTTCTGGCGGCCTCGACCTTTATCGTCGTGCTGTGGACGATCGGCGGAGCGCTCGAGCTGCCGGTCGCAGGGGCGACCATCACCATTCCCGGCTTTCTTGTCGTCACGGCGGTTCTCTATGCAGTGATCACCTCAACTGTGATCGCCATCATCGGCCGTCACTTCGTCCAGGTCTCGGAGGTCAAGAACCAGGTGGAGGCCGAGCTCCGCTACACGCTGACCCGTGTGCGCGAAAATGGCGAGAGCATTGCCTTGCTCGGCGGCGAGGAGGAGGAGCGCAGCGATCTCGACAAGACATTTTCCAATGTGCTCAGGCAATGGGCTCTGCTGGCGCGCCAGCACATGCGCACGACCTTCGTGTCGCACGGATCGATGCTGATCGCCCCCGTCGTGCCGCTGCTGCTGTGCGCGCCAAAATTTCTCGCAGGCGGCATGACGCTTGGCGAGGTCATGCAGGCGGCTTCCGCCTTCGCCATCGTTCAGCACGCCTTCGGCTGGCTGGTCGACAACTACCCGCGTCTTGCCGACTGGAACGCCTGTGCGCGGCGCATTGCCTCGCTGATGACGTCGCTCGACGGCCTCGAGCGCGCCGAACAGAACGATGCGCTGAGACGCATCAAGCACAGCCAAACCCAAGGCAATGCGATCCTCAATCTGAACGATCTCTCCGTCTCGCTCGACGACGGCACCGCGGTGGTCAAGGAAACCCATGTCGAGATCGCGCCGGGCGAGCGGGTGCTGGTCGCCGGAGAATCCGGTTCGGGCAAGAGCACGCTGGTGCGCGCCATCGCCGGTCTCTGGCCGTGGGGCCACGGCAGCGTCGATTTCCACGCCGACCGCCGCTTGTTCATGTTGCCGCAGCGGCCCTATATCCCGTCCGGCACGCTTCGCCGCGCCGTCGCCTATCCCCGCGCCGCTGACAGCTGGACGCCGGAGGAGATCACCGCGGCGCTGACCAAGGTTGGACTGGATTATCTCAACGAAAGGCTCGAGGAAGAGGCGCCATGGGATCAGATCCTGTCAGGCGGCGAAAAGCAGCGGCTCGCCTTTGCCCGGCTGCTGCTGCACCACCCCGATATCATCGTGCTCGATGAAGCCACCTCAGCGCTCGACGAGAAGAGCCAGGACAGGATGATGGAAATGTTGATCGAAGAAATGCCGACGGTGACCATCATCAGCGTCGCCCATCGCGCCGAGCTTGAAGCCTTCCACAGCCGCAAGATCACCCTGGAACGGCGCGAGGGCGGCGCCAAGCTCGTCAGCGATATCGATCTTGGCCCGCGCAAGGGAAGGCGCAACCTGATCTTGCGCGTTTTGGACAGCCGCCGCTCGGCGCTGCCGTGAAGAACGCAGCGGTCAATGCGAGGCCGCTTCGCTGGCCACCGCCGGCTCTTCGCGTTTGCGGCCAGGGCCGACCGGGATCAGCCAGGTGGTGAAGAAGGTCAGCACCGCGACGACGACCACGCCCCAGAAGCTCCAGTGCAGGGCCGCATCGAAGACGCTGCGGATATCAGGGTCGGCGGCGAGCGCCGAGAGCCCGGTCGGCTGGTTCAGCGCATTGTGCAGGGCCGCCGCCGTCTCGCCGCTCGCATGGTGGTTGATGCCGGCGTTGAGGATGGCGCCGAGCACGGTGGCGCCGAGCGTATTGCCGAGGCTGCGGGCGAAGATGATCGAGGCGGTGGCGCTGCCGCGCATCGACCATTCGACGCTGTCCTGCACCAGCACGATGCTGGTCAGGCTGATCAGACCCATGCCGAAGCCCATGAAGAAGGAGCCGGCGCCGGCAAGAGCAGGCGAGCTTTCCGGCGTCAGGAACAGCAGGAAACAGGCGCCGAACGGAAACATCAGACTGCCGACGCGCAGCGTCCGGCGAATGCCGAAGGCCTTGTAGAAGCGGCCGGAGAGCATCACCGCAAGCGGCCAGCCGACGATCAGCATGGTCAGCGTGAAGCCGGCGACGATCGGCGAGCGGCCGAGCACGCCCTGCACATAGATCGGCAGGATGGTGGAAAGCCCGATCAGCGCCATGCCGGCAAGTAGCGTCGCCGCATTGCTGGTGGCGATCAGCCGGCGGCTCCAGAGCGCGATCGAAATGATCGGCTCCGGCGCCCGCTTCTCCTGGGCGAGGAAGAGCAGCCCGGCGACGACGAAGACCGCAAAAAGTGTGAGCAGGATCCAGGCGCTGGCAGCCGTTTCCGTCAGCATGACGAGCAGCGCAACGATCGCGATCGAAAACAGCACCGACCCGAGATAATCGATCCGCGCCTGCTTGTGCGCGACGTCCTCCTTCAGGAAGATCATGAAGACGATGATCGAGACGATGCCGATCGGCAGGTTGATCCAGAAGATCCAGGCCCAGGAGATATTGTCGACGATGATGCCGCCGGCAAGCGGCCCGACGACTGCCGAGGTCGCCCAGACGGTCGCCATCGCGCCTTGCACCCGGCCGCGTTCCTCGAGTTTGAAGAGATCGCCGATGATCGTCATCGTCACCGGCTGGATGGCGCCGGCACCAAGCCCCTGCAGCAGCCGAAACAGCACCAGCAACATCATCGACCAGGCAAAGCCGCAGAGCGCCGAGCCGGCCAGGAAGATGATAATGCCGGCGATCAGCACCGGCTTGCGCCCGAAAATATCCGAAAGCTTGCCGTAGATGACTGTTGTCGTCGACTGCGCAAGCAGGAAGGCCGAAAACACCCAGCTGTAATAGGAAAATCCGCCGAGCTGGCCGACGATGCGCGGCATCGCGGTCGCCACGATCGTCGCCTCGATGGCAACCATGAAGGTTGCGACCATGATGGTCGCGACAACAAGCACGCGGTTCGAGCGATGCGCAGCATTCGACATGACGATCCTCTTCGGGTGCTCCGCGGAATGCCGGAAGAACGGCAGGCTGGCTTGATGTGGCGATGCGCCATGCGCGGAGGTGTGCCGTTGTTTTACGACCTCAGCGACGAAGCGTAAAGCTATTGGCGCCTCAGCCATCAGAACTTGCGCAAGGTTTCGGACGCAAGAGCAACGAACTCAGTGGGATTCAGCCGGTGATCAGCGGGCACCCGCTGCATAATCTGGAAATTTGTAATAGATGCAGTCGTTCATCGAAAAGAACGCCGCACCGGCGGCCATTTCATGGCGTGAAAGTTCCCATTCAAAAGTGTCGCGGCCCTCGAACTCAGCAAACAATGCCATCTGGGTTAGTTCCTTGAACGGTCCTGGAGGAAACACAGTTCCATAGACGATCGCCTCGTTTCCAGGATACTCGCCCTTGATAACGCGCGTGATCTGCAAATCTGCCCTTATCATGCGCGTCGGAAAATTTTCCTCCAGGAGAAAACCGGATTCGCCGATCGACAGCGATTTCACACGCGCTTCGACGACGACCTTCGCCTTGGCTAGCAGTTCGTTTGCTGGAGGACAGGGCGCCAATCCCACTGCCGGCCCCAAGCTGAAAACGAAAAGGATCAGAACGGCCTTAAAGCCAATTCGAACATACCGCTGTAGAAGCGCTGCCAAAATTCGTTCCTTTCCTCAGAAATGAACGGAAGTTTATTTGGTTTAGTTGCGCCAGACTTAAGCGTTGCGGCTTCCAGTGGTGAGCTACTGCCGCAACTTCTCCATTGTGGGTCGTGGCCAGAAAGCGAATGAATGGAGGTGCATTAGGTCGTACCCAACTTATTTTCAACTTCACGATTTTTCTATTGCGAAACTACAACCCAATCATAGTTTGCAGGGGCTTGTAGGGGACTCACATGAAATTCAAGAATGCTATCGTGCTCACCGCCGCGCTCCTCTCCTCCTGCGCGGCGTCCAGTGCAATCCGGACATCAAAGAACGAACTCATCATCAAGACTGAAGCCGCTCCGGTATGCGGTGGTATCGGTGCCATGAAGGTTGCCGAGAAGCAGGCGGCGATCGAAACGATCAAGGCAGGCTATGACCGATACGTCATCGTCGGCCAAGCCGGCGCGGACACAACGCGTGTTGTCCAGATGCCTGGGTCATATACGACAACGGGCACCGCCACGGTCTATGGGAACACCGGCTATTACAGCGGCAACACCGTTTACAATCCCGGCCCCACTTACGTCTCGGGCGGCCATAATCAGGCTCTGGCTGTCAGGATGTTCAAGGAGGGCGAGCCAGGGAGCGACATGGCCCTTTCGGCTCGCGAGAGGCTTGGACCGAAGTGGGCGCTAATTGTTCGCGACGGGATCAACACGTGTGCGGATTGACGCCCGCACTCGCCTTCCGAGCCGTGTGCATGAGGCGACGTGGCTGAGGGCATGTGGAGCAGATTCTTACTTCTAGCGTAATCGGGCCTAGGCCCGGTGCTCGCCTGTTGCGTCAGGCGCTTTGCTCCAAAGGAAAGCGCGGCGCTCTCGCTCCGGGCCGTCATTCTCAAGAGGCGGGTGCCTGCCCGCCCTCACTGCTGGCATGCCTCGCTGAGTGAGCTGGTACCGGCGGTGCAGCCCGGCACCTGCTGAAGATCCGGGTTGACGCCGCCACGATTGATCGTGCTACGCCCGCTGTTGAGATCGACGCCGCCAGTGCCGGTGGTGCTGCCGGTCGTACCGGGATCGGTGCCGACAGAGCCGGTGCCGGCCGAGCCCGTACCAGCAGATCCGGTCCCGGCCGAACCCGTGCCCGAGCTCCCCGAGCCGCCGATGACCGGCGCGACCGAAAGCCGCCCGCTGGAATTCGCGCCCCCGGCCGTCTGCGCCAGCGCCGAGCCGGCGAGGCCGATCGAAAGGAGTGATATAACGATGAGTTTGCAGGACATGGTTTGCTCCATCCTTGTTGTCTCAAGGGGAGAACCAGTTCGGGAGCGGCAGGTTCCTGCCAGAATTGCAGGTTTTTCGGCTGCCTTGGAAGATGCTAACCTCCGTGGCGATCCCACCTGGCGCATAGTTGTGCTCAACTTCAAGCGACGAACGTTTTATGAAACTGTCAAATCGACCACTGGGCGAGGTGAAATGGTTTCTTTGGCGACCTTCTTGGAAATCGCCGAAGCGGCTTTCACCAAGAGCTTTGTCCCTGGGGTTATAGCTTTCAATCGTGCCGAACCTGAAGTGTCCGTTTCGATAGCTCTCAAGTTGCTCCGCCCTCATATGGCGCGTGATGAATTGTGGCTGATCTGAGTCCAACTCAAAAAGCACCGCATCACTCAACGGCGGACATTCGATATCATCGGCCAAGACAAGATTCGCGGAACGTCTGACTGGCTGGTGTCGGATCGCCGTTCACGGCCATCTGAATGTCCCTCAACATCTCGATAGCACTTTTCTTCTTGGTCACCATCTCACTCCTTGCTGGCTATTCCACCCAAAATGGTGAGACAAGAGCAACCTATCAAGATTTCATCAAGCACAGCCTGTGCGTTATCGTGGAATGTGGACATCGCTGCGGAACGCTAGACTTGTTTCAACAGGAGTCTACCGATGCCGACCGTCCGCAATAGCAGCTCAACGCATCCAAGATCAGCCATGCCGGATCTCCCGCACCTGGCGTCATTGATTTTCAATCGCCCCTCATGGTGCGCGCCGATGTTGGCCGCCAGATCATGACGCCATCGGTCTTCGCGTTCTCACCGGGGAGCCGGTAACACATGTAGCTGAGTGGCGCCTCCTCGTGAAATGGGAGTGCCAGGCGCGGGAAAGCTTCCCGACGGCGCCTATATGTACGACGACGTGCATCGTCGTTCGGCCTATCGTGGGCTCATTGGGGCGGGTGGCGCCTGGCTAGATGCGGAATGCGAGATGATGAGCGCGGGCTCATTCATGACGCCTAGGTGGAATCTGGTCGATGAGGTTGGGACGCTGGACGAGGCGCTAGAAGCCTTCGTTGACGGGTTCCTGTCAAAATGAGCTTTGCTCATGCTCACCTTTGCGGGCGAGTTCCTCGGTAGCCTGATCGTGTAGATGGTTCAATATGTCGTAGATGTGCTGTACCGGACAACCGAAGATCTTGCGCTCTGATTTCTTCCAAGACGACTGAATCGCCACTATCCAGTATTTGTTCGGCCGCTCGGTATTGAAGCCGAAAATAGGTCCGCCGCTCATACCCTGCAGGCTCTCCAAGTCGGTGTGACTATCGATCTTTGCCACAAACCTGGGAAAAAGCGTGGTCTGCTCTTCCGATTCGAATTTCTTCAGTCTCAGCATGGTCATACCGACCGTGGCGCTCCCCGAAGGCGAAACTCGTTCCGACGTCAGTTCGGCGGGGAGACCAAGCAAAAAGAAGACATCGAGATCAGCCGGCTCGTTACGCGAGGCTTCGTATGTGAGCGGAACGATATTATGCTTCTCAATCAATCGTGCCTGATGTTCATGAAGGAACAGGACACCGAAGTCCAAGCCTTGTTCATCATTGTGAAAATGGAGGCGGGGCGAATCTTTGAGATCATAGGGGACGCCGTAGTCGCTAAGCTTCGTCTCGCCAAACGTGTCAAGTAACTGGCAACCGAGACCGTCGATATCCGAGTGATTCACCGCCTCATCGAGATATTCGACCACATGCCCGGCCGTAAGAATGCCGGATATATCCCCGATGCGTATCAACAGCCCCGAAGCTGCAAAAAAGCGGTCAGGTCCCGTATCTCCCTTCAGTCGAGAATTGACGCTTATCGCTACGAAGTGGCGAGCTAGAAATGTTTGAGCATCAATTGTCATATGGCTCTCGCCTCTCCGTGAACCGGCGGCGCATTCATGGGCTAGTTCACGCCGTTGGTAGCAATAAGGTGGCACGCCCGGCCGCTGCGGGTAAATCGACCCAACAAATGTCCCACGATAAAATTTTACATATTTGGAAAAATGGTGCCGCTTACGTGACTCGAACACGTGACCCCATCATTACGAATGATGTGCTCTACCGACTGAGCTAAAGCGGCATTTGGCGGCCGAAGCGTGCGGCCTGCGATTTGCATGGCGCTGATACAGGCATTGTCCGAAGATTTCAAGCACCCTGTCATGCCTTTGGCAAAAAAGAGGGCAGGGGTGTGGAAGCCCGCCCTCAGAGTACCAGCCGCGCGCGGGCGGCCCTATATTCGGCCTCCAGCCGGTCGACGAGTTTGGCCACCGGCTCCACGGCCTTGACGGCGCCGATGCCCTGGCCGCTGCCCCATATGTCCTTCCAGGCCTTGGCGCCGCCGGTTGCCTGTTCGAAATCCATCTTCGACGGGTCGGCGACCGGCAGGTTGTCGGGGTCCATGCCGGCGGCGATGATCGAGGGCTTGAGGTAGTTGCCGTGCACGCCGGTGAAATAGTTGGAATAGACGATATCGGCGGCCGCACCCTCGACGATCGCCTGCTTGTAGGCGTCTGCGGCGCGCGCCTCTTGCGTCGCGATGAAGGGCGAGCCGATATAGGCCATATCGGCGCCCATCGCCTCGGCGGCGAGGATGGCGCCGCCGGTCGAAATCGCGCCGGCAAGCAGCAGCGGCCCGTCGAACCATTCGCGGATTTCCTGGATCAGGGCAAAAGGCGACAGCGTGCCGGCATGGCCGCCGGCGCCAGATGCCACCGCGATCAGCCCGTCGGCCCCCTTGCGGATCGCCGAATGGGCGTGGCGGTTGTTGATGATGTCGTGCAGCACGATGCCGCCATAGGAATGCACGGCGGCATTGACCTCCGGCACGGCGCCGAGCGAGGAAATAACAACAGGCACCTTGTATTTGACGCAGAGCGAGAGGTCGTGCTCCAGTCGCTTGTTCGACATGTGGACGATCTGGTTGACGGCAAAGGGTGCGGCCGGCCGCTCCGGATGAGTGGCGTCGTGGCGGGCGAGCTCCTCGGTGATCTCGGCCAGCCATTCGTCGAGCTGGTTTTCCGGCCGGGCGTTCAGCGCCGGAAAGGCGCCGACGACGCCGGCCTTGCATTGCGCCAAGGTGAGCGCCGGGTGCGAGATGATGAAGAGCGGCGAGCCGATCACCGGCAGTCTGAGTTTGTCCTTGAGGATCGGGGGCAGGGCCATGGTTCACCGCTCGCATTGACGTTTACGAAAACGTCAATCTCATAACAGAGAAGGAAAGCGGATAAAAGAGCGGCTGCCATGCCTTCGTCGATTTCCGGCCGATATATCAGGCCCACAAAATGGATAGGGAAGTTCGCACGCCGTGAAAGCTGGCGAATATCGCCTGAGATCAACGGCGGGCGATGCTGCAAGGCTTGCGGTTTGCCGCACTTGCCGCTACCGAATTTTGATGGAGAACGGCGGGGATTGCGGTCCGACGCCGGGTTCAAAGTGAAGGACGTGATGTGAGCGGATTAGAAACGGCCATCAGAACAGCGCTCGAAAATGCCGATCGCGACAATCCGGAAGTTCGAGCGAGGATCTACCAGTCGGCCCGCCAGGCGCTGGAAGCCGGCTTGCGCAAGCAGGACATTACCGATGCCGAGGCCGTCGCCCATCACCGCCACCGCCTTGAAAGCACCATTCATGCCATCGAAGGCGAGGAGCGCGAGCGGCTCCACCCCCGGCAACGGCCGCCCGAGGTGCCGGTGCCGCCGGTCGTCGAAATGCCGCCGCCGCCGGTTCATCGCGGCGACGTGACCGATATCGGCAGCTTGATCGACAGTCCGGTGGCCGCGGGCGAGGCCCGGTCTCCCGAGGTGGTGATGCACCGCAGCGACGAGTCGCGCCTCGACAATGTTCATGCCGGCAATTCCGATCATCTCGCGGCCGCCCCGGCCGGCGAGGAGCGGCTGACCCGCGGCGAACGTGCGACCAGCATGGATTTCCGCCCGGAGCGGGCGGCGGGCCGCCGCAAGCCGCGCAAGTTCTTTTCCCGGCTTCTCGTCTGGTGCGTGCTCTTGGCCTTCGTCGGCATCGGCGCCTGGTGGGCCTATACGTCGGGCCTGCTGTTGACGGCGGCAGAACGCGACACCAGCGTCGCCAATCCGCCGGCAAGCACCCAGCCGGAGGATTTCACCGGCAATGACGACAGCGCCGGCAATGCCGCCCCCCTCACCGATCAGCCGGTGACCATCGATCCGCAGAACAGTTTCTCGGCCGACTGGATTCCGGTGTTCAAGCCTGACGAGGCCGACAAGATCAAAAGCGGCCCGCGGGCCCGCATCGAAAACATCACCGAGAATGACGGCCCCGCCGTGCGCCTGATTTCCGAGAGCGGCGCGGCTGACGGCAACATCTCCGTCAGCGTTCCGGCCTCGGTGCTGCAGCAGCTTGCCGGCAAATCCTCGACCATCGCGCTGACGCTGCAATCGACCACCGACGAGCCGACGCAGGTGACGGTCGAATGCAATTTCCAGTCGCTCGGCAATTGCGCCCGCCATCGCTTCAGCGTCACCCGCGAAAAGTCGGATGCGCTGCTGCAGGTGAAGTTCGACCGCTCGCTCGCCCCGAATTCGCCGGGCACGCTGACGATCAACAGCGATCTCGACGGCAAGGCGCGCGGCATCAACCTCTTCGCCATTCGCATCCTGCCGGGGCAGTGACTGACCTTTTGCCGCGCCGCATCTGAAAAGCCGCGCGGCGCTGAGGGGGCCGCGCGGGCGATCTATTTCAGGAAGCCGGGGCCGGAGCCGATGATCTCTTCATCGACCTCGCCGAGGGCCGCTTTGTCCTTGCCCTCATAGTCCATCCTGTTCAGCATGTGACGGATGAGCTGCAGACGCGCACGCCGCTTGTCATTGGCGCGGATGACGGTCCACGGCGCGAAATCCGTATGGGTTTCCTTCAGCATCCGATCACGCTTTTCGCTGTAATCGTCCCATTTCGTCAGCGCCGCGATGTCCATCGACGACAGCTTCCAGACCTTCAGCGGATCGTGCCTGCGATCGTGGAACCGCTTAAGCTGCATCTCCCGGCCGATATCGAGATAGAATTTGAACAGGAAGATGCCCTCATGGGCGATGATCTTTTCGAGCTGCGGCGCCTGTTTGAGGAAGCCTTCATATTGCTGCGGCGTGCAGAAACCCATGACCGGCTCGACGCCGGCGCGGTTGTACCAGGAGCGGTCGAACAGCACGAATTCGCCCGATGTCGGGAACTGCGCGACATAGCGCTGGAAATACCATTGCCCCTGTTCGCGTTCGGTCGGCCTGGCGAGTGCGACGACGCGGGCAAGGCGCGGATTCATATGTGCCGAGGAAGCCGAAATCGCGCCGCCCTTGCCGGCCGCGTCCCGCCCCTCGAACAGCGCCATCACCCGCTTGCCTGATGCCTGCAGCCAGAACTGCACCTTGACGAGTTCCACCTGCAGCTTTTCGAGCTGCTCCAGATAGTCCTCCTCGTTGAGCTTCTTCTTGTAGGGAAACTCGCCGGATTCCAGCGCCTGCTCCTCCACCCAGTCCGGCAGGACCGGGTCGTCGACGTCGAAGATGCGCTTCTTGCCGCGGATAGTGAGCTCCACTGCCCTGCTTTCGACATCCTCGCCCATATGCTCCTCCAGCGCTGATGGTTTGTCCTCCTGCAGGCGAACATATTTAACGTTGAAAATCAAATCTTTCGCTTGCGGCCGGTGATTTTTTCTCAAGCTTGCGCTGCAGCCTTACGTTTCAGCGGCGCCGGCCGAAAACTTCTGTCATGAATTGCCGCTATCAGGCAGAGTTCCAATATAAAGAAAAACGAATCGACGCCGCGAGGCCCACTTGCCAGACGAAATCCCGTGGAAAAAAAGCCTGTTGGCGCGCATCCGGCGCGAATGGCCGGTGCTGCTTGCGGCCATCCTCAGCGCCTTGATTGCTCTTGCCGCCGGCATGAACAAGTGGGTCGTGCTCGTGCTCCTGCTCGTGATGATCTTGACCGCGCTGTTCAACGAGGCGCCGGTGCTCAAGGCGGAGCCGGCCGAGCCGGTGGAGGCGGAGCCGGAAGCGCCGCCGAGCCGCCTGCCTGACATTTCCGCCACGCTTGCCGGCCTCGATATTCCCGTGATGGTGCTGTCGGAAGACGCCTCGGTGCTCTTCCAGAACCGCGCCGCCGAAAAGGCCTTCGGCGAGGTGACGCTCGGCGCCCATATATCGGCCCGGCTGCGTTCGCCCGGCGTGCTCGACATGGTGCGCGAAACCATCGCCACCAATGCGCCGAACCAGATCGAGCATGCCGAGCGGCTGCCGTCCGAGCGGGTCTATATCGTCCGCAGCGCGCCTGTCGAATTCCAGGCCGACGGCCAGCGCGAGCGGTTTTTCATCCTGTCCTTCCGCGATATATCGGAGGTTCGCCGCATCGACCGGATGCGATCGGATTTCGTCGCCAATGCCAGCCATGAGCTGCGCACGCCGCTCGCCTCGCTGCGCGGCTTCATCGAGACCATTCAGGGGCCGGCGAAGAACGATCAGAAGGCGCAGGCGCAGTTCCTAGGCATCATGTTCGATCAGACCACACGCATGAGCCGGCTGGTCGACGACCTCTTGTCGCTGTCGCGGCTGGAGCTGAAATCGCATATCGCGCCGGACGAGAAGGTCGATCTGGTGCCGCTGCTCGGCCATGTCCGCGACTCGCTGGTGCCGCTGGCGAGAGACGTCGGCGTCGAGATCAACCTGCATCTGCCCGACGGCAAGGTCGAGGTGCTGGGAGACCGCGACGAACTCGTCCAGGTCTTCGAAAACCTGATGGAAAATGCCTGCAAATACGGCCAGGAAGGCAAGGTCGTCGACGTCCGGCTGAAGAATGGCGCCGGCGGGCCCGTCGAGGTCAGCATCATCGACAAGGGGCCGGGCATCCCGGCCGAGCACGTGCCGCGTCTGACAGAACGCTTCTACCGCGTCAGCATCGAAGACAGCCGCTCGAAAAAAGGCACCGGCCTCGGCCTTGCCATCGTCAAACACATCCTCACCCGCCACCGGGCGCGGCTGATCGTCAAATCCGAAGTCGGCAAGGGCACTGATTTCACTGTGCGCTTCTGACGCTAGAGATTGCCCCTCACCCTAACGCTCACCCCGTTGTGACGGGGAGAGGGGAAGTGCCATACGAGACGGCTGAGTTAAGTCCCCTCTCCCCGTAAAACGGGGAGAGGGTTAGGGTGAGGGGCAAATCACACGGAACGACTTCAATGAGAGGCCCCAGGCCAAAAACCACTGCTCGAGCGCGATCATTGCGTCAGTCCGATAACGATGCGGAGAGCAAACTATGGAACGAGCTGCGCGACCGGCGGCTCAACGAACATAAATTCGTCCGGCAACTGCCGATCGGCCCCTATTTTGCGGATTTCGCCTGCCGTGAACTGCGGTTGGTGGTCGAAATCGACGGCAGTCAGCACGCAGACAATCGAAGAGACGCAATCCGGGATATCTTTATGACCGGCAATGGCTGGTCGGTCGTTCGCTTCTGGAACGTGGATGTGCTGAGAGAGCTGTCATCCGTGCTGGATACCATTCTTGCAATCTGCGATGGCCGATTGACCGAACGCGTCGAAGCGACGGATTTGCGGTTCTTTCCGGCTGCATGCAATTAGCGATGGCGTACCGTGGGTGTTTGCCCCTCACCCTAGCCCTCTCCCCGCGCGCGGGGAGAGGGGACTTAACTCGGCCCTTCGTATGGCACGTCCCCTCTCCCCGTCAGAACGGGGAGAGGGTTAGGATGAGGGGCAAATCACGGTACTGTCAGGTATCATCCCGGTCCAAAGTGTCGACCATCAACCCGGTCTTCACACACGGAACGACTTCGATGACACAAGCCAAACCGCCATCGGCCTTCCCGATTCACACCGTCTGACGACCGGGGATAGGATGCGTCTGCAGCTTTTACAACGAAAGGTAGATTGAAGGTTCCGACTTTGCCGATTATCGACATTCATCCTTAGTGCTTTTGAGAATTACGTCTACTTTCAATGCCTTAACCTGTCACAAATGTTTCACGGATTTGACATAAAAGGACGGGGCTTACAGCGCTAAGAGAGTCCCGCCGATGAAAAAAGGCACTGCGAGGGCCTCTCTAAAGGCCGCACTCACACAAGCCCAAATGCCGGGAGATTTCTAATGAACACCTTCAAGCTCACCGTTGCCGCACTTGCTGCAACTGCTGCTTTCGCTGGCGCTGCCGTCGCCCGCGACCAGATCAAGATCGTCGGTTCTTCGACGGTATTTCCATACACTCAGGCTGTTGCCGAAGAGTTTGCTAACAAGTCGGGCAAGGCTGCTCCGGTTGTTGAATCCACCGGCACGGGCGGCGGCTTCAAGGCCTTCTGCGGCGGCGTCGGCCCTGACTTCGCAGACATCACCGGCGCTTCGCGCGCCATCAAGGACTCCGAAGTCAAGCTCTGCGCCGGCAACGGCGTGACCGACATCACGGAAGCCCTGATCGGCTATGACGGCCTGTCGATCGCCGTCTCGCGCAACAACAAGACCGAATGGAACCTGACCAAGGCGCAGATCTTCCAGGCGCTCGCAGCCCAACTGCCGGACGGCAAGGGCGGTCTCGTCGCGAACCCGAACAAGAAGTGGTCGGACATCGACAAGTCGCTTCCGGACGTCAACATCACCGCTTTCGGCCCGCCGCCGACCTCCGGTACGCGCGACGCTTTCGTTGAGCTCGTCATGCATCCGGGCTGCGAAAAGACCGCAGGCATGGACGCCGTCAAGAAGGCCGATGAAAAGAAGTACACCGAAGCCTGCGCTCGCATGCGCCAGGACGGTCCGTTCATCGAAGCCGGCGAGAACGACAACCTGATCGTTCAGCGCCTCGAGTCCGACCCGAACTCGGTCGGCATCTTCGGCTACTCCTTCCTTTATGAAAACGAAGACAAGCTGAAGGACATCAAGATCGAAGGCGTCGAGGCAAGCTTCGACACGATCAAGGACGGCTCCTACCCGGTTTCGCGTCCGCTGTTCATCTACATCAAGAATGCGCACCGCGACGTCATCCCCGGCCTGAAGGACTTCCTCAAGGAATACACCTCCAAGGAAGCCATGGGCGAGGACGGTTATCTCGCAGAGCGCGGCCTGACCCCGCTCGACGAAGACAAGCGCGTCGCCGTAGAGAAGGCCGTCATGGAAGCCAAGAAGCTCGGCTCGTAATAGCCTGAATTGGGCCGCCCGCATGACGCGGGCGGCCTTTTCTGTTCGACGGGGGCGATGATGTCGGGTTACCTATTCGCAATTCTAGCCGCAGCAGCATGCGTCGCGGCATTGGCAGGCGTCTATCGCGCACGCGCCGTAGGCGGCGTCGCCACGACCGGGCCGCTGAAATCACATTCACGGCCGATATATCACGGCCTCAACGCGGCGATATGGACGGCTATTCCGGCCTTCATCGTTCTGCTCCTCTGGCTCGCGTTCCAGAACAGCATCATCGACCAGTTCGTGATCGGCGCCTTCCCTGGTTCCGAGGCGATGGATGCCGCGACGAAGTCCCTGACGATCAGCGAGATCCGCCAGGTCGCCGCCGGCAACCTGTTCCGCCAGCCGACGCCCGAAGTACAGGCGGCCGCCGAACACCTGCGTTCGCTCCAAGCGTTCTCCGCCTACCTGCTCTTCGCCGTGACGCTCGCCATCGCGGCGATTGGCGCGTTCCTGGGGATGAAGGTCGTCAGCTCCCGCTACCGTGCCCGCCACAGCGTCGAGACCGCTGTTACGATCTTCATGATGTTCTCGTCGCTGGTCGCCATCATTATCACCCTCGGCATCATCGGCTCGCTGGTCTTCGAGGCCATGCATTTCTTCGCCAAGGTTCCGGTCACCGAATTCATCTTCGGTCTTCGCTGGGAGCCGCAGATCGCGATCCGCGCCGATCAGGTCGCTGGTCAGGGCGCGTTCGGCGTGCTGCCGGTCCTCTACGGCACGTTCCTTATCTCGGGGATTGCCATGCTGGTCGCTGTTCCGACCGGCATTCTCTCGGCCATCTACCTTGCTGAATATGCCCACCCGCGGTTCCGCGCCGTCGTCAAGCCGATGCTGGAAATCCTGGCGGGCGTGCCGACAGTGGTATATGGTTTCTTCGCCGTTCTGACCGTCGCGCCAGCAATCCGTGCTATAGGCGAGGCTGTCGGCATTCCATCGTCGCCCAACAGCGCGCTTGCAACCGGCCTGGTGATGGGCGTGATGATCATTCCGTTCATCTCCTCGCTTTCCGACGACGCCTTCTCGGCGGTTCCAAGGGCCATGCGCGACGGTTCGCTTGCGCTTGGCGCGACCAAGGGCGAGACGATCCGCAAGGTGCTTCTGCCCGCCGCTCTCCCCGGCATCATCGGTGGCGTCCTCCTGGCGCTCAGCCGCGCCGTCGGCGAGACGATGATCGTCGTCATGGCCGCGGGCCTGATCGCGAAGATCACGGCAAACCCCTTCGACGCGGTTACGACAGTCACGGTTCAGATCGTCACGCTGCTGATCGGCGACTCCGAATTCGACAACCCCAAGACCCTCGCGGCTTTCGCTCTGGGACTGGTGCTGTTCATCGTCACCCTGATCCTCAACCTCATCGCGCTGCGGACGGTCCGCAAGTACCGGGAGAAATACTGATGGACACCACCGCCGCAATCGGTACGCGGGTGAACTGGCATTCCGACCAGATGAAGGCCCGCCGCAAGTCTCGCTATGCCGCCGAACGCCGTCTCCAGGCCTATGGCATGATCGCGATCGTCTTCGCGCTCGGCTTCCTGGCCTTCCTCGTCGGCTCCCTCGTCTTTACAGGGTACAAGGCGTTCACGCAGACGGTGGCCACGGTCAACATCGACCTGTCCAGCGCGGGCGTGGATCAAAACGACATCGGCAATGCCGATTGGCGCAAGATCGTCAGAGACGCCCTCAAGAGCCAGGTCGGGGAGCTCCCACGTCGACAGGAGAAGGAATTTTTCGAACTCTTCACGTCGTCCGCGCCCTTCCTGGTTCGAGACGCCGTTGTTAAGGACCCGTCGCGACTGAAGGGAACCAGCTCGTTCGTCATTCCGCTGTCCGACCCCGCCGACCAGTTCTCGAAAGGAGAGATCAGCCGCGAGACGCCGGAAAACCAGCGCCGCATCAGCGACGAGCAGATCGGAATGTTTGATCAGCTCGTTTCGAAGGCGATCATCTCCACGCCGTTCAACTGGGGCCTCTTCCTGAATGCCGACAGCCGGTTCCCGGAACTCGCAGGTCTTGCCGGCGCCATCTCCGGATCCTTCTGGTCGCTTCTCGTGTGCTTTGCCATCAGCTTCCCGATCGGGATCGCGGCAGCAATCTATCTCGAGGAGTTCGCGCCGAAGAACCGATGGACCGATCTCATCGAGATCAACATCAACAACCTGGCGGCGGTCCCTTCGGTGGTATTCGGTCTCCTCGGTCTGGCGGTGTTCCTGAACGGCTTCGGCCTTCCGCGCTCGGCGCCGATCGTCGGCGGTCTCGTGCTCGCGCTGATGACACTGCCGACGCTGATTATCGTGACGCGCGTTTCGCTGAAGGCAGTCCCGTCCTCGATCCGCGAGGCCGCGCTCGGGATCGGAGCCTCCAAGCACGAAATGATCTTCCACCACGTCCTGTCGCTGGCAATGCCGACCGTCATGACCGGCGCGATCATCTCGCTCGCGCGTGCGCTCGGCGAGACCGCCCCGCTGCTGCTGATCGGCATGAACGCCTTCATCACCAGCCCGCCGGAAGGAATCTTCTCCGCGTCTACCGCGCTGCCGAGCCAGATCTATATCTGGGCCGACAGCCCTGAACGCGGCTTCGTCTCGAGAACGTCGGCTGCCATCCTGGTTCTGCTCGGCTTCCTCGTAATCATGAACGCTATCGCCATTTTCCTCAGGCAGCGCTTCGAGCGCCGCTGGTAAAGGAGCAGGAACCATGAACATGTTGACAGAAGCAGCAATTGAACAGGCAGTCGACAAGAAGATGAACGACGTCAATTACAAGATGGTCGGCAAGGACGTGTCGGTTTACTACGGCGAGAAGCGCGCGCTTTTCGACGTCAACCTCAACGTCCGCGAAAACACCGTGACTGCGCTGATCGGCCCGTCGGGCTGCGGCAAGTCCACCTTCCTGCGCAGCCTCAACCGCATGAACGACACGATTGACGGCTGCCGCGTCACCGGACTGATCACGCTCGACAACAACGATATCTACGATCCTGATATCGACGTCGTCGAACTTCGCGCCCGAGTCGGCATGGTCTTCCAGAAGCCGAACCCGTTCCCGAAGTCGATATATGAGAACATCTCCTACGGCCCGAAGATCCATGGGCTGGCAAAATCGAAAGCCGACATGGACCAGATCGTCGAGAGCAGCCTCCAAAAGGCCGGTCTCTGGAACGAGGTGAAGGATCGCCTTCAGGAGGCGGGAACTGGGCTGTCCGGCGGCCAGCAGCAGCGTCTCTGCATTGCCCGCGCCGTCGCGGTCAGCCCCGAAGTCATCCTGATGGACGAGCCCTGCTCGGCGCTCGACCCGATCGCCACCGCTAAGGTCGAGGAGCTCATCCACGAACTCCGTACGAATTATAGCATCGTGATCGTGACCCACTCCATGCAGCAGGCGGCGCGCGTTTCGCAGCGCACCGCCATGTTCCACCTCGGCATCCTGGTCGAGGAGAACGACACCGACAAGATGTTCACCAATCCAGACGATCCACGCACCCAGGACTACATCATGGGTCGCTTCGGCTGATTGCGGCCATACGAAGCCTTACCGTTATTCGAGGACAAAGCCCCATGGCATCGACACATATTTATTCTGCCTATGATGATGATCTGAAGTTCCTGTCCAGGCGGATTTCCGAAATGGGCGGCCTGGCCGAGCAGATGGTCGCCGAATCCGTTCGGGCGCTGGTCAACGGCGATACTTCGCTGGCGCAGAAGGTCATCTCCGACGATGTGATCCTCGATCACGCCGAACGCGAAATCGGCGACAAGGCGATCGTCACCATCGCCCGTCGTCAGCCGATGGCCTCGGACCTGCGCGAAATCATGGGTTCGATCCGCATCGCCGCCGATCTTGAACGTGTCGGCGACCTCGGCAAGAACACGGCCAAGCGCGTCATCGCCGTGCAGAGCACCGGCGTTCCGCGCAAGCTCGCCCGCGGCCTCGAACACCTGTCCGAGCTGGCGCTCGTCCAGCTCAAGGAAGTGCTCGACGTCTATACGACGCGCGCGGCCGACAAGGCGACCGCCATCCGCGAACGCGACAACGAGATCGACGCGATGTACACCTCGCTGTTCCGCGAACTCCTGACCTATATGATGGAAGATCCGCGCAACATCACGAGCTGCACGCATCTTCTCTTCTGCGCCAAGAACATCGAGCGCATCGGCGATCACGCCACCAATATCGCTGAAACGATCTACTATATGGCGACCGGCGCTCAGCCGGAAGGCGACCGTCCGAAGGACGACAGCGCCAACACCGTCGGTGCCGCTACGGAATAATAGTGCCGGGCCAGTCCCCGGACCAGTCACTTGCGTGCGCGCCCGTCCGGGCGCGCAAAGAGGTCGCAGCCAATTTCTGATTTTGCGCGGGATCCCTTGCTTAAATCACCCCCGGTTTAAGGATCGTGCGCGAGGAGACGGACACGCATGATCCCGAGAGTAGCAGTTGTTGAAGACGAAGAGGCCCTCAGCGTGCTTCTCCGTTATAATCTCGAAGCGGAAGGCTTCGAAGTCGATACCATCCTGCGCGGCGACGAGGCCGAAATCAGGCTTCAGGAGCGAACGCCCGATCTTCTCATCCTCGACTGGATGCTGCCCGGCGTCTCCGGTATCGAACTCTGCCGGCGCCTGCGCATGCGGCCGGAAACCGAACGGCTGCCGATCATCATGCTGACGGCGCGCGGCGAGGAGAGCGAGCGCGTCCGCGGGCTGTCCACCGGCGCCGACGATTACGTCGTCAAGCCGTTCTCGACCCCCGAGCTCGTCGCCCGCGTCAAGGCGATGCTGCGCCGCGCCCGCCCGGAGGTGCTGTCCTCGGTGCTGAAATGCGGCGATATCGAGCTCGACCGCGAAACCCACCGCGTCCATCGCAAGAGCCGCGAAGTCCGCCTCGGCCCGACCGAATTCCGCCTGTTGGAATTCCTGATGTCGTCGCCGGGCCGCGTCTTCTCCCGCTCGCAACTGCTCGACGGCGTCTGGGGCCACGATATCTATGTCGACGAACGCACCGTCGACGTCCATGTCGGCCGCCTGCGCAAGGCCTTGAACTTCTCCAACATGCAGGACGTCATCCGCACCGTCCGCGGCGCCGGCTATTCGATGGAAGCTTGAGGGTTCAGGAAAAATCCGGGAGCGGTTTGGGTCGGTTTACTGAGCCGGTTCCGGCGGCTCATAGGACCGGTTTCGGACGCCGCGGTATTCCTGCCGTCCCGCCCCCCAACCTCCGTCGTCCTCGGGCTTGACCCGAGGACCCATGGCCGCAAGCACTGCGTTCGTGTTACAACAGCGTCAGATAGAGATCGTCCCACCCGGGATTCATGACCTCGACCAGATCGATCTTCCATTGCCGGTACCACCGTTTCAATGACTTCTCGCGCTGGACGGCACTGCCGATATCCCAATGTTCTCGTACCAGACGAGCCGGGTGCAGCCATATTTCCAGGCAAGCCCGGCGTCAGTCCCTCGCGATGCTCATAGATGCGGCGTTCCAGATCGGACGTCACGCCGATATAAAGCGTTCCATTCTTCTGTTTGGTGAACGATGTAGACATAGCCCGCCATTCCGGCAGAGTGCTTGGTTGTGGATACTCGGGTCAAGCCCGAGTATGACGGAGAGTGGGGGCACGGTGGGCAAGAGGCGAGGCGTCGGGAGGAAATCCAGCAAAATGCGCGGGCGGTTTTGATTGGGAATTACGCAAACAAATCACCAAGCACTTACGGTCCTTGCCACACAGGCTCCTCCCACCCTCCGTCGTCCTCGGGCTTGATCCGAGGACCCATAATCGCAAGCACCGCGTTCGCATCACCACAGCGTAAGATCGGGGCGTCCCACTTCGAGCAAATCTAGCAAAAACCCGAAAGCGTTTGCCCCAACACACAAAAAAACGGGCCTTGCAGCCCGTTTTTGCATCTCAACAATGTCGCCCGCTCAGCTGACCCGCGCTGCCGCCCGGCGGCGCTCGTTGACCGGCTGATAGGCAAGCTTCTGGTGATAGCTGCAATAGGGTGAATTGTCCGGGGATTCGCAGCCGCAGAAGTGGAAGTCGTCCTTCAGCGGATCGCCGACCGGCCATTTGCAGGTGCGCTCGGTCAGTTCTGTCAGGCCGAGGCGGCGGGAAATCGGCACGACCACATTGCCCTTCGGAACATATTCCATTTCCTCGATCGTTTCGATCTCGATCTCTTCCTTCAGCATCGTTGCGCCCTGCTGGCGGGTCACGGTGCGGGTGGTGATCCGGGAGGCGTAGTTCGGCGCGCGCGGCGCAGATGTCTGGCGCTTCGGCGTGCGCGCTGCGGTCGCCGTGCCGCCGGCCTTGGCGCGGCCGGGAAGGCTCAGCCGGTGCACCTTGCCGATAACGGCGTTTCGGCTCACGCCGCCAAGTTGTGCCGCGATCTGACTGGCGCTCAGCCCTTCGGACCACAGCTTCTTGAGTTTCTCGACCCGCTCGTCTGTCCAGTTCATGCCCTGTCTCCACCTTTTGCGTTGGTGATGGCAGAATCCCTCACCGTTGTCCCGGAAGCCTCCGAAACAAGAAACGCTTGATCAATTTTGGTGACTAGTTCCGCCGCATGCAGTCTAGTAATTGAACTTTAACCTAGTGTGAGGCTGACTCCGTGACAAGAGTCGTGGGAATCCGGATGAATCGAATTCGTAGTTTTCCCCAACTTGCTGCCCCTGCGTGTCATTTCTGCAATAATGCCTGTTGAAGGCTGAAAATGCCGCTGTACAAGCTTGCTGCATCCGCTAAGGGCGCAGTTTTGTTGACATTGCAGCGCGAAAAGGAAATAGTACCGATCGCCGCCGAAAGGCGGCATTTTTGATTTTTCGGGCCCGGTTTTCTTAGCCGGAGTCCGGAGCCTGACAACGCTGACCGGGAGACCCGCGCCATGGCTGAAGCCGCGCCGCTTTATGACACCTATTCTCGTGCCCCACTGCGGTTCGAGCGAGGCGAGGGCGTATGGCTGATCACCGAAAGCGGCGAGCGTTATCTCGATTTCGGTGCAGGCGTCGCCGTCACCTCGGTCGGCCACGGCAATCCGCATGTGGTCGCCGCCTTGAAGGAGCAGGCCGACAAGGTCTGGCACCTCTCCAACATCTATGAGATCCCCGGCCAGGAGCGCCTGGCCAAACGGCTGACGGACGCCACCTTTGCCGACAAGGTGTTCTTCACCAATTCCGGTGCCGAGGCGCTCGAATGCGCGATCAAGACGGCTCGCCGCTATCAGTTTTCCAAGGGGCATCCCGAGCGGTTCCATATCATCACCTTCGAAGGCGCCTTCCATGGGCGCACGCTTGCGACGATCGCCGCCGGCGGCCAGGAGAAATATCTCGAAGGCTTCGGCCCCAAGACGCCGGGTTTCGATCAGGTGCCGTTCGGCGACATCGAAGCGGTACGTGCCGCGATCACCGATGCGACGGCGGCAATCCTCATAGAGCCGGTGCAGGGCGAGGGCGGCGTGCGCCCCGCCACGGCTGAGTTCATGAAGGCGCTGCGCCGGATCTGCGACGAGAAAGGCCTGCTGCTGATCCTTGACGAGGTCCAGACCGGGGTTGGCCGCACCGGCAAGCTCTTCGCCCATGAGTGGTCGGGCATCACACCCGACATCATGGCTGTCGCCAAGGGCATCGGCGGCGGTTTCCCGCTCGGCGCCTGCCTTGCCACTGCTGAGGCCGCCTCCGGCATGAAGGCCGGCACCCATGGTTCGACCTATGGCGGCAATCCGCTGGCCATGGCCGTCGGCGGCGCCGTGCTCGACGTCATCCTCGCCGACGGCTTCCTGGAACATGTGCGCGACGTCGCCTTGGTCTTCCGTCAGGGGCTGGCCTCGCTGAAGGACCGTTATCCCGATGTGATCGAGGATATCAGGGGCGAGGGCCTGCTGCTCGGCGTCAAGGCGGCCGTCCCCTCGGCCGAGCTGCTGCAGGCGATCCGCGCCGCGCATCTGCTCGGCGTGCCGGCCGGCGACAATGTCATCCGCCTTCTTCCGCCGCTCGTCGTCACCGCCGAGGAAGCCCGCGAGGGTCTCGCCCGCCTCGAGCGCGCCGCCGAGAGCATCCGCGCCTCTAAGGTCAAGAAGACGGCTTGAAGGGATTGCCGCCTCCGGGCGCACGACAGGTAAGAACATGGCTCCTAAACACTTCCTCGATCTTTCGGCCGTCACCTCAGCCGACCTCAGAACCATCATGAACGATGCGCTTTCCCGCAAGCAGGCCTTCAAGGCAGGCCAGGGTGACAAGCCGCTCGCCGGCAAGATGCTGGCGATGATATTCGAGAAGCCGTCGACGCGCACCCGCGTCTCCTTCGACGTCGGCATGCGCCAGCTCGGCGGCGAAACGCTGTTTTTGTCAGGCACCGAAATGCAGCTCGGCCGCGCCGAGACCATCGGCGACACCGCCAAGGTGCTGTCGCGTTATGTCGATGCGATCATGATCCGCACCACCGAGCACTCGCGCCTGCTGGAGCTTGCCGAGCATGCGACCGTGCCCGTGATCAACGCGCTGACGGACGATACCCATCCCTGCCAGATCATGGCCGACATCATGACCTTCGAGGAGCATCGTGGCCCGATCAAGGGCAAGACCATCGCCTGGACAGGCGACGGCAACAATGTGCTGCATTCGCTGGTGGAGGGGGCCGCGCGTTTCGGCTATCGCATGAACATGGCCGTACCCCTTGGTTCGGAGCCCAAGGATCACTATCTGAACTGGGCCCGCAATGAGGGCGCCGAAATCATGCTCTGCCATGATGCCGACCGTGCGGTCGAAGGCGTCGATTGCGTGGTGACCGATACCTGGGTCTCCATGAATCAGGAACATCGGGCCCGGGGTCACAACGTCTTTCAGCCTTATCAGGTCAATGCGGCCTTGATGGCCAAGGCCGGCAGCGATGCATTGTTCATGCATTGCCTGCCCGCCCATCGCGGCGAAGAAGTGACGGATGAGGTGATCGACGGCCCGCAATCCGTGGTCTTCGATGAAGCGGAAAACCGTCTTCATGCGCAGAAGTCGATTCTTGCTTGGTGCCTGGGCGCGATCTGAACCATAATCGGACGCCGCGTGTGAAAACGCGCGGCCGCGCGAGCGAAGGGCACCCTTGCTCTTCGCTTGAAAACTAGGAGTGAAAGCCATGGCAGAAGCTGCAGCCGCCCTCGGCCAGTTCGATTTCGCCGGCGATGACCATGTCGTCCCTTTCCAGGTGGAGGGTCTGGATGTGCGCGGCCGCGCCGTCCAGCTCGGCCCGATGCTCGATGCGATCCTCGAGCGCCATCATTATCCCGCCCCCGTCGCTCGGCTGCTTGCCGAAGTCGTCGTGCTGACGGTGCTGCTCGGCACCTCGCTGAAATTCGACGGCAAGTTCACCGTGCAGACCAAGGGCGATGGCCCGGTCGATCTTCTCGTCGCCGATTTCTCGACGCCGGAAAATGTGCGTGCCTATGCCCGTTTCGATCAAGCGCTGCTCAACAAGGCGGTTGAAGCGGGCGAGACCGAGCCGGAACAGCTGCTCGGCAAGGGGGTGCTCGCCTTCACCATCGACCAGGGCAAGTTCGCGCAGCCCTACCAGGGCATTGTCGCGCTCGATGGCACCTCGCTCGAGGAAATCGCCGGTGTCTATTTCCGTCAGTCGGAGCAGATCCCGACGCGCGTGCGCCTGGCTGCTGCAGAGCTCTTCGACCGTGACGATGCCGGCAAGCCGCGCCATCGCTGGCGGGCCGGCGGCCTCGTCGCCCAGTTCCTGCCGGAGGCGCCCGAGCGCATGCGCCACCCGGATCTCCACGGCGGCGACGGCGATAATGGCGACCGCCCGCATGGCGAGGACGACGCCTGGGTCGAAGCCCGTTCGCTGGTCGAGACCATCGATGCCGACGAGTTGACCGACCCACTTGTCGGCACCGAGCGGCTCTTGTTCCGGCTGTTCCACGAGCGCGGCGTGCGCGTCTACGAACCGCGCGCCGTCTTCGACCGCTGCAGCTGTTCGCGCGACAAGATCAAGGGCGTGCTGAAGGGCTTTTCGGCCGAGGAGATCGAGGAGAGCCAGGAAAACGGCGAGATCGCCGTGACCTGCGAATTCTGCTCGACCACCTACCGTTTCGAGCCGGCCGAACTTCAGCCGGCCGAATAGGCTCGGTTGGCGCCTCGATAGCTGCCCCTCACCCTAACCCTCTCCCCGTTCTGACGGGTAGAGGGGACGTGCCCTGTGAGACGTTGGCGAGGGACGGGGAGGTCGCGGCCTCTTCCCTTCTCCCCGCAGGCGGGGAGAAGGTGCCGGCAGGCGGATGAGGGGCCGATGTCGGCATCAACTGAGCGCTGGATTTCCGGATTGCGCGCTCAATTGAGCACGCGCAGCAGCCCCGGTGAATCCAGCGAGAAGGCGGGGATGTCGACGTCGAACAGCTCGCCTTCGTCGGTTTCCATCTGATAATGGCCGAACATCAGCCCGGAGGGCGTGTCGAGCGGGCAGCCGGAGGAATATTCGTAGGTGTCGCCGGGGCTGAGCCGCGGCTGTTCGCCGACGACGCCGGGGCCGGTCACCTCGTCCACCTGGCCGTTCTGGTCGGTGATGTTCCAGTAGCGGTTGATGAGGCGAACGGCGACGCCGGAATTGTTGCTGATGACAATCCGGTAACCCCAGACGTAGCGATCGTCTTCCGGATCGGATTGCTCCTCCAGATAGAATGGTTCGACGACGACTTCGATATCTCTTGTGAGGGCGCGATACATGCCTTGCACCTTAGTCAAGATATGTTACCCGTATCTTATAAGAAGGCCCTGTCCGTCAAGAAACGGAACGTTGATCGGCGATGAAACAGCCGTGATCGCATGGTTTTCGATCGTTAAGCCTAATTGTCAGTATTAATTTTACTTGGTCAGCGCCGGCGCACCGATCCCGCGGCCGGGACGGCCGAACCCGGAGGCTCGGCCGCCAATGCTGTCGATCAGGCCGAAACCTTGGCAAGCGCCTTGGCGAAATCCTCGATCAGGTCGTCCGTATCCTCGATGCCGGCCGAAAGACGAACGGTGCCCGGCGAGATGCCGAGTTCGGCGCGCGCCTCTTCCGTCAGGTTCTTGTGGGTCGTCGTCGCCGGATGGGTGATCAGGCTTTTGCTGTCGCCGAGATTATTGGAGATCTTGATGATATCGAGCGCATTCTGCAGCGCGAAGGCCGCCTCCTTGCCGCCCTTCAGCTCGAAGGCGACAAGCGTCGAGCCGCCCTTCATCTGCTTGGCGATGATGTCGGCCTGCGGATGGTCCTTGCGGCCGGGATAGATCACCTTGGCGACCTTGTTCTGCTCGGCCAGGAAATCGGCGATCTTCGCGGCATTCTGCGTCTGCTGTTTGACGCGCAGCGGCAGCGTCTCGATGCCCTTCAGAAGCGTCCAGGCGTTGAACGGCGACATGGCCGGGCCGGTATGGCGGAAATAGTCGTGCAGGTTCTCGTCGATCCAGGCCTTGTCGGCCAGCACGACGCCGCCGAGGCAGCGGCCCTGGCCGTCGATATGTTTGGTGGCGGAATAGACGACGATATGGGCGCCGAGTTCCAGCGGCTTCTGGAAGAGCGGCGTGGCAAAGACGTTGTCGACCACGACCTTGGCGCCGACCTGGTTGGCGAGTTTTGCCACGCCGGCAATATCGACGACCTCGAGCGTCGGGTTGGTCGGGCTTTCCAGGAAGAACACCTTGGTGTTCGGCCGGATTGCCTCTTCCCAGTTCTTGAGGTCGCGGCCATCGACCAGCGTGCATTCGATGCCGTATTTCGGCGCCAAGGTTTCTACGACCCAGCGGCAGGAGCCGAAGAGGGCGCGCGCGGCAACGATATGGTCGCCCGCCTTGACCTGGCAGAGGATCGCCGCGCTGACGGCCGCCATGCCGGAGGCGGTGGCGCGGGCATCTTCGGCGCCTTCGAGCATGCACATGCGCTTTTCGAACATGTCGTTCGTGGGGCTGCCGTAGCGGGCGTAGATATATCCGTCCGTCTCGCCCTTGAAGCGGGCCTCGGCGGCCTCCGACGTCTCGTAGACGAAGCCCTGCGTGAGATAGATTGCCTCGGACGTTTCGCCATATTGCGAACGCAGCGTGCCGCCATGGACGAGTTGGGTTGCGGGGCGCCAGGTCTTGCTCATGCCATCACCTTCACATAACAAAAAAACCGGCCGCAAAAGCAGACCGGTTTCATAACCCGGTCTTTTTAGCCACTTGTTTAACGTGGCTGCAAGCCGACCGGCCAAATCACCACGGGATAATTCTGCAATACTGCTGTTAGCTGCTTGCGTCAATTCCCCGTATTTGGTTTTGTCGGCGCAAAAGATGGATGGGGCATGATGGCTCGCGATACTGGAATTCTGGCGGACCGCGCGATCGCAGCGCTGTTTGAAACGGGGCGTCTTAACTCCGAGCGGGAGCTGGACCGCGATCAGATCCAGCCGGCAAGCCTCGACCTGCGCTTGGGGTCCAAGGCCTTTCGCGTTCGCGCCTCCTTCATGCCGGGGCCTTCGCATCTGGTGTCGGACAAGCTCGATCGCCTCAGTCTGCACGTGATCGACCTGTCTCAAGGCGCGGTGCTCGAAACCGGCTGCGTCTACATCGTGCCGCTGATGGAGAGCTTGGCGCTGCCGGCCGACATGTCGGCCTCGGCCAATCCGAAGAGCTCGACCGGCCGTCTCGATATCTTCACCCGCGTCATCACCGATTACGCCCAGGAGTTCGACAAGATCCCGGCGGGCTATTCCGGCCCGCTCTATCTCGAAATCAGCCCGCGCACCTTCCCGATCGTCGTGCGCCGTGGCTCGCGTCTGTCGCAGATCCGCTTCCGCGTCGGCCAGTCCCTGCTCGGCGAGCCGGAACTGTTGAAACTGCATGAAAGCGAGACGCTTGTCGCCAGCAAGCAGCCGAACGTATCGGGCGGCGGCATCGCGCTTTCGATTGATCTCAGCGGCGACAAGGACGGCCTGATCGGCTATCGCGGCAAGCACCACACCGCCGTCGTCGATGTCGACGAGAAGGATCAGCACGACATCTTCGATTTCTGGGAGCCGCTCTATAGCCGCGGCCGCAACGAGCTGATCCTCGATCCCGATGAATTCTATATCCTCGTCTCGCGCGAGGCCGTGCATGTGCCACCGGATTATGCCGCCGAGATGACCCCGTTCGATCCGCTGGTCGGCGAATTCCGCGTCCACTACGCCGGCTTCTTCGATCCGGGCTTCGGCCATGCGCCGGCGGGCGGCCGCGGCAGCCGCGCCGTGCTCGAAGTGCGCAGCCACGAAGTGCCGTTCATCCTCGAAGACGGCCAGATCGTCGGCCGCCTGATCTACGAACACATGCAGGAAAAACCGGCAAGCCTCTACGGCTCCGGCCTCGGCTCCAACTACCAGGCCCAGGGCCTCAAACTCTCGAAACACTTCCGCATCTGACGGGCTGCGCTCAGCCGACTTGACAGCGGCCCCCATCTGTTGGAAATCTCAACCCATCGCGGGTGTAGCTCAATGGTAGAGCAGCAGCTTCCCAAGCTGAATACGAGGGTTCGATTCCCTTCACCCGCTCCAGCTCCTCATCACAACCGAAATCTCATTCTTCGTCCGTGTCGCCCGCGATGCGCTTGACCGCATCGGCGGCGGCATCCAGCAGTCGCTCCGACATGGCCTGATCGGTCATGATGCGAGAGATGGTTACGGCGCCCACCATCAGGGACAGCACGACCATGGCTTTGTCATAAGGTTTCGCGCGATCCGATGCCGGGATCAATTCGTCGAGAACCTGAAGGTGAGCTTCGATGCCGTTCTGAAATGGAGCCCGCACCTCCTCGCTCTGACGCGCCGCGTCGGAACCGAGCGCGGCCAGGGGGCAACCATCGCCCTTCTCTTCCTGGTGCCCGGTTGAGAGATACATGCCGACAACCGCGCCGAAGGGATCGGCGCTTCCGGCGGCAACCCTCGACCACCGGCGAATTGCACTCTCCATCGCTCGCCCGGATGCCAGCGCTGCGAGATCGTCTTTCGATTGGAACTGCTTGTAAAATCCGCCTTGGGTGAGGCCGGCACCTTTCATCAGATCTTTCAGCCCGATGCCGTCGAAACCATGCTCCCGGAAGAGCCGGCTTGCGACGTTGATCACTGTTTCGCGGTTGGCCTCGGCCTGGGCACGACTGACTCTCATTTCGATCTCCAATTAGATTTCGTTTGACATCTATACTCCTTTTAGAGTTAGGTCGCAATCTAAATGATCCGCTGGGCCGGTCAATAAGGGTTAATGAGATGAATCGCAAAATTTTACTCGCCGCTTTCGGTCTTGTGGCTGCTGCCGGCGCCACCGCTTTCGTGCTTTTCGAGGAGCCCTCCACGGCCAGTGCAAAAGCCGCCGATCCCCGCACGGCACCGCCCTTCGTCAAGCTGGTGGAGGCAAAAAACCCGGAGGCCACCGAACGCACCTTCACCGGCACCATCGCCGCCCGGGTGCAGAGCAATCTCGGCTTTCGTGTGCCCGGCAAGATCATGCAGCGTTATGTGGACGTTGGCGTGCAGGTCAAGGCTGGCCAGCCGCTGATGCGCATCGACGAGACCGATCTGCGTCTCGCATTGACGGCGAAACGAAACGCGGTCGCCGCAGCCCAAGCAGTGCTGGTCCAGGCGCAAGCCGACGAGCGGCGCTATGCCGCCTTGGTGAAAAACGGATTGGCGGCGACGCCGCAGCGCTATGAACAGGCAAAGGCAGCCCTCGACACCGCGACCGCGCAGCTTGCCGCGGCAGAAGCGGACGCGAAGGTCGCGGAGAACGAGACTGCCTATTCCATCCTCGTTGCCGATACCGATGGGACGGTTGTCGAAACGCTCGGCGAGCCGGGGCAGGTGGTGACGGCAGGCCAAACCGTGGTTCGGCTCGCACAGGCCGGTCCGCGTGAAGCGCTGGTCTGGCTTCCTGAATTCCTGCGGCCTGAGATCGGTCAGACAGCCGATGCCAGCATCTACGGAAATGAAGGCCGGCGGGACAAGGCGCGGCTGCGGCAGATCTCCGACGCCGCCGACCCTCAAACCCGCACCTATGAAGCCCGCTGGGTTCTGGATGGTGCGGCAGCGTCGGCCCCGCTGGGCGCGACGGTGACGATCAGGATCTCCAACAGCAGCGGCCAATCGCAGGCCGCGGTGCCTGTCGGCGCGGTTTTGGACGACGGCAGCCGAACCGGCGTGTGGGTCTTCGATGAGAAATCTTCGACCGTCCACTTCAGGCAGGTGAACATAGAACAGATAGGCGAGGAGGTCGCGGTGGTTTCCAGCGTCAAAGCAGGCGAGCCGGTCGTCGCTCTCGGCGCCCATCTGCTGCAGGACGGCGCCAGCGTGCGCACCAAGGTAGAACAGGCAGAGGCGGCAAAACAATGAACTTCAATCTCTCCGCGCTCGCCGTCCGCGAACGGGCCGTTACGCTGTTCTTCATCATTCTGCTGGCCGCCGCCGGCGCCTATGCCTTCGTCAAGCTTGGGCGCGCGGAGGACCCCTCATTCACCATCAAAACCTTGACCGTGACGACCGTGTGGCCGGGTGCCACGGCGCGCGAGATGCAGGATCTGGTCGCCGAGCCGCTGGAGAAGCGCCTCCAGGAACTCACCTGGTACGATCGTGTCGAGACGACAACCCGGCCGGGATACGCCTTTCTGACTGTGACGCTGAAGGACAGTACGCCGTCCACGGCGGTCGAAGAGGAATTCTATCAGGCCCGAAAGAAGCTTGGCGACGAGGCCCGCAATCTGCCCCAGGGCGTCTTCGGTCCTTTCGTCAACGACGAGTATTCCGATGTCAGCTTCGGGCTTTATGCGCTGAAGGCCAAGGGCATGCCGATGCGCGAGCTTGTGCGCCAGGCCGAGGTGATCCGCCAGGATCTTCTGCATGTGCCTGGCGTCAAGAAGATCAACATCCTCGGCGAGCGGCCCGAACAGATCTTTGTCGAATTTTCCTATGCCAAGCTGGCGACCCTCGGCATTTCTGCGCAAGACGTCGCGGCCGCTTTGCAACGGCGAAACACCGTGACGCCGGCGGGGTCGATCGACACCCGCGGCCCGCAGGTCTTCATTCGCTTCGATGGCGCCTATGACAGCATTCAGGCGATCGCAGACACGCCGATCGTCGCGGCCGGACGCACGTTGAAACTTTCGGATTTTGCCGAAGTGCGGCGCGGCTATGAGGATCCGGCCACCTATCTCATCCGCCATGACGGCGAGCCCGCCATCATGCTCGGCGCGGTGATGCAGCAGGGCTGGAACGGTCTTGAACTCGGCAAGGCGCTGGAGGAAAGATCCGCCGCGATCGCCAAGACCCTGCCGCTCGGCATGACGCTCGCAAAGGTCAGCGACCAGGCCGTCAATATCCAGGAAGCGGTCGGCGAGTTCATGCTGAAATTCGCCATGGCGCTCGGCGTCGTCTTGTTCGTCAGCCTCGTCAGCCTTGGTTGGCGGGTCGGGATCGTCGTGGCTCTGGCCGTTCCGCTCACCCTTGCCGTCGTCTTCCTCATCATGCTGGAGACCGGCCGGTTCTTCGATCGCATCACCCTTGGTGCGCTGATCCTGGCGCTCGGCCTTTTGGTCGACGACGCCATCATCGCCATCGAGGTTATGGTGGTGAAGATGGAAGAGGGGATGGATCGCATCAAGGCGGCGGCTTACGCCTGGAGCCATACGGCGGCCCCGATGCTGTCGGGCACGCTCGTGACGATCATCGGATTGATGCCGGTCGGCTTTGCCCGGTCAACCGCCGGCGAATATGCCGGCAATATCTTCTGGGTCGTCGGCTTTGCGCTGATCGTATCCTGGGTCGTCGCGGTGATCTTCACGCCTTATCTCGGCGTCAAGATGCTGCCGGCGATCAAGCCGGTTGAAGGCGGCCATCACGCCATCTACGACACGCCGAATTACCGGCGCCTGCGGCGGGTGATCGAGTTTACCGTGCGCCACAAGTTCGTCACTTGTGCGGTGGTCGCCATCGCCATGGGGATCTCCGTCGTCGGAATGGGAGCGGTGAAACAGCAGTTCTTCCCGACGTCGGATCGTCCGGAGGTTTTGGTTGAAGTCCGCATGCCTGAAGGGACCAGTATCGAGACGACGGCCGCCACGGTCGGGAAGCTCGAAGACTGGCTGCAGCAGCAGCCGGAGGCAAAGACAGTCACGAGCTATACCGGTCAGGGCGCTCCCCGTTTCTTCTTTGCCATGGCGCCTGAGCTGCCGGACCCGTCCTTCGCCAAGATCGTCGTGCTGACCCCTGACGCTCACACACGCGAGGCTTTGAAGCTTCGCCTGCGAGCGGCCATCTCGGATGGGCTCGCTCCCGAAGCCTATGTCCGCGTTACCCAGCTCGTCTTCGGTCCCTATACGCCGTTTCCGGTCGAATTCCGCATCATGGGTCCTGATACAGACCAATTGTACCGGATCTCCGAAAAGGCCCTTGAAATCATGAAGAGCGTGCCAGATGTGCGTCAGGCAAACCGCGATTGGGGCAACCGCACACCGTTCCCGACCAGGAACGGCTGGGCCTGATCGGCCTTTCGCCGGCGGAGGCCGCCCAGCAGATGCAACTGCTGCTGAGCGGGATCCCGATTACCGAGGTTCGCGAGAATATCCGCAACGTGCCTGTCATTGCGCGCAGTGCCGGCGACAACCGGCTTGATCCCTCGCGATTGGCGGACTTCTCGCTGATGAGCCGGGATGGTCGCCAGGTCCCGCTCGATCAGATCGGTCATTCCGAAATACGGTTTGAAGAACCGATCCTGAAACGTCGCGACCGCACGCCTGTTGTCACGATCCGTTCCGATATCGACGAGGCGACCCAGCCCCCCGAGGTGTCCCAGCAGGTCATGAAGGCGCTTCAGCCGCTGATCGCCACGCTTCCTGTGGGCTATCGTATCGAGATGGGCGGGAACATTGAGGAGTCGCTCAAGGCCAACGCCGCCCTCGTCAAAATCTTCCCGGCGATGATTGCCGCCATGTTGATCGTTATCGTGCTGCAGGTCCGCAGCCTGTCGACGATGACCATGGTCATGCTGACGGGGCCGCTCGGTCTTGCCGGGGCGGTTCCGGTCCTGCTGCTCTTCAATCAGCCCTTCGGCTTCAACGCCATTCTCGGATTGATCGGATTGGCTGGAATCCTGATGCGCAATACCCTGATCCTGACGGAACAGATCAAGGAGAACAAGGCAGCCGGTCTCGACGATTATCACGCCGTCATCGAGGCGACGGTGCAGCGGACGCGTCCCGTTATTCTGACGGCCCTTGCGGCCGTCCTTGCCTTCATTCCTCTCACCCACTCGGTGTTCTGGGGGTCGATGGCCTACACGCTGATCGGTGGAACGGCGGTCGGCACGGTGATGATCCTGCTCTTCCTTCCGGCTCTCTACGCCACATGGTTCCGCATCAAACCGACGAAAAAAGAAAGTCACGAAACATCACCGAAGGAGGTGGAGTTGCCGACGGCGATGGCCGCCGAGTGATGTTCTCCGGCGGCGGCGATGATTTTTGCGAAGCCGGAAGGGACCTTGAGGCGCGGACGCGAATTCTCGAGGTGGCGGAAAGGTATTTTCGGCGGATCGGCTATCATAAGACGTCGGTCGCCGACATCGCCGCGGAGCTCGGAATGAGCCGTGCGAATGTTTATCGCTTCTTTCCCTCGAGGACGGCGATCAACAGTTCCGTCTGCGGACTGGTGGTCAAGGAGGTTGCGGAAATCGCTCTCGCGATTGCGCGAACGGATCAGCCGGCGAGCAAAAAGCTGGTTGATCTTTTGACCGCCATTCACCGGCACAGCACGAGAATATTGGTGGAGGACAGACCAATGCACGAGCTGCTTGTCGCCGCCATGGATGGAAGTTGGGCAACCTTCAACGCACATAATGAGCAGATCCTGGCAATCCTCAAAGCGCTTGTCCGCGAGGGTGTGCAAACCGGCGAGTTCAAGGTCGAAGACGCCGACGAAGCCGCGCGCGGCATCATCACCGCCTTCCTGCCGTTCTTCCATCCGGTTCTGGTCGAGCAGCGCGTTCAGGAGGGAGAGGCCACCGCAGTCAGCCTCCATGCGCAAATCCGCTTCATCATGAAGGCGCTCGGCGCGTCGGACCGCGACAAATCCCCGAAAGCGATAACCGCCTAATTCAGCGCTGCGACCTTTTTCTCTCCGACAAAGCTAGGGGCGGTCTGACAGCACGGATGGACGCAGCGCCATGCCCTCCACGCGGTTGAAGGCGCGATCATCGAAAAAAACGCCGTGATGCAAAAAGCGCTTGATTTTATATTTCGAATGACATCTAAAACAAGAATAGATGTCGATCGAAATCTTACGCGCTTGCCAGGTTCTGAGAAGCTGTCCTTGGCAACAAGGCTGAAAGGTTCCGACCCTTCTATGAAGCACGTAATCACCATTCGCGCCGAACCGAGGAGCATGCATGTCCAAAAATAGAGTTGTCGTCATCACCGGAGCATCCTCAGGGATCGGCGAAGCGTCAGCCCCGCCTACTTGCGCAAAACGGCTTCCAGGTCTTTGGAGGCGTCCGTAACCCGCAGCGCGCCAATGCCATTCCCGGTGTGCGCTATGGGACTGTCGATGTGACCGATGACGCCTCGGTCGCCAATTTTGTTGAATGGGTTTTGTCCGAAGCGGGCAAGATCGACATCCTGATCAACAATGCCGGCGTTTCGCTGGTCGGGCCTGTCGAAAACACGTCGCCCTCCGAAGCTCAAGCGGTATTCGATACCAACGTTTTCGGGCCTTTGCGCATGATCCGCGCTGCTTTGCCCTCCATGCGCGCCGCCCGGAGCGGGCTCATCATCAATATCAGTTCGGTCCTGGGCTTCCTGCCCGCACCGTTCATGGGAATATATGCCAGCAGCAAGCATGCGCTCGAAGGACTGTCGGAGTCGCTGGACCATGAGATTCGCGAGTTCAACGTGCGCGTGGTGCTGCTTGAACCGACCTTCACGAACACCAAGCTCGACGTAAACGCGGCACAAACCGCAGCACCCCTGGGTGCTTACGCAACACAGGCCGATGCGACCATCAAGGCGGTACAGGCCCAGATCAAAACCGCGCCGTCTGCGCTTGCAGTCGCAGAGAAAATCCTGGCCGCAATCAACGGTCCATACCGAATGCGCCAACCGGCCGGCGGCCAAGCAACGCTGCTCAGCCGGCTACGCAGGTTCATGCCGGCAAGCGCAGTCGACAGCAGCCTGCGAAAGACATTCGGCTTCGGCAAACGAAGCGCCTCCTGAATTTCGCTTGAGCTTTCAGACGTCGTCGATTTCAACGGTATCATCAGGGTTCCCGCGGGGTCGCCGACGTCATCTATCTCTTGAACCAAGGCCGCAATTGAGCGCTCGACCTCCGGCAAGGCCATCCCACCTCAGACCTAATCTCCAAAGAACCGGATCGGCTTGTATCGCCGATGCGCGATGATCAGGCTTCTGTCGGGCTGGATGATGTAGGTTTCTTCCACCTGCCGGCCGTACTGGTCGATGAAATCATGCGGAAAGGCCGAACCAGCAGGCGATTTGGTGAGCTTGCTGCGCGGTTGACCATTGTAGGTGATGCTTCCGGGGATGGGTTCGAGGCCCGGTCCGTTGTAGCTGACGGCGCTGCATCCCGCGAGAACGAGTGTGCCGACGAGGCCAATGATTGCAGGTTTCATATCCATCCCTCCGTGAATGACATTACTCTACGCCTTGGCGAAGAGCGCGCACCACACAAATGCCCATGCCGCTCTTCAATCCTTCGCGAAGCGTCGCCGGGGACGCCGGATCGAGCGGTCGGCTGCTAGCTATTGAGATTAGGGCGAAAATCTCGCTCCACCAGGCGTGTGGCAACGCATCTATTGCCGAAACCGAAGCCGCCTGCTAGATCGGCTTCGTCGAAAAAGGCAGGATCGGTTGAGGTAAGCCCGGTCCCTTCCGTCGGAGCGTCAAAGCGCTCTGACGAAGCTCTGCTCCGTGCCCCAGGGCTCGAGAACCCGCGACGTGATCCGCATGCACATGCGGGATCCCGGCGGCGTGCGGAGATGACAAACGGCAGTCCCGGGATTTTTTTGAACGGAGGCTGTCAATGCGCCTGAATCATCTCGATTTTCACGTACCCGATATCGCCGAGACGGCGGATTTCTTCATCCGCCATTTCGGCCTGAAGCTGAAGGATATGCGCGGCAACAACGGCCTGGCGATCCTGGAGGATGACGCCGGCCTCGAGATCGTCTTGAGCCACGCCATCGCCAAGTTCGGCACCGCCGACCAGGTCGAACTGCAGCGCCAGACCTATCATATCGGCTTCATCCTGCCCGAAAGGACTGACGTCGATGCCGTCCATGCCGGGCTTGCTGCCGCCGGCGCTATCCTCTCCGGCCCGCCGGCCGCCATGCGCGGCGGCTGGCTCTTTTATTGCACGGCACCGGGCAATATCCTCGTCGAGGTTGGTTGGCGGCCGGGTTAGAGTGAGCGGGAGTCCGGTAAACGCGGGGCCGAGGAATAGCCGCAACCTCGCGATTCCCTCTTCTCCCCGGCGGGGAGAAGGTGCCCGTAGGGCGGATGAGGGGGCCGGCGAAGCCGGTCTTTGTACAGGGCGCTGCGGTCGGCGTGGTTGGATAGACCTTTACGAGAGGGAAGTCCGGGTAGCCCCCTCATCCGCCTGCCGGCACCTTCTCCCCGAGGGGAGAAGAGACTTGTGGCTGCCCCTCAGTTCCTCGAGCACCGCTCGCAAGCAAGTCCTCCTCGAGGGTGAGGGGCAAATCATAGGGCGCGAACCGCACAGCCGTGCTTCAGAACTCCGTCCAGTCCGCCTCCTGGCTTTTCGGCGTGCTGCCGCCGCCGAAGGCGTTGGCGAGGGTCTGGCCGAGGGCACGGGCCGGCGAGGCGGTCGGGCGGGCGGTGCCTTCCCGGGCGACGCGGATCGCGGCAGCCTTGGCCACCGGGCGCGCGGGCGCACGCGGGGCTGCGGCGGGCCGGGCCGAGGTGATCGGGGCGGCGGCGGCGAAGCTGCCGGTGCCGGTCAGCCGGAACTGCCCGAGCAGAGTGTTGAGCGCCGTCGCCTCCGTGGCGAGGCTGTGGCTGGCGGCGGTCGACTGCTCGACCATCGCCGCATTCTGCTGCGTGCCCTGGTCCATGGTGTTGACGGCGGTGTTGATCTCCTGCAGCCCGATCGACTGTTCGCGCGAGGCTTCGGCAATCGCATTGACGTGCTGGTTGATTTCCTGCACTTCGGTGACGATCACACCGAGCGCCTTGCCGGTTTCGCCGACCAGCGACACACCGGTCTGCACATGCGTGCCGGAATTGGTGATCAGGTCCTTGATTTCCTTGGCCGCCTTGGCGGAGCGCTGCGCCAGTTCGCGCACCTCCTGCGCCACCACCGCAAAGCCCTTGCCGGCCTCACCGGCACGCGCCGCCTCGACACCGGCATTGAGCGCCAGCAGATTGGTCTGGAAGGCGATGTCGTCGATGACGCCGATGATGTTGCCGATCGCGACCGAGGACTGTTCGATCTGCTGCATCGCGGAGACTGCCTTGCGGACGACCTCGCCGGATTTTTCGGCGCCGAGGCGCGTGCGGGTGACGAGCTGGCTTGCCTCCTCGGCGCGTCTGGCGGCGTCGCGCACCGTCGTGGTGATTTCTTCCAGTGCCGCTGCGGTTTGTTCGACCGAGGCCGACTGCTGTTCCGTCCGCCGGGAAAGCTCGTCTGCGGAAGACCGGATCTCGTTGGCGCCGGCGCCGATTGCCCGCGCATTGGCGCCGACCGCCTGCAGCGTCTCGTTGAGCTTCTCGACCGAGTGGTTGAAATCCTGGCGCAGCGCGTCGAGATGGGCGACGAAAGGCTCGTCGATATGCGAGGCGAGATCGCCGGCGGCAAGGCGGCGCAGGCCGTCGCCGAGGGCCGTGACGGCGCGTTCGAGTTCGGATGCCTCGCGCGTCTTCTGCGCCTCGCGTTCGCGGCGCTCGCCGTCGCTGACGCTGCGCTCGGCCTCGGCGCGGGCCTCGATCTGGCGGCGCTCGATGGCGTTGTTGCGGAAGATCGAAACGGCCTTGGCCATCTGGCCGATTTCATCGCCGCGGTCGAGGCCGCCGATCTCGCTGTCGGTGTCGCCCTCTGCAAGGCGCGCCATGCGCAGCCGCAGCTGCGCCATCGGGCCAGCAATGCCCGACTGTGCGACAGCGACGCTGATGCCGATCGCGGCGAGAACGGCAATGCCGATCAGGAGAAGACAGAAGGTGATCCGGCCATTAACGGAAGCCGAGAGCGCGTCGCCGCCGTCGTTGAGCAGCGCCATCATCGCATCATTATTGGCGATCATCTTCGGCGTCAGTGCATCGAGCTTGGCATTGATCAGCGCAACATTGGCAAGCGCGCCGGCGCTATCCTTGGCTTTGCTCTGTTCGATGATCTTGTTCGCCAGCGCTTCGATGTCATCGATGCCTGCCTGCAGCTCGTCGATCGCCGCCTTGCGGCTCGGCACCAGCGCCAGTGCCTGTTTCAGCCGGTCGCGCGCCTGCGGCAGCTTGCTCGGCGTGGCGAGCGCCGTCTCGAAAGCCGGCGTATCGGGCTTCATCGCGGCCAGCATGGAGACCTGCAGCACCGAGGCCACCACCGAGGCGCTGGCGCGTGCGCTCTGCGTCGAGGCCAGCGCCTCATGATCGATGAAGGCGCTGTAAGCGGCGTCCGCACGGCGAAAATCGGCGATGATATAGATCAGCCCGGCCATGGTGATCAGCCCCATGAGCGCCACGACCGACATGATTTTCGTGCGGATTTTCAGATGCTTCAGCATGGAAATGTTACCCGGTTGGCCGGGCGTGCCGCACCGGCGCTTTGAAATCAATTGTTACAAACAGAGCGCTGACGCCTGCATCATGCGATCGGCCGGCGGGTCCGATAACGTCGCCACGAATAAGGGGCACTATTCTTTAATTCCGCCCTAACGTCGGTATGGAGAATGCCCGTAATTTTGAGGAACGAGCTTTACGCCGCAACCCCAGAGAGCCTGATCCTGAGGTGACCCGTAGCGGCCTCTAATGGGAAGGCGGTCGTTCCGGCGTCGGATACACGTATATTCCCCACCGGGCGTGACTCTGTTACATCACTCCAACCCCGCAACCCGAGACTGGATCACGATGACCGAATCCAAGCTGGCATCCCTGACGCTGAAGGGGTTTTTTGCGTTCGGGCTATTGCTCGTCTCAAGCCTTGCCGCCCCCGCCCAGCAGGCAGCGCCCTCGCTGCCGCTGCTCTTTGATGCGCGCGAGCGTCTTGCCAGACCCGATCTATCCTCGCTGGTTCGCCTGCGCTTTTTAACCTCGGTCGATTTCCCCCCCTTCAATTTCACCGATCAGAACGGCAAGCTTTCCGGTTTCAACGTCGATCTCGCCCGCGAAATCTGCAGCGAGCTGGAAATATCCGACAAGTGCCAGATCCAGGCGATTCCTTTCGCCGACCTCAAGGATGCGCTTGCCGCCTCGCAGGGCGATGCCGTCATCGCCGGCCTTGCAGTGACCCCGGAGCTGCGCCGGCAGTTCGTCTTCTCCCGGCCCTATCTGATGCTGCCGGCGCGTTTCGTGCGCAAGCTTTCGGTACCGGTTGAGGGCAAGACGGCGGCCGCTCTTGCCGGGCGCCCGGTCGGTGTCGTCAAGGGGACGGTGCACGAGGCGATGCTCGCTGCCTTTTTCCCGGCGCTGAAGGCCCAGACCTTCGACACCAAGGACGCCCTGCTTGCCGCCCTCAAGGACGGCAAGGTCGATGCCGCCTTCGCTGATGCGCTGCAGCTTTCCTTCTGGGTCTCTTCGCCGGCCTCGGACAAATGCTGCGCGCTGTTTGATGGCCCCTATCTCTCCGAGCATTTCCTCGGCGAGGGCATGACGATCATGCTGCGGCAGAAGGACAGCGTGCTGACTTCGGCCATCGATCATGCGCTTGCCGCGCTGTCGCGCAACGGCCGCCTTCAGGAAATCTATTTGCGCTATTTTCCCTACGGCCTCTATTGAACCCAGTGACTTAGCCCTTGCGGAAGCGGGCAATCGCGCTCCGCTCGATCGCCGCGCAGGTGAGCTTGTCGAGGCCGAGCCGGTCGCGCAGCAGGCTGAGCAGCCGCAGTTCCTCCGCCTTGACCGAGAGATCGGCGGAGGCCACTTCGACAGCGAGCGCATAGGCTGTGTCGTAGAGTTTTGTCGGGAGCGTGTCGCGGACCGTTTCGAGAACGACGTCGAGGCCCTCAGGCCCGGCAAGCAGCGAGGCGCAGTCGCGCGCTATCGGTATCAGCCTGTCGTCATCGAAATCCTTGAAAACCGGCAGGAATCCGATCAACTGGCCCATCCTCGTCATCTCACGGTCGTTCATCGTGCTGTCGACGGCGGACGCCATCACCATCACGTAGATCAGTGCGTCATGGGCGGAAAGCGGCTTGTTCATCGGTGATTCCTTTTTCAAATCAGCCGAGATTAGGAATTGGCGATGGCCATTACAAGGGACTGGCGGCATCTCGCGTCCTGCGGCGGCCTGTCATTTGCGACGCGGGTCGCCGCCGTAAATGCCTTTCTGCGCCTGTCTCGCCTTCTCGGCGATAGCGTCGAGCGGCGAGCCGGCCGCGGCTTCCGCCCAACCGTTTTCGGCGAGCCATGTGCCGAGATCCTGCGTACCGAGCCGGCAGGCGGCGGTCGCCATCCCCTTCCATTCCGCCGTCTCGAGGTCGCAGGTGAGGCTGCGGTTGCGCAACAGCTGGCGCAGTGCCGTCTTCGCGATCATGCCGCAGGGCCATTGCCGGCTTGCCGGTCCGCATATCCTGTCGGCCGGTGTCGGGACGATGCCGGCAAGCTGAAGCCGGCGCTCGCCAAAGGAAAGCATGCCGGCATTGTCGGCGACCGGCCGCGCCAGCTCGATCGGCTTCTTCGCGGGCGGCCCCACCGCTTGCCCGCCGGCCAGTTCAGAGGGGCGCGGCGGATCGGCAGGCTTCGCCGCCATGGGTTCGGCCGGGGCGGGTGAGGGAGCGGCCGGTTGCGCTGCGCGCGCGATGATTTCGGCATCCGCATCCGAGATCGGCGCCGACCGGCCTGCCGCCTCGGGGGTGATTTCCGCCGCCCTGTCGGTTGCTGGCGCCTCTACGGTGGTCGTATCCTCGCCGCCCGTGCCGCCGCTGAGCCTTGCGTCTGCGGCCATTAGCAGGCCGGCCACGACCGCCATTCCTGCGAGACCGGTGAAGACGGCGGCAGGCCGCATGGAATATCTTCCTATTGGCTGGCCCAGATGATACGGGCGATCCACTCGACGTCGGACAGATCGAGCGTCCGGTTCGCATGTTCGGGATTGAGCGACATCAGCTCGATCGACCTTGGGCTCTGGCGCAGCAGTACCTTGGCCATCACCTCGCCCTCGCGGGTGCGCACGACGACGCGATCGTTGCGGCGCACCTGCGCGCCGGGCTCGACGATCAGCACGTCGCCGTCGCGATAGAGCGGCATCATGCTCTCACCCTGCACCTCCAGTGCATAGACGCCCGATTTCTGCGACGGCGCAGCCGGAAACTCGACCACGTCCCAGCCTTGCCCGGCCGGAAAGCCGCCATCGTCGAAGAAGCCGCCGGCGCCGGCCTGCGCGAAGCCGAGCAGCGGAATGGCGCCACCATGCGGCTGAAACCTGCTATCCGGCTGCCGGGCACGCTCGCCGGTCCGTTCTCCCGAAGCGTCGCCCGGTGGCAGGAGGGCGAGAAACTGCTCCATGCTCGCCCCTGTCGCATCGAGCACCTTGGCGATCGATTCGGTCGAGGGCCAGCGCAACCGCCCGTCGGCCGAAAGCCGTTTCGACTTGTTGAAGGAGGTCGGATCGAGGCCGGCGCGGCGCGCAAGGCCGGATGGCGTCAGGTCATGCCGTTCGGCAAGCCTGTCGATCGCCTCCCAGATCTGCTCGTGTGACAGCATGTGCGCCCGTTTCCGTGCAGCCTATCCGGGCCGCGCTTCAGCCGGCCGGAAGTGTAACCGACCGGGCGGCGCGCGTAAAGGTAAAGGAGGAATAAAATCCTGCTATCGGCGGTTTCGGCCGCCCTCAGGCGACCATCGCCATGTTGATCTTGCCGAGCTGGATAACGGCCTGCGTGCGGCTGTCGACATCGAGTTTCAACAGGATTGCCGAGACATGCGCCTTGATCGTCGCCTCGGAGACGCCGAGTTCATAGGCGATCTGTTTGTTCAAGAGCCCTTCGGCGAGCATGGTCAGCACCCGGCTCTGCTGCGGCGTCAGCGTGTGCAGGCGGTGGATCAGGTCGGCGACATCTGGGTCCTGCTCCTGGCCGTCGCGATAGCTTTCGGGTGTGGCGATATCGCCGGCGAGCACCGTCTGGATGCCGCGGCGAATGTCTTCGATGCCGGAGGATTTCGAAATGAAGCCGGAGGCGCCGAGTTCCAGCGCCCGGCGGATCGTCGTTGCGTCGTCGCTTGCCGAGACGATGATGATCGGCAGGCTGGCGAATTCGGCGCGCAATGCCATCAGGCCGGAAAAGCCGCTGACGCCGGGCATGGCGAGGTCGAGCAGCATCAGATCGGCGTCCGGATGGGCGCCGGCCGCGGTCCGTGCGGCGGCAAAATCGCCGGCTTCGACGATCAACTGGCGACCTTCCATGCCGATGACGGCCTGGCGCAACGCATCGCGGAAAAGCGGATGGTCGTCCGCAATGATGATGGTCTGTTCCTGCATCGAAAACTCCCTCCCAAGAGCCCGATCATGCTGCATGCGACGCCGTCCCCACTGCGATCCATGCATACCTTGCTGATAGATTATATCAGATCAGGTCTTCTGCGGAAGGGGATTGGCCTTTTCCTCGGCCTGGAACTCCTTCACCATCCCCATGAAACTCTTCATCATCTTCTCCATGATGCTGATCGAGCGCTCGACTTCGGCATCGCTCGGCAGCGCCCGCTCGATGAGGCCGCGCTGTTCGAGCTTGGTCACCCGCTCCGAAAGCCGGTCGAGTTCGTCCTCATAGGCCGCCCGCTCGTCGGCTGCCATGCGGCAGACGAGAGCGCCGTCCTTGTCCTGGCAGATCGACATGGCGCCGGTCTGGCGGTCGAGCCGGACGAAATGATCGCCGCTCTTTTCCAGCTGGAAGCGGCTCGCATCGGCCTCGGCCGCCACGGCTGCCAGCGGCAGGAGAACAGCGCCAAGTGTGAGAACCAAAATCTTCATCGTCTCATCCTCCGGATTTGCTTGTGCGGGTCCTGTTTTTTTAGGCGCCGGGGCGTGGACATTGCCGCCTCTTTCCGGCAAAGCGCTGGTGATCGAGGACCAGCAATCGCGAGGCCATGATGACCCTGACACCGACCCTTTACAAGATCGTGACGGAACCGCTCTGGCAGCAAGCCAGACAAAGCGGTGTTTTTCATGGCGCCGGCATCGATCTTAAGGACGGCTTCATCCATTTCTCGACGGCTGACCAGGTCAAGCAGACCGCTGCCCTGCATTTCGCCGGCCAGTCCGACCTGATGCTGGTTGCCGTCGATGGCGGCCGCCTCGGCGACAAGCTGATCTTCGAACCTTCGCGTGGCGGCGATCTGTTCCCGCATCTCTATGCCGAGCTGCCGCTTGCGGCCGTGCTGTGGGAGGTGCGGCTGCCGCTCGATGAGACCGGCGCGCATATTTTCCCGGAGCTGCAGCCATGATCGATCCCTTCAAGCGTCTCGCGCGCAAGGGCCTCTTCCTGTTCGATCCGGAAACGGCGCACGGCATGTCGATCGCGGCGCTGAAATCCGGCCTCGTGCCCGCCTGCCAGATCACCGCCGATCCGCGCCTTCGCCAGACCGTCGCCGGCCTCACCTTCGAAAACCCGCTCGGCATGGCGGCAGGCTACGACAAGAATGCCGAAGTGCCGGAGGCGCTGCTGAGGCTCGGCTTCGGCTTTACCGAGATCGGCACGGTGACGCCGAAGCCGCAAGCCGGCAATCCGCGCCCGCGCATCTTCCGCTTGGTCGAGGATGAAGCCGTGATCAACCGTCTCGGTTTCAACAATGACGGCCATGACGCCGCCTTCACGCGCCTCGCCGCGCTGACGGGCAAAGGCATCGTCGGCGTCAATATCGGCGCCAACAAGGACAGCGAGGACCGCATCGCCGATTATGTCGCCGGCATCCGCCGCTTCTATTCGGTCGCGCGTTATTTCACCGCCAACATCTCCTCACCGAATACGCCCGGCCTCCGCGACCTGCAGGCGCGCGAAAGCCTTGCGGCGCTGCTGTCATCAGTGCTTGCGACGCGCGACGAGATGGCGGAGAAATCCGGGCGGAAGGTTCCGGTCTTTCTCAAGATCGCCCCCGATCTGACCGAGGAGGGCATGGACGACATCGCCGCCGAGGCGCTGGCGCATCCGCTGGACGGGCTGATCGTCTCCAACACCACGCTGTCGCGCGAGGGCCTCAAGGATCAGCGCCACGCCAAGGAGACGGGCGGCCTCTCCGGCGTGCCGCTGTTCGAAAAGTCGACCGCCGTGCTTGCCAGGATGCGCAAGCGCGTCGGCCCTGATCTGCCGATCATCGGCGTCGGCGGCGTTTCCTCGGCCGAAACGGCGCTAGAGAAAATCAGGGCGGGCGCCGACCTCGTCCAGCTCTATTCCTGCATGGTGTATGAAGGTCCCGGTCTGCCGGGCAATATCGTTCGCGGCCTCTCGGCACTGCTCGACCGCGAAAAGGCCGGCTCGATCCGCGAGTTGCGCGACAGCAGGCTCGATTACTGGGCGGCGCGGAAGGTCTGATCGGCCCGCGGCCTGACCAGCATCGCCAGGAAAAAGCCGCGGAACAGCAGGAAGGCGTTCATCGCCAGCCACAGGCCGTGATTGCCGAAGAGCGGCACGAAGACCGCGAGCATGGCGAGGTAGCCGACAAAGGACAGCAGCATCCGGTTGCGCATGTCGGCAGACCACGTCGCGCCGATGAAGACCCCGTCCATCAGGAAGGCGAGCGCGCCGGTCAGCCCCGTCACCGCCGCCCAGGGCAGATAGGTGGCTGCCGCCTGCCGCACCTCGGGCGAGGTCGTCAGCGCTGAGATCAGCCAGGGCCCGGCGAGGAAGAAGAAGGCGGAAACGATCGCCGCCAGGCCGAAGGACCAGAGGATCGTAAGCTTCAGCCCGCGGTCGAAGGCCGGCCGGTAACGCGCGCCGACCGCCCGGCCGGTGATCTGCTCGGCTGCATTGGCCAGCCCGTCGAGATAATAGCTGGAGAGCAGCACGAAATTCATCAGCACAGCGTTTGCGGCAAGCGTCACCGCGCCAAAACTGGTGCCGATCCGCGTCATGATGGTGAAGGCGCCGATCAGCACGAAGGTGCGGATCAGGATGTCGCGGTTGAGCGCGAAAAGCTCGGCCAGCCGGTGCCGGGAAACGATCTCCGCCCATGCCGGCCGATCGGCCTTGGCAAAGCCGTTGAGCACGACAAAAAGCCCAACAAGCGCGCCGGCCGTCTCGCCGGCCATCGTTCCCCAGGCAACGCCGGCCACGCCCCAGCCGAGCGTCAGGCCGAGATAGATCGACAGCAGGATGTTGATGCCGTTGATGATTGCCTGCAGCAGCAGCCCGATCTTGCCCTGCCCACGCCCCAGCACGAAACCGAGGATGGCGTAGTTGGCGAGCGCTGCCGGCGCGGCGAGGATGCGGATCGAGAAATAGGTGGCGGTCGCCTCGGCGATCGCGCCTTCCGCGCCCATCAGCCGCAGACCCGCCACCTTGAGCAGCGGTGAAAGACAGAGCAGCGCCAGCCCGCAGCCGAGCGCCGAGATCAGTGCCCTGGCAAAGACCGCCTGCTGTTCGTGCTGGTCCCGCCGGCCATAGGCCTGCGCCGTCAGCCCGGTCGTTGATGCCCGCAGGAAATTGAAACTGCCCAGGATGAGATCGAAGAGCATTGCACCGATCGCGAGCCCCGCCAGCGCCTCCGGATCCCCCATATGACCGACAACGGCGGTGCTCGTCAGCCCGAGCAGCGGCGTCGTCAGGAAGCCGAGCGTCATCGGAATAGCGATCGCCAGCACCAGCCGGTGCGTCACGTCGAAAGCGAGCGCGTTGTTGTTGCTGCGCGTGTCCATACCGGCCTCATATCGAGGCGGAATCACCTCGGCTGGAAAGCACCATCGCCCAATAGGGCAGGTTCCTGGAAGATGAATTGTGAGCGACGGCGACGCCGAGGCCGTCATAGTGTCCCAGCATGTTTTCCAGATGATGCGGCGAGTTGATCCAGGCCGTCACCACTTCATCGACGCTCCGCTGGCCGGAGGCGATGTTTTCTGCCGCCGGCAGCTGAACGCCGCTCGCCTTGACGCGGGCGCCGAAACTGTCGGTCATCCCCATGATATGCGCCATCTTGCCGGCGCTTGCCATGCGTTTCGCCTGGAAGAGGGCGGCCGTGCTTGCCGCCGGATCGGCGGACAGCGGCGGCAGGCCGTTCTTGCCTCGGAGCCGATTGACGAGCGGCAGCACGCTTGCCGTCTCGTCCTCGCCGTTTGAGGGCGGGCCGGCAAGGCGCGGCGCGGTGGTGCAGCCGGCAATTCCGGCGGCGAACGCAAGTCCGGAAAGACGCAGCAGGCCGCGGCGGGAAAGATCGATGGAGGTCATGTTACCGGTGGTAGCTGAAAAGGCGAAGGATGAGGAAGAGCGGAATGACGATCGTCGCCCCGAGGAGGAGATAGTCGCCGACGCGCCCGAGCGCTGAAAAACCCCGATGCCAGATTTCCAGGACGAAGTCGCGGAAGCCGTAAATGATGTTCCACGGCGTCAGGCCGAAGATGGTCATGACGAAGCCGACGATCAGCGACACGACGATGAGTTTTATCAATGTGCGGCCGAGCGAATCGCCGAGGAACCTGTTCACCTGATCGGACATGCGCCATCTCCTGTTTGCCCTTGGAATAAGGTTGCGGCGCGCCGCCCGCAAGCCCTTTCCAGAATTGGCCGCTTCGCCTGTGAAATAGGACTTGAGTTTTTTTGTGGCCGCCGCCAGATGCGGGCAGACGTATGTCATACAAACTGTGCAGCGGTTTGCGGTAATGACATGCGCAAGAGCCAACAGGTCTATTCATGCAGCCCCACCAGCTTTCTTCAGGCGATGTCATCGCCGACCGCCGCGCCGATTATGCCCGGATGCTCGAAGAGGGCGGCGAGCCGGAGGCGGCGGCCGAGTTGATGGAGCAGGCGCTCGAACTCGCACCGGCCTGGGCTGCCGGCTGGTATCGCCTCGCCACCTATCGCGAAAAGGCGGGCAGGGCGGAAGCCGCGATCGGAGCCTATCGCCGCACGCTTGCCCTCGATCCCGAAGATATTTTTGGCGCGGCCCTCAAGCTGGCCGTTCTCGGCGAAGGAGCTGCGCCCGACCGGCCGCCGAGCCGCTATATCGAGCGGCTGTTCGATGATTATGCCGAGCGTTTCGAAACCTCGCTGGTCGAAAAACTCGATTATAGCGTGCCGCAGAAGCTCGCAGCCCTCGTTTCTGCCACCGGCAGGCATTACACCTGTGCCGTCGATCTCGGCTGCGGCACCGGCCTGCTCGGCCCCGAAATCCATGGCCGCGTCGACCGTCTCGAAGGTTTCGACCTCTCGCAGAACATGCTGGCCAAGGCGGCCGAGAAGGCGGTCTACGATCACCTCGCCCAGGCCGACCTGTCGCTTGCATCAGATCTTTCCGGCCTCTTTGCCGAGGGGCCACGTGGCCGCGCCGACCTGGTGACGGCAGCCGACGTGCTGATGTATCTCGGCAATCTCGAAAGCGTCTTTGCCATCATCAACGATCTCGCCGCATCAGGCGCCGATCTCGCCTTTTCCGTCGAGGATGCGGGGGAGTGCGAGAGCTTCCATCTCGCACCGTCGCTGCGTTATGCCCATTCGGAAGCCTATGTGAGGATGCTGCTTGCCCGCCACGGCTTCGAAATCCTCGACATTGCCAAGACGGTCATTCGCAAAGATGGCGGCAATCTGGTTGCCGGCATTCTGTTCCTTACGCGCAAGCCGGCCTGAGCGAATGTTTCTTGCGATTTTCGAATAGGACAGTATTGCTTACCTATTCCGCTTGCTCGGACCCCGGAAAGCCTGATATTGCAGGGGTATCCGAAGAGAGCGCGGCGATCAGACGCCGAGCGCTCCGGCTCATTTTCATAAGCAATAACCCACTGCGTCCGGATTTCTCCGGACGTGCTCGCGAACACGTCTGCTGTTGGAGACTGGCGACATGACACAGCTCATCAATGCCCTCGGCCTCTGGAATACGAGTGCTGCGCGTCACTCGCCGATCGAAGACGTGCAGGGCATATTCTCCGGCAGTCTCGTCGCAGCCCTCGGCCTATACGTACTTGCCAGCGCCGGCCTTCTCACCGGCAGCACGGCCGGCGTCGCCTTCCTTCTGCATTACGCTTTCGGCGTCAATTTCGGCCTCGCCTTCTTCCTGCTCAACCTGCCGTTCTTCTATCTCTCGTGGAAACGTCTCGGCATGGCTTTCACGCTGAAGACCTTCATCGCCATCGGCCTGACCTCGGCAATCGCAGATCTGCAGTCGCGTCTCTTTTCCATTTCGAGCATCCATCCGGCCTGGGCGGCTCTGCTCGGCGGCCTGCTGCTCGGCTTCGGCGCGCTGGCGCTTTATCGCCACCGCGCCAGCCTCGGCGGCGTCGGCATTCTCGGCGTCTATCTGCAGGAGCGTTTCGGCATCCGCGCCGGCCTCGTCCAGCTGGCCATCGACATGTGCGTGCTGGCCGCCGCCTTCTTCGTCACCACGCCGCCGGTGGTCTTCTATTCCGTCCTCGGCGCCCTCGTCCTCAACCTCTTCGTCGCCATCAATCACCGCGCCGACCGCTACATCGCACTCTGACATTACAAATCGGTAACCCATTCTGAACAAAACGTAACTTGCCTGTCATCGGCCCCGGCGCGACACTTCTCCCGCGCCGGATTTGATGAGGTGAGTTATGTCAGATTTGGAAAAACTTGTGAGACGCCGCATGCAGGAAGAATACGCCAAGGGCGCTTCCGCAGAGGAAATTACGAAAGTCGTCCGCGATCTGCTCAACAGCATCGACCTCTCGGGCACAGCGCCTGACGCCGTTGCCGCACGGGCCACGATCGATCGCGAATAACGGAATTTTCAACCGACCCGAAATTTCGGGTCGGTTGTTGGGATGCCATCATTGCCCGCGCGGCGCCGCCACCTCTGCATGGGTCGCCTATTTCAGCTGCGGCAAAGTTGCCCGTAGGACAGATGATGGGGCTGAGAAGCCCACGTCAAAATCGCAGCTCCGCCCGTATTCCTCGCTGTTCTTGCTCCACAAACCACCCACACTCCGTCATCCTCGGCCTTGAGCAGCTCAAGGCCTGGGATGACGGAGTGTGGGGCGTGTTTTGCCAAACTCGCCGTCGACGAAGCGGATGAAACGTCACACTTCCTGGTTCAACGCGCTGCCGGGTGTCCCATCCGCCTGCCGGCACGTTTGCCTGGGGCCTTAACCCCTCCTTCGGACTGAGGTGAGACGAGGATATGCCGCGACCTCTCCCCACTCACCTCTACGCATTGGCCTCAAGCCGCCTTTGTCACCGCATCGAGCGGATGCTGCGAGCGGAAGCCGACGGCGAGCCGGTTCCAGACATTGATCGCGCCGATCGTCACGGTGATCTTCGTCATCTCCTCCTCGGAAAAATACGCCTTCAGCGTCTCGTAGTCGGCATCCGGGGCGCCGGTTTTGGCGATGTTGGTGACGGCGTCGACCCAGCCGAGCAGGGCGCGTTCACGCGCGTCATAGACCGGCGATTCCCGCCACACGCACATCAGGTTGATCCATTGTTCGCTGAGCCCGTCGTGACGGGCTTCCTTCACATGCATGTCGACGCAATAGGCGCAGCCGTTGATCTGCGAGGCGCGCAGTTTGATCAGGTGGATGAAGCGGCGCTCCAGTCCGCAGGACTGGACATACTGCTCGAGTGCGGCGACCGCCTTGTAGGCATCGGGGGCGGCTTTGGCGAAGTTGAAACGAGGTTGCATGTCTTTCTCCTTTGATAGGGCTCAGCGAGCCATTTTGCGTTCGTGGATTTCGAGGAAGGCGCAGCCTCTAGCTGCGATCGATCCGTCGTCGAGGGCATTCAATTCGATGCCGAGATCGGCAATGCTGGTCTTGGCGAGTTCGGCCCGGTAGACCCGCTCGGCCCGGAGCATCGCCGCGCTGATGGTGCAGGGCTTGGCGAAGAAGCGGTCGGAGACCGGGTTAGGGCCGCGCTGGCGGATTTCGGCGCAGCGGAAAGCTGGCGCCGGTCCCTCGACGGCGAGCAGGATATCGAGCAGCGAAATCTCTTCCGGCGCCTTCGCGAGCTTATATCCACCCCGCGGGCCAGGCACGGTATCGAGAATGCCGGCGCCCGACAGCGCCTGCAGATGCTTCAACAGATAGCTCGTCGACACGCCGTGGAATTCCGCCAGGGCGGCGGCCGACAGCACGCCGCCTTCGGAGAGGCCGGAAAGCATCGCAACGCTGTGAATGGCCTGTTCGACACCGTCGCTCATCTTCATCGAAACCATCTCCTAATCGTGGATACAAAATATCCATGATTATCTCGGCTGTCAACTGGCGGCTGCTTGCCTTTCTCCTTGCGCCGGATAGAAGGAGAAAAACCGCAGGGGAACATCATGGCATCCAATGCCTTCGCAGGCCTTCTGAATTCCAGCGCCGACCGTCACTCACTTTTTGACGACGCGCAGGGCATCGTCGCCGGCAGCATGCTCGCGGTGCTCGGCGTCACGCTTCTTTCCGGCGCGGGACTGCTTGCCGGCGGCACCGCGGGCCTTGCCTTCCTCGCCCATTATGCGACCGGAATAAGCTTCGGCCTCTGCTTCTTTGCGGTAAACCTGCCCTTCTATTATCTCGCCTTCCGTCGCCTGGGCCCCGCCTTCACCATCAAGACTTTCGTTGCGATCGCGCTGACCTCGGTCCTGTCCGAATTCGCGCCCGGCTTCATCGGCGTGGCGCATGTCCATCCGGTCGCCGGAGCGCTCTTCGGAGGCCTCGTCATCGCCGCCGGCATGCTGGCGCTTTTCCGCCACCGCGCCAGTCTCGGCGGCATCGGCATCCTCGCCCTCTACATCCAGGATCGCTTCGGCTGGCGCGCCGGCCTCGTCCAGCTCGGATTCGACGGCATCGTGCTGGCGCTCTCCTTCTTCGTCGCCAGTCCCTTCATCATCGCTTGTTCGGTTCTCGGCGCGGTCGTGCTCAACCTCACGCTCGCCATCAATCATCGCAAGGACCGCTATATCGCGATGTGAGCGGTGACCGCTCTTCTTTTTCGCCGGCGTTTCACTACCTTCAGGATGTGGACCAGATCGATTCCGAAGCCCGCGCCCTGCTTCCTGCCGCCTTTACCCGCTGGTTTGCGGAAAAGGGCTGGCGTCCGCGCGCCCATCAGCTGGAACTGCTTGCCCGCGCCGAGGCCGGCGAAAGCACCCTGCTGATTGCGCCGACCGGCGCCGGCAAGACGCTTGCCGGTTTTCTGCCGTCACTCACCGACCTTACCCGTCGCGGCAAGATTCCGCCCGGTTCCGCCTTCACCGGCATCCACACGCTCTATGTCTCGCCGCTGAAGGCGCTGGCGATCGATATCGAGCGTAATCTGATGAAGCCGGTCGCGGAGATGGGCCTGCCGGTCACCGTCGAAAACCGCACCGGCGATACGCCGAACGCCAAGCGCCAGCGCCAAAAACTCAACCCGCCGGATATTCTGCTGACGACGCCCGAGCAGGTCGCCCTGCTTCTCGCCAACCGCGAGGCCGAGCGCTTCTTCAAGGATCTGAAATATGTGGTGCTCGACGAATTGCATTCGCTCGTTACCTCCAAGCGCGGCCATATGCTGTCGCTCGGCCTTGCCCGCCTGCGCCGCCTTGCCCCTGACCTGAAGACCATCGGCCTGTCGGCGACCGTCGCCGAGCCGATGGATCTGCAGAAATGGCTGGTCGCTCAGGAGGAGGGCAGGGAGCATCACGCCGGCCTCGTCGTCGTCGGAGGCGGCGCCAAGCCCGACATTTCGATCTTGTCGACCGAGGAGCGCATTCCCTGGGCCGGCCATTCCGCCAAATATGCCATTCCCGATGTCTACAGGCAGCTCCTCGACCACCAGACGACGCTGCTGTTCGTCAATACCCGCAGCCAGGCCGAAATGCTCTTCCAGGAGCTCTGGACGATCAATGACGACAACCTGCCGATCGCCCTTCACCATGGCTCGCTCGATGTCGCCCAGCGCCGCAAGGTCGAGGCGGCGATGGCCGAAAACCGGCTGCGTGCCGTCGTCGCCACCTCGACGCTCGATCTCGGCATTGACTGGGGCGATGTCGATCTGGTGATCCATGTCGGCGCGCCGAAGGGCGCCTCGCGCCTTGCCCAGCGCATCGGCCGCGCCAATCACCGCATGGACGAGCCGTCGAAGGCGATCCTCGTGCCGGCCAACCGTTTCGAGGTGATGGAGTGCCAGGCGGCACTCGACGCCAATTATATCGGCGCCCAGGATACGCCGCCGGTCGGCCGCGGTGCGCTCGACGTGCTCGCCCAGCACGTGCTCGGCATGGCCTGCGCCGAACCCTTCGACATGCTGGAACTCTATGACGAGATCACCAGCGCCTCGCCCTATGCCGATCTCAGCTGGGAAAACTTCGAACGCGTCGTCGATTTCGTCGCGACCGGCGGTTATGCACTGAGAACCTATGAGCGTTACGCCCGCATCCGCAAGACCAAGGAGGGCCGCTGGCGCGTCTCCAACCCTGCTGTCGCCCAGCAATATCGCCTCAACCTCGGCACCATCGTCGAAAGCCCGATGCTGAACATCCGCATGGTCAAGCGCGGCGGGGGCGGCCGGATCGGCCGCGGCGGCGCCACGCTCGGCAAGGTCGAGGAATATTTCCTCGAGCAATTGTCGCCCGGCGATACCTTCGTCTTCTCCGGCAAGGTGCTGCGCTTCGAGGGCATCCGCGAAAACGAATGCCTGGCGTCGCAGGCCTTTTCGCTCGATCCGAAGATCCCGTCTTACAATGGCGGCAAGTTTCCGCTGTCGACCTATCTTGCCGAGCAGGTGCGGGCGATGATCGCCGATCCCGACCGCTGGCGCCATCTGCCCGATCAGGTGCGCGACTGGCTGTCGCTGCAGACGGACAAATCGATGCTGCCGAAGCGCGACGAGTTCCTGATCGAAACCTTCCCGCGCGGCAGCCGCGGCTACATGGTCGCCTATCCCTTCGAGGGCCGCCTCGCCCACCAGACGCTCGGCATGCTGCTGACGCGCCGGCTGGACCGGGCGGGAGCCAAGCCGCTCGGCTTCGTCGCCACTGATTATTCGCTCGCCGTCTGGGGCCTGGAGGATATGGGCCTGATGATCGGCAACGGCCGGCTCAGCCTTTCCGACCTGTTCGACGCGGACATGCTGGGTGACGATCTCGAAGCCTGGCTCAACGAATCCTTCCTGCTGAAGCGCACCTTCCGCAATTGCGCCGTGATTGCAGGCTTGATCGAGCGCCGCCATCCTGGCAAGGAAAAGAGCGGCCGCCAGATCACCGTCTCCGCCGATCTGATCTACGACGTGCTGCGCAGCCACGAGCCGGATCACATCCTCCTGCAGGCGACGCGGCAGGATGCGGCGACCGGACTTTTGGATATAAGCCGACTTGGCGATATGCTGATGCGAATCAGGGGCCACATCACCCACCGCCCGCTCGACCATATTTCCCCGCTCGCCGTGCCGGTGATGTTGGAGATCGGACGCGAAGCGGTGCCGGGCGAGGCCCATGACGCATTGCTCGCTGAAGCGGCGGACGATCTGATCGCCGAAGCGCTGGCCTGAGACCTGTTTGGGAATAACGACCGTGATGAACCGCCTGGCGCTGGCGCGCGACATATCCGGATTGGCCGCCGTGCCGGGCATCGAGACGACGATCCACGGCATTGCCGCCGTCTGCGATCCGCTTGGCGCCCTCTATTTGCCGGATGCCGGCCTGCTCGTCGTCTCCGACCTGCATCTGGAAAAGGGTGCGGCCTTCGCCCGCCGCGGCATGATGCTGCCGCCTTACGATACGCTGGCGACCCTGACCGTGCTGGCCGCCGTCATCTCGCGCTATGATCCGAAGCTCGTCATCTCGCTCGGCGACAATTTCCACGATCGCATCGGCTCCGCGCATCTGCCGGAAAATTTCCGCGCGCTGATCGTCGGCATGGCGCGCGGCCGCGAATGGATCTGGATCAACGGCAATCATGATCCCGACGGCGTCGTCGATCTGCCCGGCGCCTGCGCCGACGAGATGCATTATGCCGGCCTGACCTTCCGCCACGAGCCGAAAAACGGCCTGCAGAGCGGCGAAATCGCCGGCCACCTGCACCCGTCGGCGACCGTGCGCCGTCGCGACAGATCCGTCCGCCGCCCGTGTTTTGCCACCGACGGCGCCCGCCTGCTGATGCCCGCCTTCGGCGTCATGAGCGGCGGCTTGGATCTCGGCCATCAGGCGATGAAAGGCCTGTTCGACACATCGTCTCTGGTGGCGCATCTGTTGGGGCGGGATCGGATTTATTCGGTCAGGTATGGGAATTTGCGGGGGTAGCGATTGCTATTCGGATAGGGCCTGCCGTGGCCGCCCCTCAGACTATTGTTAATCACACCCCCGCAACTGCTGCTGATAGGTTCCAGCCATCCGTGCGAACTTCTGCGCCGTCTGCTGCAATTGCCCGTTCGAGCGCCAGTCGCCGCGCTTGTATCCCGTCGGCCCGGAATAATAGGCGAGGTAGAGATTATAGGCATCGTTCAGCGGAATGCCGGTCTCGACGCTGTTTTGATAGTGGTACCAGCCGATGAAATCGATGGCGTCGGTGAAGTTCGTGCGCCGCGCCGCCCAGTTCCCGGTCTGCGACTGATAGTGATCCCACGTTCCGTCGAGCGCCTGCGAATAGCCGTAGGCGGTCGATGGCCGGGTCCAGGGAATGAAGCCGAAGAGCTTGGTACGCGGTGGCCGCGCATAAGGCTGGAAACCCGATTCGGTGTACATCGTCGCCATCAGGATCGGCACGGGCACGCCGTATTTCTTTTCTGTCCGCTCGGCCGCTCTCTGCCAGCTGGAAAAAAGCCCCTCGCGCTGGTCGAACACGGCGCAGATGTTTCTCGTCTGCTTCGGCGCCGTCGCGCAGCCGGCAAGCAGCGCCAGACCCACGGCGGTCAGAACGATACGAGTACGCATAACAGAACCTCTCGTTTCAGAGAGATTACTAACTCGTAAATGTTAAGAACCGGTTTTTAGTCGAATACGAAGCTTTTTGGAAAGGGCTGCCGCCGTCGACCGGGGCCGAGCCACGATCTAAGACCCCTCCCCAACCCCTCCCCACAAGGGGGAGGGGCTTGAATGCCGCGCCGACGTTATTCCCTTCACCGTCTCATCCGCAGAAGCGTTGATGTTTGTCGTGGGACGGTGCCGCGCATAGCCCCTCCCCCTTGTGGGGAGGGGTTGGGGAGGGGTTTCGCCCAGGCATCGCACAGCCATGCCCCGCAGCCTGCTACACCTTCACCGGCTCATAGCGCAGGATCATCGCGCCGCCTCGCGTCGTCGCGGAATCGATGAGCTTCAGCGGCACCTCAGCCTCGGCGCGCTTGAAAAGCGGGTTGCCGCCGCCGAGGATGACGGGTACCACGCAGACCCTGATTTCATCGATAAGGCCAGCTTTCAACAGGCTGTCGGCAAGCTCGGCGCTGCCGAAGATGAAGATCGTCTTGCCGTCCTCTTGTTTCAGCCGCGTCAATTCGGGGATCGGATCGCTGACGACGCGGGCATTGTTCCAGCCGGGCTCGGTCATCGTCCGCGACACGGCGATCTTGGCGATGCCGTTCATATAGGCCTTGATCTTGTCTTCGCCTTGCGCCGTCGGCCAGTAGGAGGCCATGCCCTCATAGGTCTTGCGGCCGAAAACCAGGAGATCGCCTTCTTCGCCGAACTGCTCGGCATAGCGCTGCAGCTCCGGCCCCCAGGCGAGATTGTGGAAGTCGATATCCCACGGCTTCGTGCCTTCGAAATACCCGTCGAGGGTCATTAGGTTCCAGACGATAAGCTTTCTCATGGCATCCTCCTTCTCGATTGTCGCATGTAGACCGGTTGCGAATAAAAAGTGGTTCAAACCTTACGTGGCTGATAGCAAAATGCAAGCGGTTTTTAAGAGGAGGAGCGGATGAAGTGCGCCGGGGCCAGCCGGCGCTCGACCGGTGGCCGCTATAACAAGACATTCGCGGGCGTACGGTGCCTTGCGGCGGCTCAGTCCCGGCGGAAGATGAGGCTGGCGCCCCAGCCGGTGACGACGGCGAGCAGCACGGCAACGCAGCCGTAGAGGATCGGCTGGTCATGTGCCGCATCGGTGATCGTCTGCTCGATGCCCGTCTTGATGACGCGCAGCGGCAGCGATTTCTCGGTGACGAGATTGCCGCTCTTGAAGAGATAGGCGCGCACCGTATGCACGCCGTTCGGAATGTTTGCCGGCAGGCGCAGGCTCGCCTTGAACAGGTTCGAGGAAACGAACCGCACGCCGCTCGGGTTGCGGTCGTAAAGCGCGCCTCCCTGCTGCAGCCGCAGGAAAGCCTGGCGGAACTCGCCGAGATTGCTGCCGTCGCCGACGAAGCCGACCGGCGTCAGCGGAATGTGATCGATGCCGATCCCCTGATCGGTCAGCTCGAGCGGCGTCGTCAGATCGTCGATCATGCGCGAACTCGACATCGAATAGGAATGCGGCACCGCCTCGAAGGTCATCGAGCGCCTGTTCACCCAGATGCCGAAGACACGCTCCTTCTTGCGCACCGTCGCATCCTCGCGCGGGCCTTCCAGCACCACGACCACGTCATACTGGCCGATGGCGAGCAGCAGCTGGTCGGTGTTCGAGAGCGCCCCGAAGATCGTCAGATCCGCCCCGTGGAAATCCGAGGTGATGGCGATTTCGCTGGTCGACGTGCCGATCTCAAGGCCTTCGCGCACCGCTTCGGTTGATTGTCCCGGCAGCCATTGCGCGCCGGCCACCGCCGGCAGCAGGCAAAGAAGCGCGAGGAGGGCGACAAGCAGGCGCATCAGTTATCCCCCATCACCACCGAATAGACGTCGGCCGGCGTTACCACCAGCGCGATCGCCAGACGCAGGCCGACGGCCAGCACCAGCAGCCCGAGCAGGGCGCGCAACTGCTCGCCGCGCAGCTTCTGACCGACGCGAACGCCGTATTGCGCGCCGATGACGCCTGCCACCATCAGGATGAAGGCGAGCACGATGTCGACAGAGAAATTCGTCGCCGCCTGCACGATCGTCGTATAGGCGGTGACGAAGATGATCTGGTAGAGCGAGGTGCCGACCACGACATTGGTCGGAATGCGCAGGAGGTAGATCATCGCCGGCACCATGATGAAGCCGCCGCCGACGCCCATGATCGAGGTGAGGATGCCGATCGCAAAGCCGAGCGCGACGATCGGAATGACGCTGAGATAGATCTTCGATTTCTTGAAGCGCACCTTGAGCGGCAGCTTGTGCACCCAATGCTGGTGGCCCGGCTTGCGTGGCGCCGGCGGTTCGTTGCGGGCAGCCCGCCGCATGGCATTGATGCTTTCGAGCAGCATCAGCCCACCGACTGTCCCGAGGAAGATGACGTACATCAGCGAGATTATGAGATCGAGCTGGCCCACGCGGCGCAAAAGCGAAAAGATCCAGATACCGACCGTGGCGCCTGTAAGACCGCCGATCAGAAGCACAGTGCCGAGTTTCACATCGAGCGTGCCGCGCCGGAAATGGGTGATCGCCCCCGAAATCGACGACGCTACAACCTGGTTCGCGCCGGTGGCGACGGCGACGACAGGGGGGATATTGTAGAAGATCAGCAGTGGGGTGATGAGAAAGCCGCCACCGACGCCGAACATTCCGGACAGGAACCCGACGGCCGCCCCCATGCCGAGAATGATGAAGATGTTCACCGACAATTCTGCGATGGGCAGATAGATTGTCACAACCGACCCCGAATGATGACCGCTCCTGCAGGGCGGTTTCCGTCACGTCCCCGTTCGAATGCGCACCTTACCGCGAAATCGTTGCCAGAGGCTTTCGATCAGCTCTGAGATGGAGATCGGTGGCAGAGATTCGCCGGATGCGCGAACGGATATTCCCGCATATTCCGGCTTTTTTCAGATTGCATGACGGGCGGGAGCAAAAAGCGGCGAAAGCCTTGCGGCATAGTGCCGCCAGGCTGGGATTTGCTGACGGAGTTGGCAGACTCCTTTCGGTTCGCGCCGCAATGGTTGCCCCTCACCCTAACCCTCTCCCCGTAAAAACGGGGCGAGGGGACGTGCCTTGCGAGATGCCAGTGAGGGAGGGAGAGGTCGCGGCAAATCCCCTTCTCCCCGCATGCGGGGAGAAGGTGCCGGCAGGTGGATGAGGGGCCGGTCTCGCCGATCTCCGGCGCGCCGCGCCTCAAATCGCCTTGGCCACCTGCTTGTTGCGCTCGAGCAGCGCCTTGACCGTCGCGTCGGTCACCTTGCCGTCCGGCTGCTGGCCGATCGACTTCTGGAAGTTCTTGATCGCGGTCACGGTCTTCGCGCCCATTTCGCCGTCCGGCACGCCGGCGTCGAAGCCGTTATTGTTGAGGATAGCCTGGATGTTGCGGATCGCCTTCTTCATGTCGACGGAGGCCGTCTTGGCGCCGGTGCCCGCCCATTCGTCGGGGATGTCGATGCCGTTGGCGCGGTGGTCGAGCGGCTCCGGCTTCCAGAGATCGGCCTTGGCGCGGGCGCGCTCGAGCTGGTCGGGCTTCATCGCGTTGGCCACCTCGTCGCGCTTCTGGGCCGCATCCTTGTCACCGGCCTTGGCGGCGATCGCAAACCATTTGTAGGATTCTTCGAGGTCGGCCGGAACGCCGTTGCCCCTCGCGCAGAGGATCGCCAGGTTGAACTGGCTGTCGGTGATGCCGAGGTTGGCGGCCTTGATGAACCAGGAGGCGGCCGTCGCATAATCCTGCTGGCCGAGCGCGCCGGAGGCGTAGAGGACGGCGAGGTTGTGCATGGCGCTGGCATTGCCCTGGTTGGCCGCCTGTTCGTAGAAGGACCTTGCCTTGGCAATGTCGCGTTCGACGCCGTTGCCCTTTTCGTACATGCTGCCGAGCCGGTACTGCGCCGGCGCAAAACCCTTGTCGGCCGCGAGCTGGTACCAGGTCGCCGCCTGCTTCTGATCGACCGCCACGCCGTTGCGGCCGTCCGAATAGCGCGCGCCGATCTCGAACAGCGCCAGCGCATCGCCGCCCTGCGCCGCATCGGCAAGCGATTTCGGCTGCACGGTGTCGGGAATGGTGATGGCGGCCTGCGGTGCTGCGGCCGGCGTATTCGGAAGGAAGCCCGATGTCTCCTGCGTCGGGCTGGACGAAGCGGCGGGCGCAAAAGTTGCAGCTCCTTCGCCGTCGAGCGGGGCAGCGTCGGTCAGATGATCGCCGGCGGTGGGTGAGGTTGATTCCGGCTGCGCCTGTTCGCCGGCCGGGGGAGCCGTTTCGGCTGCGGGAGCGGTCGTAGCGGCAACGCCGGCGTCCGTCTGGGCGGGTGTCGCTTCAGGCAGGGCCGGCTGCGGGTTTTCCGTCGCTCCGGTCAGCGCCGAGACCTCCGCCGGCGCCTGCGGCGCGGGTTCGCCGCTCGTCAGCGTCCGGGCCAGCGGAAAGGCCATGATGGCGAGCAGCACGGCGCCGATCGCCAGCAGGATCGGCCGGCGGTAGCGCGAAAAGGCGCTGACCTTGCCGGTTTTGCCCGTCTGGTCGGTCTTGCCCAGCTTGTCGGCCTTGGCAGTGGCGCTCTTCTTTTCGGCCTTGGGAGCTGCCTGCTTTGGGTTGGCGTCCACTTCCATCGCGGCTGCCTGCGCCGCACGGCGGGCCGCGGCGATGTAATCGGCGCGATCGGTTTCGCCGGGAGGTTTGCCGCGCGCGGCATTCTGGCTGGCGCGCACCCGTTCAAGGATCTTCTTGACGTCAGGCGCGCCCGAACCCGGCTCGAGCAGTTCATTCGCCGCATCCGTCGGCACCACGTCGGCAGGATCGATCGACGGCGCGGGGTCGATCACCGCGCGTTCGGCGCCCTTGGTCTCGGCTTTCTTGCCGGGGCGCAACCGCTTGCCGAGGCTGGCGAGCAGACTGGATTTTGCCGGCGCGGGCGTCGCGGCCTCCGGCACTCTGGTCGCGGCTTCGATGGCGATCGCGCTCGTCGCGCTCATGGCCGCGGCCTGGGCCGGGGCGGCAGGTTCGGCTGCGATCTCCGCCGGGCGGATGACCGGAGAGGCCATTGCTGCCGGGGCAGCTTCGGGCGTCCGGGCGGCCTCGGCCACCATCAGCGCGTAAGGGTCGACATCGAAATCGACGTCGGCGACCGGCATCGGGGGGGCCGGCCGTCCGCGCTCTTCCATGCCGTCGAGGCGGTCGGCAATATGCACCAGCGTCTCGTGCAGCGCCTTGAAGGTCTTGTGCGTGCGTTCCTCGCTGTCGCGGCTGATATCCTCGAGGTGGCGCAGATCCTCGGCCAGCGCCGTCAGGGCCGACATGTCGGCGGAGGGCACGCCGCCCTGCAGAGCGCCATTGCGCGAATAGGCCTCGACGACGGCTTCCGCCGCCTGGCGTGCGGCTTCGATGATATATTCGTCGCTCGTCGCCATATAATCTTCGATCGCGCCCATGCGCCGGTCGAGATCGGCGGGGATCGCAGCGCTTTCGCGCGGCTCGCTCATCAGCGCCGAAAGATTGGCGATCTGGTCCTCGAGGTTCTTCAGCGCCCGAGGATCTGTCGGCGGTGCTGCGGTGCTCTCCTCCAGCCGGGCGGCAATATCGCTCAGGCGCCCTTCCAGACGCCGGAAGGCGCCGTCGTCGATCGCCGCGGCCGGCGCCGGCTGCGGATGGGCCATCTCGTCGATTCGCCGGGCGAGATAATCGAGCCGCTGCGCCAGCACGTCGTTGACGGCGCCGTTCTCGAGCGCGTCGATCTTGCGGGAGATGTCGGACAGCGGTCCCGTGAGGTCGGGCTGCGCGGCCGTCTGCTGCGTGCGCTCCAGCAGATAGGAAAGATGTTCCAGCCGCTCGTCGAGCCGCGACGTCGCTTCGGCGTTGGTCAGATCCTCGACACGTTCCGTCAGCGCCTCCAGCCGCATCGCCAGCTCATCGGCCGGCGTCGCCCGGCTGGCGGCATCATGGCTCATCACGTCGATCTGGTCGGCGAGTGCCGAAAGCCGGCTTTCCAGCCGCTGCATCAGCGTCGGATCGCTGTTGGCGGCCGCACGTCCGCTGGCCGCGATCGCCCGGCTGATCTCGTCGAGCCGCATGTCCATGGCGGCGAACTGTTCGGCCATGACCCGGTCATGCGGCTGGATCATATTGCCGAACTGCTCCATCGCCGTGGCGATGGCGATGAGCTTATCTTCCAGCGCGCGAACCGCCGGGCTTTCGCCCATGCCGCCGATATGGCGCTTGATGTCGTCGAGCCGGTAGGCGAGCGAAACCAGTTCTTCCTGCAGCCCCTCTGTATCGAGTGCGGCAAGCCGGTTCTCGAAGCCGTCCCAGCGACTTTCCATGTGACGCAGCGATTCCTCGCGCGCCAGCCCGTCCATCAGCGATCGCAGATCCTCGAAATCTTCACGCAGGCCGGCCGCTTCCGCGCTGCCCGAGCGTCCGGTCAGCTGGGTGATGCTCTGGGCGAGGCGGTTCATGTCGGCGCGGATGTCATCGGCGAAGCGGCCGTCGCCGGCACTTGTTTTGATCTCGCGCAGTTCCGTGCGCAGCGCATTCATCTCGCGGGTAACGCCTTCGGAAATGTCGCGCTTCAGGTCCTGGCGCAGGTTGACGAGCGCCTGGGCGATCTCCGTCATCGTATCGTCGCCGGCGCGGAAGGCGGGTGCCGGCTGAGACGCTGTGGCGCGCGGCGCGGTTTCGCGGAGCTGCGGAGCCGGTTCGCGCCCGTAAGGCCGCTCACGACCGGCTTCCAGCGCGCGCTGGCGCTGGCGGATTTCAGCGAGCGGATCTGGCCGCGGCTCGATCGGCGCTCTGGCCGGGCGCGGCGAATTGGAGCTGGCGTAAACGTCGCGCTCGGCCGTTGCCGTGCGCGGTCGCGGTTCGCGCCCGCTGCCCATTAGCCCTTCGATGCGCGCCTCCAGCCCTTCGATCGTGCGGTTCAGCGCATCGAGCGAGGTCCTGTCGGACTGCCGGGAAGGATTTGATCGCGATCCGTTCATCTTCTTGCTCGCTTCGACTGCTCGACCTCTCGTCAGAGCTCGATCCGTGGCTTTTCCGTCTGTGGCCAGCGTCTTCACGCGGACCGGAGCGCATCATCCGAAAGAAGATCGTCGATTAGACTTTCCTCAGGCTGAACGATGTAGCGGCATCCTTTAGAAACGCGAGACGGGGAAAAGGAATGCGGGTCGCTACTGCTCAACCCGCACCTTTCACGAAACGTGGTAAACAAGCCGTTAATATCGATGAGAATTTTTTAACGTTTGCAGTCCAACGGCCGCTTTTGGCAGCAATTGCGGCTGAATTCGTCAAACCGGAAACGCATGACACGGCGGGATTTCAGTGCGCCGCATCGATCGAATAGGCGCTGATGCGGGAGAGATGAATGAAGGAAAGGCCGGTCTCCTCGGCCCAGTCGTTGAAGGCCTTCTGGATCAGCGGCTGGTCCTTCTTCGCCGTCCCGGAGGTAGACAGCGGCACGCCGGCCGATCTGAGGCAGGCAAGTACATCCATCGTCGCAACGAAGCTGTCGCGGCCGATGCCCCGCAGGAAATATTGCCCGGTCATGCCGCCGAGCCGGCTGCCGCGTTTGCTCAACAGGTCGAGGAGACCGACCTGGTCTTCCCGCGGCCAGTCGGCGAGGAAGACGCCGGCGCTGCCATATTCCTTCGCCAGCTCCCTGATGAAAGCGGCATTGGCGCGAACGGACATGATCTTCGCGCCGTTGCGGATGATCCGCTCGTCCGAGGTCAGTTCATGCCAATAATCATCGGGCGCGATATTCAGCATTGCCGGATCGAAACCGGAAAACGCCGCCTCGAAGCCCGGCCACTTCGCATCGATCACCTTCTGGACGAAGCCGCTGTAGAAGATGCGCCGGGTCATGTCGGCAAGAATACGATCGTCGGGCATGGCGCGCAGCCGGTCGTGATCCGGCCGATGCTTTTCCAGCAAGGCCTGCAGCGCGGCCGCTCCGCCTTTCCGCTCTTCCGCACGCTGCCTTATTGCCTCGAAACTGATCATGCCGGCCGCCCCTTACGCAATTGCCGTTGGAAAGAAGCCTCCGCTTATACGCCGTTCCACAATGGGCAAGGAAGGGGAGATGACGTCTCGTGCTTCCGGGCACTTCATCGCCCGCAGATTCGCGGTCCGCGAATTTTTTCGAGAAAGATGGCGAAGCTGCAGAATTTGACGTTTACGCAAACGTCAATATTTTGTAAGACAGTGCCCGAGGCCGGTGCGACCCGGTCAGTCGAATGGAGGAATTCGCGAAATGCCAGTCTACAAGGCCCCGGTGAACGATACGCTCTTCGTCCTGAATGATGTGCTGGGCCTCGAACGCTACAACAATCTGCCGGGTTTTGCCGATGCCACGCCTGACATGATCGAGGCGATCCTCGGCGAGGCGGGGAAAGTTGCCGAGGAGGCGCTCTTCCCGGTGAATTATTCCGGCGATCAGGAAGGCTGCCATCGCCACGACGATGCCAGCGTCTCGACACCAAAAGGCTTCAAGGAGGCTTATAGGGCCTATCGCGAAGGCGGCTGGATCGGCCTTGCCGTGCCTGAGGAATTTGGCGGGCAGGGGCTTCCCTATACGCTGCATTGCGCCGTCGGCGAATATACGTCCGCAGCCAACATGTCGCTGATGATGTATCCCGGCCTGACGCAGGGCGCGATCGCCGCGATCCTCGTCCACGGCACGCAGGAGCAGAAGGACACCTACTTGCCGAAGATGGTCGACGGTTCCTGGTCGGGCACCATGAACCTGACAGAGCCGCATTGCGGCACCGATCTCGGCATGCTGCGCACCAAGGCAGTACCGCAGCCTGACGGCAGCTACAAAATATCAGGCCAGAAGATCTTCATCTCCGCCGGCGAACACGACCTGACCGACAATATCGTCCACCTGGTGCTCGCCCGCATCGAAGGTGCGCCCGAGGGCACCAAGGGCATCTCGCTGTTCATCGTTCCGAAATTTCTGGTCGGCCACGACGGCGCGCTCGGTGCCCGCAATACCGTCTCCTGCGGCGCGATCGAGCACAAGATGGGCATTCACGGCAACGCCACCTGCGTGATGAATTACGACGAGGCGACCGGTTTCCTGATCGGCGCCGAAAACCGCGGCCTCAACGCCATGTTCGTGATGATGAACGAGGCCCGCCTGATGGTCGGTCTGCAGGGCATCGCCATTTCCGAGATCGCCTATCAGAACGCCGCCGCCTATGCCCGCGACCGCATCCAGGGCCGCTCGCTGTCCGGCGTCAAGGCGCCGGACAAGAAGGCCGATCCGATCATCGTCCATCCCGATATCCGCCGGACGTTGATGACCATCCGCGCCTTCAACGAGGCCGGCCGCGCCTTCCTGCTCTGGACCGCGCTCAAATCCGATATCGCCCACCGCGCCACCGACGAGAAGGAGCGCCAGACGGCCGACGATATTCTCGGCCTCGTCACACCGATCCTCAAGGGCGTGATGACCGACAAGGGCTTCGACCACGCTGTCATGGCCCAGCAGGTCTTCGGCGGTCACGGTTATATCGAAGAACACGGCATGAGCCAGTATGTGCGGGATGCCCGCATCGCGATGATCTATGAAGGCGCCAACGGCATTCAGGCGCTCGATCTCGTCGGCCGCAAGCTCGCCCTGAACGGCGGCCGCGCCGCCATGGCCCTGTTCAAGGAAATCGGTGATTTCTGCGAGGAGAACCGCGGCGACGAAAAGTTTTCCTTCTTCACCAAACATCTGAAGAAGGGCTTGAACGACGTCCAGGGCGCGACCATGTGGTTCATGCAGAACGCCATGGCCAAGCCCGACAATGCCGGCGCCGGCTCGACCGACTATATGCATCTCTTCGGCCTCGTCGTTCTCGGCTATATGTGGGCGAAGATGGCGAAAGCCGCCGAGGACGGCCTTGCGTCAGGTGATGGAACCCGTGAGGATTTCCTGAAGAACAAGCTGGTGACCGCCCGCTTCTTCATGGAACGCATTATGCCGGAAACCGCGCTGCGCAAGGCCCGCATCGAAGCCGGCGCCGATACGATGATGGAACTCGCCGCCGAAGCGTTTTAATTGAGGTTCCCCTTCTCCCCAGCGGGGAGAAGATGTCCGAAGGACAGATGAGGGGGTGAGCGACGAAGGAGCGAACGGCCGCGCGCAAGCAACGCCGAGTTTGCCGCGAGCGCCCCTCATCCGACCTTCTCCCCGAGGGGGAGAAGGAGTGTTGAAATTCACCGGCGCCGCCGCGCCGTCAGGGAGACGAGACAATGACCGAGGTTTTCATTTACGATCACGTCCGCACGCCGCGCGGCCGCGGCAAAAAGGACGGCGCCCTGCATGAAGTGCCGTCCGTCCGCCTTGCGGCCAAGACGCTGGAAGCGATCCGCGACCGCAACGGGCTCGACACCACGACGGTCGACGACATCATCATGGGTTGCGTCGATCCGGTCATGGATGCCGGCGCCGTCATCCCCAAGGCCGCCGCCTTCGAAGCGGGTTATTCCACCAGGGCGCCCGGCATGCAGATCTCCCGTTTCTGCGCCTCCGGCCTCGATGCCGTCAATTTCGGCGCCGGCAAGATTGCCCAAGGCGCCGATGACATCGTCATCGCGGGCGGCGTCGAAAGCATGTCGCGTGTCGGCCTCGGCATGTCGGGCGGCGCCTGGTTCATGGACCCCTCGGTGAATTTCCCGGCCTATTTCATGCCGCAGGGCGTATCGGCCGATCTCATCGCCACCAAATACGGTTTCACCCGGACCGATGTCGACGCCTACGCCGTCGAGAGCCAGAGGCGCGCGGGACATGCCTGGGAGCAGGGCTGGTTCGACAAGTCGGTCGTCCCGGTCAAGGATCAGAACGGCCTGACGATCCTCGATAAGGACGAGCATATGCGCCCGGGCACCGATATGCAGGCGCTGGCCTCGCTCAATCCGTCCTTCCAGATGCCCGGCGAGATGGGCGGCTTCGAGGCCGTCGGCATCCAGGCGCATCCGGAGATCGAGCGCATCAACTATGTCCACCACGCCGGCAATTCTTCCGGCATCGTCGATGGCGCCGGCGTCGTGCTGCTAGGCTCGAAGGCTGGCGGCGAAAGCATGGGGCTGAAGCCGCGTGCCCGCATCAAGGCCTTCGCCAATATCGGCTCCGATCCGGCCCTGATGCTGACCGGGCCTGTCGACGTCACCGAGAAGCTGTTGAAACGGACCGGCATGCGCCTTGCCGATATCGACCTCTTCGAGCTGAACGAGGCCTTCGCCGCTGTCGTGCTGCGCTACATGCAGGCCTTCGACATCGACCACGACAGGATCAACGTCAATGGCGGCGCCATCGCCATGGGCCATCCGCTCGGCGCCACCGGCGCCATGATCCTCGGCACGGTGCTCGACGAGCTTGAACGCCGCGACTTGAACACCGCGCTGGTGACGCTCTGCATCGGCGCCGGCATGGGCACGGCAACCGTAATCGAACGCGTTTGATGGGACCAAACCCTCCCCCTTGTGGGAAGGGTCGAGCAAAGCGAGGGGAGGGGTCTTTCCACCGAAGAGAAACCCCTCCCCAACCCCTCCCCACAAGGGGGAGGGGCTTCACCGCCAAAGAATTCAGGGAGAGGAATTCCCAAGATGAGCACCTACACCAATTTCACGCTCGAAACCGACGCCGATGGCATCGCTCTCGTCACCTGGGACATGCCCGGCAAATCGATGAACGTCTTCACCGCCGAGGTGATGCAAGAGCTGAACGCCATCATCGACGCAACCACGGCTGACACCGCCGTCAAGGGTGTCGTCTTCACCTCGGGCAAATCCTCCTTCTCCGGCGGCGCCGATCTTTCGATGATCAAGTCGATGTTCAGCTCCTATCAGGAGGAGAAGGCCAAGAGTCCGCAGACGGCGGTGCAGACGCTGTTTGGTTTGGTCGGCCGGATGAGCGGCCTGTTCCGCAAGCTCGAAACCTCGGGCAAGCCGTGGGTGTCGGCGATCAACGGCACCTGCATGGGCGGCGCTTTCGAACTGTCGCTTGCCTGCCATGGCCGTGTCGCCTCCAATGCCAAGAGCGTCAAGATCGCGCTGCCCGAGGTCAAGGTCGGCATCTTCCCCGGCGCCGGCGGCACCCAGCGCGTGTCGCGGCTCGCCAATGCCCAGGATGCGCTGCAGATGATGACGACGGGCCAGTCGCTCACGGGCTCGCGCGCCAAGGCGATGAACCTCGTGCATCAGGTGGTCGAGCCGGATCAACTGATCCCGGCCGCCAAGCAAATGATCAAGGACGGGCTGAAGCCGGTCGCCCCGTGGGACGAGAAGGGCTTCAAGCTGCCGGGCGGCGGCATCTGGACGCCGGCCTCCGCCCAGCTCTGGCCGGCCGCACCGGCAATCCTGCGCCGCGAAACCTCAGGCAATTACCCCGCCGCGCTCGCCATCCTGAAATGCGTCTATGAAGGCCTGCAGGTACCGTTCGACACCGGCCTGAAGATCGAGCAGCGTTATTTCACCGAGGTGCTGCAGACCCGCGAAGCCTTCTCGATGATCCGCTCGCTGTTCATCTCCATGCAGGAGCTCGGCAAGGGCGCCCGCCGTCCCGCCGGCATTCCGAAGACCGAACTCAAACATGTCGGCGTCGTCGGCGCCGGTTTCATGGGCGCCTCGATTGCCTATGTCACCGCCGCCGCCGGTCTCCCGGTGACGCTGATCGACCGCGACATGGAGGCTGCCGCCAAGGGCAAGGCCGTCTGCGAAGGCCTCGTCAAGGATTCCGTCGGTAAGGGACGCTTTACGCAGGACGAGGCGGCGGCGCTTCTCTCCCGCATCACGCCTGCCGCCGACTATGCCGGTCTCGCCACCGCCGATCTCGTCATCGAGGCGGTGTTCGAAGATCGCGAAGTGAAGAAATCGGTCATCGAGGCTGTTGAAGCGGTGCTCCCGGAAGGGGCGATTTTCGCCTCCAATACCTCGACCCTGCCGATCACGGGTCTTGCCAAGAATTCCAAGCGCCCGGCCGATTTCATCGGCATCCACTTCTTCTCGCCCGTCGAAAAGATGATGCTGACCGAGGTCATCCTCGGCAAGGAGACCGACGACAAGGCGCTCGCCGTCGCGCTCGACTATGTCGCGGCGATCAAGAAGACGCCGATCGTCGTCAACGACACCCGCGGTTTCTTCGTCAATCGCTGCGTTCTGCGCTACATGTCGGAAAGCTACGACATGCTGATCGAAGGCGTGCCGCCCGCCATGATCGAAAATGCCGCCAAGATGGCCGGCATGCCGGTCGGTCCCCTGGCGCTCAATGACGAGGTCGCCATCGACCTGTCGCTGAAGATCCTCAAGGCCACGGTCGCCGATCTTGGCGAGAAGGCCATCGACCCCAGGCATATGGAGCTCATCTCCCGCATGGTCGAAAAGGAGGGCCGCTTCGGCCGCAAGAACTCCAAGGGTTTCTACGACTATCCGCCGAAACCGGCGAAGAAGTCGCTTTGGCCCGAGCTCAAGGACTTCTATCCGCAGAAGCAGGCGGATGAGGTCGATGTCGCCGTCCTCAAACAGCGTTTCCTTGTCACCATCGCGCTCGAAGCCGCCCGCACCGTCGAGGAAGGTATCGTCACCGATCCGCGCGAAGCCGACGTCGGCTCGATCCTCGGCTTCGGCTTCGCGCCCTATACCGGCGGGGCGCTGAGCTATATCGACGGCATGGGTGTTAAAGCCTTCGTCGAGTTGGCGGAGAAGTTAGCATTGGCTTACGGAGATCACTTCAAGCCGACGCCGCTGCTGAAGGACATGGCCGCCAAGGGCGAGACGTTTTATGGGCGGTTCGATCCCTATGCGGGGGCGAAGGCAGCGGCGTAAGCGCGATCCGCGGCCTTGGTATTAACGGGAGTATCTTTACCGTTGTGCCGTGGCCGCCCCCCTCTGCCCTGCCGGGCATCTCCCCCACAGGTGGGGAGATCGCAAGTGGCTAAACCTTCCCGCCTCTCTACCGTTTCGCCCGGCGGACACCAGTTGTTTGGGGAAGCCGGTGCGCCCAGCCAATCTCCCCACCTGTGGGGGAGATGCCCGGCAGGGCAGAGGGGGGCTTACACGGCACGACGTAGTGAACACCCCGCCAAGCCGAATTCGACTTTCCCTTGCCGACGCCTTGCCGCGGACACAATTTGCAATTACATGTCTCCGCATCGATCTTGCTAGATGAACTTTGAAACGGCGCTTGCGTCGTTCCTGGCGACCTTCCTCCAAAATCGGTTTTCATCGCCGCTTGGGCTTTGCCCGGGCTGCAATCTTCTATGAGCGATTCGAAAAGGATATCGTCATGAGCACAGGTACCGTAAAGTGGTTCAACGCAACCAAGGGCTTCGGCTTCATTCAGCCGGATGACGGCGCAGCCGACGTTTTCGTCCACATCTCCGCCGTCGAGCGCGCCGGCATGCGTGACCTCAAGGATGGCCAGAAGCTGTCTTACGAGCTCGTCCGCGACAACAAGTCCGGCAAGATGTCGGCAGACCGCCTCCAGGCGGCCTAAATCTTGACGCGTCCTCTTGGACGCGTGGAGCTTTGAATATCATCTCCGGATCGTGACCACGGATGTACTGGCACGGTTCGTTGAGATGGCAGGGAAGGTCGGGTTAGCCCGGCCTTTTTGCGTTTCGGGCCGGCAGGCCAGAGGGGGCGCTCAGGGTGCGACCTCAACCTCCGGACGCCCCGTCACTCTCTAGCATCGCCATCACCCGCGCCATGACAGCCCGCGCCGCGTCGAGCTCGGCCGACGTAAACGCGGCGCCGAGCCCATCAGCCCATCCGGCCTGCGCCACCTCGATCACCCCCAGTTGCTCGGCCCCTTCGTCCGTCAGCCGCACCAGCTTCGCCCGCTGGTGCTCCGGATTGTCGGCATAGGCGATCAGCCCTTCGCCCGCCAGCACGTCGGCAAGCCGCTGCACACCCTGGCGGGCGAGGCCGAGCGCGCGCGCGATTTGCGCCACCGACATGTCGCCGCGCCGCGCCGCCGCCAGCACCTGCCAGCGCGCGCTCGTCTGTCCCGCGGGCTTTGCCAGCCGGTCGCCGGCCGCGGTCAGATGGCCGGCAAGACGAAGGGCCGTGATCGCGAAAGCGGAAAAGGCGTCCCCTTCCACGGTCCGCTCCGGTCGATTTTGTTTGACAACATGTTGTCTATTCTGTATCTCATCCATCGTGACAACATATTGTCATAGTTCTGCGCCCGCTGCAACGCCGAAGGAGGAGATCACCATGAAGAAGACCTACAGAGGAAGCTGCCATTGCGGCAAAGTGCACTACGAGGTGGACATTGACCTCGAAGCGGGCACCGGCCGCTGCAATTGTTCGATCTGCGCTAAGCGGCGCTATTGGGGCGCCAACGTCAAGCCGGAGGATTTCCGGCTGATGTGCGACGAGGAGGAGATGTCAGACTACCAGTTCAACACGATGAGCGGCCATCACCGCTTTTGCCGCACCTGCGGCGTGCCCGCCTTCGGCGACGGTTATGTCGAGGCGATCGGCGGAGCCTATGTCTCGATCAACATCGCCTGCCTCGACGATATCACCCCTGAGGAACTGGCGGCCTTATCAGTCCGTTATGCCGACGGCAGGCACGATGCCTGGTGGAACGAACCGGCGGTGACGAGTTATCTCTGAAGCAATTCAGCAGCCGATGTCGGATCGTCCTCCTCCCGTTCGTCCTCTGTCCACAACGGAAAGGAGAACGACCGTGAAAGACGAAGCCAGGATCGACGAAGAGGCGATCATCGCCATGCTGATGATGCGGGCCAAGGCGCTGGGCGAAAAGAACGCCGCGGAGGCGCTTTCCTATGAGGCCGAGGATTCCGTCGAGTTTTCGCTGGCGCCGCCGCTCGTCTACTACGGCCAGGACGAGGCGGGTCTGCAGGCGTGGTTCGACACCTGGGAGGGCCCGATCGGCGGCGAAGTGCGCGATGCCAAACTGACGGTCGGCGGCGATGTTGCGTTCTGGAGCGGTCTCATGCGCATGACCGGGACCAAGACCGATGGCGCCGAGGTTGACCTCTGGTTCCGCCAGACCCTCGGCATCGTCAAGCAAGACGGGCATTGGATCGTCGCTCACCAGCATGCCTCCGTGCCCTTCGCCATGGATGGCAGCGGCCGTGCATTGCTCGATCTCAAGCCGTGACGTGGGCCTTGTATGTCAGGCCATCTTCCTGCGGCCACTACGGACAGCGATGATCCCGATGCCCATCAAAAGCAGGATGGCCGTCGCATAGATATCCGTCGTCAGGCTATAACCTGCCGATTTCGCCAGGAGGCCGGCAAGGATCGCCGGCAGGCTGAAGGCGAGATAACTCTGGACGTAGAAGGCGGCAAGCAGGCCGGCCCGTTCCTCCGCCTTGGCAAGCGGCATGATGGTGCCGATCGAGCCGAGGAAATTGGTGCCGAAGCCGGCGCCGGTGAAGAGGGTGCCGACGAGAAGCAGCGGTACATTGGCAAGATGCACGCCGGCAACGACCGTCAGGATGCCGAGCGTTTTGGCCGACACGCCGAAACCGAGATTGGCCGATGCCGTCTTGCCGCGCCTGAGATAGACGGCGATTGCTCCGCTCACCATCAGCGCGGTCACGACAGCCCCGCCCGTCAGCGGCGCGCGACTGCCGGTCGTGCTGGCGACCAGCGACGGTACCAGCGAGAGGTAGAAGCCCGCAAGCGTCCAGTTGGCGATGTTGATCGGCGTCACCAGCGACAGCGGCCGCTTCACCTGCGGCGGAATGACGACCCGCGGCATCAGCGAGCCGAGCGCGCCGGGTCGCCTGCCGCCCGTCTCCCGGGTCAGCCAGATGCCGCCCGCCTGCAGGGTGAAGGCGATGATCAGCAGCGCATAGGTGAGATGCATCGGGAACGGGCCATATTGGATTAAGGCGCTGGTGCCGACCGCGCCGACTGCCATGCCGCAAAGCGGCGCGATCGAATTGACGATCTGCCCCTTTGCCCGATCGACATCGACAAGCGCCGCTCCGAGCGAAGCGCCGGCAATGCCGGTCGCCACACCCTGAACGGTCCGTGCCGCGATCAGCCAGCCGGGGCCGTTGGCGACGACGAACAGCCCCATGGCAAGGATTTCGAGCAAGAGGGCTGAGAAGATCACCGGCTTCCTGCCCAGATGGTCGGAGATCGAACCGGCGATCAGGAGCGCCGTCAGCAGGGCGAAAGCGTAGACCGCGAAGATCACCGTAATCACCACCGGCGAGAGCGAGAAGTTCTCCTGATAGATGCGGTAGAGCGGCGTCGGCGCCGCGGAAGCGCCGAAGAAGGTGGCGAGCGTCAGCGCGTGAAAGCCGATCGAGGGGGCTGGCGCATTCTCTGTGGATTTGGCTGAGGCGAGCATATATAAGCCCCTTAAAGCTAAGCCGTTGCGTTAGCTCCATCTAAGGCGCTTGCGGCATAAAGGCAAATTCTTTGCGTTAATGCATCTTTCAAAGATTTTGAACCATAGAACTGGAAGGCGTAAGTCGGGTTGCGGGCATGGCATTGAAAGAAAATCTCCGGCCGGGTGGCAGAAGTGCCCGGGTTCAGGCATCGGTTCACAAAGCCGTCCGCGAGCTGCTGGCCGAGATGAACCGCGCCGAGGTGACGATCCCGCTGATCGCTGCCAGGGCGGGGGTGACCCCGTCGACCATCTATCGCCGCTGGGGCGATCTGCAGGAGCTGCTGGCCGATGTCGCCGTCGAGCGGTTGCGGCCGGATATGCAGCCGGTCGATGCCGGCAGCGGCAGGGCCGACCTCGAAGCCTGGGCCGAGCAATATGCCGAGGAAATGACCTCCGGGCCAGGCCGTGAGATGATCCGCGATGTGCTGGCGGCGCAGGCCGGCGCCAATGCCTGCAAATGCGCCGAATATACGCGCCAGCAGATCGTCGTCATTGCCGACCGGGCGAAGGCGCGCGGCGAGGCCTTTCCCGATGTCGACCGTGTCATGGATGAGGTCGTGGCGCCGATCATGTACCGCATCCTGTTCGGCGACGTGCCGGATGCCGCGCGTGTGCGCTCTCTGGTCGCACGCCTCATGACCACGACGGACTGAATCTCTTACTCTGCGGCTGCGCGTTTGAGGCCGGATATTTGAGTGATATACGCGCGCAGCGCCGCCGGACGTACCGGTTTGTGCTGAACGGCGATGTCGTGCCGCTCGGCCTCGCCGCGCACCTCAAGCGTGCGGTCGGCGGTGATCAGCAAAGCCGGGAGATCCGTGCCGAACTGCCGGCGCAGGTGCAGGATCGCGGCAATGCCGGTGCCGTCGTCGAGATGATAGTCGGCAATGACGAGATCCGGCGGCCCGCCATCGCCATCGCTTGATATGACGTCTGCAAGGCAATCGAGCGCCCTGACCTCGCAGCCCCAGCCGCTGAGCAGCAGCCGCATGCCCTCGAGGATCTTCGGCTCGTTGTCGATGCACAGGATCTTGAGCCCCTTTAGCGGCTGCCCGCCGCGTTCGGCAGGGGCGACGGCTGCCGCGGCTTCTGCCGGGCGCGAAGCGTCGAGCGGCATGGCGATGCGGAACTCGGTGCCTTTGCCATGCGTCGAATGCAGCTCGACCCGATGATTGAGCACCCGAGCGATGCGGTCGACGATCGAAAGGCCGAGACCAAGGCCGGATGCGGTCTTCGCACCTTCGTCCAGGCGCGCGAATTCCTTGAAGACGGTGCGGAATTTCGACGGCGGAATGCCGATGCCCGAATCGATCACCTGGATGATCACCTGGTTGCCGCGTCGCCGCGCCCCGACCAGCACCTTGCCGGTGATCGTGTACTTGATGGCGTTCGACACCAGGTTCTGAACGAGGCGACGCAGGAGATTGGGATCGGAGCGCACCCGGAGCGATGTCGGCATGACCACCAGCTTCAACTGTTTTTCCCGCGCGATCGGCGCGAAATCAGTCTCGATGCGCTCCAACAGGTCTGACAGCGCGACGGAGGCGAGGCGCGGCCGCATGGCGCCGGTATCGAGTCGGGAGATATCGAGCACCGCGCCGAGAATGGTCTCGACCGATTCCAGCGCCGAATCGATGTTGCGCACGATCGGGCTGGTGTCGGATTGCGCCATGCGTTCGACCAATGCGGAGGAATAGAGCCTGGCGGCGTTGAGCGGCTGCAGGATGTCGTGGCCGGCGGCGGCGAAAAAACGGGTCTTGCCTATATTCGCTTCGTCGGCGGCGGCCCGCGCTTCGGCGAGTTCGCGGTTGACGCGGGTCAGCTCCGCCGTGCGTTCGGCGACGCGCTGCTCCAGCGTCTCGTTCGCCTGCTTCAGCGCCTGGTCGGCGCTGACGCGCTGGGTGATGTCGGTGAAGGTGGCGACGATGCCCTTGTCGGGCATGGCGTTGGAGCGCACCTCGATGATCCGCTCGCCGCCGCCGAGCACCAGTGCGAAGGGTTTGTCGAGCGTCAGGAAATGCCGCACCGTCTGCTGCAGGTCGCCGGGCGCGATGTCGCCGCGCTGGCTGAGAATGGTGACGATGTCGGAGAGGGGAAAACCGACCTGGCCGGCATTCTCCGGCAGATCGAGCAATTGCCGGAAGCGGCGGTTCCAGATCGTCAGCCGGTTGGAACTGTCGAAGACGGCAATGCCCTGGTCCATCTGCGAAAGCGCGGTCTGCAGCATGTCCTGGTTATATTGCAGCGCCTCGCTCGCCTGGTCGAGCAGCCAGGCGGTGTCGGACGAAGCATCCTCGATCTTCTGCAGGATCAAGGACAGCACCAGCCGCGCCGAGGAGGAACCGATGGCGCTGCCGAGCAGCTGTTCGCTGAAATGGATGAGCGCCATATCGGCCGGCTGTTCGTCCTCCAGCTTGCGGCCGGAGCTTTGTTCGTAAGTGGTGAACGAGCGCTGCATGCGCTCTTCGCCGAGATAGCGCGAGATCGCCGCCTTGAGGTCGCCGACGCTGATGCGGGTCTTCCAGCCGCGCGTGGCAAATTGCGAGCGCGAATGCCGTTTGACGAAGATGCCGGCCTGGATGCGTTCCAGCGGCCTGGCATTGCGGGTGAGCGATCCGACGATGACGAAGGCGGTGTTGACGAGCAGGCTCATGACCGTCGCATTGACCAGGGGATCGGCATCGGGCGCGGTAAACAGCGTCGCGCCGGGGAAGATGAAGCCGAGCACGGCGCTTGCCACATGCGAATAATCGGGACCGCCGAGCGACGGCAGGAACAGCAGGTAGATCCAGATGACGAAGCCGGACGTCAGCCCGAGGATGGCGCCGCGCGCATTTGCCCGCCGCCAGATCAGCCCGCCGAACAGCGCTGGGGCGATCTGCGCGATCGCCGCAAAGGAGAGAAGCCCGATCGAGGCGAGGCCGGCCGTGCTGTCGGTCGAGCGGTAATAGGCATAACCGAACAGCAGCACGGCGAAGATGGCGCTGCGGCGGATGTTGAGCAGCGTCTTGGCGAAATCGTCGCGCTGGCCGGCGCGGCCGGCGAGTTTGCGCCGGAGGAAGATCGGCATGATGATGTCGTTCGACACCATGATAGACAGTGCCACGGAATCGACGATGACCATTGCCGTCGCGGCGGAGAAGCCGCCGATGAAGGTGATCAGTGTCACCACGGGCATCTGGCCGGCGAGCGGCAGCGACAGCATGTAAAAATCGGCATTGCCGCCGCCCCCGAAGGTCAGCAATCCGCCGATCGCTACCGGCAGCACGAAAAGATTGATCGCGATAAGATAGAAGGGAAACAGAAAGCCGGCGAGTTTCAGCTGCTTTGCCGTTCGGTTTTCCACGACCGTCACGTGAAATTGCCGCGGCAGCATGATGATCGCAAAGGCCGACAGCAGGATCAGGGTGATCCAGCGGCTGATCGGCGTATGATAATTCAGCGCCGACATCACCAGGCTGTTTTCCACGGTCTTCTGCCAGAGATCGGCCGGACCGTCGAAAAGAAACCAGATGACGCAGATGCCGGCCGTCAGGAAGGCGACCAGCTTGACCACCGATTCCATCGAAACCGCGAGGATCAGTCCGTCCTGATGTTCCGTCGCATCGGTATGGCGCGTGCCGAACATTATGGCGAAGCAGGCAAGCACCAGCGTCGCCAGCAGTGGCAGGTCGAGAAAATAGAGATTGCCGCTGCCGATGCCGTAATCGGACGGGTTGACCATGGCGCTGACGGTGCTCGAGATCGCCTTCAGCTGCAGCGCGATATAGGGAATGGTGCCGATCAGCGAGATCAGCGCGACGATCGTGGCGACCGTCGGGTTCTTGCCGTAGCGCGCGGCGACGAAATCGGCGACCGAGGTGAGTTTTTCGGCCTTGGCGAGCTCGATGATGCGGCGAAGCAGCGGCATGCCGAGCGTGAAGACCAGAATGGGGCCGATATAGATGCCGGCAAATTCCAACCCTCGCTGCGCCGCAAGCCCGACGCTGCCGAAATAGGTCCAGGAGGTGCAATAGATCGCCAGGCTCAGCGCATAGACGACCGGCCATCCGCCTTCCGGCGCACCCGGGCCGCGGTTCTTGCGGTCGCCATAGCTCGCCACGGCGAAAAGCAGCAGCAGATAGCCGAAGGCAGACGCGAATATGACCCAGCCTGGAAGCATTGACCCTCCGCCGGCGAAAAGCCGCCGGCACCTGCCGCAATACAGGTCAGCTTAAGTCATTTCAGGAGCCTTGAAAATTCCCGCCCATCTACACCTTAAGTCAAAGGCTGCACGCGGGACATGGCCGGATTATTGCGATTTGCAATTGATTAATTGCGATGAAGATGTAGCTAATGAAAACAACTGCATACCTCTGAAATGGATCGAAGGGAGACGGATCGGATGCTCAATGAGTTCAAGGCCTTTATCGCCCGCGGCAATGTCATGGATCTTGCAGTCGGCGTCATCATCGGCGGCGCCTTCGGCGGCATCGTCAAATCTTTGGTCGATGACCTTATCATGCCGATCGTCGGCGCCATTATGGGCGGCTTCGATTTTTCGAATTACTTCCTGCCACTGTCCTCGGCCGTCAACGCGCCCACACTTGCCGCCGCCCGCGCCCAGGGCGCGGTATTCGCCTATGGCAGCTTCCTCACCGTCCTCATCAATTTCCTGATTCTGGCCTGGATCATCTTCCTGATGGTCAAGGGCGTCAATTATCTGCGCATGCAGGTCGAGCGCCAGGAAAAGGCCGCACCGGAAGAGCTGCCCCCACCGCCGGCGGATGTTCAACTGCTGACGGAGATCCGCGATCTCCTCGCCACGCGCCCGACGGCTGATCGGGGCTGAAGTCGGCGGCCGCGCGGCGTGCTGAGGCACCTCTGGTGAGCTTCACAATAGCTCCGCCCGCCCCATCCCCCGTCATGCTTGGGCTTGACCCGAGCATCCACACCGCACCCATCAGCAGCCACCGCATGGGTCCTCGGGTCAAGCCCAGGGTCAAGCCCGAGGACGACGGAGGGGTGGGGTGGCTTTCCAGTCAAACTCGCCCCATGGCGGACTGAGTTGCGCCGCGTTGGGGTGCTTTGCCACGTCGGCAAGGACGGCCATCCATCACCAAAATCGATATGCCATCACTGGATATCATGGGATTTGCCGGCATAAATCTTCTATGAAGGCGAAAACTTGGAGATATGCATGTCGATCGTCAATAGCCTCAGCCCGCGCGCCCTGGCGGCGCCCGAAAGCGGGATCGTCGAAGTCGTCAATTATGCCCGTGGCCGCGAAGGCCTGCTGCCGCTGTGGGTGGGTGAGGGCGATCTGCCGACTCCCGATTTCATCAGCCGGGCAGCGATGGAGGCGCTGGCTGCGGGCGAGACCTTCTACACCTGGCAGCGTGGCATTCCCAAGCTTCGCCAGGCTCTGTCGGATTATTACTTCAGGCATTTTTCCGTCCGCCTGCCAGTCGAGCATTTCTATGTCACCGGCTCCGGCATGCAGGCGATCCAGATCTCCGTGCAGGCGCTGACCTCGCCCGGCGACGAGTTCGTCTACCTCACTCCGGCCTGGCCGAATATCGCCGCCGCGCTCGAAATCGCCGGGGCGCGCGCCGTCGGCGTAGAGCTGCAGTTCGAAGGCGGCAAATGGGCGATCGATTGCAACCGCATCGAAGCCGCGATCACGCCGAAGACAAGGGGCATCTTCATCAACACGCCGTCGAACCCGACGGGTTGGACCGCAACGAAGCAGGATCTCGGCGAGATCCTGGCGCTTGCCCGCCGGCACGACCTCTGGATCATGGCGGACGAAATCTACGCGCGCTATTATTTTGCCGGTGGCCGCGCCCCCTCCTTCCTCGACGTGATGGAGGAAGGCGACAAGATCATCTTCGTCAATTCCTTCTCGAAGAACTGGTCGATGACCGGCTGGCGCGTCGGTTGGATCGTCGCGCCCCCCGAGATGGGCCAGGTGCTCGAAAATCTCATCCAGTATTCGACGTCGGGTGTGGCCCAGTTCATGCAGAAGGGCGCCGTCGCGGCGCTCGATCAGGGTGACGATTTCGTTGCCGCCAATATCGCCAAGGCGGCCCGATCCCGCGATATTCTCTGCGATGCGCTGATCGCCACCAATCGTGTCGAGACGCTGAAACCGGATGGCGCGCTCTATGCCTTCCTGAAGATCGACGGCGTCACCGACAGCCGCAGTGCTGCCATCGACATCGTCGACAAGACGGGCGTCGGCCTCGCCCCCGGAACCGCCTTCGGCGCCGGCGGCGAACTCTTCCTGCGCGCCTGTTTCCTGCGCGACCCCGGCCAGGTGGCGATCGCGGCGGAACGTCTCTGCGATTATATCCTCAAACGCTGAGAAGCGGCCGGATAGGCCGGTTTTGTGCCGGAAGCGCTCGATCGATAAAACTTGAGCAAAACCCGAAATCGGCCTCTAACCACGACTTCAAACATAAGCGTTGAAACGGTCCCGAACGGCCCCGCGATAAGAAAATTGGAAAGAAAAACCGGCGCCTGATGCCCCTGCTTCTAAAAAGCGAAAGCAGGGGTCGGGACATGGCGGTTTTGGTGACGGGCGGGGCCGGTTATATCGGCAGTCACATGGTTTGGGCGCTCATCGATGCGGGCGAGGATGTGGTCGTGCTCGACCGCCTCTCCACCGGCTTCCGCTGGGCCGTGGCGCCGGCGGCGCGTTTCTACCTCGGCGACATTGCCGATGCCGACATCTTGAAGAAGATCTTCATCGAAAACGACGTCGAGGCGATCATCCATTTCGCCGGCTCCGCCGTCGTCCCGGTCTCGGTCGCCGATCCGCTTTCCTATTACGACAACAACTCCGGCAAGACCCGGGCGCTTCTCTCCGCCTCGATCAAGGCCGGCATCCGCAATTTCGTGTTTTCGTCGACGGCCGCCGTCTACGGTCAGCAGCAGAATGACCTGCCGGTGAAGGAGAATGCCTCCCTCAATCCGGAAAATCCCTATGGCCAGTCGAAGCTGATGACCGAATTCATGCTGCGCGATGCCGCCGCCGCCTATGATTTCAACTATGTCGCGCTCCGTTATTTCAACGTCGCCGGCGCCGACCCCGATCGCCGCACCGGCCAGTCGACCTCAGGCGCCACACATCTGATCAAGGTCGCCTGCGAGGCAGCACTCGGCAAACGCGACAGCGTTCATGTCTACGGCATCGACTATCCCACCCATGACGGCACCGGCGTGCGCGACTACATCCATGTCACCGATCTCGCCGATGCCCATCTGAAAGCGCTGCAGCATCTGCGCAGGGACAAAGGCTCGCTGGTTGCAAATTGCGGTTATGGCAGCGGCTATTCGGTGCTCGACGTCTTGAACATGGTCACCCGCCTGCACGGACATTCCTTCAAAATCCATATGGCGCCGCGCCGTCCCGGCGATTCGGCAAGCGTCGTCGCCGATGCTTCGCTCGCTCGCCAAGTGCTCGACTGGAAGCCCCGCCACGATTCGCTTGAGACCATCGTCCAGAGCTCGCTCGATTGGGAGCTCTTCCTGTCGAACAGAAATGTCGACGACCTGCACAGCATCCACCGTGCGCTTGCCGCCGCATCCTTTTGAACAGTGCTCGGCGGCAGCCGGTTTACAGGCTTACCGGAAATGCTCTGGAGCGATGCCGCATCGTCGTCTATGCATGGTTTTAGCCTTTCCTAGGCAGAATGTCTGACCAGGAAAGGCTGGAACAGCGGAGGTGAACCATGCAGGACAGCGAAGTCATCATCGAGCGGCGAGGCGCTGCCGGCATTATCCGGCTCAACCGGCCGCGGGCGCTGAACAGCCTGACGCTGGCGATGATCCGGACGATCGCCGAAGCGCTTGACGGTTTTGCCCGCGATGCCGACGTGGCGATTGTCGTGGCGACGGGGGAAGGCGAGCGCGGCTTCTGCGCCGGCGGCGATATCCGCGCCCTGCACGAGAGCGCCCGGGCCGGCGACGGCCTCGCCGGAACCTTCTGGCGCGAGGAATTCCGCCTCAACCATATGATTTCCGTCTACCCCAAACCCTATGTGGCGCTGATGGACGGCATCACCATGGGCGGCGGCGTCGGCCTGTCGTCGCACGGCCGCCACCGCATCGTTACCGAGCGCACCCGGCTGGCGATGCCAGAAACCGGTATCGGCTATGTCCCCGATGTCGGCGCCACCTGGCTTCTGCCGCAGGCACCCGGTGAAGCCGGGACATGGCTCGGTCTGACGGGCCTCGATATCGGCGCGGCCGACGCGATCCACTCCGGGCTTGCCGATGTTCAAATCGCTTCCTCGCGACTCGGCGAGGTGATCGATGCGCTGTCCACACTACCATGCGGTAGTTCGTCGATTGATGTCGATACCACCTTGCAGGCGTTTGCGGAACCTCAGGGTGAAAGCCGGCTGCGGCAGAACGCAGCGGTGATCGACCGTGCGTTTTGTTTCGACAGCGTCGAGGAGATCCTCGCGGCGCTCGGCCGGGAGGCGGGAGAGTTCGCCGACGAGACGCGCCGCGTACTGCTGGCGCGTTCGCCGACCAGCCTGAAGCTCGCTCTGCATCTGCTGAGAGCCGGCCGCCGCAGCGCGTCGCTGGCCGAATGCCTCGGCCGTGAACTCGGCGCCTGCCTGCAGATGTTGCACAACCCGGATTTCTTCGAGGGCATCCGCGCCGCCGTCATCGACAAGGACCGCAATCCAAAATGGTCGCCCGCGTCAGTCGAGGCCGTGGAGCCGGCAATCCTCGAGCGTTTCCTGAAACCGGCCGACCCGCCGCTTTCGCTCTAACGCCGCACCTCTGAATACGGAGTGCAGGCACAGTTCGGCGGGCGATAACCGATGCTTCTTCACGCCAGCGCGTACACTACCAAACCTTCCCGACGGCCGGCTGAAGCTATAGGCTGGCCTATCCTAAGGCGTAGCCTTTCCTCTCCCTTGACCTGATCGACCGTCAGCACGCCCCGACATAGTGTCCGCGACGTGACCCCTAACCGACATCTCGATCACGCAAAACAGGAGCGCATCATGTCGCAGGCAGAAGCAAAACCCCGTACGACTGGTCAGCAGGAGTCTGGCAGGCCAAAGCCCGAAGAGTTGGTCCCGTCGCGCTATGCGGTGCGGATCGGCGAAATTGAAGTGCTGATCATCAGCGATGGCGTATTGCCGCTCCCGACTGCGATGCTGGGACACAACGCCGCCGCGGCTGACCGGGCAGTCTGGCTGGACGACATGTTCCTGCCGCGAGAGGCTTTCGACTGGGCGTTGAACGTGGTCCTCGTCCGCAGCGGCGGACAGACCATCCTCATCGACGCTGGGCTGGGCTTGGATCCGGACCTGAACTTGCCGCGCGCCGGGCAGTTGATCAAGCGAATGGCGGGCGCCGGCATCGATCTGGCATCCGTGACCGACGTGGTGCTCACCCACTTGCACATGGATCACATCGGCGGGCTGCTGGTCGATGGCGTGAAGGACCAGTTGCGTGCTGATCTCAGGATCCACGTGGCGGCCGCAGAGGCCAAGTTCTGGGAGGCGCCCGATTTCAGCCACGTGTCCATGCCGCCCGGCTTTCCGGATGCGCTTCGGGCAACGGCAAAGCGATTCCTCAGCGAGTACGGCAGCCATCTCAAGCTGTTCGATGAGCGGTCCGAGGTGGCGCCGGGTGTGGTCGTCCAACGCACCGGCGGCCATACCCCCGGGCACAGCGTGGTTCGCTTGGCATCCGGCGGCGAGCGCCTGACATTCGCCGGCGATGCCGTGTTCGCGGTCGGGTTCGAGCACCCCGACTGGTACAATGGTTTCGAACACGATCCCGAGGAGGCCGCTCGTGTACGCATCGATCTTCTCAGGGAGCTGGCGGCGAACGGCGAACGGCTGGTGGCCACTCACCTGCCGTTCCCGTCGGTCGGTCGGGTGGCGGTCGACGGTGACGTCTTCCGTTGGGTGCCGGTGTTCTGGGACTACTGAGCGCCCGCCAGGTCAGGGCCGAACCAAAGCGCGTCGCATGGATCGGATTCCATGCTGCGCTTAGAGCATGATGCCGAAAAGTGTGAGCGGTTTTCGGGCGACATCATGCTCTAACTCTTTAATTCAGAGCAGGATTCAGATTTTAGGCCGACCGGGCCTAAAATCATCCTGTTCTAGCGCCACATGCCGCGCATACGGGCGCCGACATCGATGCGCACCTGCCGCGCCTGCGCTTGCGCGGCGGCATCCGATTTCACCTGCGGCCAGTTGCAGGCCTCGAAGAATTGCAGCAGGGTCGCCGGAATGAAGCGGCTGCGCGAGGCATAGACGTGACGGTCGCCCTGGGCGTTCTGCCCATAGGTGAAGAAACGCTGCGGCACGACGAGGTCGAGACCGTCGCGGGCACGCGTCATCGCCACATAGAGCAGCCGGCGCTCCTCCTCGATTTCGGCGGTGGCGCCGACGGCAAGATCGCTCGGAATGCAGCCGTCGACGACGTTCAGCATGAAGACCCTCGTCCATTCCTGGCCCTTGGCCGAATGGATGGTCGACAGAATGAGATAGTCCTCGTCGAGCAGCGGCACGCCGGCCTGGTCGCTGGTCGCATCCGGTGGGTCGAGCGTCAGTTCGGTGAGGAAACGCTCGCGCGAGGCATAACCGCCGGCAATCTGCTCGAGCTGCAGGAGATCGGCCTGCCGCGTTGCCGCGTCCTCATGCAGCCGTTCCAGATGCGGCGCGTACCATTGCCGCGCCAGCTCGATTTCCGCCGGCCAGCCGGCCTTGCCGGATTTCATCTCCTGCAGCATCGAAACAAAAGCCGCCCAGTCCTCGCCGCAGCGCGGCGGCGCCGGCATGGCGGCGAGCGCCGTCAGCGGGATTGCATCCTCGGCCATCAGGTCGAGCGCCTTCTGCGCCGTCGACGGGCCGACGCCCGGCAGGATTTGCATCAGGCGGAAGCCGGCCACCCGGTCGCGCGGGTTCTGGGCGAAGCGAAGGGCGGCCAGCATGTCCTTGACATGGGCGCTGTCGAGAAATTTCAGCCCGCCGAATTTGACGAAGGGAATATTGCGCCGGGTCAGCTCGACCTCCAGCGGCCCGCTGTGGTGCGAGGCGCGGAACAGCACCGCCTGCTGCTTGAGCTTGAGGCCCTCTTCGCGATTGTCGAGCACCTTGTCGGCGACATAACGCGCCTGATCGGCCTCGTCACGCACCGTCACGAGGCGCGGCCGCTCGGCCGATTGCCGCTCGGTCCAGAGATTTTTGGTGAAGCGCTCCGAGGCGAGATCGATGACGGCGTTGGCGGCTGTCAGGATCGGCTGCGTCGAGCGATAGTTGCGGTCGAGCGTGACGATATTGGCGGGCGGGCTGAAGGCGGCGGGAAAATCGAGAATGTTGCGCACCGTCGCTGCGCGGAAGGAATAGATCGACTGCGCATCGTCGCCGACGACGGTCAGTCCCAGACCGCCGGGCTTCAGCGCCATCAGGATCGAGGCCTGCAGCCGGTTGGTGTCCTGATATTCGTCGACCAGCACATGGTCGAAACGGCTGCCGATATCCTCGGCAATCACGTTCTCGCCGACCATCTGCGCCCAATAGAGCAGGAGGTCGTCGTAATCGAGCACGTTCTGGGCCTGCTTGGCCTCGACATAGCAGGCGAAAAGCTCGCGCAGCTGTTTTTCCCACGCCGCGCACCAGGGAAAGGCGTCGCGCAGCACCTGGTCGAGCGCCGTCTCCGAATTCACCGCCCTGGAATAAATGGCAAGGCAGGTGCCCTTGGCCGGGAACCGGCTTTCCGTCTTGGAGAAGCCGAGATCGTGCCGGATCAGGTTCATCAGGTCGGCGCTGTCTTCGCGGTCATGGATGGTGAAATCGGCATCGAGGCCGATCTGCTTGTTATAGTCGCGCAGCAGCCTGGCGCCGATACCGTGGAAGGTGCCGGACCAGGTGAGCGCATCGGCCATGACGCCGGCCTTCGAACCGAGCACGTCGCGGCAGATGCGCTCGACGCGCCGCGCCATCTCGGCGGCGGCCCGACGCGAAAAGGTCATCAGCAGGATGCGGCGGGGATCGGCGCCCTTGACGATCAGATGGGCGACCCGATGCGCCAAGGTATTCGTCTTGCCGGAACCGGCGCCGGCGATGACGAGCAGCGGCCCGGCAATATGGCTGCCGTCGGTGAGCGTGCCGTGCTCGACGGCCATGCGCTGCTGGGGATTGAGCTTTTCGAGATACATCCAGCCGTCCGGTCGGGCTCCCGCAGAATCACTGCAAGAAGATTAGATGTTCCTTGAATGTTCGCGATTGTCGGCGATGTCAAGTCGGGAACCGGGCAATCCTCAATCGGGGAAATCCGGCCCCACCTCGCGGCGCACCAGCTTCAGGCTGCGGTCCGGCTGAAGAATATAGGTCTCCTCCACGCGCTGGCCGCTCTCATTGTAGAACTGGTTGTAAACGGCGCTGCCGACCGGCGACTTGGTCAGCTTGGTTCGCGGTTGGCCGCCATAGGTGATGCTGCCGGGGATGGGTTCGAGCGCCGGACTGTCGGCCGAGGAGCAGCCGGCCAGCAGGGCGCCGGCAAAAAGGGCGGGCAGTAGCGCTTTCATCGTCGTCATTCCTCTCAGACTGCAGCCAGATATGGAACGGCGGTGCCTTCCGCCAAGGGTGCAGCACCACACAGTGAGAATATCACTTGCACATCCCAGGGCCTGGCAACGGAACCAAAACGCCCTCCCAAGTGTTGAAATGCCGGATCTGAAACGCTGGAGACCATCATGCAGACGCCTCTTCGCCTCTGGGCGCCCACTCTGATCATCGGCTGCGGTGTCTTTGCCGGCTCGGCCTATGCCTCGCTCGAAACCGGCACGGATTATTCCGCGCTTCCGAAGGACCAGATCGCGCTCAACGAATATACCGAAACGACCGCCTGCACGCCTGTAGAGCCGCACTATCTGCCGTCCTTCATCCGCACGGGCGACGGCACGATCATCGGTGTCGGGTATATCGAGGTGGAAAATGCGGGTGACGCGGCCTGCTGAAAATCCGATCTGCTCTGAAGCATGATGCCGAGAAGTGTCGGCGGTTGTCGGACGACATCCATGCCTGGCCGTTCGAACGAGGCTCGCCTGCGTTTTGGGTGACGAGCCTCTGACCATCATCATGATGGCTGGGTGTTTTCTATCGAAACAGCTGTCTCAGGCGCAACGCCTTTTGCGCCCAAACCCGGCAACGGCTCGATCCAGGGTTAAGTGAAAATTAAACAATGTATCGTTCCGGCACGCCTTGCCGAACAGATCAAAAACGGCCGGACGTCCTTGCCGTGCTAATGCAGCTTCAGCTTCGCCTCTTCAGCCGCCGCCAGGAATTCGGCTCTTGCCTCTTCCACGCTCTTCCGTCCGTCGAGTGCTGCCCGACAGGTGCTGCGCGCCTTGATATAATGCAGTCCGCGCGCGCTCGGCCAGAGATCCGCCAGACATTTCAGCGCATCGAACGGCCCGTTGACGGTTCGCGCATCGGCCCCTTCGAAGCCGACCTTGACCGGGTCGTGCCATTTTTCAGTTGCCATCGATGCTCCTCCCGGGTTTCGACAGAACTACGGTGCAGCGCCCGCCTATCCTCAGGCGAGACACGGCCATGATAGCCATTCTAGCGAGATTTTTGCGGTCAACAATGGTGAATCGTTTGTTGCTGGTGAAACGGAAATGCCACTTGGCGACACGGGGATCGTAGGATTCCGAAGGGGACGCCCGTACGCGAAGGAGAGGCCTTCAATAAACCATAAGGTGCAGGCCCGTATCGCTGATCCATGCTCCGCAAGCTAAGAGCTCAATATGTGGTTAGGCCGAAATCTGATCCAGACTGCTATTTTCTAGAGCGCACTGGCAATGCCGCCTCTTGCCCACGGCGCGGAGATATCGGCTGAAGAAGCCTTCCTCGTCCATATTTCCATCGAAACTGTCCCGCGAATGCAGCGGGAATATCTGCGGGTCAACCTTCAGCGGCTGGGGAAGAGGGAGACGATAGATATCGCCTCCCATGTGGCATCAGAGAGTGTTGATCGATGGTATGTAGAGGGCATATTTGACTGGGTTAATGGACTGCCCCACGAACCAATTCCAGGTGAAGAAGTTGTGGTAACTGGCGAATTGGTCGAACGGTGGCAGTTATCCCCGTTCCGACCCTATTATCTCGAAGCGACCGAAATCCCCGATTGTACGGGCATGCTGTCCGCTTCCTGCGGATGGCTGCCCCTCACCCTAACCCTCTCCCCGTAAACGGGGCGAGGGGACGTGCCCTGCTAGGGGCCAGCGAGGGACGGAGACGTTGCGGCATATCCCCTTCGCCCCGTTTACGGGGAGAAGGTGGCGGCAGCCGGATGAGGGGCGGCCGGGCACACGAGATATGATGTTATTGCCTGAAAGAAAACTGGTGCTGCCGAGTGGGATTGAACCACCGACCTCACCCTTACCAAGGGTGTGCTCTACCACTGAGCTACGGCAGCAGGACCAGGACCCGTGCGAGCCGGGTGGCTCAATCGGGGGAACGGGGCGGCTATTGCCACAGCTTGACGACAAGCGCAAGCCGCAAATTCCAACTTCGCGTGGATTGCGATGCGGGGGCCTTTTGGATCGGCGCGAATTCGGTTAATCCTGTGACATGAACGACAAGACCGAAACCGGCCACCAGAGCCGCAAAGAGGCAATCGAGGCACAGGCGAAACTGCGCCGCGAGCGCGCCGCCGAAAAGCTCAGGGAAAATCTCAGCCGACGCAAACAGCAGGTGCGCGCCCGCCGTTCCGGCCAGGCCGACGAAACAAATGGGCTGCCCGCCGCAAAAATGGACGAATCGTAATGTTCCGTCCGGCACGAATTGAAGCCTCTTAAGAAATCCCCTAAACACCCTCACTCCTCTTTCAAGCCAGAACTTTCAGGAAGTAAGCGCACATGGATCGTATCAGAATCGTCGGCGGTAATGAGCTGAATGGCATCATTCAGATTTCCGGCGCCAAGAATGCCGCACTGCCGCTGATGATCGCCTCGCTTCTGACCAGCGACACGCTGACGCTGGAAAACGTGCCGCATCTGGCCGATGTCGAACTTCTGATGCGCATCCTCGGCAATCATGGCGTCGACGTCGCCGTCAACGGCCGCCGCGAGCGCCAGGAGGATTCCTACGCCCGCACGATCCATTTCACCTGCCGCACCATCGTCGATACCACCGCTTCCTATGAACTGGTCTCGAAGATGCGCGCCTCTTTCTGGGTCATCGGCCCGCTCCTGGCGCGCGAAGGCCATTGCCGGGTGTCGCTGCCGGGCGGCTGCGCCATCGGCACACGCCCCGTCGATCTCTTCATCGAAGGCCTGACGGCGCTCGGCGCGACCATGGAGATCGATGCCGGTTACATCAACGCCAAGGCCCCGGATGGCGGCCTGATCGGCGCGCGCTACACCTTCCCGAAGGTTTCCGTCGGCGCCACCCATGTGATGATGATGGCGGCGACCCTTGCCCGCGGCACGACTGTCATAGGCAATGCCGCCCGCGAACCTGAAGTCGTCGATCTCGCCAACTGCCTGAACGCCATGGGCGCCAAGATCTCCGGCGCGGGCACCGCGACCATCACCATCGAAGGCGTCACCTCGCTGTCCGGCGCCCGCCACCGCGTCCTGCCGGATCGCATCGAGACCGGCACCTACGCCATGGCCGTCGCCATGGCCGGCGGCGATGTCGTGCTGGAAAATACCGATGTGTCGCTGCTCGAAACCGCGCTGGAAACGCTGCGCCGCGCCGGCGCGGACATTTCCGCGACCAACAACGGCATGCGCATCAAGCGCAACGGCGCCGGCATCAAGCCGGTCGATATCGTCACCGATCCCTTCCCGGGTTTCCCGACCGACCTGCAGGCGCAGTTCATGGCGCTGATGACCCGCTCCTCCGGCATCTCGCACGTCACCGAGACCATCTTCGAAAACCGCTTCATGCACGTGCAGGAGCTTGCCCGGCTCGGCGCCAGGATCACGCTGTCCGGCCAGACGGCGAAGATCGAAGGTGTCCAGCGCCTGCGCGGCGCGCCTGTTATGGCGACCGATCTGCGCGCTTCCGTTTCGCTCGTCATCGCCGGCCTTGCCGCCGAGGGCGAAACCACGGTCTCCCGCGTCTATCATCTCGACCGCGGTTTCGAGCGGCTCGAGGAGAAGCTGACCCGCTGCGGCGCCGTCGTCCAGCGCATCAGCGAGTAACAGAGACCTTCATTCCGGTTGCGAAATCGGTCGCAGCATCTTATTTCCCTTGTCTAACGCATCGCCATTCCGGCGGTGCCTGTTAAAAGCAACAGCATGATGTCGTCCGAAAAGCGCTCACACTTTTCGGCATCATGCTCTAGGGATTGAGCCTGAATGACCGACCTGAAGCTTGTTGCGCTCGATGACGAGGACCTCGCGATCATTTCCGCGCATATGCAGGATAGCGTCTTCAAGGTCGGTGACATCGACTGGTCGCCGCGCGGTGCCCAGTTCGCGCTTGCCGCCAATCGCTTCGTCTGGGAAAGTGCCATGCGCAAGCGCAGAGGGTTCGAGCGCCGCCGCGCTGCCTTGGTTTTCAAGCGGGTCCTGGCCGTGCGTTCGCTCGGCATCGATCGTGGTGAGCGAGATGAAGTGCTGTCGCTCCTGGCGCTGCGCTTCGAGAAGAAGGGCGAGGGGCCGGATGGCACGGTCGAGCTGGCGCTGTCGGGCAACGCCTCGATTGCGCTCGATGTCGAATGCATCGAGGTGCAGATGGCCGATATCGGCGGTGCATGGCAGGCGGCTTCCAAGCCGCGCCATCCCTGACGCGCAAGACGTTTGAATGTTGCGGTTTCGAGTTGAGAAGGAATATCGGCCTTGGCAATCTGGCTGGATCAGGCATCGGAAGGTTTCGAGCAGCATTTCGCCGCTTTCCTGACGACGAAGCGCGAAGTCTCCGAGGATGTGAATGCCGTCGCGCGCGCCATTATCGATGACGTCAGGGCCCGCGGCGATGTGGCGCTTGCCGAATATTCGCTGAAATTCGACGGCATCGACTTCGCCACCGTGCCGATGCGCGTCACGCCTGAAGAGATCGACGCCGCCGTCGAGGCGGTGCCGTCGGAAGTGCTGGGCGCGCTGAAGCTCGCGGCGCTCCGCATCGAATCCCATCATCGCCGGCAGCTGCCGAAGGACGATATCTACGAGGACGATCTCGGCGTCCGTCTCGGCTCGCGCTGGACGGCGATCGAGGCGGTCGGGCTCTACGTCCCGGGCGGCACTGCGAGTTATCCGAGTTCGGTGCTGATGAACGCCGTGCCGGCCAAGGTCGCCGGCGTCGACCGCATCGTCATTGCCGTTCCGGCCACCGGCGGCGCCGTCAATCCGGCGGTGCTCGCCGCCGCCAGGCTCGCCGGCGTGACCGAGATCTACCGCGTCGGCGGCGCCCAGGCGATCGCCGCTCTCGCCTACGGCACCGAGACGATTGCGCCGGTCGCCAAGATCACCGGGCCCGGCAACGCCTATGTCGCCGCCGCCAAGCGCCACGTCTTCGGCACCGTCGGCATCGATATGATCGCCGGTCCGTCCGAAGTGCTGGTCATTGCCGACAAGGACAACAATCCCGATTGGATCGCCGCCGATCTTTTGGCGCAGGCCGAGCACGATGCCAGCGCCCAGGCGATCCTGATCACCGATGATGTCGAATTCGGCAAAGCGGTGGAGCAGGCGGTCGAACGCCAGCTGCAGACGCTGAACCGCGCGGATACGGCAGCCGCCAGCTGGCGCGACTTCGGCGCGGTCATCCTCGTGGCCGATCTGAAACAGGCCATTCCGCTCGCCAATCGCATCGCTGCCGAACATCTCGAGCTTGCCGTCGCCGATCCGGACCGGCTGCTCGACGGCATCCGCAATGCCGGCGCGATCTTCATCGGCGCCCATACACCCGAAGTGATCGGCGATTATGTCGGCGGGTCGAACCATGTGCTGCCGACGGCGCGTTCGGCGCGCTTCTCCTCCGGTCTTTCGGTGCTCGATTTCGTCAAGCGCACCTCGATCCTGCGCCTTGGGCCGGGTGAGCTGCGCACCCTCGGCCCGGCAGCGATCGCGCTTGCGGTCTCCGAAGGTCTCGATGCCCATGCGCGATCGGTCGCGATCCGCCTCAACCTCGAAAGGTGAGGGCATGGCGGCGGGCGATTTCCGGCTTTGCGACGTCGTCCTCGACGATACGATCGGCCGTTCGACGCCCGATGTCGAGCATGAGCGCGCCGTCGCCATCTTCGATCTGATCGAGGAAAACAGCTTTGCGCCGATCGGCCATGCCGGCGGCCCCTACCGGCTGAACATCTCGCTGGTCGATTCGAAGCTGGTCTTCGCCATCACCACCGAAGAGGGCGGCAATGTCGCCACCCATATCCTGTCGCTCACGCCTTTCCGGCGGATCGTCAAGGATTACTTCATGATCTGCGAGAGCTATTATGAAGCGATCCGTTCGGCGACGCCGAGCCGCATCGAGGCGATCGATATGGGCCGGCGCGGCATCCACAACGAGGGGTCGCAGACGCTGAGGGACAGGCTGGCCGGCAAGATCGAAGTGGATTTCGACACCGCCCGGCGGCTGTTTACCCTGGTCTGCGTGCTCTACTGGCGCGGATGACGGAGATGGAGCTCGCCGCCGACGTTGGGGAGGGAAAGAGGCCGGGCGCCATCCTCTTCATGTGCGGGATGAACGCCATCCGCTCGCCGATGGCGGAAATCATTGCCCGTAGCATTCTGCCCTCCAATACCTATATAAGGTCGGCCGGCGTTCGCGCCGGCGAGCGCGATCCCTTCGTCGATGTCGTGCTCGAGGAGATCGGGCTTTCCCTCGGGCGCCGCCAGCCGCAGACGCTTGATGAGCTCGAGGACGATTATTTCGATCTGATCATCACGCTGTCGCCGCAGGCCCATCACGCCGCACTCGAGCTGACGCGGTCGAATGCAATCGACGTCGTCTACTGGCCGACCATGGACCCGACGGTTGTCACAGGAACGCGCGAGCAGATTCTCGAGAGCTATCGCGAGGTCCGCAATCACCTGGCCGGTCTCATCGAAAGCCGGCTGCTGAAACGAAATGGCATTGCCGCGCAATCGGCGTGAAAACAAATGACGGAAAGCCCGATCAACAAGGTTCACAAACCCGCCTTGATTGTGTAGTTTCCGCCCAAATTTAAAGGCGCGCGCTGCGCTGCCTCTTCAACCCACAGGAAGAAAACCACTATATGCCGAAAGAAGAAGTCCTCGAATTCCCGGGAATCGTCACCGAACTTCTGCCGAATGCGACGTTTCGCGTGAAGCTCGAAAACGAACACGAGATCATCGCCCATACCGCCGGCCGCATGCGCAAGAACCGCATCCGCGTTCTCGCCGGCGACAAGGTGCTTGTGGAAATGACGCCCTACGATCTGACCAAGGGCCGCATCACCTACCGTTTCAAGTAAGCTTGCCCGAGGTCCTGCAAGCGGTTTTCTCCCGTCTGCCGATGGTCGAGGTTCCATGGCGCTGAAATACAAGCTCATTCTCGCCTCGGGCTCTCCCCGTCGCGTCGACCTGCTAAACCAGGCAGGCATCGAACCTTCGCGCCTGATGCCGATGGATATCGACGAGACGCCGAAGAAGTCGGAGCATCCGCGTTCGCTCGCCCGCAGGCTTTCGGCCGAGAAGGCGGAAGCGGCGCTCGCTGCCATCAAGGGCGATATCACCTGGAAGGGCAGTTATATCCTCTCCGCCGATACGGTGGTTGCCGTCGGCCGGCGCATTCTCGGCAAGGCCGAGTTCGCCGACGAGGCGCTGAGCTCGCTCCATCTTCTGTCGGGACGCAACCATCTCGTCTATACCGGCGTTTGTCTGGTGACGCCGGATCGCAAGATCCGCCAGAAAATCGTCGAGACAAAGGTGCGCTTCAAGCGGCTGTCCGGCTTTGAGATCGAGAACTACCTGGCCTCCGGCCAGTGGCGCGGCAAGGCAGGCGCCTACGGCATCCAAGGCCTTGCCGGCACCTTCGTGCAGAAGATGGTGGGCTCCTACACCAATGTCGTCGGCCTGCCGCTTTATGAAACCATTGTGCTTCTGACCGGCGAAGGCTTCGATGTGCATAGCCGGTGGCCCGAGGCCTGAGCCCGCGGCCGACACTTAAAGCGCGTCACGATCTTTTCAGATCCGCGGCTCGTGCTTTAAGACTTTGTTTTTACGCATGGCGTTGCCGCAAAACCGCTGCCCACTTTTGCGCGACATGCCTTAGGACGGACCGATATGCCCGAATACAGGAAAGCCGCCGCCAAGGTCGAACCGCTGCGCAAGACGCGCCCTTGCCCCGAATGCGGCAAGCCGTCGAATCGCGAACATTATCCCTTCTGCTCCAACCGCTGCCGCGAGGTCGATCTCTCACGCTGGCTGACCGGCTCCTATGCCATTCCCGTTGCCGATGACGAGACGAAGGCCGATTATCCCGAGGAGGAAAACTAGTGCATGTCGCCCGGAAGTGTGCAGCGGTTCCGGGACAACTACCTGCATAAGAACAAAAGGCTAAAGCGCGTCGCATGAATCAAATTTGCTGCGGCGCGCTTTAGTAGCGAAACGATCGGCGAAGCTCTTATTTTTCCTGATGAATCGGCAAATCCAGCGTGACCGTCAAAAAAGAGTCATTTGACGCTTGCCATGAGCGAACAAGATGCTATAACCCCGCTCGCTTCCGGGGCGAACCAAGGCCCTACGGTTCTTTTTCAAGAAAGCACCATCGGAAGCAGGTTAGCCCAGGTAGCTCAGTTGGTAGAGCAGCGGATTGAAAATCCGCGTGTCACTGGTTCGATTCCGGTCCTGGGCACCATCAAAAATCTAAAACAAAGCTTTATTGAGTTTCCTGGTCCTCGTTGGTCTGCGCCAAGCCTTCCTGCAGTACCGGAGTCCTGATAAGCGAAATGCCCCGCCAGGACGGGGCATTCGTATCAGTGGTACCGCGCTATTGAGGAGGCGCGGCAGGTAGAAGGATGACAGAGTTCGGAAAATCGTCAATTTACCTGAACTCATTAGCCCCGCCTCCGCTCAGCATCGCCCAACCTCTCAGGGCTCGAGAGATGAACTTAGTTTGGCATCCACCCCTGCCAGCCGAACCAGGTGGCGTCTTGATCGTCGGCTCTCGTCAGGGGGCTCGACGGGCGGAATGCTCTTTAGGTCGAATTTCGATCTAAACTGGAGATCTGAATTTTGAATTTTTCGCCAGCGCAGCCCCTTTTGGAGGATGCGCTGGACCACGAAAAAGGGATCGCTTCGTATTATCGACCAAAGAACCATGACTGACAAAGATGAACTCTTGGCTTGGCGAAATTGCCAGTACGCATATTTCCGAGTGGCGTTCATCGCACTTCGCGCAGCGTAGTGGGGCAGATGAGGATTTGCGGCGAGCGAACGCCTGACAACTTCCAGAGCGCCCTGACCCATCTGCAGGTGATTTGATGACATGTTGCCCGGATACTGGCGGTAGCCAACCAGCCGTTCCGGGATCACTTCGACAAGATAGCGCGCGGCCAACCTAAGTTCGAAATCGAGGTCTTCACAGCCGCCAATTCCTGCTGCTGCATATGAGGTATCAAACCCGCCAATTTCGAGCGCAACATCGCGACGAACAAGAAGCGCGCTCCCATTGCCAACGTATTTGAAGGTGAGATGCCGGGCGTAGATATATCCTCTTGCAACATCGGGGCGGTAGGAGCAAACGATCTCATCGTCTCGATTGATTATATGGTGCAACACATAAACAGCGGCCCACTCACGGGATAATCTGTGGAGCGCATTTACCTGCTTCTCGATTTTCGTCGAATGCCAGAGATCGTCCGCGTCAAGAAAAGCCACATATGGGCCTGATGATGCCCGGATGCCGGTATTTCTTGCCGCCGCGACACCGCGGTTTGATGTGGACAGGAGGCGAATTCGCGAATCCACCCTGGCCATTTTCTCGACCAATCTTGCGGTATCGTCGGTAGAGCCATCATTGACGACGATGATCTCAAGATTCGCATAAGTCTGTTGCACTGCGGATCGAAGTGTACGTTCGATGTACGGTGAAGCGTTGAAAGCGGGAACGACCACCGACACTAGCGGCCGGGTCAAATGGACAGTTTCCCTACGATCCTCAACTGAACAAGAAACCATACAAGATGATCTTCAGGTTGTTGCCGTGTGTAGAAGGGTGCGGCGGTGCCGGCCAGCGCTCGATGAGGTGCTCCGAAAGGCACTGATCCCTTTTGGCGATACTGCATACGAACTCGCCCCCTATGATACAAAGATCGTAACATGTGGACATAATCCCGGAAAGCTAGACAAATGAGGTATATCAGGCGCACGCGGCCTTCAGCCGGGCGGCCGTGGCGCGAACTCCACAAGTACTGGACGGCCATCGATCGGGATAAGCCGACCAATCCTATTATCATCGCCTTCGGCCGCGGTCGTCCCAAAGCGCGTACCCGCCCCGGTCGAGGCGGGACTGTTATGCCATCGAATGGAACCAACACCGGGCATTGCCGTTGTAAGCAGGAGTCCCACCATGAGCAACGTCCGTCAGGCGCCAACGAGATGGTGATGGTACTCCGAGGAGAACGCGCATGGATCTCACAACTCTTCTCATCATCGTTGTAATACTTCTGTTGCTTGGCGGTGGCGGCTGGTACGGCCGAGGACGCTGGTATTAAACGACGGTCTGCCTGGCACCCACCACTGGGTTGACGAGCGCTCCGGCTGGAAGGCGCTGTCGCCACGTCGAAGCTTTGCGTGGTCCATCGATCCCATTGTCGATCCGCAATGAGCAGTCCAATCACGTAGGTTTGCTTCGGCGCGCTGACGGTTTATGCATAAGCGGCTGGAGCAACGGAACAATCGCGACCCGGTCTGGTTTAAGCTAGGTATTCCCAGCGGAGGCGACGATGTGGGCAGTTCTGATCGGTGCCGCTCTGATAATCGGCGGCCTTCTTTTTCTCTTACAGCCGGCGCTCCGTCGAAAACCGAGTGATCCTCACCTGATGCCGCAAGGCGGGGCGACGTTGGAACCGAGGCGTCAGGGCCTGAGGTTCCTTGGCTTATCGCGGAATTGGCCGGCACTTGCGATTATCGCGGTTGGCGCGCTTCTTCTGGTTTTCGGGAGCTACTAGGCCCGCCGTCGGTTGGGTGAATACGCCTGTGAAGTATCTTCTCAGCGGATTGCTGACCGTGTTAAGTGTCGCTTATGGGCATCAAGAACTACTTGATCGAAGGCAGCTCGGGCACTGGAAAAACGTCTGTCGCTACTGAGCTGGAGCGGCGTGGTTTTAATGTCGTCCATGGTGATCGGGTCCTGGCCTATGTCGGGGACCCCGAGACCGGCGAGGCGCTCAAAGGACCGCCGCAAGGTGTGGACCGGGTCGTTTGGCACTACGCGCACTGGATCTGGCCTGTTGAAAAGGTCCGGGCCATCACCGCTGATACCACTCACCCTGCCACGTTCTTCTGTGGCGGCTCCCGCAATTTCCATAAGTTTCTGCACTTGTTCGACAAGGTTTTTGTGCTCGACATAGATGTCGAGACGTTGAACAGACGATTGGACGGGCGGCCAGATGAGCCGGGTTTCGCGCCGGACGAGCGTGCGGTGGTTCTGCAGTACCATAGGAGCAGCAAACACTTTCCCGCCGGGATCGGTATCGACACAACCGGAACGGTCCCGAGCGTCGTCGACGATATCCTTGCCCAACTGAGCTGAAGCCTGATGGTATTGCGATGGGGTGGGGAAGCACCCGGGGCCCATCGCGGCGCAGGAGGGGCAAGGCCACCAGGGCGATTGGCGCCGGGTCGCCGATACGCCGCGCGTATAAGGCGCTTACGCCGACGTCTTGAGGAGGCCCGCAGCCAAAGCACCGAAGGTTTCGACGGCTTTCGGCAGCACATCCTGCGGCTTGTCACTGGCAGCTATCCAGAGCGCGGCATTGAGCGCCGCGCCGTTGAGCAGCCGGGCGGCTGCTTCCGCGTCCACCGGCTTGAGGGTTCCCTGTGCGATCAAGCGCTCGATCGCCTGCCTGGTAGCCTGAAGACAGTTGCTCTGGCTCGGCCATTGTGAGGGATCACCCAACACGGCAGGTCCGTCGAGCAGAACGATGCGCTGGACCTCCGGATCGAGCGCCATCTCAATATAGGCGGCACCTTCGGCAAGCAGGCTCTGCCAATCGTCGCCCGCACGGGCGCCGATCTCCTGGGCGCGCGAGGCCATTTCCGTGTCGATCTGGTCGACAACCGCGGCCAGCAGCCCGCGCTTGTCTCCGAAGTTGTGGTAGAGCGCCCCCCTCGTCAGCCCGACTTCGGCCGTCAGCTCGTCCATCGAGGCGGCCGCATAGCCCTTCTCGGCAAAGGCCTTTCGCCCTGCGGCTATCAGCTTCCGACGATTTTCCTCCATCGTCTCAACGCGTCGTTTTGCCATTCCAACTCCACTTCTCAGATACGCTTCGTATCTGAAGCTTGACATGCGCAACGTATCTAACTAAGTCATATACGCACCGTATATCAGATGGCGCTGCGACATGTGAAGCTTCTGCAGTGACACGGCTGCGCCCACGTTCCAATCAAGATGACAAAGCGAGAGCGACAATGACCAAACGCGAAGCAATCTTTCCCGCCGACAGACATGCTCTCTACGAGGAACACGGCTATTCGGCCGCCATCCGATCCGGCGATCTTCTGTTCGTCTCCGGCCAGGTCGGCAGCCGTTCCGATGGTACGCCTGAACCAGACTTCAAACGCCAGGTCGAACTGGCTTTCGAAAATCTCAAGGCGGTGCTGGATGCCGCGGGTTGCACGTTGGACGATATAGTTGACGTCACGACGTTCCACACCGACCCCGAAAACCAGTTTGAAACCATCATGGCAGTCAAGCAGAAGGTTTTCAGCGAGCCGCCCTATCCGAACTGGACGGCGGTCGGCGTGAATTGGCTGGCCGGCTTCGATTTCGAGATCAAGGTCATCGCCCGCATCCCTTCGAATGCATGATCTACCGAACGAAGAGTTCGGGGATCATCATGCGTGCGCGATCGCGCAGATTTGCCGCCTCTTGCTCATCGATAAAGCGGTAAGGCCAACGCAGCCTGGTGGTGACGGGCCCCCAGTGGCCGATCGCCGCGAGCAGTTTGTCGAGCGCTGCGTTTGAATAGCCGTGATCACGTCGAAACGGGACGATGTGATCGTCCATAAAGGCGCAGATGCGGCTTTCGATATCAAGCGCGGCACCGAGGTCGGTGTGCATCAGCTCCATCCAGGCTTGGGCACCGTGAGGACTGAGGCAGGCGACGTTGGAAAACGCGCCGGCAGCAACGCCGTGCTTCATGCCGGTGGCGAGATGGTGGCCGGGAATGAACAGAGAAAATTCGCCAAGATATGCGCGCGCCTGTGCATACCAGGCGTCGTCGCCATCGGCGATCTTCATCCCGACCACGGACGGGCAGGGGCCGCACACGTCGCTGAGCTCGGCTGGCGTCAGGACACGTTTGGCATGCGGCGGATTGTAAAGGATGAGCGGGATGCCGTCGGCGACCTCTGACGCCCGTTTCAGGAAATCGGTGGCTTCGAGATTGGTGAGCGGCCACCAGTCGGGCAGGATCACCTGGATCGCCAATGGCTTATGTGCAGTGGCGCGGCGCAGGCGATCGAGCATGATGATCGGATCGGGCTGGCAGGCGCCGATGACGAAGGCCATTCCGGCGGCCCGGCAACGCGATGCCAGAATGTCTTGAATTCGCTCGTATTCCATTTCGGTCTGGTTATGAAATTCACCCGCCGTGCCATTCGAATAGATGCCGTCGACCTTGGCGGCGATCAGCATGTCGATTTCCTCACCGAGCTTTTCGAAATCGATGCTGTCGTCCTCGGCGATCGGCAGGAGCAGGCTTGCCCAGTTGCCTGCTATAGGGTGGCGGCGGTTTTTTATCGTCATCTCGCTTCCCTTCAGTCGAGATCATCGCGAATGCAGGCCTTGAAACGCCCCGGCGTCATTTCGCGCAGCTCCGGCACGGTCGCGCCGCAGGCCGGTAGCGCGTTCGGACAGCGCGTGCGAAAGACGCAACCGCTCGGCGGATCGGCGGGGCTCGGGATATCGCCCTTGAGGATCTGGCGGTTGCGCGGCGCATCGGGGTCGGGCGAGGGGATCGCCGAGAGCAGCGCCCGCGTGTAGGGATGCAGCGGTCTGGCATAGAGCGCAGCACTTGGCGCGATTTCCATGATCCGGCCGAGATAGAGGACGATCACCCGGTCGCAGATATATTCGACCACGGCGAGATCGTGACTGATGAACAGCATGGTCAGGCCAAGTCGCTGCTGCAGATCACGCAGAAGATTGATCACCTGCGCCTGGATCGAGACATCGAGTGCGGAGACCGGCTCGTCGGCGACGATGAATTCCGGCGCGAGCGTCAGCGCCCGGGCGATGCCGATCCGCTGCCGCTGGCCGCCCGAGAACTCGTGAGCGTAACGATTGACTGCGTCCGGCGGCAGATCGACCTGTTCGAGCGCGGCGCGGGCGCGTTCCAATCTCTCTTTTGCCGTGCCGAGGCCCTGGATATTCAGCCCCTCGGTCAGAATTTCGCCGATCGTCATACGCGGCGAAAGGCTCGCGAATGGGTCCTGAAAAAGATATTGCATCCGGGGCCGCAGGCGCCGCATTGCCGATGATGACAGGCTGGTGAGTTCGGTGCCGTCGAAGCGGACGCTGCCGGCGGAGGGTTCGATGAGCCGAAGCACCGATCGCCCGATCGTGGTCTTTCCGCTGCCGGATTCGCCGACCAGCCCGACCACCTCGCCCCTGCCAATGTCGAAGGAAATCGCCTGCAGGATGGTCAGCTTGGTCCCTCGGGACGTATAAACTTTCCCGAGGTCGCGGACGGAGAGAAGGGGCTCGCTCATCGGATCTCCTGCCAGCGGATGCAGCGGCTCTTGTGGCGCGGATTGACGTCGGCCAGCGGCGGCACGGCCACGCGGCAGGCGTCGAGGGCAAATTGGCAGCGCGGCGCGAAGGCGCAGCCCGCCGGCATGTTCATCAGGCTCGGCACGACGCCTGGAATGGCCGCCAGCCTTTCGCCTGCCTGCTTCATCCGGCTGGCATCACCGAGTTTCGGCATCGAGGCCAGCAGCCCGATCGTATAGGGATGTCGCGGATTGCGGAAAACCTCGGCTACCGGCCCGGTCTCGACGATCCGGCCGGCATACATCACCGCCACCCGATGGGCGATTTCGGCGACGACGCCGAGATTATGGGTGACGAAGAGCATGGCCATGCCGCGTTCGCGTTGCAGCCTCTGCAGGAGGGCGAGGATCTGCGCCTGGATGGTGACGTCAAGCGCCGTCGTCGGCTCGTCGGCGATCAGCAGCGTCGGGTCGCAGGCAAGGGCCATGGCGATCGTGGCGCGCTGGCGCATGCCGCCGGAGAGCTCGTGCGGATACTGACCGGCACGGCGCCTGGCATCGGGAATACCGACGCCGTCGAGAAGCAAGACGGCCGCATCCATGGCGGTCTTCCGGTTCGCGCCGCGATGAATCCGGATCGGCTCCGAGATCTGGTCGCCAATGGTGTAGACCGGGTTGAGGCTCGACATCGGCTCCTGGAAAACCATGCCGATATCGTTGCCGCGAATGGCGCGCATGTCCTGCTCGGTGAGCGAGACAAGATTGCTGACAGTACCATTCTTGCGCTTCAGATCGATGCTGCCGGCGGCGATCGCACCGATATTGCGGGTCAGCAGCCGCATGACCGATAGGCTGGTGACCGATTTGCCCGAGCCGGATTCGCCGACGAGCGCCAGCGTCTCGCCCTCAGCCACGCTGAGATCGATGCCGTTGACCGCCGTCACCTCGCCCGAGCGGATGCGGAAGACGGTCCGCAGCCCCTTGATGTCGAGAATGGTGTCGGCGGTCTGTGGCATGGCATCCATCAGGAAAGCAGGCCGGTGGCGCGGAGGATTTGGTCGATCCTTGCAGTTTCGGCCTCGTTGAGGGCGGCACGCGGGCGCGGCATCACCGCCGTATCGATGATGCCGAGGCTCTTCATCGCCGCCTTGAAGGCACCGATGCCGGCAGCGCCGCCGCTGACCCGGCCCGCTCCGACCCACACGATTTCGAAGAGCCGGCAGAGCCGCTCCTGCTCCTTGCGAGCCGCGACCCAGTCGCCGCGCTGAGCGGCATTCCAGAGCCTGACGTAACCGTGCGGATCGACATTGGCGATGCCTGGCACCACGCCATGGGCGCCCATCAGCAGCGCCGTGTCGACGACGATTTCGGAGCCGGTCATCAGGAAGACGTCCTTGTTGTCGGCGAGATCGAGCAGCACGTAGCGGAAATTGCCGTCATCGCCGCTCGAATCCTTGATGCCGATGATGGTTCCCTCCTTTGCCAGCGTCACGGTGGTCTGGCGCTGCAGTTTCAGATGCACGCAGACCGGAATGTCATAGGCGATCAGCGGCACGTCGACGGCATCGCGGATATAGCGGAAGTGATCGATGGTCTCGGCCTGGCTGGTGACCGTGTAGAACGGTGCGGTGACGACAACCGCATCGGCGCCGGCCGATTTGGCGATTCTGGCATGGTTTATGACCCGGTCGGTCGTCGGATCGATGACGCCGACGATCAGCGGTACCCGGCCGTTGATGACCTTGGCCGAATGCTCGATGATCTCCCGCCGGGTTTGCTCGTCGTGAAAGATCACCTCGCTGGTCGAGCCGAGCACGAAGAGGCCATGGCACCCGGCCTCGATCAGATTTTCGAGCACCCGCGTGTAGGATGGATAGTCGACCGTGTAGTCCTTGTTCAGCGGGGTTATGACGGGAGGAACGACACCCTTGAATTTGCTCATTTTCGCTTTCTTTCGATCGTCAGTTTAATTCGGCGCGAGGGTCGAAGGCATCGCGAAGACCATCGCCAATGAAGTTGATTGCAAGCACGGCCAGCACCAGGAAGCCGCCGGGAAACAGCCACTGCCAGGGATATTGTTCGAGCACGGCGGTGGAGCGGGCGGCATTCAGCATGTTGCCCCAGCTTGCCGCCGGCGGCGCAATGCCGAGTCCGAGGAAGGAAAGGCCGGCCTCGAGCAGGATGGCATTGGCGATTTGCAGCGTCGCGAAGACGACCAGGATGTCGATCGAGTTCGGCAGGCCGTGGCGGAAGAGCAGGTGCGGCAGACCCGCCCCCATGCCCCTTGCCGCCATCACGAAGTCACGCTCGCGAAGTTCCAGCAGGCGCGCGCGCACCATGCGCGCCAGCAGCGGCCAGGAGAGCAGCGAGATGACGAAGACCGTCGGCCAGATGCCGGTGCCGGCGATCGAGGCGAGCACCAGCAGGAAGATGACCGGCGGCAGCGTCATGACAAGATCGACGAAACGCATGGTGACGGCATCCGCAAAGCGGCCGGCAAGCGCCGAGACCGCGCCGACCAGGAAGCCGATGACGGCGGAAATGACGGTCGAGGTGAGGGCCACCAAAAGCGAGATCCGGCCACCGTCCATGACCCGGGCAAAGATGTCGCGTCCGACGCCGTCGGTGCCGAACCAATGTCTCGGTCCCGGCTGCGCATTCATCGCCATGAGATCGATGTCGTTGGGCTTGAAGCTCCACCACAGCGGATAGGAAAGTATCGCCACGATCACCAGCGCGATCATGCACAGGCCGGCGAAGGCGGCCCGGTTGAGCAGGAAGCGATTGAGGGAGCGTGCGATCGGGCCCGGACTACGGGCAGAGTTTGGTGCCGGCATCGCTCAGCCCACCTTGATCCGCGGATCGACCACCGCATAGGCGAGATCGGTCAGAAGGTTGACGGCGATGACGCAGGCGCCGATCACCAGCGTCGAACCCATGATGACAGGATAGTCGCGGCCCTCCACCGCATCGACCATCAGCAGGCCCATGCCGGGCCAGTTGAAGACGCTTTCGATGAAGATCGCGCCGCCGATCGCAAGGCCGATGGTCGAGCCGATCAGCGTGATGACGGGCAGCAGCGCATTGCGCAGGGCGTGCTTGGTGATCACCCAGAATTCGAAGACGCCCTTGGCGCGCGCAGTGCGCACATAATCCTGGTTCAAGACCTCGAGCATGGAAGCGCGCATATAGCGCATGATCAGCGCCGTCTGCGCGACGGCCAGCAATGTCGCGGGCAGGATAAGGTGATGGAGGAGGTCGGTGACGGAAAATTCCCGACCGGGCGTCAGCATGCCGCCGGAGGGCATCCAGCGGAAATAAACCGAAAACAGATAAAGGCCGACCAAGGCGCTTAAGAAGGGCGGGCTGGATATGCCGGTGACCGCAAAGACCGACAAGGACAGGTCGGCGATGGAATTGCGGCGAACCGCGCTGACGATACCGGTCGCGATGCCGGCGACGATCGCGATCGCGATCGCCGATCCCATCAGCAGAACCGTCGGGCCGACCCGCGAGAGCACGAGGCTGAGCACAGGCTGATCGGGCCGTTTGATCGAATAGCCGAGATTTCCCGTCAGCGCTTGCCCCAGCCAGGCGATATACTGCACCGGCAGCGGCTGATCGAGGCCGAGTGTGACGCGCAGTTCCGCAAGATCCGACGCTGACATCGGCACATTCGGGTCGATATAGGCGTCAATCGGATCGCCGGGGGTAAGGCGCAGCATGACGAAGATCAGCATGCTCAAGGCAAAGAGCATGCCGACGCCGATCAGCAGGCGCCGGAGACTGTATCGCAGCATTGAAATTCGTTCCTGTGCGGGGCGGACAGGTTCGCCGACCTGGCCGCCCTTGGCTTCCTCAGGATGCGCTACGCCCTATTCGGCGATCGCCCATTTTTCCGGATGCGCCTGGTAAGGGCCGCCGCCCGGGGCGGGCGTCCAGACGAAGTCCTTGAGCTTGGAGGAGGCGACGCCATTACGTTTCGCCACCCAGAGCGGACCCCAGGGCAATTCCTTGTTCATCACCTTGCAGACCTCCTGGTAGCGGGCCTCGCGCTTTGCGGCATCCGTCTCGCCAAGCGCCGCATCGAGAGCGGCCGTCAGCACCGGCATGCGCACGCGGGCGACGTTCGGGCCGGCCGGCGGGATTTGCTTCTCGTTGAGCCCGACATTGATGCTGCCCGGGTCAGGGCCGTTCTGCAGGCCGGCATAAACCATCTGAAACTGCGCGACGTCCGGTGCCGGGTTGAGCACGATGCTGTTATAGGTCGGCGTGTCGACGGCGCGCGGCGTGACGTTGATGCCGACCTGAGCCAGCATCGCCTGGACCGCAGCCATGACATTGGCGGCAAGCGGCGTCGTGTAATAGGTCAGAAGCGTTATTGGCTTGTCGCCGTTGATCTGATCCCAGCCGGCTTCCTTCAGCAACTGCTTGGCCTTTTCCGGGTCGTAGGCATAGGTTTCGATGCCTCTCGGCACCACCTGGTCGGCGATATAGGAACAATTTGCCGGTTTGGCGGCGCCGCCGTAAAGGCTCTGGATGATCGCGTCGCGATTGATCGCATACATCACCGCCTGACGCACCCGGACATCCTTCCAGATCGGTGCATCATGGTTGAAGCCGAGATAGTTGACGACGAAGGAGTTGCCTTCGATGACGCGGAAATCCTTGTTGTTGCTGAAGGCGGTCAAATCGTTCGAATCGACATAGGTGAACTGGATCTCGCCGGCGCGCAGTGCGGCGATCGCCGCAGCCGGATTGGCGAAATAGCGGTTGATGATCTTTTCCAGCGCCGGTTTGCCGCCCCGGTAGTCGGTGTTGGCGGCAAGTTCGACATATTGATCGGTGACATATTTGCTGAACTTGAACGGCCCGGTGCCGATCGGCGCAGTCGACCACCATGTGTTCTTGGCGAGCTGGTCCGCCGGGATCTGCGACAGCGCGTGCTCCGGCAGCATCATCACCTTCGTCAGCGTGTCCATCAGGCTTGCCGATGGAGCCGACAGTTTGATGACCAGCGTCTTGTCGTCCTTGGCCTCGGCCGAGGAAACGGCGTTCAGGCGAGCCGCGAGAACCGAGCCGGTCTTGGCGTTCTTGGCAAGCTCGATGGTGAACTTGGCATCCTTTGCGGTGAAGGGTTTGCCGTCATGCCATTTCGCGTCGGCGAGCTTGAACGTGTAGGTCATCTGGTCGGGACTGACCTCATAGGATGAGGCGAGCTGGCCGACGACTTTCTCGAGCTTCTCGTCATAGGTCACCAGCGGCTCGAAATAGACGCTGAGCCAGGTGAAGCCACCCGTCGCGGCGAGAGAGTTGAAATTGCCCTGAAAACCGCCGGGTCCGACATCGAAGCCGCCCGACAGCGTGGCGGCCTGGGCCGGGCCAGTGACGGCCGGAATGGCGGTCGTCGCCATCATCGCAGCAAGCGCGATGGTCGACGATAGTCTGAACAGTCGTCTCATTGTGTTCCTCCTACATTGACACTTTTCTTATTGGCGGCGATCACCCGGGAAATGCCGTCGTAATGACGGTCCAGGCGTTTCTGCGCTTCCGCGACGTCCTTCGCCTCGATGGCATCGACGATCGCCGCGTGATCCCTCCAGGTCGCGACAGGATCGACATTGTCGAGGTTTACGAAGTCGGATGCCTTGTAGAAGGCGAGCCAGAACACATCGATGAGCCTGGCAAGGGTCTCGTTGTTCTGGCAGCGGAACAGCAGGGTATGAAAAAGCTGGTCTTCGTCGGCAAAGGATTGACCACGCTCGGCATGAACCCGCATGCGGTCCACCGTGGCGCGCAGCTCAGCAATATCGTCGTCGCCGATCATCTCGACCGTCTTGCCGATCAGGCCGACTTCCAGGGTCCGGCGGATCTCGATCACTTCCTCGATCTGGCGCAGCGCGCCTCCGAGGCCATAGGCGAGATTGTCGAGCAGCGGCTCGAATGAGAAGGCCTTGACGAAGATGCCGATGCCGCGACGCGATTCCAGTACGCCTAGCGATTCCAGCGCCTTGATGCCTTCGCGCAGCGAATTGCGGCTGACGCCGAGCTGGTTCGCCAGGTCGGCTTCGGCCGGGAGAGCCGTGCCGGGCTTCAATCCGTTGTCGCTGATATAGGCCCGCAGGCTTTCCTGCACGGAAACGTGGAGCAGAGGCGCACGGGTGAGGGGCTTCATGGATTTCAGCGACATTCCGTTCTCATTCGGTCTGCAATGATGTAAAAACATATCCACTTGTAGGATATCCGTCAACCGACTTTGATCGCGACATCGCCGCGGACGATTAGGGTCTTCGGACACTTCGTCTTCGCGATCGGCACCAATGAGGAGGCCGTGCGGCTGTCGGGACACGAGCCGAAACGCTACAAGATTGCGGTATTCAAGATTTCAAGCCTGACCGCCAGCATTGCCGCCGGTTGATGCGGATGCTCGAGACTCGGTGACCGGTTGCAAGCTTTAGCCTCTGAATCGCAAGACGCCTGCGAAGTGAAGCAGGCCGTCAAACTCCTGCCACATGCCCTGCATTAATTCGGCGCGACTGCGTATTTCTTAAATCGGAATTGATTTAAGGATAGGCCATGCAGCAGCTCAATGCGTTACCGCATCCCTCGCGCCTCTGAGAAGATGCGCAGTGCCCAGGTAATCGCGCCGATGGAGATCCGATGCCCGCAATCCTGCGAAAGAAATCTCATGGCGTCTCCACGCGGGCGCAGGTCATCGACGGTGCTGAGGATATCGGCGTCGCCTATCAGGTGTTTTCCGATACGGTGGTCGAAGACGTCGTCGTCAAGAACTCGCCGCGCGGCTTTAAATTTCACAATGGCAAGAACCTCGTCGTCAGGCGCTGCGAAACGGAGAATGTCAGGGGCGACGGCATCTATCTGACGAAGACGTCGAATGTGCTTCTGGAAAACAACCGGATGGGCGCCGCACCGGGCGAAGGCGCCGATTGCTGCCAGTTCGCCTATCAAAACAGCGACGACAATATCAGCTCCGATATTGTGATCCGCGGCAACCTCTTCCTGCAATCGCCGACGAGCAGTTCGAACAAGGGCGCGCTGGTCTGTGATAAAACCCGGAGATACCGCGTCGAGTACAACTTCATCGGCGGCAAGAATTTTTCCTTTTCGTCGATCGGCGATAATGCCGTGGTGCGCAGCAACATCATGCGCGACGGCAGGATGAACGACTATTCCTTCGGTTACGGCATCGGCGACAAGGCCGATCATGCCGGTCATCACCTCTATGACAACTGGATCGAGAACAACAATCGCGGCATCAGCCTGAGCGGCTTTTCCGACCAGGAGCGGGCATTCCGCAAGGACATCGATATCCATGACAACATCATCAGCGCATGCGACGTCGCCTTTTTCGCCAATCGTCCGTGGTCGGGCAGCCTCCGGCGCAACATATTCATGCGTTGCCGGCAGGACATCCTATTGAAAGGAACGGGCCAAGCCACGGCCGGTGAGATTGACGGCAATTATCATAATGACGGCAGCTTTCTGAACGTTACGCCGCCGCCGCTTCGCTTCAATGCCGACGGCAAAGCCTCCGTCGCCTCGGGTGAATGGACATCCGAACCCGATGAAATCGTCATCCAGTGGCGCGACAAGGGCATCGACATATCAGGCGCCAACCGGCCTTCCATTGCCGTCGAGCCCGGCATGGAACTGTCGTGCGTGCTGCTGGCGCGCAAGGGCCGCAATTGGATGCTGGCGATCGCCGAGACAGCCTATGACGAATTCACGCCGCGCGCATGGCAGGAAAAAAAGCTGCCCTGGCAGAAGCGGTATTTCTCGATCTGAACGGCGCCGCGCGCAACCGCTGATCACCCGGCCCGGAACCAAAGACCGGCTTTGCCGTTGATTGCCATGTCCCACCGTGTCGGGGAGACAGGACCGTCATGGCACGCCAGACATTCTGGAAGGGTTATCTCAAGCTCTCGCTCGTCACCGCCTCCGTCTCGCTGACGCCGGCGACGACCGAAAGCAACAAGGTGCATTTCCACGTCCTCAATCGCCAGACGAAAAACCGCGTCGAAAGCCGCTATGTCGACAGCGTGACCCACAAGCCGGTCGCCGACAGGGACCAGGTGAAGGGTTATCCCCGCGGCGAGGGCGACTATGTTCTTCTCGAAGACGAAGAGATCGAGGAAGTCGGGCTTGAAAGCACCCGCACCATCGAGATCGACAGTTTCGTGCCGCGCGGCTCGATCGACTGGATCTGGTACGACAAGCCGCATTTCCTGGCGCCCGCGGACAAGGTCGGGGTGGAAGCCTTCTGCGTCATCCGCGAGGCGATGAAGGCGAACGACGTCGTCGGCATTGCCCGTCTGGTCCTCTATCGCCGCGAGCGTGCCGTGCTGCTGGAGCCGCAAGGCAAGGGCATTATTCTCTGGACCCTGCGTTATGGCGACGAAGTGCGCGAACCCTTTGCCGAGATCGACGATAAAGCAAAGATCGACAGCAAGCTTTTGACGCTGATGAAGCAGCTGGTAAAGGAAGAGACCAGGGATTGGAGCCCGACCATGGTGCAGGATCCGATCCAGAAGCGCCTGAAATCGATGATCCGCGGCAAGCAGAAGAACCTGAAGAAGGCCGCACCGGCCAAGAAACCGGCGCCGGTGAAATCGACTGGCAACGTCATCAACATCATGGATGCGCTGAAAAAGAGCCTGGCGGAAGAAGGGGAAAGGAAGCCGCGTTAGAGGACATCTGCGAAGCGTCTTTAAAGCTGGAGCGGTTCTTGCGCTTCGCCTGACAGGATTCGAGAGCCATCTCAGCCTGCCTTCTTTTTCTGGCTGTCGCTGCGGGCCGGCGCCTTCTTCTTTGCCGGCGTTTTCTTAGCCGCACCCTCACCGGTCATCTTGGCGCTCTCGCGCAGCGCCTCCATCAGGTCGACGACCTTGCGTTCCGGCGCCGGCTTCTTCTTCGGCGGCTCCCGGCCCTCGATCTTTGCCTTCACCAGTTCGACGAGAGCAGCTTCGTAACGGTCCTCGTAGGCGCTCGGATCGAAACTGCCGTGCTTGGTCTCGATGATATGGCCGGCGAGTTCAAGCATCTCCTTGTCGAACTTGATGTCGGGAATGTCCTTGAAGACAGTGTCGGCCGAGCGCACCTCATAGTCGAAGTTGAGCATGGTCGCGACGATGTGGCTGTCATGAGGCCGGATCAGCAGCGTCCGGTTGCGCTTGAAGAGCACGGCTTCGGCAAGCGCTGCCACCTTGCCGTCGCGCATGCCCCGGACGATCAGCGACAGCGCTTCTTCGTCATGTTCGTCGACGGGGGCGAGATAATAGGGACGGTCGAAATAGAGCTTGTCGATACCGTCATAGGCAATGAAAGCCTTGACGTTGAGCACCTTGTCGCTTTCCGGCATGATCTCGGCGATCTCGTCGCCTTCAATGACGATGTAATCGCCATTCTCCATCTGGTAGCCCTTGACCTGATCGTCCCGCTCGACCGGCTTGCCGGTCTCGCTGTCGACGAATTGCCGTTCAACCCGATGGCCGGTCCTGCGGTTGATGATGTTGAAGGAAACGCGGTCGGAGGAGGAAATGGCGGTATAGAGCCCGACGGCGCAAGCAAGGTCGCCTACCTTCAGATGACCTTTCCAGCTTGCTCGCGCGGCCATTCCCCTTCCCCCTTTGCAAATCAGAGCCGGCCGTTGCTTTTGTCTGTTTCGAGCTCCTGAAACGCCCAGCCGCCGTCGGGTGAGGGATAAGCCAGCAACGCGTCGCCGTCGCCGATTTTCTGACGTGAAGCAGCATCCTTGGCGTGGACGATCGCTTCTTCGGCCGTCGCATAGGTTTCCGACAGTGTGTCGCCGAGCTTGTAAGCCCAGCCATTGTCGTGCGGTACAACCTGATAAGTGATATCGGCCATTTCGGATCTCCTCTTCTTAAATTCGTGATGTCGGCGAAAACCAGGCACGCTTCGCCATCACGCTCTAGTTCCGATTTGGTTTACGCCTTTCGTCGAGCGCGATGATTTTTTCCAGGGAGGCGATGTCCTCGCTGGTAACCACGGGAACCGGATCGGCCGCAATCGCCTCCAGCACTTCCTGCGAAATGGCGCCGTTGCGGATCGCCCATTCCAGCGTCTCGCGCGTTTCCCGCTCGGCCTTGAGTTGTGCATAGAGGGCGATGATCAGCCGGTCGCGTGCGTCCATCCGCCGGCCCTGACGATCCATGCTGCGGACATGCGCCATTGCGATGCACCTTTGTCACTGGTTTCGTACAGGTGTAATCAACTGATGACGGATGGAAAGGTTCCGTTGCCGAGCGTCGCCGCGCCGTTGCAGGCCGAAGCGCAACTCGCTATCTCTGTGAGGCTATTGTCAGAGGATTTTTCATGGCCGATCTGAAGCCTCGCCCCCGTCCGACAGGCGCTGCCGCCACCCTCGGCCGCACCGGTTTTCCGCATGTGACTTCCACCACCAAGGGTGAAATCGATATCGTCACTGCGCCGTCGCAGCCGGGCTTCAGCCCGCTCGACCTGCTCTATGCCTCGCTCTCTGCCTGCCTCGTGCTCAGCGCCCGCATTGCCGCCAGCCAGATGGGCGTTCTCGACAGGATCAGCGAGATCGCTGCCGACGTCACTGGCGAAAAGGCGGAAGAAGGGCTTTCACGCGTTGCCAAATTCAACATTGTCTTCTCGATCACGGGCGATATCGACGAGGAGACTCGCCGCAAGATTGTCCATGCGGCTGAAGATGAGATCTGCACGGTCACCAACACCATCCGCGGCAATCCTGAATTTTCGACGACAATCTCAGCACCGCATTAATCTACACAATTATTATAGACAATTGCCGGGCGAGGATTGCGCTAGGAATGTCCGGCTTCTATGTTTGGCCATCGAAGCAAGATCCGGCCACCATGCAGTCCAAGCCCCTGCCGACGTCAAAACAGCCCGTCGTCGCCATCATCGGCGGTGGCGTTTCCGGTGCGGGCGTCGCCTATCATCTCGCCCGGGCGATGGGCGGCGAACATCCCGTGATCGTCGTTTTCGAGCCGCGGGCGGAGCTCGGCCGTGGTCTTGCCTATGACACGGACGATCCGGCCCACCGCATCAATGTCCCGGCCGCCAAGATGAGCCTGCAGCCTGACGACCAGGGTGAATTCCAGGCCTGGATCGAGGCCCGGGACGCAGTCGCCTGCGACCCCGAGGCAAGACGCTCCGACGGCCAGATCTTTCCCCGGCGCCGGCTCTTCGGCGATTATGTCGCCTCCCTGCTGAAGCCATTTCTGGACGACGGCAGCGTGCGCCATCGCCGCGCGGCGGTGAGCCATGTCGAGCGCCGGGCCGGCCGTTGGTCGATCCGCGACGAGAAAGGCGGCGTGACTGAGGCCGATATGGTCGCGATCGCCACCAGCCATCCGCCGCCGGCCGCTCCCGGCCGGCTTGCGAGCCTTCTTGCCGCCCACCCCCGTTTCGTCTCCGACACGACGAAGCCGGGCGCGCTCGACGTCATCCGTCCCCACGACCGGGTGCTGGTCATCGGCAACGGCCTGACCGCCGCCGATGTCATTGCCTCGCTTGCCGAACGCGGACATCACGGTCCGCTGACGGCGATCTCGCGCCGCGGCCTGCGCTCGCGCGGGCATGCGCCGGTACCGCAGCCGCTCTATGGCGATTTCGTTGCCGATGCGGCTCATTCCGCCGTTTCGCTGCTGGCGGGAATCCGCGCCGCCATAGATGCGGCGAAGGTGCAGGGCATAAGCTGGCATGGGGTGATCGATCAGGTACGAGCGCAGGGATATGACCTCTGGCAGGCGCTGCCGATGGCCGAACGGCGCCGCCTCGTCCGCCATCTGCGTCCCTATTGGGATGTGCATCGTTTCCGCATCGCGCCGCAGGTAGAAGCCGTGCTCGACGCGGCGATCGCTGCCGGTCGTCTCGAAATCCTTGCCGGCTCCGTCGCCGATGCGCGCATCGAAGGCGAACTCATCCTTTGCACGCTGCAGCCGCGCCATCGCGGCCAGCCGCTTGAGCGGGTCTATGACGCCGTCGTCGTCACGACCGGTCCGGCCCATGGCGGCATTCTCGAAACTCAGCCCTGGCTCTCGGCGCTCGCGGCAGATGGCCATCTGTCGCTCGATCCCACCGGCCTCGGCCTTGCCTGCACCGAGCGTTCGGAGGCGATCGGCCTGTCGGGAAAAGCGGATCCGTCGCTGTTGATCTCCGGTCCGCTGGCGCGGGGCACCTTCGGCGAACTGATGGGGCTGCCGCAGGTGACCGAGCACGCCTTCTTCATTGCGGCCGAAATCGCCGCAAAGCTGCGACTGGCTGACACAAAGACGCATCCGACCTGATTTTCCGTTTCGATGTCGTTCTCCGACTGTCTCAGGCAATCGACTTCTGCTACGCAGTCCGAAGTCAATGGCCCGGCCTTCGGGCAATCAGAAATATCGAGACCATGTCGCAAACCGCTTCCACCCTTTCCGAAGCCTCGCCTTCCAATCGTCTCGCTCTTGCGGCGCTCGTTCTCGGCGGCGCGGCGATCGGCGGCTCGCCGATCTTCGTGCGGCTTTCCGAGGTCGGGCCGATGGCCACCGCCTTTTGGCGCGTGGCACTGGCACTGATCCCGATCTTCATCGTCTCGCTGCTGAAGAGGAATGCCGGACCCAGACCGCAAAGCCTTGCCGACTTCGGCATGCTGGTTCTTCCGGGCGTCATGCTGGCGCTCGACCTTGCCGCCTGGCACCTTTCGCTCACCATGACCTCGGTCGCCAACGCGACGCTGCTTGCCAATCTCGCGCCTGTTTTCGTCACGCTGATCGCTGTCCTGTTTTTCAGGGCGAGAACCAGCGGCGTCTTCCTGTTGGGGCTGCTTCTGGCGCTTGCCGGGGTCGTTATTCTGAAAGGCGGTCCGGCAGGGCTCGGCAATGGCGATTTGAGCGGCGACGGCGCCGCGATGATCGCCGCCTTCTTCTATGCCTGCTATATCCTGGCGATCGGCAGGCTGCGCAGCCGGTTCGATACGATCCGCATCATGCTGTGGAGCACGGCATCGGCTGCCGTCTGCATCTTCCCGATAGCCTTCTTCTTCGAAGGCCGGATGCTGCCGGCGACCCTTTACGGCTGGTCGATCCTCTTCGGCCTCGCCTTCATCAGCCATGCCGGCGGGCAGGTGGCGATCACCTATGCGCTGGCCTATCTGCCGCCGGCCTTTTCATCGCTGACGCTGCTGCTGCAGCCGGTCGTCGCCGCGATCCTCGCCTGGGCGCTGCTCAATGAGGCGATCGGCACGATGCAGGCGCTCGGCGCCGCAGTGGTGCTTGCCGGCATCATGGTTGCCCGAACGTCTCGCTCGTCGGCTTGACGGCTTGCTGCTCCATCGGCGGTGTCTCATCGCCCATTCTCTGGAGCAGCCACTTCTGGATGATCGGCACATCGCCATCACCGAGGTCGTGACCGCCCGGGATGACGTCAGAATCGACAGTGGCGCCCGAACTCTTCAGTCTCTCCTCGAGTTCGCTCGCATATTGGCCGTAGGCATCGGTCTTGCCGCTAATGACGAGCAGGTCCGTGCCCTTCAGATCGGCATGCGGGAAGTCGCTGAGTACAGGCATGGAGCGCAGCAGCACCGCCTTGTGAACGAGGTTCGGGTGCAGGTAGAGCAGCGAGTTCAATAGGTTGGCGCCGTTGGAATAGCCGACATAGACGATCTTCTTGGGGTCGAGCCCGTAAGACTTGACGGCGCCGTCGATGAAGGCCGCAAAGGCCTCCGCCTCGGTCTTGATGTCGTGCTGGTCGAAGGAGAAGGGTGTGATGCGCTTGTACCAGCGCGGAAAACCCTCTTCCGTCGCACGACCCCGTACGCCCATGAGGGTTGCGCGCGGCGCCGCCTTGTTGAGCAGCGGCATCAGCGTCGTCTCATTGCCCCCCGAGCCGTGCAGCAGCACGAAGACGCTGCCGTCGGGATTCGGCGGCGTGTAGAAACGATGGACGAAGGGCAGCTCGCGGTAATTGACGCGCGGCTGGCCGGGCATCGAAAATTGCGGCAGCACTACCTTCAGCTCGTCGAGATTGGTGATCGCGCCGGGTGGCGCGAAAAGCTTCGTTCCGAGTGCGGCTTGCTCCTCGTCGACAGTCATGCCCGGCTTGTCGGTCGCAAGCTCTACCAGCGTCCCACCCGGTTCGCGGGCATAGAGCGAACGGAAATATTTGCGGTCATGCATGTTGGTCGGCGACGCATTGGTCGCCTCCAGGGCTTTGCCGACCGACAGCAGCGTCTCCTCGTCCGGGGCGCGGAACGCGACGTGATCGACGGTGCCGGTGCCGGGCGCCCCGGACCAGAAGCCGCGTGCATCGCGCACGTCGATAATGTCGCCCGATTGCGAAACCAGCCTGTCGATCGTGCCCCGATTGGCCTGGAAGCGGTAGCCGAAATGGCGCTCGAGAAAGCCCCGGCTTTCGTCAGGCTTCTCCGTCAGCATGGTTGCGCCGCGCACGCGCTGGACTGCATGTTCGACCGGGATCGAGGCGCCGTCCCAGGCGGCGGGCGATGTGAGGTTCTTGGCGCCTGCGAGCTTGAGGATGATATTGTCGGGATCTTTCAGCCTGAGCACGGGCTCGCCGAATTCGTCGGTCGGTCCCTCAGAGCGCAGGCCGAAGCTCATGGCGCGCGTCAGCCAGTAGCCGATGCTCGCCGGATCGATCGCCAGCGAAATCTCGCTGATCTGGCCGTAGCCTGCCCGGCCGGGGGCGCCGTCTTCCCAGACGAGGAAGGTGAGCAGCGAACCCGGCGTTCCCGCCGCATCGCCATAGAGGAGATGAAGCTGCATCACATCTTCGTAACCGGCCGTCTGCTTGACGAGCCGCATGCCGAGAAAGCCGGCGTAAAAGTCCACGTTTGCCTGCACCTTGCGGGTGATGGCCGTCACGTGATGTATGCCTGATACCATCGAGAGCAGTCCTGATTGAAGCGGCGTCGTCAGGAGCGCGAGTATGAAAGTTGCAAAGATCATACCGTTGCCAATGACCACCGCTTAGTTTTGTTCCGCACAAAGCGCAAGCGAATCGCCGCGCTGCAGCAGCTCCAAATGATCGACATCTACGAGGGCCTCTTCCAGTTGCTGCAGGGTCGGCGGCTTGACCATATAGGCGCGCGCGCCGAGGTTTCTGGCCCGCTGCATGTCGGTCTCGTCGCTTGAGGTGCTGAGAATGCAGACGGGAATCCGCTTCAGTCGGGCGTCGGCCGACAGTGCGTTCAGCACCTCGAAGCCGTCCATGATCGGCATGTTGATGTCGAGCAGCATCAGGTCGATCTGCGGCAGGTCGGCTGTGCCGGCGCGCTCCTCGAGCAGCCGCATCGCCTCGCGTCCGTTGGTGGCGACATGCAGGTTGAAGGTCACCTTCTCCCGCCGCATCAGCTTGATTTTCAGAATCTGAATGTCGGCCGGGCTGTCTTCGACCAGCAGCACTTCGGCAAGCCTGCCGGAACCTTCGCCCGGCTGCTCCGCAGGCTTTGGGCTGGGCGGAGCGGCCGATGCGGCCGGCGGCGCGGGCCGCGCCGCGGCGAGCGGTATTTCGACGATGAAGGTGGCGCCGGGGCCCTTCTCCGGTTCGCACCAGATCGAGCCGCCATGCAGCTGCGCGATGCGGCGGCAGATAGCAAGCCCGAGCCCGGTGCCCTCGATGCCGCGGCCGACCAGCCGCTTGAAGGGCTGGAAGATCAGCTCGCGGTGCTGCGGATCGATGCCCGGTCCATTGTCACGCACCGTCAGGCGGCAGGTATGGCCCTCAACTTCACCTGAGATCGTCACCTCCGGAACCTTTTGATCGCAATAACGGATGGCATTCGACACCAGGTTCTGCAGAAGCTGGGTCAAAAGCGTCGCATCGCCCATGACCTCCGGCAGTGCGCCGCGAATGATCACGGCCCCGCGGCTCTCCATCTGCTGGCGCAGATTGTCTTCCACCTGGTTGAGCACATCCGACAGCGAGACCGGCGTCAGCTCCGGCCCGCCATAGGCTTCGAGCTTGGTGAAGCCTGAGACCTTGACGATCAGGTCTTCCATATGGTCGGCGGCGCTCAGCACGTAATCGAGCAGTTCCCGGTCTTCGGCCGGAAGTGCTGCGGAACCGTGCAGGATGCGGCTGAAGGATTTGATCGTCCTGAGCGGCTCCTTCAGATCATGGGCCATGGCGCGGGTGAAGATCTCGAGCGACTGCCGCTTCTGCTCCAGCTGTGCTTCCAGCATGCCGTGCATGATGGCGTTCTGAATGCAGCGGTGCAGCGTTTCGGGCGAAAGCGAATCCTTGGTGAGATAGTCGCGCGCACCGGCCTTCATCACTTCGACGGCGACGGTCTCGCTGCCCTGGCCGGTCAGCATGATGACATTGGCGACAGGATCGTCCTCCAATATATCGGCCAGCACGCCGAGCCCGTCGCGCCCGGGCAGCGAATAATCGAGCAGGATGCAGTCCGGCCGCTTGCGCCCGTTCAGCGCACGGCCCTCTTCGCCGGTCTCCGCCTCGACGACGGTATAGGCGGTGCTGGAGACGCGGCCCAATATGCGACGATAGACCTCGCGATCGTCGATATTGTCGTCGATGATGAGAATGCAGCAGTCTTCCGCCAAACCGTCAGTCCTCGAGCGGCAGGATGGCGATTTCGAACCAGTATTCCTTCAGTCGCTGGATCGCGGCGAAGAGGCCGTCGAGATCGACCGGCTTCTGCACATAGGTATTGGCGCCGAGCGCATAGCAGCCTTCGATGTCGCGCTCGTCGTCGGAGGTCGTCAGGATGACCACCGGAATCTTGCGCCAGCCGTCATTCGACTTGATCGCCTCCAGCGTCTTGCGGCCGTCAAGGCCGGGCATGTTGAGATCGAGCAGGATCAGCCCGGGTTTCGGCACCATAGTCGCGAGCATGTCGAGCGCTTCATGCCCGGAGGCTGCCCAACGGATCGAGTTGCGAAGATTGGTACGCTTGAATGCGCGCATCGTCGCTTCGAAATCGTCTTCGCTGTCTTCGACGATGAGGATCGGTTGCGTGTCACGCTGCTGCATTCTGCCCCTCGCGCTTTTTTCCCAGGGTGAAATAGAATGTGGTGCCGGCGCCGACTTCGGATTCCAGCCAGATATCGCCGTTGTGCCGCGCGATGATCTTGCGGACGAAGGTAAGGCCTGCTCCGGTCCCGTCGTCGGAATCCTGCGACTTTTCGAGACGTTTGAAAATGCGGAAAATATCCTCATGGAATTCCCGGGGTATGCCTTTGCCGTTATCCCTAACGAAAAACACGTTGCGGGCAACCGTGCCGTCCTCGCCGACATAGCGTTCGAGATAGCCGATCGAGACCAGCGGCGCCGGCTTGTCGTTGTATTTGATCGCGTTGGTGATGAGATTGCGGAACACTTCGGTCAGCCGCGGCGCGTCGCAGACGACGTCCGGCAGCCGGCCTTCGATGACGACCTTGGCATGCCGCTCCTCCAGCAGCAGCTCCATCGTCGCGACCACATCCTTGACGATCAGACCGATATCGGCGCGTTTGACCGCCAGTTGCTGTCGCCCGAGCCGGGAGAAGTAAAGCAGGTCGTTGACGAGTTTTTCCATGCGCTGGCTGAGACGCACCAGACGGTTCAGGCGGCGCACGCCGTCATCGTCGAGCTTGTCCTCGTAGTCTTCGAGGAGAAAGCGGGAATGGTTGTGCAGGCCGCGCAGCGGCTCCTTCAGATCATGCGAGGCGATATAGGCGAATTCATCGAGGTCGTGGTTGCTGCGCTCGAGTTCGGCCGTATAGGCCTCGAGCTGGGCAAGCGTGGTTTTCATCCGCTCTTCCTGCCGGGCGCGCTCGCTGATGTCGCGAACGATGCCGACAAAGGTCTTTGTCTCACCGCTGACGACGACGCTGATCGAGACGTCGATCGGAAAGACGATGCCGTTCTTGCGCCGTCCTGAGACCATGCGCGTCGTGCCGATGATGCGTTCCTCGCCGGTCTGACGGTAATGGCCGAGATAGCCGTCATGCTCGGAATGATAGGGCTCCGGCATCAGCATCTTGATGTTCCGGCCGATCGTCTCCTGCGGGGAATAGCCGAACATGCTTTCGGCCGCCGGATTGAAACTGTTGATCGTTCCGCGTTCGTCGATGACGATGACGGCGTCGGGCGTGCTGCGCACCAATGCGCCGAAGCGGATGCGCTCGGCCTCGAGATTATGGTGGTTGCGCAGGAAATAGAAGACGAGGATCGCGATCAGCCAGAGCGTGGCGGCGGTGATCGTGCGGTTGGCGATCTCCTGCCAGAAGCCCGCTTCGTCGTGCCGGACGGCAAGGAAGCCGAGCATCAGCAGCACGGTGCAGGCAAAGGCGAAGAAGAGCGGCGCATTCCTGTTGCCGAACCAGAGGGCCGTCAACACCAGCGGCACGTAGAGAATGCCGTTGGCAAGGCCAAGCGGCGTATAGAGATCGACAAGAAGGCCGGTGAAGCAGACCGCCGCCGGGATCCAGAGCGGGATCTGCGCCCGGTTTGCCGGCTGCAGCCACCAGGAGCGGGCAAGAAGGCCCGAGCCGAAGAACACCAGGCCGATCGCCGTATGCAGCGCCATCGCCGCATAGGGCCCCCAGCGGTAGCCCTGTTCGGCATCGGTGACATAGCTGGCGAGCGCGATCATGCCGAGCGTGATGACGACGTAGCTGGTCAGCTCCTGTGCCACCCGGCTTGTCGACGTCTCGATCTGGAGGGAGAGCAGCAGCGAAACATTGGCGATCAGGAAGACCAATGCCGTGTTGGGGCCCATGCCGCCGCCGATCTCGGCGATGAAGTCGGACGGAACCAAGAGGTGCGAAATCAGCACGTCGACATTGTGGAAACGCCGCCCGAGCGTGGCGATTTCCACGAGCCGGGCCGTCGCGATCGCTGCCGCAAACCCCGCCATGACCGTTGCCGCCATGCGAAAGCGGCGGTCGGCCAGCATCGAGGCGGCTAGCCCGGCGCCGGAAAGCACGAAGCAAAGCGCGGCATTGAAAGCCATCGACGGGAAACCGGGGATCAGCGAGATGACGATGGCGATCTGCAACAACCAGCCGGCCAGGGCGCTGGCGCCGAGTAGCAACATCAGGCAGCCGACAGCAATCGCGAAGGCGCGGTAGCGCCGCCTACGCTGATCCTGCAGGTCCACGTTGCCCTTATCCTGCACCCGTATATCCTCCGCCGGTTCGCGCGGCCATTTTTTCCGAAATCGAGGAATACTCAATAGGCAGGCGAAGCCGCCGCCGCGCTTTTTGCGAAATGATTTTTCGATAAAACAGATCGAATTTTGGTGAAATCGCGATATCGTGCGGGCGAAGGACGGCGAGGTTCATTCGAACAATATCCAAATCATGGTGCTGGATGCCTACCATCGTTTACGTCGACGACAGCAGGGATGATCTCTTCTATCTCGACTATATCCGCAGGAAGCAGCAGATAGATGTCGATCTGTTCTGTTTTTCGACGGCCGAGACCGCGCTGGAAGCGCTGAAGCAGCGCGTGGCGGAGGGCTGGGCTCCACCGGAGCTGCTGGTCGCCGATCTCTATATGCCGCTCGACAGCGGCATCGGCCTGGTGAGCAAGTTGCGCGGCGACGATCGGTTCAGCGCAATGCGGCTTGCGATCTGCAGCGGATCGGATGCCGATGAGGATCGCGCCCGCGCGCTCGAGGCCGGCGCCGATTTTTACCTCGAGAAGCCGCTTGACCTTGCCGAGATCGTTCTCAATCTTGAAGTGTAGGAAACCGCGAAAACCGGTGGTGCGTTTCCTGGCGTTCGTTCGGGCGATATTACAAACCGCAATTGACAAGGCCGAGTGTGCATCCCAAGATGCAACCGAAACGAAGCGGACGGAATTAAAAATAAGCGCTGAGAGAACCGAATGGACCCGCGTTCGCCGCCACGAACTTCAGCCAACCCCTTAGCTAATGGGCCTATCGGCTCTCTCGCGCTTACGTCTGGCACTGCCTTCCCGCATTCATGGATGTTGAACGCGTGAAGATTTACGATACCCAGGTAAGAACTACTGCCCCTCAGTATAATCTGCCCGTGCATCACCTGTAGTTGAGATAACTGATGATATCCGCCTTGCGTACCGAAAGTCCCCGTTTCGATATCTCTCATCAACCGTCTCGCAATTTTTGTAGCTCTTCGCCTTTAAGACGTATATCCCAAGATTTAGGGATTGGGGGCATGGCGGGAGGAGAGGAAGATTGGGAATGAGCAATGCCGCGGCAACTCCTTTTCATGCCGGGCCGGAGCTGAGCCGGGCGATCAACCGCACCGATTTTTTCCGTCTGCTAAAAGCGGCGGCGCAGCATTATCACTTCGACAATTTCGCGCTTGCCCGCATTTCCGAAGCTTCGGCTCCTTTCGGCGAACGCGATGTCGTCATTACCAGTGTCCCCGAGCGCCGCGTCGGCCTTTTTATCGCGACGTTGAAGGAGACGCTTGGAACTGTCCGGGCAAAGAGCGCCCAGTTCCTGGCAACTCCGGTGCATGGCAGAAGTGCTGAGCCGGATACATATCCCTCCGATCGCCTGTTCAACGAGTTCCGCAGCGGCGTCTTCCTTTTCATTCCGCTGTTCACGCCGGAAGGGCGGCGATATTGCCTGGTGCTCAGCGGCGAGCGTGAGGAGCCGGATCAGGGCGAGATCGCCGACCTGCTTCTCGACGCCATGCGCATTTTCGACAAGCTCTACGAGGAAATCCTGACGCAGGAAATGTCCGGACGGCTCACCCAGCGCGAATCGGAAATCGTCAAATGGACGAGCGAAGGTAAAACCTCGGCGGAAATCGCCATCATCCTTGGTCTGTCCGAACACACGGTCAATTCGCATATCACCGCGGCCGCGCGCAAACTCGACGCGGTGAACCGCGTCCACATGGTGGCGATCGCCCTGAGAAACGGTTTGGTTTCGTGACAATGGACTTTGGGACTGGGGAAAATGAGATGACCAGCGAAACGGTCCGAAAGAATGCGGTAAAGGTTCTCTTTGTCGACGATGAATTCATCGAATTCCGCGCGCTCAAGAAGAAGATCGCCGAGCTCTCCGAGCCGCTGGTCGAGGTCGAATATTCGCCGTCGATCGGCGACGCGCTGGAAAAGATCCGCGCGGCGCGCTTCGATCTCATCCTGCTCGACAACCGCCTTCTGCCCAATGCCGATTTCCGCGAAACGGTGCCGGAGCTGCGCGGAATCGGCTATACCGGCCCGATCGGCGTCGTCTCGACCGATATATCCGGCGGCTATTTCCAGGAGTTTCCCGATTACGGCGTCGATTTCCGCATCGGCAAGGACGAAATCGACGCCCAGACGCTGCAGCACATCATCCGCGAATATGTGCACTATGACGTCCCGGATTTCTGGAAGGACGATTACAGCATTTAACGCATGTCGCCCCAGGACTGTGGGCGGTTTGCCGCCTCAAGAAACCGGAAGGCGGATGGTGAAGCGGCTGCCGCTTTCGTCCGAATGTTCGAGGCTGAGATCCCCGCCAAGCGCCTTCAGAAGCTCCTGCGCCGTCGTCAGTCCGAGGCCGGCGCCCGCGACCGCTCCCGCCTTCGGCAATTTCCAGAACGGCTCGAAGATCCGCTCCCGATAGGCGGTATCGATGCCGGTTCCGTTGTCGGAAACCCGGATCAACCAATTCTCCCCATTCTGCTCCGCCGTGATCGCCACATGCGGCGGCGATGAACGGCGATAGGTGAGGGCGTTGGAAATGAGCTGCCTCAGCACTAGGCCGAAAAGGGCAGGGTCGGTGCGGATGGAGGGCAGGCCCCGGCAGGCAAGCGTCGCGTCGTGCGCCCCTGTTTCATCGATCAGTTCGGGCCAGACCTGTTCGGCCAGCGCCTGCAGGTTGACCGCTTCGGGCGTCACCTGAGGCGCGCCACCGGCAAGGCTCATCAATGCCTTGGTCAGGCGCTGCGCGGCCTGCACCTTTTCCATGATCATCCTCAGGCTCTGAAGCTGTTCGTCGTCGAGCGTCTCCTCGAGATCGTCGAGCAGCAACTCGGCATACATGGCAATATGGCGAAGCGGCGATTGCAGGTCGTGCGAGGCGGTTGCGAGAAAACGTTTGATGCGCTCTTCGTTGTCGCCGGCAATATTGGTGTCAAGCGGTCTCGTCGGGTTGGATGACATCTGGCGGTTTCCCCGATCTCTGCTGCGGTGCCGCGCATCTTTTTCGGACGCGCAACGGACGCTGTAATATCTTGAATTGCTGCATAATTTTTTCCTGGCAATAGGCAACAATAAAAACAGGGCGCCAGTTCTGCAACCGGCGCCCCGTTCAAGGATGCGTTAACAGCTGTTTTCAGCCTGCCGATGTGCGCGAGCGGCCCTCTTCCGGCGGGATGATGTCGACGCCCGCATCGGTTGCCGGCGCCTTCGCGTGGCGACGGCGCCAGTCGCCGAGGAAGAGCAGGATGGGTGCGGCAATGAAGATCGACGAGGCGCCGGCAACCAGAATGCCGAATACCATCGGGATCGCGAAGCTCGATACGGCGCTGCCGCCCCAGATTGCCATCGGCACCAGCGCGAGGAAGGCCGTCGCATTGGTGTAAAGGCTTCGCGCCAGGGTCTCGTTGATCGACTTGTCGATGATCTCGCGCAGCGGCATCGACTTGTAGAGCCGCATATTTTCGCGCATGCGGTCATAGACGACGACCTTGTCGTTCACCGAGTAGCCGACCAGCGTCAGGATGGCGGCGATCGCAGTGAGGTTGAAGTCGAGGCCGGTGATCGCGAAGAAGCCGATCGCCTTGGTGACGTCGAGCACCAATGTGACGATGGCGCCGACGGCAAACGGCCATTCGAACCGCACCCAGATATAGATCAGCATCGCCAAGCTTGCGATCACCACCGACAGAATGCCGGCCGAGGCAAGCTCGCCGCTGACCTTCGGACCGATGACGTCGGTGCCTTCGACGGTGGCGGTCGGATCGATCTTGGCGACTTCGGCCTTCAGCTTAGTGACCGCCGCGGTCTGCGCCTCTTCGCCGCCCTCCTGGCGCTGCGCGCGAACGAGAATGCTGTTGTTGCCGCCGAAGGACTGCAGCGTGATTTCGCCGAGGCCGAGACTGTCCAGACCTTCGCGGAACTTCGCCAGATCGGCCGTCCCTTGCGTCTTGACGGACATCTGGATGCCGCCGCGGAAGTCGACGCCGTAGTTGAGGCCGGGATAGATGAATAGCGCAACGGAGGCAATCGAAAGCAGCGCCGAAACGGTGACGCCGAAGAAGCGCGCCTTCATGAACTGGATATGCTTGTCGTAAGGGCTGAAGGGGATCAACGGCCGGATGTTCAGCACCTTGAATTTGCGGCGGCGGGTAATCTCGATCATCGCGACGCGCACGAAGGCGACCGAGGTGAACATCGAGATGATCAGGCCGAGCGCCATGGTCACTGCAAAGCCGCGAACCGGCCCGGAACCGAAAAAGAACAGGATGCTCGCCGCGATCAGGGCCGTCATATTGCCGTCGATAATCGTCGAATAGGCACGGTTGAAGCCCGTATCGATGGCGGCAAAGGCGCCTCTGCCCTTGCGGGTCTCTTCACGGATACGCTCATTGATGAGAACGTTCGCGTCGACCGCGAGGCCGATGCCGAGAACGACACCGGCAATGCCCGGCAGCGTCAGTGTTGCGCCGACCAGCGTCAGGGCCGAGAGGGTCAGGATCGTGTGGATCAGCAGCGCCACATTCGCCAGGATGCCCCAGGTGCCGTAAAGAACGAAGATGAAGACTGCGACAAGGACGAAGCCGACAATGCCGGAGTAGAGGCCCATCTTGATGGCATCAGCGCCGAGATCGGCGCCGACGGTGCGCTCCTCGATCACGGTTAGCTTGGCGGGCAGGGCGCCGGCGCGCAGCATGGCGGCAAGCGTCGTGGCGCTGTCGGCCGAGAAGTTGCCGGATATCTGGCCGGAACCGCCGGTGATCGGCTCGCGGATGACGGGCGCGCTCAGCACCTTGTTGTCGAGGACGATGGCGAAGGGATTGCCGACATTCTGCCGGGTGATTTCGGCAAAGCGAGTGGAACCGGCGCTGTCGAAGCGGAAGCTGACGATCGGTTCGCGCGTGTTCGGGTCGAAGCTGACGCGGGCATCCGAGAGACGGTCGCCGGAGATTTCGACACGGTCGAGAACAGCATGGGTCCGGCCTTCGTCGTCCTGCATCATCGTGACGCCGGGGCCGGGCTGGTTGTTCGGCGACAGCATGTGGAACGACATCTTCGCCGTGGAGCCGAGAAGCTGGCGCAGCCGCGTCGGATCCTGCGCGCCGGGCAGCTGCACGAGCACGCGATTGGCGCCGATGCGCTGAATGGTCGGCTCTGAGACGCCGACCTGGTCGACGCGCTGGCGGATAACTTCCAGGCTCTGCTGGACGGCGTTGTCGACATTGGCGGAGATGCCGGCCGGCGAGAAGCCGACGGTGATGGTGGCGCCGTTCGCCGTGACATCAAGATCCGCCTGGCCTGCGCTGAGGCCGGTGCTGATCGGGTTGGCGAGCGTCTTGAGTTCGGTGACCGCCGCATCGCTCTGCCCGGCATCGGCGAGCGTCACGACGATCTGATTCTGGCTGCGCACGACGGCTTTCGGCTGGATGCCCTTTTCGCGCAGGACGCGGCGGGCATCCTGAAGCAGCGATTGCAGCCGCTCCTTGGTCAGGTCCGCCTCGTCGACTTCCAGAACGAGGTGCGAACCGCCGCGAAGGTCGAGGCCGAGCGACACCTGCTCATGCGGCAGCCATGCGGGGATGCGCTGAAGGACGGACTGCGGCAGGGCGTTCGGCAGGGCGATCAATAGGCCGATCACGATGATCACCGAATAGGTGAACACCAGCCAGGGTGAATTGCGCATGTTGTATTCCTTAGATAATCGAGGGCCGGCGCTCGGGCGCTGGCGGCATGTCGTCAATGCTCGGAAGCGCCGCTCGGCGCAATGTCAGGCGGCGGCCGGCGGTGCGCGCGGCTGATGGGCCCTGAAAACTGAAGCATGAAGCGGAGCTTCGAATGCCGGGAGAGGAACGGCGCTGTTCCAGCCGGCGAAATCGATAGCCGGGGCAGCGGCAAGGGCAGGCGACCCGGCGTCGTAGGCGACCTGTTTCGGCGCAAGCTTGCGCTCGGCGGCAAGCACCCCGCGCACGGCATCGCGCGCGCTCAGTTGCGGCGGCTGCGGATCGCGGCCGGACGAGGAAAGCGTATTGACGGCGGTGGCCGGCGCAATGATGAGATTGCCGCCGAAAAGCAGGCCGAGATAGGCAAGGGCGGCGAAGAGCAGGGAAGCAGCGATACGGTTCGTCAGACGGCGCTGGTCCAGCTCCATCTCCTCCGTCCCGGCAATGTCACTCCCGTATCGGCTCAAAAGCGCGCCAATCTTTCATTCTCTTTCCGGCGGAGGGTCATCCGTCGGGACAATTGTATCAGGCCCATCACTGTCTTCATAGGCCACACTCTCATGATGCACTTGAGCGAGCCGGTCAACCATGCCCAGTGCGATTTCGCGTTCGCCCATGATGACGGTGTCGGCGCCATATTGCTTCAGCGCATCGACTTCGGCGTCGGAATGGGCGCGGGCGACGATGAGAATGGATGGATTGGCGCTGCGTGCCTGCTCGGCGATGCGGCAGGCTTCGAAGGCGTTCGGAATGGCGATGGCAATGCTGCGCGCCGCCGGCAGATTGGCGAGATCGAGCGTCTCGGTGGCCGCGGCATTGCCCATGAAGGCTTCGATGCCCTGGGCTTGCAGCTCGCCGACGCGCTTGTCGGAATCCTCGATGACGAGGAAGGGCGTGCCCGCCGATTTCAGGTTCTGCCCGACGATTCTGCCGACCCGCCCGTAACCGACGACAACGGCATGACCGTGGAGGCCGCTCGGATGCACCTCGTCATCTTCAGCCGGCGCCGTTTCCTCGGCGGGCGCAATCGCGCGCTCGGCCTGGCTCTCCTCGTGTCTCGCGCCTTCGAGCAGCGGGCGCATGCGGTCGCAGAGGAAGAACAGCAGCGGATTGAGGATGATCGAGATGATGGCGCCGGCCAGGATCAGGTCGCGGCCTTCCTCCGGCAACAGCCCGAGATCGACGCCGAGGGCGGCCAGGATGAAGGAGAACTCGCCGATCTGGCCGAGGCTCGCCGAAATCGTCAGCGCCGTGCCGAGCGGCTTCTTGAAGGCGAGCACGATCAGCAAGGCGGCGACGGATTTGCCGATGACGATGATGAAGATGGTGGCGATGATCGGCAGCGGCCTGTCGATCAGGATGTTCGGATCGAACAGCATGCCGACCGAGACGAAGAAGAGCACGGCAAAGGCATCGCGCAGCGGCAGGCTTTCCTGGGCGGCGCGATGGCTGAGCTCGCTTTCGGCCAGCACCATGCCGGCGAAGAAGGCCCCGAGCGCCAGCGACACGCCAAAAAGCTTGGCCGCGCCGAAGGCGACGCCGAGTGCGATGGCCAGCACGCCAAGCCGGAAGAGCTCGCGCGAGCCGGTATGGGCGATGCGATGCATCATCCAGGGAATGAGCTTGCGGCCGAAAACCAGCATCAGCGCCACGAACAGCGCCACCTTCACCAGCGTCATGGCGATCATGCCGCCGATGCCGAGGTCGAGTCCGAACAGGAGGTTCAGTCCGGCCGAGAGCGGCTCGGCGGGAGCGTGACCCTCGCCGCCGATGCCTGCGGCCGCCGGGATCAGCACTAGGGCCAGCACCATGGCGAGGTCTTCGACGATCAGCCAGCCGACGGCGATCCGGCCGCGCTCGGTCTCCACCAGCCGCCGCTCCTGCAGCGCCTTCAACAGCACGACGGTGGAGGCGACCGAAAGCGCCAATCCGAACACCAGGCCGCCGCCGGTCGGCCACCCCATCATGGCGCCAAGCCCCCAGCCGAGCAATGTCGCGAAGGCGATCTGTGCGATTGCGCCGGGCAGCGCGATGCCGCGCACCGACATCAGATCTTTCAGCGAGAAATGCAGTCCGACGCCGAACATCAGCAGGATGACGCCGATTTCGGCAAGCTCCGGCGCCAGGTTCTGGTCGGCCACGTAACCGGGCGTATGCGGCCCGACCAGCACGCCGGCGATGAGATAGCCGACGAGCGGCGGCATGCGCAGCCGATGGGCAAGTGCACCGAAGATGAATGCCAGCACGAGGCCGCCGACGATTGTCGAGATCAAGGGCGTATCGTGCGGCATCACTGTCTCCCGATCTGGAAATCTCGCGCTAGGTATGACATATATGGTCTATATCAACCAATATGGGTGACTTGAAATCATGGGTCAAGGCGCAAGGGCGACAATTCTCACACCCGCTCTCTGCCGCGCGGCGCGTGGCCTGCTCGACTGGACCCAGACCGACCTGGCCGAAAGGGCTGCCGTCTCGCGCAGCACCATCCGCGATTATGAGGGACGCCACCACGACATCCACCGCGCGACGGAGGCGCAGCTGCGCCTCGCCTTCGAACAGGGCGGCGTCAGGTTCGTGGAAATCGAAGGCGCGGGCACCGGCCTCTGCCTTCCCGATCGGCTGGATTGAACCGGCATCAGGGCGCCAGGCAGGTGGCCGAGGCTTTGTAGATGTAGAGCGTCTTGCCCTTGTAGTAGCCTGCAGTCGGCTGCCAGCTCTTCAGCACCTCGGGCGTTTCGGCCGCGCAGCCGAAGGGACCGTCCGTCAGGAAAAGCACCTTGCCGGCGGTCTCGGCGGGCAGGGCGAATTCCTGCTCGTAATAGCTCTCCGGAAGGCCTGCCGGCGCCCGCGCATAGATCCGGTATGATGCGTCGCGCAGCGTATAGAAAAGATCGGCGACCATGTCGCGGTTATCAGTGACAATGATGTCAGTGCCAGCCTGATTTGCGAGCGCTGCGGCCTCGCGGCTGACCTCGGCGCGGCCGAGATAACGCTTCATCAATTCGTCGCCGTTCGGCAACAACAGCTGCTGCGGAAAGATCGTCGCCAGCGGAAACAGCAGGCTTGCGATGCCGTTGATCGTGAGCGACAGCCTCAGCCCCTTCGGCCACAACCGATAAAGCAGCCAGACGGCGAGGATCGTCCCGGCGACATAGGCGGTCACGGCCCAGTTGGCATAGGCCTTAGCGACCGTCGCCTGCAGGGTGATGAGCACCACCACCGGCATCGACAGCCAGACCAGCATCTTCTCGCGGTCGTCGCTCCGGCCCTTGATCATGCGGTAGACCGCCCAGAGGATCGCGAAGAAGATGATCGGCCCGACGACGCCGAACTGCGCGGAGAAGAATTCAAGCCCGCGACGGAGATTGATGCCGAGGTCGCTCCAGTGGGCGATATCCTGCGTATGGCGAACCGTCGTATTGTCGTGTTGCAGGTTCCACCAGAGGTTCGGCAAGGCAACGACCGCCGCGACCGCGACGGCGATGATGAAATCCCGAATGGCGATGCGCGCCGCCGGAATGAGAAGCAGGGCGAGTGCGCCGCCCGGCACAACGAACAGCACGGCATATTTCGTCAGGAAGGCGAGGCCGACCCCGAGGCCCATGACGAGCGCCAACCCGACTGAGCGCCGCTGCGTCAGGCCGAAATAGGCAAGCAGGGCGAGGGCGATGAAGAACAACAGGATGACATCGGTCGAGAAGAACACCGAGGAAAGCGCCACGCCCGGCAGCGTGATATAGGTGGCGCCCGTCCAGCCTTCGATCTCCGGTCCGACGAAACGTTTTGCCACCTTCATCAGCACCAGTGCCGCCGCCATATGGATCAGCGGTCCGGCGAGCCTGATCGAGTAGATGGCGTTTGAGCCGGAAAATTCGGTCATCGCCCGGATCACCCAGGCGATCATTGGCGGCTTGGAATAATAGCCGAGATCGAGATTCTGCGCCCAGAACCAGTACTGCGCCTCGTCGACAAATAGGTCCGTCGCATCGAAATTGAGCGTGACGACGCGCCATAGCGTGAAGCCGAGAACGATGAGAAGACCAGATCTGGGGGACATGAACTTAAGTGTTCCGCTGACATGAAAGGCGCGAGTGCGATTACACCAAAGGCGCCGGACTGCCAACGGGCAAGGGCGTTAGAACACGCGAAGCATGCGGATGTCGCGATTTGCCGCGAGGGAATCGAGCCGGGCGATGGCTGCGAGCACGCCCATTGCGATCAAGCAGGAACCCAATCCGAGAACAATCATTGCTCTGTCCTTGTCGACGTCATGTCTTGGTTGTCGGCCGGCATATAACACGGAGCTTGCGTGTGCCTTGTAGCAGCCGTGCAACTCTCCCGCAGTATTTCTCGCGAACTGCCTTGAATTGCTTCAAAAGCCGGCGCCTGGACAGGCTTATTAACCTTCAGGCAAGGAATTAACCATAAACATTGGGTTACACGTCGGAATGGGAAGATGCACTCGTTCCCACCAGGCATGACGCCGTCCCGCCGTACCGGTTGATCCGGTATCCAATCTCTTCAGACAGCTCCGAAACATAGCTGATCAGGGGGCTCGATCCGCCGGTTGTCACCGGTGGTGAGGACCGTCCCCAAGCTTCGTGTTCATTGGATGCTGCGAAAGTTTTTAACCAGGCATTCGCCTGGACAGTGGGTCGGGGACAGGCGTTGAGGCAGGACATGCCATCAGATCAGGCTCGTGGAGCGCAGGCAGGCAGCTTGCGCGACCGCCTGCGCTTTGCCGGTCTCGACGCCGACCAGTGCGAGTTGGTGCGCCGCAACCGGCCGGCCCTCGAAGCGCATCTGAAGGCAGGTCTCAGGGATCTCTTTCACAGGTTCCAGTCATTCCCCGACGCCTCGCGCAATTTCGAGAGCGAGCGCCAGGTCGAACGCCTGCATGATCTGCAGTCCTCGCATTGGGACGTGTTGACGGATGCCCGCTTCGACAGCCTCTATGCCGAGCGCGTCAAGGTTCTCTCCGATACCGAAAACAAGATGGGTCTCGACCCACGCTGGCATGTCGCCGGTCACGGCGTCATTCTGGAGCACGTCCTTTCCGGCCTCGTCGAGGAGATCGCCGGCCGGCCGCTGTTGCCCTCGACCAAGCGCCGCACCCGTGAAATCTCCGAGCTGATGACGGCGATCATCCGCATTGTCATGGTCGATGTGGAAATCGCCGTGTCGCTCCGCTTCAATGCGCTGCGCGCCGCCCAGCACCGCGCGCTCGCCGATCAGCGCGCCGATAATGAAGCCGAGATCATCAGGATCTTCGGCGATGTCATTGAAGGCCTGTCCGCCCGCGATCTGACGCGGCGCGCCCCCGTCGACGCCGACAGCGCCTATGCCGGCATCGCCGCAGCGCTGAACGGCGCCTTGGATGGTCTCCAGGCCGAATTCGACGACATCACCGGGCGCACTGTCAAGGCGGAAGCGGCAACGGCTTCGCTTGCCGACCTGTCGCGGCAGTTCGCCGGCACCGCGTCCGGCCAGGCCGACCGGCTGCAGCTTTCCGCCACTGCTCTTGCCGCCCTTGCCGGCAGCGTGCGTGGCGGCGCCGCGGACAGCCGCGCCGCCGAACAGGCGGCCGCCGCAACGCGCGCTGCCGTCGAGGAAAGCGGCGAGGTCGTCGGCCGCGCGATCAGCGCCATGGCCGATATCGAACAGTCGGCCGAAAAGATCGGCCAGATTATCGGCGCGATCGACGAGATCGCCTTCCAGACCAATCTTCTGGCGCTGAATGCCGGCATCGAGGCGGCTCGTGCCGGTGATTCCGGCCGCGGTTTTGCCGTGGTCGCCCAGGAGGTCCGGGCGCTGGCCCAGCGCTCGGCGGAAGCCGCCCGCGAGATCAAGACGCTGGTGACGACCACCAAGGCGCAGGTCGACGCCGGCGTGCAGATGGTCGGCCGCACGCAGGATTCGATCGGCAGCATCGTGCGCCAGGTCACCGACATCAATGCCGCCATTGCAGGCATCGCCACAAGGACCGGCGAACATGCCGCAAGCCTCGACGGCGTCACCGCGGACGTCAGGGGCCTGGGCGCCGAGGTGGCCGATAGCGCAGGCCTTGCGGAGCGCTCAGCTGATGGCGCCGACGATCTCCACACCGTCATTCTCGAGCTCGGCCGGACGGTTCGCGAATTTCGTATCGCGCGCGAAAACGCCCATGCCGGCCGGCCGACGCCGGTCCGCGTGGCGCCGTCGCGTGCCATCGACGCCGCCGCCCGCCCGGCAATGGCCGAGGACGAATATGAAAATGATGATTTTGGCCTTCCCCAATCGTTCGCAAGGGTCGGAGGTGGGCGGAATGTTTACTAACCTATCGGATTATCGCCTCAGCTCATCTTTTCGGGCTGGGGACCAGGGGACAAGGACAAGCTGATGGTAGCAAAGAAGAGTGGCAAGACGCTGAATTTGACAGCGGTGCTCGACCTCAACGAGGCCTCCGCCTTGCGTGAAAAACTCCTTTCGTTCAGGGGCAGCGGTCTTTCGATCGACGCATCCGGCGTTGAGCGGATCGGTGCTCTTTGCGCCCAGGTCCTGATGTCCGCCGAGAAGACCTGGGCACAGGACAAGCAGCCGTTCACCTTCTCCCAGGTGTCCGACGCATTTCAAAAAACCATGCAGCTGGTTGGCGTCAATTTTGACCACCTGCTTGCCAAGGAGATTCGGCAATGAAGAAAAAAGTACTGACCGTGGATGATTCCCGCACCATCCGAAACATGCTGCTCGTGACGCTGAACAATGCCGGCTTCGAGACGATCCAGGCGGAAGACGGCGTCGAGGGTCTCGAGGTCCTCGAAGAGTCCAATCCTGACGTCATTGTCACCGACATCAACATGCCGCGCCTCGACGGTTTCGGCTTCATCGAAGGTGTCCGCCGCAACGAGAAATATCGGGCGATCCCGATCCTGGTCCTGACGACCGAGAGCGACGCGGAAAAGAAGAACCGCGCCCGCCAGGCCGGCGCCACCGGCTGGATCGTCAAGCCTTTCGACCCGGCCAAGCTGATCGATGCCATTGAGCGCGTAACCGCTTAAACCCAGGATTTTCTCCTATGGATATGAACGAAATCAAAGAGATCTTTTTCCAGGAGTGCGAGGAACAGCTCGCCGAGCTGGAATCCGGTCTTCTGAAATTGAATGATGGCGATCGCGATCCCGAAACCGTCAATGCGGTGTTCCGTGCCGTGCATTCGATCAAGGGTGGCGCCGGCGCCTTCGGCCTTGATGATCTGGTCGCTTTCGCCCATGTTTTCGAGACCACTCTCGATTGCGTTCGATCCAACAAGCTTGAGCCGACCCAGGACGTCCTGAAGGTGATGCTGAAATCGGCCGACGTGCTCGCCGATCTGACCAATGCCGCGCGCGACGGCGGCAGCGTCGATGAGAGCCGCAGCCGCGGCCTCGTCAAGGAGTTGGAAGCGCTGGCCAACGGTGAATTGCCGTCTCCCTCGGCCGCCGCTGAGGCGCCCGCGCCGAAGGCCGCGGCAAAGGCCGCCCCGGCCACTTCGGCGCCGACCCCCAAGCCGACCGATGATAGCGGCTTCCAGCCGATCCCCTTCTCCTTCGACGATTTCGGCGGCGACGAAGCCGGCTCCGACCTGCCGGCCTATGAAGTCACCTTCAAGCCGCGTTACGAACTCTATTCCAAGGGCAATGACGCCACCCTTCTGCTGCGCGATCTCTCGCGTCTCGGCGAGATGACCATCTATTGCAATATGGATGAGCTGCCGGGTCTCGAGGAACTCGATCCGGAAGGCGCCTATTTCTTCTGGAACATCACGATCAAGACGGACAAGGGCGAAGACGCCATCCGCACTGTCTTCGAATTCGCCGAGTGGGATTGCGAGCTGACGGTGAAGCCGGTCGAGGCAGCCAGGGCCGGCGCAGCCGGCAATGAGGAACTGCCGATGGTGCCAGTTCCCTTCGACCTGTCGATCCTGGACGAGACGGACGGCACGGAACAGGTTTCCGCCACGCGGTCCGAAGATGCGACGGCCGCCATTGCCGCCGCCGAAACCGCATCCAACGTCACGCAGATGGCCGCAGCCGCCGCCCGCGTCGAAAAGAAAGAATCGGCAGCTGCCGCAGCCGCCGCGGCAAGTGCCGCCGCCCAGAACAATGCCGCCGGTGCCGGCCAGACGATCCGCGTCGATCTCGACCGCGTCGACCGTCTCATCAACCTCGTCGGCGAACTGGTCATCAACCAGGCGATGCTGTCGCAGAGCGTCATCGAGAACGACACGACCGGCACCTCCTCGATCAACATGGGCCTCGAGGAGCTGCAGCAGCTCACCCGCGAGATCCAGGACTCGGTCATGGCGATCCGCGCCCAGCCGGTGAAGCCGGTGTTCCAGCGCATGTCGCGTATCGTCCGCGAAATCGCCGACATGACCGGCAAGTCGATCCGCCTGATCACCGAAGGTGAAAACACCGAAGTCGACAAGACGGTTATCGACAAGCTGGCCGAGCCGCTGACCCACATGATCCGCAACGCCGTCGACCACGGCATCGAGACGCCGGAAAAGCGCGCAGCCGCCGGCAAGAACACCGAAGGCACCGTCCGCCTCACCGCCAAGCATCGTTCGGGCCGCATCCTGATCGAGCTTGCCGACGACGGCGCCGGCATCAACCGCGAGAAGGTGCGCCAGAAGGCGATCGACAACGACCTGATCCCGGCCGACGCCAACCTGTCGGACGAGGAAATCGACAACCTGATCTTCCTGCCGGGCTTCTCCACCGCCGACAAGATCTCCGACATTTCGGGCCGCGGCGTCGGCATGGACGTCGTCAAGCGTTCGATCCAGGCGCTCGGCGGCCGTATCAACATCACCTCGAAGCCGGGCCACGGCTCGGTCTTCACCATGAGCCTGCCGCTGACGCTCGCCGTCCTCGACGGCATGGTGGTCACCGTCGCCGGCCAGACGCTGGTCGTGCCGCTGACGGCAATCGTCGAAACCCTGCAGCCGGAAGCGGCCGCGATCCACTCCTTCGGCGCCAACCACCGGCTGATCTCGATCCGCAACTCGTTCTGCCCGCTGGTCGATGTCGGCCGCATCCTGAACTTCCGTGCGACCCAGGCAAATCCTGTGGAAGGCGTGGCGCTTCTGGTGGAATCCGAAGGCGGCGGCCAGCGCGCCCTGATGGTCGATGCCATCCAGGGTCAGCGCCAGGTGGTGATCAAGAGCCTGGAAGCCAACTACACCCACGTGCCGGGCATTGCCGCCGCCACCATCCTCGGCGACGGCCGCGTCGCTCTCATCCTCGATGTCGACGCGGTTGTCGGCGCTTCCCGCGGCCAGTCTTTGAAAGCGGAAATGTCGTTGGCAGCGGTAGGATAAGGCAATGTCGTACACCGTAAAAAGTCTGAGCGAAGGGGACCGCGAGCTGATCGCGTTCCGCATCGGCGATCAGGAATTTTGCGTGAACATCATGTCGGTTCGCGAAATCCGGGGCTGGACCCCGGCGACCGCGATGCCGCACTCGCCTGCCTATATACTCGGTGTCATCAACCTGCGCGGCGCGGTGCTGCCGATCATCGATCTTGCCGCACGCCTCGGCATGAAGCCGGCCGATCCGACCGCCCGTCATGTCATCATCGTCGCTCAGGCCCGCCGCAAGGTTGTCGGCCTCCTGGTCGATGCCGTCTCCGACATTCTGACGGTGACCGACGAGATCGTTCAGCCGACACCCGAAATCTCCTCCGACCTCGAGCGCCAATTTGCCCGAGGCATTCTCGCCATCGACAAGCGCATGATCTGCCTGATCGAACTTGAAGCCCTCTTTTCCGAGACCGAAAGCGAAGCCGCATGAGTGCAATGGGTGCAAAGGATCAGAGGCAAGGAGCTGACGAGGTGCTCGCGAGCGGAGAATATCCGCTGACGCGCCGCGACCTCACGGAAATCGCCGCCATGATCTACTCGGATGCCGGCATCTTCCTCAACGAGACGAAGGCCTCGCTGGTCTATTCGCGTCTGTCGAAGCATATCCGCAATCTCGGCCTTTCCGGCTTCCGGGAATATTGCGAACTCGTCGCTTCGCCGGCGGGTGCGGCGGAGCGCCGCGAAATGCTGTCGCATCTGACGACCAATTTCACCCGCTTCTTCCGCGAAAACCATCATTTCGAGCATCTGCGCGATCATGTGCTGCCGGAGCTTCTGCAGCGGGCGAGAGCCGGCGGCAGGGTGCGCATCTGGTCGGCCGCTTCCTCCGACGGGCAGGAACCCTATTCGATCGCGCTCACCGTGCTGTCGCTGATGCCGAATGTCGCAGACTATGACTTCAAGATCTTGGCGACCGACATCGACCCGAAGATCCTCGCGATCGCCCGCGCCGGCGCCTATGACGAAACCGCGCTCGAAACAGTTTCGCCCGCCATGCGCAAGCAATGGTTCAGCGAAGTCGAGGTGCAGGGCCGCCGGAAGTTCCAGGTCGACGACCGCGTCAAGCGGCTGATCACCTACAATGAGCTGAACCTGATGGCGCAATGGCCATTCAAGGGCAAGTTCGACGTCATCTTCTGCCGCAACGTCGTCATCTATTTCGACGAGCCGACGCAGATGAAGATCTGGCAGCGTTTCGCCGGCCTGCTGCCGGAGGGCGGCCATCTCTATATCGGCCATTCCGAGCGCGTCTCCGGCGAGGCGAAGCACGTCTTCGACAATATCGGCATCACGACCTATCGCTACACGGCCAAGGGTCTCGGGAGGAAGGCATGAGCGCGCCGGCAAGGGTTCTCGTTGTTGACGACTCGCCGACGATGCGCGGCCTGATCACCGCCGTCCTGAGTTCCGATCCGGAGGTCAACGTCATCGGCCAGGCGGGCGACGCGCTGGAAGCGCGCGAGGCGATCAAGCGCCTGAACCCCGACGTCGTGACGCTCGACATCGAGATGCCTAATATGAACGGCCTCGATTTTCTCGAAAAGATCATGACGCTGCGGCCGATGCCCGTCATCATGGTGTCCACGATGACCCATCGCGGCGCCGAGGCGACGCTTGCAGCACTCGAGATCGGAGCATTCGATTGCGTCGGCAAGCCGGCGCCGGGTGAAGCCAGGCCCTTCGGCGACCTCGCCGAGAAGGTCAAGGCCGCCGCCCGCACGCAGCGCCAGTTTTCCCAGCCGGTGGCGGCTGCCACGCCGCCGCCCTCCGTCGCCGATTTCCGCGTCGGCCGCAAGATCGTCGCGATCGGCTCGTCGACCGGCGGCGTCGAGGCGCTGATTACCGTGCTGCAGAAATTCCCGGCCAATTGCCCGCCGACGGTCATCACCCAGCACATGCCGCCGACCTTCACCAGGAGCTTTGCCGAGCGCCTGAACCGCCTCTGCGCGCCGGTGGTGCAGGAAGCGACCGATGGCGCCCGTCTGGAAATCGGCAAGATTTATCTGGCGCCCGGCGGCGAGCGTCATCTCCAGGTCACCGGCGCTTCGGCGCCGTGCTGCCGTCTCGTCGACCGCCCCCCGGTCAATGGCCACCGCCCCTCGGTGGACGTGCTCTTTGATTCGGTTGCGGAACTGGCCGGCCGCAACGCCGTTGGCGTGATTCTGACCGGAATGGGCCGCGATGGCGCCGCCGGATTGTTGAAAATGCGTCACGCCGGCGCCAGAACCCTCGGCCAGAACGAAAAAACCTGTGTCGTTTACGGAATGCCAAGGGTTGCGCACGAACTTGGCGCCGTTGAGCAGCAGCTGCCACTGTCTGCCATCGGTGAGGAAATATTGAAAATGACAGCCGCCCGAAAGGAAGGGACCGAATAAATGTCGATCGCGGAGAAAATCAAAGTTCTGATCGTCGATGATCAGGTAACGAGCCGGTTGCTGCTCAGCGACGCGCTGACACAGCTCGGTTTCAAGCAGATCACGTCGGCCGGTGACGGCGAGCAGGGCATGAAGATCATGACCGAGCAGCCGCATCATCTGGTGATCTCGGACTTCAACATGCCGAAGATGGATGGCATCGGTTTCCTTCAGGCCGTGCGCACCAACCCGAACACCAAGAAGGCGGCCTTCATCATCCTCACCGCCCAGGGGGATCGCGCGCTGGTGCAGAAGGCAGCCCAGCTCGGCGCCAACAACGTGCTCGCCAAGCCGTTCACGATCGAGAAGATGAAGGCGGCCATCGAAGCCGTGTTTGGAGCCTTGAAATGATCACTGAGGGGGCAGCCCGCCGCGTGCACATCATTCAAGGCGAGTATAAGGTTCTGAGCGATCCGAATGCGGTCCTCTCGACCATTCTCGGCTCGTGCGTGGCTGCGTGCCTCAGAGACCCTGTCGCCGGCATCGGCGGCATGAACCACTTTCTGCTCCCCGGTTCGGCGACGTCGCCGACATCAGGCGGGGATGCCACGCGCTACGGTGTGCATCTGATGGAACTGCTGATCAATGGTCTCCTGAAGCAGGGCGCCAGGCGCGACCGGCTGGAGGCAAAGATCTTCGGCGGCGCTAAAACGATCTCGACCTTCTCCAACGTCGGTGAGCAGAACGCGGCCTTCGCCATGCAGTTCCTGAGGGATGAAGGCATTCCGGTGGTCGGCTCCTCCACAGGCGGAGAACATGGGCGCAAGCTCGAATACTGGCCGGTCTCCGGTCGTGCCCGGCAATACCCCCTGACCGGCGCCGAAACCCAGAGAACCGTTGCGCTCGAGCAGCGTCCCGCCGCTCCGCAGAAGCCCGTCGAAACGAGTATCGAATTTTTCTGATGGCGAGGATTTTCATATGACATTTACCCCGGTGATGGAGCCGCCCGCGCCTGTCGAGGCGCTGAGCGACATCCTGATGCGCATCGTCTCCGAACTGCACGACGTCGCCTACCTGATCGAGCGCATCGAGCCGCAGCTTCTCGACCTCGGCGGCGCCGAAATCCTGAATTCGCCGGATGCCATGAAGGTCATGCAGGGTATTGACCTGGCGGTGCAGAAATCGCGCGGCATTGCCGAATTCATCGACACCATCACCGGCGAAATCCCGCTCGGCTGGACCGTCGACGTCGCAACTGCGCTCAGCCTCGTCAAGCTGGCGGAGATGCAGAAGGCGCTGGGCGGCGCCACCCGCCATGGCCATTCCCAGCCGCTGAGCAAGGCGGCCGGCGACTTCGATTTCTTCTAACGCCGCTATCTTTCAGCTTCGCTTCTCCCGCCTTGGGGCCTTGGTTCAACCGAGGTCGTTCTCGCAAAATCGCAGCATGACAGGCGTGAGCCTACCGCTCCCGCGCGCGCTCCACGAAACGCTCGCACAAGTTTCGCCGATTATTCGTCAGATGAGGCAATAAGCCTGCTTTGTCGTTGACGGATCGTGCGAGAACAGAATGAATCTGTTAAATCAATTAGTTCAGATATTTAAGAACTTTGGCGCCCTGGGGCGGACGCGCCTGATGATTCTGGGAGGCGTCGGCGCCGTTTCCATCGCAATCATCCTTGCGGCCGCTCTTTTCGTCAACAAGCCGGCGCAGGAAACGCTTTACGTCGGTCTCGACGCTCCCGATCTCAACCAGATCAGCATGGCGCTTGCCGAAGCCAACATCAATTTCCAGGTCGGCACGGACGGCGCCAGCATCACCGTTCCGGCGGGCATGACGGGCAAGGCCCGGTTGATGCTTGCCGAGCGCGGCCTGCCGAACAGCGCCAATGCTGGTTACGAACTGTTCGACAATGTCGGCTCGCTCGGCCTGACCTCCTTCATGCAGGAGGTGACGCGGGTTCGTGCGCTGGAAGGCGAAATCGCCCGCACCATCCAGTCGATCTCAGGCATAACAGCCGCGCGCGTCCATATCGTCATGCCGGAGGTCGGGAACTTCCGGAAGGCGGAGCAGAAACCGACAGCCTCCGTCATGATTCGCGCGAGCGCGGCCACCGGGCGCGGCGCTGCGAGCTCGATACGCCACCTCGTCGCCTCGGCCGTGCCGGGGCTCGACGTCGATGACGTGACGATTCTCGATTCCGCCGGCCAGCTGCTCGCTTCCGGCGACGAGGCGAGCAACAGCTCGCTGAACCGCTCGCTCAACATCGTCCAGAACGTTCAGCAGGAAGTCGAATCCAACATCGACAAGGCGCTGGCGCCGTTCCTCGGCATGGATAACTTCCGCTCCAGCGTCACCGCCGACCTCAACACCGACGCCCAGCAGATTCAGGAAACGACCTACGATCCGGAATCCAAGGTCGAACGCTCGGTGCGCTCGACCAAGGAAGCCCAGCAGTCGCAGCAGAAGCAGTCCGACAACGCGACGACCGTCGAACAGAACATTCCGCAGGCTGCACCGGACGCCGGCGGCGCGGGCGGCCCGGAATCGCAGGACAAGTCCGACAAGCGCGAAGAGCAGACCAACTACGAAATCAACAGCAAGACGACGGCGACGACGCGCAACAGCTACCAGGTCGAAAAGCTGTCGATCGCCGTGGTGGTCAATAAGGGTCGTATCGCCAAGATGGTCGGCGAGCCTGCCGATCAGGCCAAGATCGACGCCTATATTGCCGAAATGCAGAAGATCGTCGCCTCGGCGGCTGGCACCGATGCCAAGCGTGGCGACGTCGTCACCGTCACGGCCATGGACTTCCTTGAAAATCAGCTGCTCGAAGACGCCACCGGCGGTGTCCGCGTCATGGACATGCTGAGCCGCAATCTTGCCGGCATCATCAATTCGCTCGCCTTCGTCGCTGTGGCCTTCGTGGTGGTCTGGATGGGCCTGCGCCCGCTGGTCCGCAGCGTCAGCGGCAATGGTGCAGGCGCGGCGCTCGGCGACTCCTCACCGGAATCGGCCGGCCTCGAGCTCCCGGACTTCGCGCCGGCCGCAGGCGCGTCCGGAGGCGCTCTCATGGACGGCTTCGGATCCGACTTCGGCTTCGACAGCACCGAGGATCTGCTCAGCCTCGGCGACGACGACGGCAACTTCAACCGCCGCGTCAAGGAGGGCCCGGAACGCAAGCTCGCCCGCATGGTCGAGATCAACGAGGAGCGCGCCGCGAAAATCCTCAGGAAATGGGCGATCGACGAGGCAGCATAAGAAAAGGCCGGGCAACCGGCCTTTTTCACGTCCATGCCGATCTTTCCCGTTGGGGGGGCTTGCCGGTCCCCGTAAAGGCCGGTAAGGCCCTTCGGCTAGTGGATAAAGCTGCTGAGCTCACTCGCGTAAAACGCGAATCAAGTTGCGATGCAGCCAGAATCACCGTAGCCTCGACCATGTCTTGAGAGGCATGATCGGCATTCGAATCAGGGCATGGACGGCGGTGAAAGTAAATCCCTAGAAGTCGGAGATGGTACTTTACATCGGCTGGCTTACCCTTGGGTGATTCGAAATGGATTCCCGCGGGACATGAATTGAATCCTTTACAGAAAAATTGCCGTTGCACCGAGTGTGATCGTTTCTCAGCCGCAGGACGTTGCCAATGGATATGAACATATTTCAGGCGAGCAAAGGCGAGAGGCAGATGATCAATTTCGCAAGCGCAGTGGCGCCGGCTCTGTTGCCGCGCGATGAGCTGCTCCAGCGGCTGCACAGTGTCGCCAGCACTGGCAGGTTGCAGTCCGGTCTGCGCGCCCTGACGGAATATGTCGGCGCTTCGCACTATCTGCTGGCGCGTTGTGATCTCATCCAGGAAAGCGGCCTCGATTTCGTCGTCTCCTCGGATTGGCCCTTCGACCTGGTCAAGGACATCGCCAACGATCTCGTCAGCGGCTATGCGCGCTCCACCGAGCTGGAAAAATGCATGCAGGTCTTCCAGCCGAATTTTGCGCTGCTGCCCGAGAGCGCCACCGTGCCGGAGGGCGCCAGCCGCCAATATTGTTCATTGACCTTCAATGTCGGCCGCTCGCGGCTGGCCTTGATGTTCCTGTTCGGCGAAGGGTTCATCCTGTCGCCGGAGCGGCTGCGGGATGTCGGCCTGCTTGCCGGTTATGTCGCGAGCTTCCTTCGCTGCGGCGGCGCCAGGGTCGACCGCGATTTCGAGCTGACCGACCGCGAGCTGGAATGCCTGTTCTGGATCGCCGAAGGCAAGACCAGCGACGAGATCGCGATGATCCTTGGAATCTCCCGCAACACGATCAACAACTACATCACCAGCGTGATGCGCAAGACGGCGACCAAGACCCGGTCGGAGGCCATTGCCTTCGCGGTCCGCAACAATCTCGTATAGGGGGATCCATGGGGCATCCATCAAGCAGGGTGATGAACGGCGCCGATCCGCTCCGCATGGTGCGGGTGAACAGGATTTCCAGCCGGTCCGATCTTTTTCCGCGGCTGGTCGCGATGCAGAAGCTCGCCGATGCTCAGGGCTTCGCGATCTTCCGCGTCAGCGGCTCAGGCCTGCCGGCAAAGCAGCGCCTCGTCTGCGAGCTCGAGAATTGGGGATCCTCCAATGCCGGTTTCGGCAAGGCCTTCACCGATGCCTATGGCGATATCCTTCTCGATCATCTCGAAAAGTCGCTGCTGCCGCTTTCATGGGCCGGTGCACATGACCGGGCGGCCCCCGGCCCGGCCGACTTCGCGCCGTTCATGACGCGCCTGAGGGATGGCATCCTGCCGTTTTCCGGTCTCGCCTTTCCGGTGCGGCTCGGCGCCGTCGGCAATGGCTTCATCCTGTTTACCGGCGATGATATCGATCCTTCGAGCGACATGATCGTCGAGCTGCACGGCCGCTGCTGCCATATAATGATGGATCTGCTCTCCCTCGACGAACGCCGCACGGGCGCTGCCGAGGCGCTCAGCGAACGTGAGATCGCCTGTCTCCAGCTCGCCGGCGACGGTCGCATCAGCGAAGAGATCGCCGAAAAGCTCGGCCTGTCCGTGCATACGGTCAACGCCTATCTTGGCTCGGCGACGATCAAGCTCGATTCCGTCAACCGCATCCAGGCGATCGCCAAGGCGATCCGGCTCGGCTACATCAGCTGAAGCTGCGCTTGCGGCTCTAACTACAGACGGCGCGAAAGCTTGATTGATCAAGGGCGATCAGCTGGCGAGCGCGCGCGGCGGTTTCAGGCTGTAACGGGCTTGCCGAAGGCTCCTTTCCAGGAAGACGGTATTCTCGTCGGGGTCGGGAGAGGGATCCTGGAAAGCGATATGATTGATTTCGATGCCGGCATGATCCTCGGCAAGGGTGAGCTGGGCATAGACGGTGACGCCGCGCGGCTTGATTTCCAGGTCGAGAACGACCTCCGGCTTGCCGCCCCATTCCAGCGTATAGTTTCCGCCCAGGCCGAAATTGACCGTGCCCGGATGAAAGAAAAGCTCCGCGGCCGAAGCGACAAGATCGGCCAGATTGCCGTAATACTCGAAGCGCAGCAGTGAAATAAGGTCAGAGGCATCCAGAAGGCGCAGTTCAGTGGCGACCGGGCTGATCGCGTCTGCGAGGATCTTTTCACGCTGGGCAGAGTGAGGGCATTTTTTCATTCGGCTTATCTTACCCGTTTGTTCTTGGCGTCTGCGGCGTAGACTCGGTGTATGAGCTCCGCAACGGCCTTATAGAAGACTGACGGTATGACACTATCGACCGAGACTTGCGCAAACATGGAGCGCGCAAGCGGCGGATCTTCGAACACCGGGATGCCGTTTTTCTCGGCGATCTCCCTGATCTTCAGCGCAATGAGGTCCTGGCCCTTTGCCAGCACCACCGGGGCGTCGTTCTCCTCACGCGCGTAACGCAGCGCCACGGCGTAGTGCGTCGGGTTGGCGATGACGAGCGTTGCGCGGTGCACGTTGGCGATCATGCGCCGGCGCGCGCGGTCGCGCATCAGCGAGCGCTGCCGGCCCTTGACGAAGGGATCGCCTTGCGCCTGCTTGTTTTCTTCCTTCACTTCGTGGCGCGTCATCTTGAGTTCGGTGAACCAGTGATGCCGCGTCCAGAAAAGATCGGCGATCGCCACGATCGCGGTGGCGATCAGCATGACGATGATGATCTTGCGCATCGCCGTCATCATCCTAACGAGGATCGTCTGCGGATCGGAGAACATCGCGTCGATCGAGCCGAAATATTCGCTCCTCAGCACGAAGAACAGAATCACTCCGACGACGACGACCTTGAACAGCGACTTTCCGAACTCGACGAGGCCGGGCAGGCTGAAGAGCCGTGACCAGCCCTTGATCGGCGAGATGCGCGAAGCCTGCGGTCGGATGCGTTCCAGCACAGGCGTCGGCAGGTTCTGGAAGATCGACGATGCGATGCCGAAGACCATGAGCAGGATGAAGGCAGGCGCCAGCAGCGCAGCGATTGCCCAGCCGAGCCGCACGAAGAGCGCCAGGACATCCGGCCCCGTTCCGATCTTCCACTGATCGGGCTGCTCGAAGATATCGCGCAGCGTTTCGCTCATGCGCCCGACGCTTTCGGGAAGGAAGAACACCAGATAGATGAAGGTGGCAAGGATGGTCGCGAAGATCGACAGCTCGCGCGAAAACGGCACATTGCCCTTTTCCGCGGCATCGCTTTGCTTTTTCGCGGTCGGGGCTTCTGTTTTGCTGTCCTTGTCATCGTCTGCCAAGTCGCGGCCCTCCGTCTAAGAAACAGGCCGCCGCGAATGCATGCCACCCAAGGGCAGCGGTTTTGGGATGACGACATGCACCAAAACAAAGAGCTGTAGCGCGTCGCGAAAAACCGGGTTTTCTGCGACACGCTAGAGAGCGCGGCCTATTGATGAAGGGTAGTCGTCTGTTGCAGGGCGATCAACAGCCGCCTTTCGGGCGGTCGGATTTGTCAACAGTCTCGGAAGCTTAGGCCGCTGCCGAAGCGTCGCCTTCCTTCTCCTTGAGCTCGATCTGGCCTGAATTGGCCAGGCGAATCGCTTCCTGCGCCACGGCGCGCCGGGCAATGGCGACCTCGCGCGGATTGACGCCGGCCATGCCGCTCTGCAGATCCGATTCGATCATGCGGCGCTGGCGCGGGCTGATGGCGGAGAGAACCGATTCGCGGATCTCCGGCGGCGAACCGCGCAGCGAGACGGTGAGCACATCCGTCGAGATGTCGTTGAGCAGCAGGACGCGGCTGCGCTGCGGCATATACATGAGGTCTTCGAACAGGAAGATCTTCGGGCGGACCTTGTTGACAGATTCGCGGCTGATCGATTCGAGCGAGGTGAGCAGCGTGTCGACCTGCGGCTTGTCGAGCTCGTTCATGAGGTCGGCGACCTTCGTCGAGCCGGCTGCGTTGCGTTCTGCCTCGACCTCGGCAAGCAGCGTCACCACCTGGTTCTCGATGATCTGCGCAGCCTTCGGGCTGACGGTCTTCATGTTGACGGTGCGGTTCATGATGTCGGCGCGACGGTTGTCGGGAAGCTGCAGCAGCACCTTGGCGCCGAAGGAGGAGGGCATCATCGAAAGAATATAGGCGACGGTCTGCGGATGTTCGCGTAGCAGGAACTGCGCGACGAATGCCGGCTCCGCCTCGCTGAGGCGATCCCAGATCGAGGTCTCGTAGGCCTGGAAGGCCGTGCGGCGGCCGAGCAGGCTGTCGACCTCGTCCGGCGTCAGGCCTTCTTCCAGAATAGCCTCGATCGCCTTGGCATTGTCCATCAGTCCGGCGCCCTCGGTGAAGAGGTCCTCGAACTCGGAAACAAGCGACAGCAGTTCGTCCGGCGGAATGGCGCGCAGCGACTGGGCAGATGCGATAATGGTCTGCAGCTCGGCCTGGGTAAAATATTTCAACAGCCGGCCGGCGACACCCTTTCCCATGGCGAGAAGGACCGCCGCCGCCTTTTCAGCCTGGGTCAACGGTTTCCCGGCTAGCGCGCCGCCGAAATCGTCAAAGTCCATCATGGTCTAACCTCTCCGTCCCCACAGGGATCAGGCTTTTTTCGTACTCAAAACTTCTATCAGTTTCACGCCGAATCGGGTGTCGTCATTATCAAGCACCGTGATCTCGCCGCGTGCAATCCTGCGGCCGTTCACCATGATCTCGACAGGTTCGCCGATTTTCTTGTCGAGAGCGATCGTCGCTCCCTCGTTGAGATTCATCAGGCCGGAGACCTGCATCCGGCTGGTGCCGAGCATGATCTGGACATCGATCGGAATGTCCATGATCAGTTCGAAGTTCGAAGTCAGCGCGCTGCCGAGCGGCGCCGGCGCCGCCTCGAACGAAGAGCCGCCGCCGAAATCCATGCCGGCAGCCGGGCTGGCATTGCCAGCGCCGAAATCGCCACCGAAATCGTCGCCGCCGAAAGGGGAATCCGAAATCTCGCCGCCAAAGGCGGCCAGATCCGTTCCTGCTCCGAAGGCATCATTCTCCAGGTCGCCGCCAAACTGCGACAGGTCGCCATCGGCATCCTGCTTCAGCACGCCGCGCAGATCGTCGATCGCCTGGTCGAGATCCGCTTCGCTGCCCGGCACATCCAGGGAGAGGTCACTGTTCTGCTGTGTTTTCTTCGTAGCCATGAAATCACTATTCCAGTTGAAACTTGCCTCAAACTGCCTTTGCAGCCCAAAGGCCAGAGAACCGACTAATTCATCAAATGACGGATGAGTTCGTCATCCGAGTTCATCGTATCCTTGACGCGGACCATGTAGTTTTCGCCTGAGCGGCCGAACTCGCAGATATACAATTCCTTGCTGTTGGCGCTGACTTCGACGCGCACTTCGCCGCTGTCGCGGAAGGGAATGACGTCGCCGACCATCAGCTTCGATATCGTCCGCAAAGTCAGATCCTGCAGCCTGATCCTGGCCTCGAGCGTGACATGCGAGCGGCGGACCTGGTCGCCGAGCTGTTCGGTCCATTCGGGAGAGGCGCCGGCGGCCTGGCGCTTCGGCTTCGGCGGCGTCACCTTGGTTTTCAGCAGCGCCGTCTGCGGAACGATCAGCGAGAATTCCGAAACGATGCCGGCAAGCGTGAGCGACATGTTGATGGCGGCGGCGAATTCGTCCGGCTTGTCTTCCGCCGGCCTCGGGCGCGCGTCATGGGCGTGCGGGGCCGAAAGGCTCGGTTCGAAACCGCCCGGCGCGTTGACCGCCGAGCGCAGCACCTTGGCGATCTTGTCGAAGACCATGACCGCCAGATCGAGTTCGATGATCGAGAGCAGCCGGTCGGCCGGTTCCTCGATCGTATCGGCGGTGGCGCCGAGCAGGTGCTCCATCAGCGTGATGACGAAACCATTGCCGCAGGCAAGCGTGACGTTCTGCGACCAGTTGCGTAACGTCGCATCGACAAGGGTGACGTTGGCGCTGAGGTCATCGATCAGGTGGTTCTTGTAGCCGATCTCGCAGCCGAGATAATTGACCGTCACATCGAGGCCGGTCTCGCTTTTGATGACATCGGGAAAGAACTCGCTGTAGACCTCTCCGAAGGCGCTGCAGATCTTGGACACGCGGCCTCTGTCGCCGAGCCCGCCTGTCAGCTTGGCGAGAAGGGCAGGATCCATTGCCGGTTTGTCATGCGAAGCATCGCTCATGGTCATTTAAGCCGCCTTGTTTTCGCCGCCTGGGTTCATCATTTCCTGTTCGACTGCATCGATAGACGGACGCTCGTAAGCCGAGATCGTCTTGCGGCCGTATTCGAGAGCCACCTGCGGCACCGAACCGTTCATATAGGCCAGCAGGGTCTGCTTGACGATCACGTAGAGGCGATGCTGCTTGTTGCGGACGACCTTGATCTGGGAGACCAGCGGCGAGCAAAGGCAGTAGGACAACAGAATGCCGAGGAAGGTGCCGACCAGCGCCGAGCCAATCAGGTGGCCGAGCACTTCGGGCGAATCGTTGATGTGGGCCATCGCCTTGATGACGCCGAGAACGGCCGCGACGATACCGATTGCAGGAAAAGAGTCGCCCATGATCTGGATCGCGTGATAGGGCTTCATCTTGTCGTGCATGATGGTGTTGAGCTCTTCATCCATCAGCGCCTCGATTTCGTGGCTGCGCGCGTTGCCGATGATGATAAGGCGGACGTAATCGCAGATGAAGGCCGTCAGTTCCTTGTTCTTCAGAACCGTGGGTGCCTGCTGGAAGATCGTCGATTCGGCCGGATTGTCGATATGGGCTTCGATTTCGTTTCGCGACTTGGTGCGCAGGTCGCGCATCAGCGAATACAGCACGCCGAGCGTGTCGAGATAATTGCGCTCCTTCGGCACGGCGTGCTTGAAGGCTTCGCCGAGCGCCTTGCCGGAATCTTTCACCACCTTCATTGGATTGGCCATGATGAAGCTGCCGAGACCCGCGCCGCCGATGATGACGAATTCGAAGGGCTGGAACAGCGCCTCCACATGGCCGCCCATCGCCATGAAGCTGCCGATGACACAGCCGCAAGTCACTATAAATCCGATAATGATGTTCATCGTCAGCCCAATCTGAACGTTGCTTTTCTTTGAGACCGATAGGGTTTCTGCCTTGCGTGAGGCTGATGAAAAGGCCGCATGCAGGCATTTCAGCGTGCCAGCTTCGCGCAAGCATCTGCCGTCAATCTGAAGGAGACGAATGGGCATTCGCGCCCGTTTCTGAGATGCCGCCTCAGCGAAATTCCGGCCGAACCAGATCAGACGACGCCCGGCTTTTCGTTCCGTTCATCGCCAATGCTTGGAGCTTTCCGACAATGCAATCCGGTCTTTATGTTTCTCTGTCGTCGCAGATGGCGCTCGAAAAGCGCCTGAACACCATCGCAGACAACATGGCGAACGTGAACACGACCGGTTTTCGCGCCACCGAGGTGAAGTTCGACGAGATGGTGGCGGCCACCAAGAACAAGCTCAACACCAAGGTTGCCTTCGTCTCCCAGGGCAATGATTATCTGAACGAGCAGAACGGCGAGCTGCAGCATACCGGCAACATGCTCGATTTCGCCATCAAGGGCGATGCCTGGTTTGCGCTCGATACGCCGGCCGGCCGCGTGCTGACGCGGGACGGCCGCTTCACGATCAAGGACACCGGCGAGCTCGTCTCGATCCGGGGATATCCGGTTCTCGACGCCGGCGGCGCGCCGATCCAGCTCGATACGAAAGCCGGCGAGCCGGCGGTCGGAACCGACGGCGTCATCTATCAGACCGGCCGTCAGGTCGGATCGCTCGGGCTGTTCGAGGCCGATATCAGCAAAGGTTACCTGCGCTACGAAAACAGCGGCATCATGACCACCGATCAGCCGCGCGCCGTCGTCGACCGCTTCAATGTCGGCGTCGAGCAGGGATACCTGGAAAACTCCAACGTCAACGCCATGCGCGAGATCACCCAGCTGATCGAGGTCAACCGCGCCTTTGAGAGCATCTCGTCGCTGATGCGCGACAGCGAGGATTCGTTCAAGGAAGCCGTCCAGACGCTTGGGGGCAGCCGCTAATGCATGTCGCCCAAAAGTGTGCAGTGGTTTTGGGAGGACGGCATGCATAAGAACAACGACCGAAAATGCATCGCATTTTCGGGTGGGATTGAAGCATGAGCACGCTACTGTCCGAGGACGGCCTTTCCCCGAAGCTGGCGCATTTGGCGGGTCTCGTCGACCAATATGCATCGCCGGAGTTCGCGGTCGCTCATGGCGGTCGTGTGCAGACCATTGCCGCCGGCCACTATACCGTTCGCGGTCTTTCCCGCCATGTTCGTCTCGGCGAGTTCGTGGCGCATAAATCCGCCTCCGGCGTCCATCTCGGCGAGGTCGTTCGTGTCGAGCCGGAGCTGATCTACGTCTGCCCGATCGAACCCGGCGAGCCGATCGGCATCCATGATACCGTCATCCGCAAGGGCGCCTTCCGCATTTCGCCGTCCGACAGCTGGTGCGGGCGCACCGTCAATTCGCTTTGCGAGCCGATTGACGGGCTGGGTCCGATCGTCGAAGGCCTCGATCGCCGCTCGATCTCAAACACCGCGCCGCCGTCGATGACCCGCCAGCGCGTCGGGACCGGCTTCAAGACCGGCGTGCGCGCCATCGATATCTTCTCGCCGCTCTGCCTCGGGCAGCGCCTCGGCATCTTCGCCGGATCGGGGGTCGGCAAGTCGACGCTTCTGTCGATGCTCGCCCGCGCCGACGCCTTCGACAAGGTCGTCATCGCGCTCGTTGGCGAACGCGGCCGCGAGGTGCGCGAATTCATCGAGGATACGCTCGGCAGCAACATGAAGAAGGCGATCGCCGTCGTTGCGACCAGCGACGAAAGCCCGATGCTGCGCAAGATGGCGCCGCTGACGGCGATCACCATTGCCGAGCATTTCCGCGACAAGGGCGAGAACGTCCTCTTCATCGTCGACAGCGTCACCCGCTTCGCCCACGCGATCCGCGAGGTGGCGACCGCCTCCGGCGAGCCGCCGATCGCCCGCGGTTATCCCGCTTCGGTCTTCACCGAACTGCCGCGCCTGCTGGAGCGCGCCGGTCCAGGCCCCGAGGGCGCCGGCACGATTACCGCGATCATCTCGATCCTCGTCGACGGCGACAATCACAACGACCCGATCGCCGATTCGACGCGCGGCATCCTCGACGGCCATATCGTCCTGCAGCGCAGCCTCGCCGAAGAGGGACGTTATCCGCCGATCGATCCGCTCGCATCGATCTCGCGTCTTGCCCGCAAGGCCTGGACGCCGGACCAGGAAAAGCTGGTGTCGCGGCTGAAAGTGTTGATCCACCGCTTCGAGGAGACGCGAGACCTGCGCCTGATCGGCGGTTACCGCCAGGGCGCCGATCCCGATCTCGACATGGCGGTCAAGCAGGTCCCCATCATTTACGACGTCCTGAAACAGGCGCCGGGCGATCGTGAGTCGGTCGACGCCTTTGCCGATCTCGCCGGCGCGCTGAAGGCTGCAGCCGGCATGGGCAATCAGGGCGCGCCCATCCAGAGGAGATAGACGTGGCTGAATTCGACGACGAACGCATCGCTTCCCTGAAGCAGCGCAGGAAGGCCGCCTTCCTGGATCGGTTTCTCACCGTCGCCGGCCTGGCGCTTGCCGGCGCTTCGGCCTTTTTCCCTTGGTACGTCTTCTTCAACGCAGAGAAGTTCGGCATCAACGTCGCCGCCAGCAGCAACTCGCGCGAACTGCCGGATTGGCCCGCCCGCAACGTCCTCAGCGTCTCGCCGCTTGCCATGGTCAACAAGAACGAGGCAGCCAAGAAGGTTCCGCCGATCGATCCGCTGACGACGGCAACGGTCTCCAATCTCGGCAAAGCGCGTGACGGCGGCGACTTGCTGGAAGAGCAGCCGTTCCCCGGCAAGTCTTCCTTCCGCCTGCTGCATGTCTCCAACGGCCGGGCGCTGATCGAGGATCCCTCGGGCATGTATGTGGTGCGCATCGGCTCGATCCTGCCCGACGAAAGCCGCCTTGCGACGCTGGAGCAGCGGGACGGCAAGTGGGTGATCATCACCTCCAAGGGTGAGATCTACAAGAACGACTGAACCTCTTCGGAATGCCAAAGGCAACAGGGGCTCCGCCGCAGGCCGGCAGGAGCCCTTTCTCTTGTGCGGCCCCCTCTTATGCGAGCTCGCCGAAAGCGCCGCCAGCCCGATTTCCGGTAAGTCCCACGCAAGATTACCGCACTAGGTTCGGGCTAGTAAAAACGGAGAGTTCTCATGCAACCGATCCAACTTTTCGACTTGGCTTCGCGACAGGCGGAATGGCTGACGATTCGTCAGCAGGTTGTTGCCGGCAATATCGCGAATGCCAATACCCCGAAATTCCGCGCCAAGGACGTCACGCCGTTTGACGCCGTGCTTGATAGGTCCGACATCGCCATGGCGCGCACCAATCCGGCGCATCTGAGCGGCAACGATTTCAGCGACAGCGGCGATATCGACGTCAAGGACGCCGCGCTCGACCAGGAGATCGGCATCCAGGAATCCGGCAACACCGTCGGACTGGCCGAGGAGCTTTCGAAGTCGGGCGACATCAAACGCCAGTACGATCTGAACACCTCGCTGGTCAGCTCCTTCAACCGCATGATGCTGATGACCGTCAGGAAGTAATTGTCATGGATCCGCTTTCCGCCGCTATGAAAATCGCCGGTTCGGGGCTCGAGGCGCAATCGACGCGTCTGCGCATCGTCTCGGAAAACATCGCCAACGCCCGTTCGACCGGCGATACGCCAGGTGCCGACCCCTATCGCCGCAAGACGATCACCTTCGGCCAGCAGATGGACCGCGCAAGCGGCGTCGAGACGGTCAATGTCAAGAAGGTCGGCGTCGACGAAGGCGATTTCAGCACCGAATTCGACCCCAGCAACCCGGCTGCGGACCAGAAGGGCGTCGTCAAGCTGCCGAACGTCAACATCCTGGTCGAGATGGCCGACATGCGTGAAGCCAACCGCTCCTACGACGCCAACCTGCAGACCATCAAGCAGACCCGCGACCTCATTTCGTCCACGATCGATCTTCTGAAGAGCCAATAATAAATGATCAGCAGCGTCCAGAATGTCAGCAACCTTTCGATGACCCGTGCGCTCGGCGCCGTCGACACCGAAAATTCCGCCTCATCGTCCGCAACGACCATGCCGGGCACCGCGGGTGCGGCCAACGGCATGAGCTTCGCCTCCGTCATGGGCAACATGGCGACCGAGGCCGTCAACAGCCTGAAGGGCGCCGAAAGCATGTCCTTTGCTGGCATCAAGGGCACGGCGACGACCCGTGAAGTCGTCGATTCCATGCTCCAGGCCGAGCAGACGCTGCAGACTGCGATTGCCATCCGCGACAAGGTCGTCTCGGCCTTTCTCGAAGTCACCAAGATGCAGATGTAACTGATTTGAGGACGAACACATGAGAGCGCTCGCCATTGCAGCAACGGGCATGGATGCCCAGCAGACCAATCTGGAAGTCATCGCGAACAACATCGCCAACATCAACACCACAGGCTTCAAGCGCGCCCGCGCCGAGTTCACGGATCTGCTCTATCAGACCGAGCGCGCCAAGGGCGTCGCCAACCGCGCCAACCAGGCCGTCGTTCCCGAAGGCGCCAATATCGGTCTCGGCGTTCAGACGTCTGCGGTGCGCAATCTGCATCTCCAGGGCGAACTCACCCAGACAGGCAACGATCTCGACATAGCGCTGATCGGCAAGGGCTTCTTCCAGATCCAGTCGACCGACGGCACCACGCTCTATACCCGCGCCGGCGCCTTCAACAAGAACGACCAGGGCCAGCTCGTCACGATCGACGGCTATGAAGTTCTGCCCGGCATCACCATTCCGCAGGGTTCGACCGAACTGACCATCAGCCGCTCCGGCGAGGTCTCGGTCAAGCTGCCGGGCGCCACCGATGCGACCGTGCTTGGCCAGCTGACGCTTGCCGACTTCGTCAACGAGGCGGGCCTGCAGCCGATCGGTGACAACCTCTTCCAGGAAACGGCAGCCTCCGGCGAGGCCGTCGTCGGCAATCCCGACGAGGAAGGCTTCGGCTACATGAAGCAGGGCTATCTGGAATCCTCGAACGTCGACCCGGTGAAGGAAATCACCGAGCTGATATCGGCCCAGCGCGCTTACGAAATGAATTCCAAGGTGATCACCACCGCTGATGAAATGGCCTCCATCGTCAGCAAGAACCTGAAGTAGAGGGAAGGGCCGAAACATGATGTTTTGCCGGGCAGGACACATCTCGGGATGGGTGGCGGCAGCCATGATCGCAGTCGCGGGCATCGTCATGCCCGCAGGCGCCGACGCCGGCATGGGTTATGCCGTCGTCCCGACGACAATCATCTACCCCGGCGATACATTGTCGGCCAGCCAGCTTCAGGAGGTCGAGGTCACCAACCCCAACCTTGCCGGCGATTTTGCCAAATCCATTTCCCAGGTCGAAGGCCTGGTCTCCAAGCGCACGCTGCTGCCGGGCCGCACGATCGCGGTTTCGGGTCTGCGCGAACCCTATACGGTCACGCGCGGCTCTTCGATCCGCCTGGTCTTCTCGCTCGGCCCGATGACGATCTCGGCCGCCGGCACGCCGCTCGAAGACGGCGCCACCGGGCAACTCATCCGCGCCCGCAATATGGATTCCGGCGTCATCGTCAGCGGTACGGTGCTTGCGGACGGCACCGTCCATGTGAGGGCAAAATGAGATTGTTGTTCCGTTTCCTGACCCTTGCCGCGGTTCTCGCCATGAGCCTGGCCGACGTCGCGCCCGCCTGGGCGCTGACCTCGCGCATCAAGGATATCGCCTCGCTTCAGGCCGGCCGTGACAATCAGCTGATCGGTTATGGCCTCATCGTCGGCCTGCAGGGCACCGGCGACGGTTTCCGCTCTTCGCCCTTCACCGAGCAGTCGATGCGGGCGATGCTGCAGAATCTCGGCATCTCGACGCAGGGCGGCCAGTCCAGCGCCAAGAATACCGCCGCCGTGATGGTCACCGCCAACCTGCCGCCTTTCGCAAGCCCCGGCAGCCGTATCGACGTCACTGTGAGCTCGCTCGGCGACGCGACGTCGCTGCGCGGCGGCACGCTCGTCATGACCTCGCTTTCCGGTGCCGACGGCCAGATCTACGCCGTCGCGCAGGGCTCCGTCATCGTCTCTGGCTTTCAGGCGCAGGGCCAGGCGGCGACCGTGACCGAAGGTGTGACCACCGCCGGCCGCGTGCCGGGCGGCGCCATCATCGAACGTGAATTGCCGTCCCGGTTCAAGGATTCCGTCAATCTCGTCCTGCAGCTGCGCAATCCCGACTTCTCGACGGCGATCCGTATTGCCGACATCGTCAACGGTTATGCCTCGGCCCGTTTCGGCGGTCCGGTCGCCGAAGCCAAGGATTCGCAGGAAGTGGTGATCCAGAAGCCGCGCCAGGCCGATCTCACCCGGCTGATGGCCGATGTCGAAAACCTTATCGTCGAAACCGATACGCCGGCCAAGGTTGTGATCAACGAGCGCACCGGAACGATCGTCATCGGTTCCGATGTCCGCGTTTCGCCGGTCGCCGTCAGCTACGGCACGCTGACCGTTCAGGTCACCGAGACGCCGCAGATCATCCAGCCCGAACCCTTCTCGCGTGGCCGGACCGCGGTCCAGCCGCAGACCGATATCGCGGCTGAGCAGACCGGCGGGCGCGTCGCCATCATCGACGGTCCCGACCTCAGGACCCTTGTCGCCGGCCTCAACAATATCGGCGTGAAACCGGATGGCATCATCGCCATTCTCCAGGGCATCAAATCGGCGGGCGCCCTGCAGGCGGAGCTTGTGCTGCAATGAAGACGATCCTGAACCCTGACCTGACGGTCCTGCAACTGCTGCGCCGGCTGGCGCTGCCGGCAGCAGGCCTCATCCTTCTGTCGATCCCCGGCGCCTTCGCGCAGCAGCATCCGGAGGGGGACATTACCTCGCAGGATGAGATCAAGCAGTTCTGCACCAACATCGCCGACCCCGCCCGCGACCAACGTTACCTCCTGCAGAAGCAGGAGCTGGAAAGGCTCCGCGCCGACATCGACGCCCGCATGGAGGAGATGGACAAGCGCAAGGCCGAATATCAGGACTGGCTGAAGCGGCGCGACGACTTCCTGAAGCAGGCCGAAGCCGGTCTCACCGAGATCTACAAGAAGATGAAGCCGGATGCGGCTGCACTCCAGCTGCAGGATATGAAGGTCGAGGTGGCCTCCGCCGTGATCATGCGGCTCGGTCCGCGCCAGTCGAGCCTCATCCTCAACGAGATGGACCCGCAGAAAGCCGCCGTCATCGCCAGCGTCATCGCCAGTGCGTCCGATCCCAATACGTCTAAGGATCCTTCATGAACATGCGTTTCCCGGCCGCGATCGCCGCCCTCGCACTCCTTGCAGGCTGCCAGTCCCCGACGGCGGTCAGCGAGATCGGCCGCGCGCCCGCCATGAGCCCCATCGGCAGCGGCCTTGCCTATGGCCAGACGCCGCAGATGGCGCTCTATCCGAAGCAGCCGCGCGCCGTCGCGCAGGGCTATTCGCTGTGGAGCGATTCGCAGGCCGCCCTCTTCAAGGACGCGCGCGCCTTGAACGTCGGCGACATCCTGACCGTCGACATCCAGATCAACGACAAGGCCTCCTTCGACAACGAGACCAACCGCAGCCGCACCAATTCGAGCGGCATGAACTGGGACATCAACGCCCAGATCTTCGGCTGGACGCCTGAATCCAAGACCGACCTGACCTACGGCTCCGACACCAGCACCGACGGCAAGGGCAAGATCGAGCGCACCGACAAGCTCACCCTTCTGGTCGCCGCCGTCGTTACCGGCATTCTCGAAAACGGCAACCTCGTCATTTCGGGCTCGCAGGAGGTGCGCCTGAACCAGGAGCTGCGCATTCTGAACGTCGCCGGTATCGTGCGTCCGCAGGACGTCAACGCCGAGAACCAGATCTCCTACGACAAGATCGCCGAAGCCCGCATCTCCTATGGCGGCCGCGGCCGCCTGATGGAAGTGCAGCAGCCTCCGCGCGGCCAGCAGGCCGTCGACCTTTTCTCGCCGCTTTGAGGCCGAATGACGATGGCAGACGCAGACATAAGCGCAGGTCAACCGAAGAAGAAATCCGGACCGCTGATGACGATCATCGGCGTCGCCATCCTGACCTTGCTCGGCGCCGGCGGCGGCTGGGCGGTCGGCACGATCGTCGCGCCCGAGATCAAGGTCGCCAAGGAGGCCGAAGAGGCCAAGGACGCCGAAGGCAAGAAGAAGGCCGAGGAAGGCCTGGCGCGGATCTCGACCGAGGCCAATAATGTCGTCCAGCTCGAGCCGATCACTTCGAACCTCGCTTACCCCTCGGAAAACTGGGTGCGGCTGGAAGTCGCGCTGCTGTTCAACGGGCCACCTGACGTCAAGGTTTCCGAGGATATTCACCAGGATATCCTGGCCTATATCAGAACCGTTTCCCTCCAACAGATCGAGGGGCCGCGGGGCTTTCAATATCTCAGGGATGACATTCAGGAACGTGTTGACCTTCGTTCGCAAGGGCGGGTATCGAAGGTCATGTTCAGGACATTTGTCATCGAATGATTCGATTTATAATTTTCCTTACCGCCATGATGGCGGTACCGGAACTGGCGGTGGCACAGCAGCTGCCGACCGATTTGTTGAATGTGCCGGTCGACGGCTCCGTCGCCGCCTGGATCATCCGCACATTCGGCCTGCTGACCATTCTTTCGGTCGCGCCGGGCATCCTGATCATGGTGACGAGCTTCCCGCGCTTCGTCATCGCCTTCTCGATCCTGCGCTCGGGCATGGGCCTCTCCTCGACCCCCTCCAACATGATCCTCCTGTCGCTGTCGCTGTTCATGACCTTCTACGTCATGTCGCCGACCTTCGATCAGGCCTGGCAGAGCGGCGTGCAGCCGCTGCTTGCCAACCAGATCAACGAGACCGAGGCGGTCCAGCGTATCGCCGAACCCTTCCGCACCTTCATGGCGGCCAATACCCGCGACAAGGACCTGGCGCTGTTCGTCGATCTGGCTCGTGAACGCGGCCAGAATATCCAGACATCGGATCCGATCGACTACCGGGTGCTGATCCCCGCCTTTATGATTTCCGAGATCCGCCGCGGCTTCGAAATCGGCTTTCTCGTCGTGCTGCCGTTCCTCGTCATCGACCTCATAGTCGCAACCATCACCATGGCGATGGGCATGATGATGCTGCCGCCGACCTCGATCTCGCTGCCGTTCAAGATTCTCTTTTTCGTGCTGATCGACGGCTGGAATCTGCTCGTCGGCAGTCTGGTGCGCTCGTTCAGCTGATACGCCACCGCTCATCATTGGCCACAAGAAAACCCCGCCGGAGAGATCCGGCGGGGTTTTTCATGCAGGTCGAACCTTACTCGGAAGCGAACGGCGCGGTGCGCGGCGGCAGCGCCGGAATGTCCATGTGCTCGGGGGCGAGATGCTGTTTGGCGCGGTCGGCCATAATTTCGTAGGCCTGCTCCAGATGATTGCAGAAACGTTCGGCGTCGAAGAGCGGCGCGATATAGCGCCTCTCCTTCAGGCGCGCCTTGTATTCGGTGATCCGCCCGGGATTCTGCGCCAGCTCGACGGCGAGATCCTCGTAGGCCTGCAGGTCGCCGGCAACGAGCTCGGGCAGATCGATTGCTCTCAGCAGGCTCTCGCTGACGCGTGAGGCGAAATTGGTGCCCTTGACGGTCAGAACCGGCAGGCCGCCCCAGAGCTGCTCCGAGGTGGTCGTGTGGCCGTTGACGGGGAAAGTGTCGATGCCGAGGTCGGCCGCCTGCTGGCGGTCTATATGTTGTTCGTAGGGCGCGCGCGGGCAGAAGATGATCCGCTTGGGCGAGATGCCTGCCGTCTGGAAGTGCTTCAACAGGTTCGCCTGGTTGCGCGGCGAATTCGCCATCAGCCAGAGCACGCTGTTCGGCGCCCGTTTGAGAATCCGGCACCAGCTGTTGACGACCTCAGGCGTGATCTTGCGGTTGCCGTTGAAGGAGGCGAAGATGAAGGCGTCTTCCGGCAGGCCGAGCTGCTCGCGGGTGACTGGACGCGGCTTCGGACGATGCATCGGATCGTTCGGTTGATAGCTCTCCGGCAATCGGCAGAATTTTTCATGGTAGAACGGCTTGGCGACTTCGGGCAGGACGGAATGGTCGCCGATGACGTAATCGAGGTCGATGTTAACAGTGCTGCCGGGAAAGCCGAGCCAGCCGACATGCACGGGTGCCAGCGGCAGGTTGAAGGCTGCCGCGCGGCTGCCTGACGTATGGCCCTTCAGATCGACCATGATGTCGATATTATGCTCGCGCACAACTGCCAGCACCGCCTGGTCGGAGAAGCCGTGAATGTCGACGATCCTGCCCCAGCGGCTGCGATCGGTGTCATTGTGCTTCAGATATTCCGGTCCGGTATGGCAGAAGAGCGTCACCTCGAACCGATCCTTGTCGTGCAGCTCGAGGATGCGCTGCAACAGCTTCATCGTCGCGTGGCGATCCCAGAAGTCCGAGGACATGTAGCCGATCCGGATCGTGTTTGACCATGTGTGCGGCTGGTTGCGGCGGAAAGCTACCCGTTCCTGGTTGAGCGGCGTGGTGCCGATCGTTGCATACCGGTTGAAATCCTCGTTGCCGCACCAGTGCAGATGATAGAAAGGGTTGTCCTTGCGCAGGATCTCTAAATCGCCCTTTGCCAAGGCCCCGTCGATCACTGCCTGATGCTTGCCTGCCTCTTCGAAATCATTGAATTCGCGGGCGAAAACAAGGTGGAGAAAGCGGAAGGCGTGATTGCCCGGAAAACGCTTGAAGAGGTTGCGCGCAAGCGTCTGGTTGGTTGCGTCGTTGAGATCGTCGCTGAGAAGCAGGGCCGCCAGGCGCATGTGATCGGGATTCATGCTTTCCGACAGCACCGTCTTAAACGGGCGGATGATATCCCGCTGCTGGCGCTTCAGATAGATCGCGGTGATGATGAAGGCGAGCTCGGCATCTTCCTGCGCCCTGGCGAGGTTGCGCATGGCGATCAGCAGCGCTTCGTCCTCGTTGCCGGTCTCGTAATAGAGCTTGGCAGACTGCTTCTGATATTCGTAGGCGTTCGGTCCTTCGCAATTGCCGGCCAGGCCATAGGCTTTCGCGGCATCGGCTTTGAAGCCGAGCTGCACGAGGTTCTTGGCCAGCAGCGCGTAGGTCTTGGCGTCCTGCTGGATATCCATGAGCTGGTTGAGCGTCGCCAGAGACTGTGTGTAGCGGCCCGCCTGATAATCTCTGGATGCCGCAGAGAACGAAACTTTGCTGTTCAAAACCCAACTCCGTGAAGGAAATGTTCTGGCATGGCTGTCGATCGCCCGGCGTAGGCACGGGCCGTCCTCCCCGAAAACGGGTGGATGATCCGATGGTGCTATCCCGGCACCTGCCACATTGCCATCCGAAGCTTGCTTGAAACCGGTGCGCCTCATGACGGCGCTTCCTTTCATGAGAGAAAATGGCTTCTTTCCCGGTATGTTAGCATGCGAAGAAACAGATTCAGCCGCCATTAACTATGCAATGGAAGGAGCCAGAACGGAGCCTCGATTTTTAAGAAGTTGGCAAGCATTGGCTGCGAGATTGCCCTGGACATGACGGGTTTGGGCCAAACAAGCAGGCGCCGAGTAGCATGAAGCTGGTCCGTCATCGCCGGTATTATAGTCCGGTATGTCCTCCTTTTTGTATCTAGTTTCCAGGGGACAGATTTATGACAAGCATTAACACCAATTCTTCCGCTCAGGCCGCTCTGCAGACGCTGCGCAGCGTCAACCAGAACCTCAACAGCACGCAGAACCACGTTTCTTCTGGTTATCGCGTTGAAAAGGCTTCGGACAACGCTGCTTACTGGTCGATCGCAACGACCATGCGTTCGGACAACAAGGCACTTTCCGCTGTTTCCGACGCTCTCGGCATGGGTGCTGCCAAGGTAGACACCGCTTATACCGCAATGGACAGCGCCATTGACGTCGTCGGCGACATCAAGGCCAAGTTGGTTGCCGCCACTGAAAACGGCGTCGACAAGGCCAAGGTCCAGGAAGAAATCAGCCAGCTGCAAGAGCAGCTGAAGAGCATCGCGCAGTCGGCTTCCTTCAACGGCGAAAACTGGGTTGCCGGCGCTGACGGCACCAAGAGCGTCGTTTCCTCCTTCGTCCGCGACGGCTCCAACGCCGTTTCGGTCACGACGACCGACTATGTTCTCGACGACGGCTCCGCCGGCAACGTCCTGTTCGGCATGAGCAACGGCACGGTTGAAACCTCCACGGGCATCCTCGGGACCTCGTCGGGCGCGACCGGCTCGATCTACGCGATGGACATCACCAACTTCACCGCCGGCCAGATCCAGACCGCTCTGACCAATGTTGAAGCGGCTCTGAAGGCCATGACCAGCGCCGGCGCTGCTCTCGGCTCGCTCTCCAAGCGCATCGACAGCCAGGACGACTTCGTCTCCGCCCTCAGCGACTCGATCGACTCCGGTGTCGGCCGTCTCGTCGACGCCAATATGGAAGAAGAATCCTCCAGGCTCAGCGCCCTGCAGACCCAGCAGCAGCTGGCGATCCAGTCGCTATCGATCGCGAATTCCTCTTCGCAGAACATCCTGTCGCTCTTCCGCTAAAAGCGGTCGGCACCAGGTTTCCAAGTTTCGCGGCCGGGTCGTCCCCGGCCGCGAAATGTTTTAATATAAGGTTAATAAAAATCCTTCTAAGTTTCAGATATTTTTACGCTATTTCCATTTCCGATTTAGTTTTCCTTAACCATCTTGCTGTTTTCTAGGCCCATCGAAACGGCGAGTTAACCTTAACGACAATGGTTAACAGGCATGATGCTGATCGCTGTGGGCCGGCCGAAATCCGGAATGTCCCTTCTTAAAATCTGCCAACAAGGGGCAAGCAAACTATGACGAGCATCAACACCAATAACGCTGCAATGGCAGCCCTCCAGACTCTCCGCGGCATCAACCAGGGTCTCCAGACAACCCAGGCTCACGTTTCGTCCGGCTATCGCGTCGGCCAGGCTTCCGACAATGCTGCTTACTGGTCGATCGCAACGACCATGCGTTCGGACAACAAGGCTCTCTCGGCTGTTTCCGACGCTCTCGGTCTCGGCGCCGCCAAGGTCGACACCGCTTACTCCGCAATGGACAGCGCCATCGACGTCGTCGGCGACATCAAGGCCAAGCTGGTTGCCGCGACTGAAAACGGCGTCGACAAAGCCAAGGTCCAGGAAGAAATCAGCCAGCTGCAGCAGCAGCTCCTGAGCGTCGCTCAGTCGGCTTCCTTCTCCGGTGAAAACTGGGTTGCCGGCGCTGACGGTACCAAGAACGTTGTCGCCTCCTTCGTCCGCGACGGCTCCAACGCCGTTTCGGTCGTGATGACCGACTATGTTCTCGACGACGGCTCCATGGGCAACGTTCTGTTCGGCATGAGCGGCGGTGCGGTCGAAACCTCCACGGGTATCCTCGGCACGTCTAATGGTGCGACCGGTTCCGTCTACGCAATGGACATCACCAACTTCACCCTCGGCCAGATCCAGTCGGCACTGACCAACGTCGAATCGGCTCTGAAGGCCATGACCAGCGCTGGCGCTGCTCTCGGCTCGATCTCCAAGCGCATCGAACTGCAGGAAAACTTCGTCTCCGCTCTCAGCGACTCGATCGACTCCGGTGTCGGCCGTCTCGTTGACGCCAACATGGAAGAAGAATCCTCCAAGCTCAGCGCTCTGCAGACTCAGCAGCAGCTGGCTGTCCAGTCGCTGTCGATCGCGAACTCCTCGTCGCAGACCATCCTGTCGCTTTTCCGCGGCTAATAACCCTCGGAAATATCGGCCCGCCGGTATCCGGCGGGCGCCTCGAAATCGAGCCGCGCTTCGATGGAGCGCGGCTTTTTTATTCTCGTTAACGGTTGATTAACCATAATGCTGTTTTCTCAGGCCAACGAGACGGCGAGTTAACCGAACTTAAGAACCGGTTAACAGGCATGAGGCTGATCCCCGTTCCCGGTGGCTTTCCGGAATGTCCCTTTTTCCCACCTGCCGACAAGGGGCAATCATTTCATGACCAGCATTTTGACCAACGTGGCGGCGATGGCCGCTCTTCAGACGCTCCGCGGCATCAACGACAGCCTCGAAAGCACGCAGAACCGCGTATCCTCGGGTTACCGCGTCGAAAAGGCTGCCGACAACGCCGCCTACTGGTCGATTGCAACGACCATGCGTTCGGACAACAAGGCACTTTCCGCCGTTTCCGACGCGCTCGGCCTCGGCGCCGCCAAGGTCGACACCGCTTATTCCGCCATGGACAGCGCCATCGACGTAATCAGCGAAATCAAGGCGAAGATCGTCGCGGCAACCGAAAAGGGCGTCGACAAGACCAAGGTCCAGGAAGAAATCGGGCAGTTGCAGCAGCAGCTCCTGAGCATCGCTCAGTCGGCTTCCTTCTCGGGCGAAAACTGGGTCGCCGGCGCTGACGGCACCAAGAGCGTGGTTTCCACCTTCGTGCGCGACGGCAACGGCAATGTCTCGGTCAAGACGACGGACTACGTCCTGGACACGAGCTCCGCGGGCAACGTTCTCTTCGGCATGACCTCGACCGGCACGATCGACACGGCTGCCGGCATTATCGGCACATCATACGGCACGATCGGCTCGATCTACTCGATGGACATCAGCACCTTCGGCTCGGTTGAGATCTCGATGGCCTTGACGTCGATCGAGGCCGGCCTCGAAGCCATGACCAAGGCTGCCTCGCAGCTCGGTTCGATTTCCACGCGCATCGAACTGCAGGAAAATTTCGTTGGAGCGCTGAGCGATTCGATCGACTCGGGCGTCGGACGCCTCGTCGATGCCGACATGGAAGAGGAATCGAGCAAGTTGACGGCGTTGCAGACACAGCAGCAATTGGCGATCCAGTCGCTGTCGATCGCCAACTCCAGCGCGCAGAACATCCTCACCTTGTTCCGCAGCTAAATCGGCCGCTGAAGCTGGACCGAATCTTGCGCCGCCGTCCGGCGCTACGCCGAAAACCATCTGGACCGCGCCCGAAACGGCGCGGTTCTTTCTTGTATATCAATATCTTATTCGGACTCATGCTTCGCTGATTTGCGCTTAGCGCCGCGCTCTTGCCGAATAGGTTGATATCGAGTTAACCTCACCTCGAGTTGATTTGCTTTTGCGACACCGGTGGAAATTTCGCCGGAGGCATGACGCCACTTCAGTCGCCGCCGGCAACCCGGCCTGCCCTTTCATCTTATTCCGAGACCCTGTCGATGACCGTAAAGATTACCAGCGCGGCCGCGGTGAATGCACTTGCAGTGCTGCGCAGCATCAACAAAGAAGCCAGTCAGACCCAGCAGCAAGTGTCTTCCGGATATCGGATCGAGACGGCCGCCGATGATGCCTCTTACTGGTCGGTCGCGACCGTCATGCGCTCGGACAGCACCAATCTCGGCACGATCGGCGACGCGCTCGGTCTCGGCGCCGCCAAGGTGGATGCGACCTATACGGCGATGACTTCGGCGATCGATCTCGTCACCCAGATCCGCGCCAAGCTCGTTGCGGCAAGAGAGCCTGGCACCGACAAGGACAAAATCAACGCCGAGATCAGCGAATACAAGGAACAGCTGAGGACCGTCGTCGAATCGACGTCCTTTGCAGGGGAAAACTGGTTGCTGAACAGTGACAAGGCAGCGCCGCCGACATGGTCGGTCATTTCCGGCTTCGTGCGCGCCCCGACCGGCGAATACCAGGCTCAGAGCATCGACTTCCCCTCATCGCAGACCATCCTCATCGACAAGAACAACGCGAGCGGCGGCCTGTTCACCAAGGCAATCGATGCCCAGGCGATCAACAACAGCGGCACGGGACCGCGGAACTATTACCTGCTGGACGCCGATTCGACGACGCCGGCGACGGGCACGGAAGTCGCGATCGGCAAGAACACCACCGACGCCCAGCTCGCCGACATGCTTGATGTGACCGACTCTCTGCTCTCCTCACTGACGACGACATCCGCCTCGATCGGCGTGATGAAGGCGCGTATCGACGATCAGATCGATTACACCGCCGATCTGTCCGATTCGATCGACAAGAGTGTCGGCGCGCTCGTCGATACCGATATGGATGAGGCTTCGATCCGGCAGAAGGCGATCGAAACCCAGAAGCAGATGGCCGTCGAAGCGATCTCGATCCTGAACACGGCTGCCAGCAAGATCCTCATTCTGCTGGAATAGAGTTGCGCGCGATCGCGGGTGGCGGCGGCGCCATTCATCCTCGCGCAAGTTTGACTTCCTAGTTTCCGGCATGAAGGCATCGTCCGAAATCATGCCGGCGCAAGGTCAAGCCTTGTTCGCCGCGAAGGACATGTCGCGCGCAAGGTCATTTTGAACGGGGGGCAGCATGCCGCATGTCCCCCGGATGCTGGATGGTTTCTATGAGCATTTCGCTTTCTCGGTATTTGAAGGATTTCGGCGAACCGAAACCGTCAGCGCCGATCATCGACATCGACGATTTCCCCGGCGATGTTTTTGCCGAGACGCCGAGCGAACTGCCGGTCGACGTCGAGGCGGAGCGTCGCGATGCCTATGCGCAAGGCCATGCCGCGGCGACCGCTGATTTGACCGAGAAATATGAAAGCGATGCGCGCGCTCTGGCCGAGGTTCATGCGCGCGAGCTCGAAGAACTGAAGCTCCGCTATGAAGTCGAGGCGGCCGCGGTCATCGCCTCGCGCGTCCGTGATATCGCCGAAGAGGTTGCGCAACTGGTCAGTGCCGGCGCGGCTGCGGCCATTGCGCCCGTCATGACGGAAGCGCTTGCGGCCAAGGCCGCCGAAAACCTCGCCGCATTGCTGCGCGACGCCATTCTCGAGGGCGCGGCCGGGCCGATCGTCGTCAGGGGGCCGACCCGGCTCTTCGACATATTAAAGGCCGAGCTCGGCGAACATGCCACGGCGGTTCGCCACTTGGAGAGCGACGATATCGATCTTGCCGTCGAAATCGATGACTCCGTCATCGTCACCCGTATGTCCGCCTGGGCGGCCAGCTTGAAGAAAGTTCTCGAATGAGCGAAGGCGAAAACCATCACCACGGCAGGAACGAGATCATCATCGTCAAGCGGCATGGCGGCGGTGATCACGATGGTGCCCATGGCGGTGCGTGGAAAATTGCCTATGCCGATTTCATGACGGCAATGATGGCGTTCTTCCTGGTCATGTGGCTGGTCAACGCCGCCAACGAGGAAACCAAGGCCGCCGTTGCGACCTACTTCAATCCGATCAAGCTCGCCGACGAAAAGCCGACGGAGAAGGGCCTGAAGAAGCCTGTCGACCATGCCGAGGGCGAGGAGAAGAACGAAAAGTCCAAACAGAAGGAAGACAATCCGACCGAGGGCAAGTCCGCCGCGGACGGTGACGACCAGACGTCGACTTCAGGCGACCAGACCAATTATTCCGAAGCAGACTTCTTCGAAAATCCTTATTCGGTCCTTGCCGAGATCGCACAGGAAGTTGGTCAGCAGGCCAATGTCAGCGCCAAGGGCGATGGCGGCGCGGCCGATTCCGGCCCGGCGACCGGCGCCGATGGCGGCGAAGCCTATCGCGATCCCTTCGATCCGGATTTCTGGACGAAGCAGGTCGAAGTGACAACGGCCGGAAAAACGCTGCCACCCGGCAAGAGCGAGCAGCAGGCGGCCGAGAGCGAGACAACCGAGGTCGCCAAGGCTGAGGATATGAAGCCGGTGCCTCTGGCGACCGACCAGCAGCCCGCCAAGGACGCCAAGGAGAGCAAGGAGACCAAGGGCGCCGCCGAGACCAAGGAGGCCAAGGCGGACGGCAAGGTGCCTGACGAGAAGAAGGCGGAAGCTCAGAAGGACGCCGATCATCAGAAGGATGCCGACAAGAGCGCGGCTGGGACCGAACAGCAGAAGAAGGAAGCGGATGCGCTTCAGCAGCAGATCGCCCAACAGATCGGCGGCGTTGCCGGCAAACTTGCCGAAGGCCTGACGGTGACGGCGGCCGAAGGCGGCCTGCTGGTCAGCATCTCCGACCAGAACGACGACTCGATGTTCAATATCGGTTCCGCGGTTCCGCGCCAGGAGATGGTGCTCGCCATGGAAAGGATCGGTACCATTCTGAAGGAGAGGGGCGGCGCCGTCGCCATCCGTGGCCACACGGACGGGCGTCAGTACAAGGGCGCGCAGAACGAGAACTGGCGGCTGTCGATGGACCGCGCCCAGAGTGCCTACTACATGCTCGTGCGCGGCGGGCTGGACGAGAAGCGCATCTCGCAGGTCTCCGGCTTCGCCGATCGTCGGTTGAAGTTGCCTGCCGACCCGTTCAACGCGGCCAATCGCCGGATCGAGATCCTGGTGCAGGCGGATTAAGGATATTCGGATGGCGCGTCGGCAGCATCGCTACTTCGGATTTATGGCCCTTGGCCTGGCGATGCTTTCGCCGGCCGCAGGCCATGCGCAGGATCCGGATGATCTCTCGCCGTACAAGATGCTGCGGTCGCTGCAGTTCGTGCAGGATTCCGTCGTTGCCGGCGATCATTCGGCCGGCGAGATGCAGCGCTTCATGCTGGGTACGATCGACGAGCGGCTGCGCACGGCCGATACGTCGATCTACGACGACGACCGCAATGTCGATGCTGCGCTGATCTATACGATGAGCGGCGGCAATCCCCAGACGCTCGAATACCTGATCGCCCATGACGTCAACGGCTATTTCGACAACCGCGTCACCGAGGTGCTGCGCAAATATCTGAGTGGTAAAGGGCTCCTCGTCGCCAGGATGCTGGAGGAAACAGCCAGGGAATATCGCGACAAGAAGATCGGTCCCTACCTGGCGCTGATCGGCGGCAATGTGCTGATCGCGACGAAACCGACGGATGCGCTTAGTCTCTACGACCAGGCGCGTCTTGCCGCGCCGGGCACGATCGTCGAGGAGGCGGCCTTGCGCCGTTCCGTCGCGATCTGCGTCGATAAGGGAATGCTCGACAGGGGGCTGGCCTATTCGCAGCGTTATGCCCGCCGTTTCCTGCATTCGCCCTATGCCAGCCAATTTGCCGATCTTTTCGTCAAGCTCGTCGTCGCCCATGATCGCGACGTGAAACCGCAGGATGTCGTCGACATCCTGTCCTTCATGGATGCGCCGCGCCAGCGTGAGGTCTATCTGCGCATCGCCCGTGCTGCAGCGATATCGGGCAAGCCGGAGCTGGCGCGCATGGCGGTCGAACGCGTGCAGTCGCTTGGCGCAGGCACCGACAATGCCTTCGGCCCGCTCGCCGATTTTTATGGCGGCATGGCCGGCCTTCCCACGCAGGATATCGATCAGGCGGCGAAGAATGTCAGCGGCATCGACGGCAAAGCGCTGTCGCCGCGGGATCAGGCGCTGCAGGCGGCGGCGCGATCCGTCGCCGAGCAGATCCTGCGCGCGCCGGACCCGGCAAGCCTGACGCAAGCATCCGACCCTAATACTTCTCATCAAGAAATCACTTCTGACAAGGCTGCGGCAAACGCCATGCAACCGGGAGCGCCAGGCGCGCATCCCGAGCCTGTTCCGGGAGGTGTGGCATCGACTGGCCAGAGCCAGGATACCGCCCCCTCATTCAACGCATTTGTGACGACCAGCCGATCCAAGCTCGACGAGATCGATGGTCTTCTGGCGCAGGAAGGCAACGAACAATGATGGATTTGAGCGTCTCGGGCGGAGCCTCTGGTGCGGAGGCGGCTGCGGCAGCGAAATCCGCCAAAACGGCGGGAAAGGGTGACGCCGCCGGTCAGAAGGGCGACTTCTCCGATGTGCTCGCCAAGGCGAGCGGCAGCGCCGCCAACGAGGCGCCCGACGATGCGCAGCCGGACCAGGGCGCGGTTGCCGATGGCGACGCGGCAAAGGTGGCGCGGACGATCCGCAGCCGCGCCAAACCGTTGATCGATCTCAGCGACGCCGCCCTGAAGGCGCAGGCCGAGGTGCAGCCAGAAGTGATCGCCAATGGCGAAAAGACAGTCGCAAAGCCTGCAAAGGATCAGCGCAAATTGCCGGCCGATCTCGGCAAGCTCGATGCCAAGGATCTGTCCGCCGACGAGGCCGGGCAGGTGGCCAAGGGCGTCAAGCACGTCAAGAGCGACCTCTCGAAAACAGATGCGGATGCCGACAGCGAGGATGATGACGGCGGCATTTCCGATGTCCTCGGCCTGCTGAAGCAGGAGCCCGCCGGCGCGGCGGTCGCCTTGCCGACCGCAGCCGCTGCACATCTCGCCGCCACGGCCGGGGAGGCCGGGCCTGTCGACAAGAAGACCGCGCCCGACGCCAAAACGAGCGGCCACGCATCCGACGCCCTGGCCGCCGTCAGCGGCAATGTCGAAGACGTCAAGACGGATGAGATCGGGGTTCCGGGTGCGGAGAACGCCGAAGCCGCTGACGGCAGAACCTTCCGGCTCAGCCGCGCCGACGGGCGTGGCCTATCGATGGATGTTCACATCGGTGCGGATCAGGCTGGACCGAAGGACGGCGCGAAGAAGGCCGATGTCGAAAACGTCTCGGTCCTCGAATCGCGCCGCTATATCGGCCTGGCGCAGAATACCAATTCCGCCGCCGTCACCGCAGCCCTTTCCGGCGATTCCGAATGGGCGCGAGCGATGGAGCCGAGTTCGGCCCTCTCCAACGCGGCGGAATGGACGAGCACCGGCAAGGTGGTCAACACGCTGAAGATCCAGATGAACCCGATCGATCTTGGCCTGGTGACGGCGACCATGCGGCTGTCCGGCGACGCCCTGAACGTCGACCTCAAGGTCGATACCGGCGCAGCCTATCGGCAACTGAAGGAAGATCACGGCAAGATCCTGGAAGCGCTGCGCAGCCAGGGCTATGCGGTCGACAACATCACCATCAGCATGGCCCCCGTCGAGCGTACCGACGCCGGCAACCAGGCCAGCGGTCAGGGGCAGGCCTCCCAGCAGCAGTCGCTCGCCCAGCAAGGGCAGGGCGGGGCGGCGCGCGAGCGCTACAATCAGACGGGCCAGCAGACGGATGGAGGCTTCAATGGCGCAGGCGAGACCGGTATTGAAGACGTTTCTGCTGGCGGGGCTCGCAGCAGCGGCGCTGGCGGCGTTTACCTCTGAGGCGTCCGCCTCCACCGGCGCCTGCGAACGCGAAATCCAGTCGGCTGCCGCCAAATACGGCATCCCGGAAGGCATCCTCTATTCGGTCGGTCTGACGGAGACCGGCCGCAAGGGCTCGCTCTATCCCTATGCCATGAACGTCGAAGGCAAGGCGATCTTCCCGCCATCCGAGCAGGACGCGATGAGGCAGTTCGATGTCGCCCGCAGGAGCGGCGCCAAGCTCATCGACATCGGATGCATGCAGATCAACCACTATTATCACAGCGAGAATTTCGCTTCCGCGGAGGATATGTTCGATCCGCACCGCAACGTGGAATATGCGGCGAGGTTTCTTCGCAACCTGCATGACCGTCACGAGACCTGGACGATGGCGGTAGCAAGATACCATGCGGGACCGAACAACGACCCCGCGCAGAAGCAATATGTCTGCCGCGTCATCGCCAATCTGGTGGCCACTGGCTATGGCAAATGGACTCCTAATGCGAGTAACTTTTGCCGAAATTAAATCAACCAAAGATAGAAGACACGCATTGTGACGGAAATGTGTCGTAATATGGCAGGATTCCGGCACGAATTGCATGCGCAAGCCATAATTAACGGGTCGTTAACTTTTCCACGAAATTTTTGTGTGCATAATTCCGGTCGGCCACTAGATATAGACCAAATCGCCATGCGGATCTTAATCAATTATTAGTTTCTGCCATTAACTTTAACGAGTTGTCGCCGATTCGTGCGATTCGTACCCATAGATCATCGAAGTGCCACACTGATTCGGAGGCGGACGAATGATCGTAGTGGTTGATGAGCGTGAGCTCGTGAAAGACGGATATACATCTCTGTTTGGCCGGGAGGGCATTCCCTCTACCGGTTTTGATCCATCGGAATTTGGCGACTGGGTTCAGACCGCCGCCGATTCGGATATTGCGGCCGTCGAGGCCTTCCTGATCGGTCAGGGCCAGCGCAGCCTGGAGCTGCCGAGGGCGATCCGGGATCGCTCGATGGCGCCGGTGATCGCCGTCAGCGACCAGCCCTCGCTGGAAAACACGCTGGCGCTTTTCGATTGCGGCGTCGACGACGTCGTGCGCAAGCCGGTGCATCCGCGCGAAATCCTCGCCAGGGCGGCTGCGATCCGGCGCCGGCTGAAGGCGATCGCCAATTACACCGATATCGGCGGCATCCGCGTCTTCTCGGATGGTCGTGACCCCGAGATCAACGGCGAAGTCTTCGCGCTGCCCCGGCGCGAGCGCCGCATCCTCGAATATCTGATCGCCAATCGCGGTCGCCGGGTCACCAAGACTCAGATCTTCAACGCTATCTACGGCATCTTCGACGAAGAGGTCGAGGAGAATGTCGTCGAAAGCCACATCTCGAAGCTGCGCAAGAAGCTGCGCAAGAAGCTCGGCGTCGATCCGGTCGATTCCAAGCGCTTCCTTGGTTACTGCATTGATTGGGCTTGATTTTTCAGCCGGAAGGAAACGCCCGGCTGAAGTTGAATATTTGGCCTCGCTGTCCGCATAACAGACAGCTTCACGCAAGGCCCGCCAAATACTCTTGAGCTTAACAGGTAAAACGAGGTTTTCAGATGAGCATTTTCGGCAGCATGAAGACGGCAGTATCGGGGATGAACGCGCAGGCGAACCGCCTCAGCACTGTCGCCGACAACATCGCCAACGTGAACACCACCGGTTACAAGGCCGTTTCGACGAGCTTCTCGTCGCTGGTCCTGCCCTCCTCGGGCGGCAACTACAATTCCGGTGGCGTGCAGACCTCGGTGCGCCAGGCTGTCTCCGATCAGGGCGACATCTCCTACACCACCTCCACCACCGATCTTGCGATTTCCGGCGACGGCTTCTTCATCGTCCAAGGCCCCGACGGCACACCGGTGCTGACCCGCGCCGGCGATTTCCAGAAGGACGATGAAGGAAACCTCGTCAACGCCGCCGGCTTCCAGCTGATGGGCTATTCTTACGACTCCGGCTCTCCCGCCGTCGTCGTCAACGGCTTCGACGGTCTCGTGCCCGTCAACGTCAACCAGGACGGCCTGACCGCCATCGCCTCGACCTCAGGGGTCTTCAAAGGCAACCTCGATTCCAATGCCAACGTGGTTGCAGCCGCTGCGTCGCGCCCGAGCGCCAACCCCGCCACCCCGACAACCGACACCAAGAAAGTCTCGATGGTCGCCTACGACCGTCTCGGCAACAAGGTGATGTACGACTTCTACTTCACGAAGACCGCGGTCGCGGCAGCACCGCCGCCGGCGCCTCCCGCTGCTGCCGCCACCTGGGAAGTGGCGATGTTCCGCAACGCCAACGCGGCGGTCGGCGGCACCACTTCGTTCCCCTACAGCGCCGGTGGGGCAGTCGGCAACGGAACGATCACCTTCGACCGCGATGGCAAGTTGCTCACGGGCGGCGCTGTCAACATCACGGATGGCGTGACCGGGCAGACGATCGCCATGGATTTCTCAGGCTTGACGCAGCTCGGCGCCGACTTCTCCGGCACCGGCACGCCTAATGGCCAGGCGGCGACACCGGTCAAGGACGTCACCATCGACGGCGACGGCATCGTTTACGCCAAGTACGAGGATGGCAGCACAAAGCCGCTCTATCGTATCCCGCTCGCCAATGTCGCAAGCCCGGACAAACTGACCCTGATGAGCGGCAACGTCTACAGCGCCAACGGCCAGTCGGGCGTCACCGTCACCGGCTTCCCGCAGACCAACGGCCTCGGCACGATCAAGTCAGGCGCTCTCGAAGGTTCGAACGTCGACCTCGCCGGCGAACTGACCGAGATGATCGAATCGCAGCGCAGCTATACCGCCAATTCGAAAGTGTTCCAGACGGGTTCCGACATCATGGACGTACTCGTCAACCTCAAGAGATAAGTAGGGTAACGGATAAGCCATGTCGCTCACGTCCGCACTTAATACCGCGCAGAGCATATTCAACAATACCGGCACGCAGAGCAGTGTCGTATCGAACAATATCTCCAATGCTGGAAACAAGGATTACGTGCGCCGGCAGGCAATGCTTACCACGTCCCTGAACGGCGCTCAGGTTGTGCAGATCAACCGGGCACAGGAAGACGCCCTGCTGCGCCAGTACCTCAAGACGTCCTCTCAGGACAGCGCCCAGCAGACTTTGCTGGGCGGTCTCGAGGACCTCAAGTCGATCATGGGTGGCAACGACTACGAAACGTCGCCATCCACCTATCTCGGCGTTTTCCAGGAAAAACTTCAGGCCTTCCGCACCACGCCTGGCAGCACGGTCGCTGCCCAGGGCGCCATTACTGCCGCCCAGGACGTCGCCAACTCGCTGAACAATGCCTCGCAATCCGTCCAGGATGTTCGCGCCAACGCCGACAAGGAAATCGCCACCGCCGTCGATAAGCTGAACACGCTGCTCAGCCAGTTCGAAAAGGCCAACAATGCGGTCAAGACTGCCACTGCCTCCGGCACGGACGCATCCGGCGCCCTCGATGAGCGCGAGAAGGTCCTGAAGCAGATTTCTGAGATCGTCGGCGTCAGCGCGACGACGCGCGACAACAACGACATGGTGTTGAGCACGCCTGACGGGACGATCCTCTTCGAGACGGTCCCGCGCAAGGTGACGTTCAAGTCCCAGGATGTCTATACCGCCTCCATTGTCGGCAATTCGGTCTATATCGACGGCGTTGCGCTGCCGCTCGGCAAGGGTTCGACCACGACGGGGCAGGGGAGCCTCCAGTCGCTTCTCCAGATCCGCGACGAGATCGCCCCGAACTTCCAGAAGCAGCTCGACGAAATCGCCCGCGGCCTTGTCTCGCTCTTCAAGGAGCAGAATACCGCTGCGCCCCCGGCCTATGTGCCCGGCCTTTTCACCTGGAGCGGCGGCACGGTCGATACCGGCGCCACCGCAGTTGCCGGCATGGCATCGACCATCAGTGTCAGCAGCCGGGTGATCACCTCGCAGGGCGGCGACCCGATGCGCCTGCGCGATGGCGGCGTCAACGCCACCGGCGTCGTCCTGAACACGTCAGGCGTCAGCGGTTACACGGCTGAACTCGACCGACTCTATACCGCGATGAGCGCCGACATCGATTTCGATCCGGCAGCCGGGGCTCCGGTCGGGTTCGACGCGACGACGGGCATCGATTCTAACGTCAGCATCATGGAATACGCGACCAATTCCCTCGGCTGGCTCGAGCAGTATCGCAGCAACGCCACGACGGCTGCGGAAAACACCTCGGCGGCCCTGTCGCGCTCCGACGAAGCCTATTCCAACGAAACCGGCGTCAACCTCGACGAGGAACTGACGCTGCTTCTCGATATCGAACAGTCCTACAAAGCGGCGACCAAAATCCTTAACGCTGTAGACGAAATGTTGAAGTCATTGCTGGATATCGCGAGTTAAGCCATGAAGAGCTCATTTATTTCAAGTACCGCCATTCAGAATGCGATGCGCTTGACGATCCGTCAGGCGCAGAACCAGATGACGAAGGCGACGATGGAAGCAACGACGGGAGTCTATGCGGATATCGGTGTCTCGCTCGGCGGCAATGCTGCCAGAAGCGTCGACTTCACCCGCGAGACCGACAGGATCGACTCGATCAAAGCAAGCAATTCGCTTGTCACCGCCCGCATGGAATCCTCGCAGCTCGGCCTGTCCAAGATGAAGGACGTCGGCGATGGCCTCGTTTCGAAGCTGACGGCACTGCAGGGCAGCAAGGACCCCGGCAGCATCACAGTCGCCATCCAGTCGGCAACCAGCGCGCTCTCCACCATGATGGACACGGCCAATACCATGGTGAACGGCGAATATCTGTTCTCCGGCATCAATACCGACGTGCAGCCGCTGACCGACAAGACGACCGCCACGAGTGCGGCCATCGTCACGGCGCTGAACAGTTATGCCGCTGCTCTTGTCCCACCTAAGGCCGTCAGCGATCTCACCGGCGCCGAAATGCAGACCTTCATCACGACGACGGTCGAGCCGATGTTCAGCCAGGCCAATTGGACCAATGCGGCGACCGGATGGTCGCAGGCATCGAGCCAGAACATGACGAGCCGCATCAGCAACTCGGAAGTGATCGAATCCTCGACCAACGCCAATTCCGAAGGCATGCGTTATTTTGCGCTCGCCTCGGTCATGACCTCCGCGCTGCTCGGCCAGAACCTCAGCACGGATGCAATGACGACTGTCTCCAAGCAGGCAATCAGCTACACGGCCAAGGCGACCAGTGGGCTGGTGACGCAGGCAAGCCAGCTCGGTCTTTCCCAGGAGCGTGTCAAGAAGTCCAACGACGCTCTCGACGCTCAGTCGAACATCATCAAGAACAAGCTGGTCGATCTCCAGGGCGTCGATCCGTACGAAGCCTCGACCCTCGTCAAGACTTTGGAAACACAGCTTGAAACCGCTTACACGATCGTTTCGAAGATCCAGCAGTTGAGTCTCGTAAACTACCTTTGATGAGCAAAGGCGCGCAATATAAACGAGGATGCATGAATGTATCAGTTCTCATATGCCGAAGTCATGCAGGACTCGGTGGCCGACGCGAAAGAGCGGGAATGGCAGGTTCTTGACCGGTCCATAGAACTGCTGGCGTTGGCGCGCGACAAGGAAAAATACGGTCGGGAAGCCATTGAAGCCCTGTTTTATACGCGTCGGGTGTGGATCAGCTTCATCGAGGATCTGAAGCATCCGGACAACCAGCTGGATGTTCAGCTCAGGGCCAATCTCATCTCGATCGCAATCTGGATTTTGAAGGAATGCGACAGGATCAGAAAACGTCTGTCTAATAACTACCAGGGCATCATCGACGTTACCACCATCATCAGGGATGGACTTAAATGAAAAGTACACTACGCATTTCTCTGAAAGCCGGAGAAAGAATCTTCATCAACGGCGCCGTCCTGCGTGTCGACCGCAAGGTCGCGCTGGAATTCCTGAACGATGTGACGTTCCTTCTCGAAAATCACGTCCTCCAGCCGGAAGGTGCGACGACGCCCCTGCGCCAGCTCTACTTCATCGCGCAGATGATCCTCATCAACCCCGAGGGCAAGGACCAGTCGACGGCGATGTTCCGCAAGTCGATCACCATGCTGCTCACCTGCTTCAAGAATGAAGAGATCCTCGCCGAACTGAAGCGCGTCGATGCGCTTGTGTCGACCGGCCGCGCCTTCGATGCGTTGAAGGCAATCCGCGGTCTCTATGCGATCGAAGACAATATTATGAACAACCACGAAATGCCGCCGACGATGGTCGAGCAGATTCGCAGGGAGATCGCACCATGGCGGTAGATGCAACCTCGAGCGTGAGCACTTCGACGACGAGTTCGACGAGTTCGGCCCAGAAAAAGGCGACGTTGAACTATGATAATTTCCTGCAGTTGCTCATTGCGCAGATGAAGAACCAGGATCCGACCGATCCGATGGATGCCAGCGAGCAGATGTCGCAGCTGGCAAGCTTCTCGCAGGTCGAGCAGACGATCCAGACGAACACCAAGCTCGATACGCTTCTGTCAAGCTCGAGCCTCACCCAGGCGAGCAGCTACGTCGGCAAATACATGGAAAGCGCCGACGGCACCGTCAAAGGCACCGTCGAATCCGTCAAGGTTTATTCCGACGGCATCATTGCGACGACCACAGATGGCGGTAAGATACTCGTACAGGCGGGAATCACCGTTGCGGACAAGGCGCCGACCACGACCAGCGACAGCAGCGATACCTGATACCGCGGCGCCGACGCGTCGGGTGATACAAATCAACAGCGGCCCGGCAATGGCGGGGCTGCTTCGAGGCGATATGAGGTTGCCTTAGATGAATGAAGCTGATGCATTGGATCTGTTCCAAGCCGCGATCTGGACCGTCCTGATTGCCGCCGGTCCCGCCGTTATCGCCGCGATGGTGGTGGGTTTGGTAATTGCCCTGATCCAGGCATTGACGCAGGTGCAGGAAGCGACGCTGACCTTCGTGCCGAAGATCGTCGCAGTGCTGATCACCGTCGGGGTCACAGCACCCTTCGTCGGCTCGCAGATCTCGATTTTCACCAATCTGGTCTTCTCGCGCATCCAGTCAGGCTTCTGAGCCACCTTCGCGCAAGCTTCGCCATTTAACTGTCGGTCCGAATTGGGCGGACCGAGTCCGCTTCCTCTCATGAAGAGACGGATCTGTTATGGCGCAACCACCTGCACTCCCCCTTCCGAAAGTCGCCCCGAGCCTGCGCGATGTCGGTTTTGCCCTCGGCATTATCGGCATCATCTGCATTCTCTTCCTGCCGATCCCGCCATTCCTGATCGACATGGGGCTGGCCTTCTCGATCGCCTTCTCGGTGCTGATCCTGATGGTCGCGCTGTGGATCCAGAAGCCGCTCGATTTCTCGTCCTTCCCAACCATTCTGCTGATCGCAACGATGACCCGGCTGGCGCTGAACATCGCGACGACGCGCGTCATCCTGTCTCACGGCAATGAAGGCCACGATGCGGCCGGCGGCGTCATCGCTGGTTTCGCAAGCCTGGTGATGTCGGGCGACTTCGTCATCGGTCTGATCGTCTTCCTGATCCTCATCACCATCAACTTCATCGTCATCACCAAGGGCGCGACGCGTATCGCCGAAGTCGGCGCGCGTTTCACGCTCGATGCCATCCCCGGCAAGCAGATGTCGATCGACGCCGATCTTTCGGCCGGCATCATCGATGAAAGGGAAGCCCAGCGCCGGCGCAGAGAGCTCGAAGAGGAAAGCTCCTTCTTCGGTGCGATGGACGGTGCCTCGAAATTCGTGCGCGGCGATGCCGTCGCCGGCCTGATCATCACCGCCATCAACGTCTTCGGCGGCATCATCATCGGTTATTTCCGCCACGGCATGCCGATCGGCGAAGCAGCCGACGTCTTCGTCAAGCTCTCCGTCGGCGACGGTCTCGTCTCACAGATGCCGGCCCTCATCGTCTCGCTCGCGGCTGGCCTGCTCGTCTCGCGCGGCGGCACCACCGGCTCCACCGACCAGGCGGTCGTCAACCAGCTGAGCGGCTATCCCCGCGCGCTCTCGGTCTCGGCGGTGCTGATGTTCGTCCTGGCGCTGATGCCGGGCCTGCCGTTTGTCCCCTTCGTGATCCTCGGTAGTCTTCTCGCCTTCGGCGCCTGGTTCATCCCGCGTCAGGTAGAGGTTGAAAACAAGCTTCGCCGCGAGCAGGAAGAAAAGAAGGTCGTCCAGAACAAGGAACTGGAAAAGGATTCGGTCAAGTCGGTGCTGCGCACCTCGGAAATCGAGCTCGCACTCGGCAAGATGGTCTCCACACGCCTGCTCGGCGCCCACCAGGAGCTCGCCTTCCGGGTCGGCAAGATGCGCAAGAAGTTCGCCACCCAGTATGGTTTCGTCGTGCCCGAGATCAAGGTCACCGACGATATCGCCATCGCCGAGAAATCCTACCAGATCCGCATCCATGGAACGACGGTCGCCTCCAATCTCTTGCGCGTCGGCGAAGTTCTGGTCGTCACCGGCGCCGGCCGCCGCCCGAGCATTCCCGGCGACGAAATTCGCGAACCCGCTTTCGGCATGCCGGCTGTCTCGATTCTCGAAAACTTCGCCGACGACCTGAAGCGCGAAGGCTTCCAGCCGATTGACAACGTCTCCGTCGTGCTGACCCACATGAGCGAGGTCATTCGCAACAACCTGCCGCAGCTTCTGTCCTACAAGGACGTCAAGGTGCTGATCGATCGCCTCGACCCGGAATACAAGAAGCTCGCCGACGAGATCTGCTCGTCGCATATGTCCTATTCCGGCCTGCAGGCGGTGCTCAAGCTCCTGCTTGCCGAACGCGTCTCGATCCGCAACCTGCACCTCATTCTCGAAGCGGTGGCCGAGCTTGCCCCGCATGTCAGGAAGACCGAGCAGATCGTCGAGCATGTCCGCATCCGCATGGCCCAGCAGCTCTGCGGCGATCTTGCCGACAACGGCGTGCTGCGTGTGCTGAGACTGGGCAGCAAGTGGGATCTCGCTTTCCACCAGGCGCTGAAGCGCGACGCCAAGGGCGAGGTGATCGAGTTCGACATCGATCCGAGAAGCCTGGAAGAGTTCAGCGAGCAGGCGAGCAAAGTTATCCGTGAGTTCATGGATCGCGGCCTGCCATTCGCCCTTGTCACCTCGCCGGAAACACGCTCCTATGTGCGCATGATCATCGAACGGCTGTTCGCCACGCTGCCTGTCCTGTCGCATGTCGAACTGGCCAAGGGCATCGAGATAAAGATTTTGGGCTCGATTTCATGATATCAGACCCGCAAGGGACCGTTCTCGCGCTGTTTCTGGTTTTCTGCCGGATCGGCGGCTGTGTGCTGGCTCTTCCGGGATTTTCCTCGGCGCGCGTGCCCGAGCAGCTGCGCGTCTTCATTGCCGGCGCGCTGTCGATCGCCGTCATGCCGCTGCTCTGGGACACGGTCTATCCGGCTGTCCACACGGGAGCCGGAACCTATATCGGCCTGATATTCAGCGAATCACTGATCGGCGTCATGTATGGCATGCTGGCGAGAATCTATACGCTCGGCATGCAGTTCGCCGCGACGATCATTGCCATGATGGTCGGTTATACCCAGCCGGGCTCCGCCGACGTCATCGAAGACTCGCCGGAGACCAGCCTTTCCGCCTTCATCACCTTTGCCGGCATCATGATTCTCTTCATCATGGATTTCCATCACATCGTCTTCCGTGCGCTGATCGATTCCTACACGACCATGCCCTTCGGCGGATTGACACAGATGCGCGCGACGCTGATCTCCTTCACCGATACGCTGGAGCAGACCACCTACATCATGCTGCGGCTGTCGAGCCCCTTTCTGATCTACGGCATGATCTTCAACGTCTCGATCGGCTTCATCAACAAGCTGGCGCCGCAGATCCCGGTCTATTTCATTTCCACGCCCTATCTGCTGATGGGCGGGCTCTTCCTGTTTTATGTCTCGGTCGCGGCGCTGGTCAGCCAGTTCGGCCAGGCCTTCAGTTCGATCTATATCGGACGATGAGGCTGATATGATCGAGAAGAGCCGCTCCCAAAAACTCAAGCGTCTGCTGTCGGTGCAGCGGCATATCGAGAGGATGGCGGAGAACGACCTGGCCGAAACCAGCCGTCAGCGCATCGAGGTCAATGCGGCGATGGACGATGTCATCGTTGCTCTCGGTTCGATGGACCCGGTACACCACGCCTTCTCGCAGAATTATGCCGACCGATTCGGCAGGCTGACGATCAAGGATCAGCAGCTGACCGGCATGCAGCAGATCCACGAGATGCGGCTGACGCGCGAACGCGCCAAGGCCGATCGCCTGGAAGAGGGCATGAAAGAGGCCCTCGATGTCGAGCGCCGCGAGGCCGACGACAATGCCGTCTACGATGTCATCGACCAGCAATTCGCAACGCCAGCCTCCAGCAAGCTTCAAAAACCATAATCGTTACGATCTTAATTTAGAGGATTGTAACGTGGCTATTTCGCCCCCCAGTGATCTGGTCCTGGACGTTGTCAAAGCCGCCGACCCAATGGAGGTTCAGGCGGCCCAGGAAAAATTGAAGGCAAATCGCGCGGCCTTTGCCGCAACGAGCCTCGCCGAGAACGGCAAGGGCTTCTCCAATACGGTCGACGTTCTCGATCATATCGGCCAGAAGAGCGGCCTCGCCAACATCCAGAACCGCACCAAGGCCGAGGAGGTTCCGGAAAGCTACCGGAAGTTCGAGGCCATGGTGCTGCAGAACTTCGTCAAGTCGATGCTGCCGAGCGAAAGTGAAGACGTCTACGGCAAGGGCGCGACCGGCGATATCTGGAAGGGCATGATGGCCGAGCAGCTCGGCAACACCATCGCCAAGGGCGACGGCATCGGCATTGCCAAGCAGATGTACAGCGAACAGTTGCGCCGGCAGGAAGGCAAGATCGTCAATGCTTCGACCGATGATCGTGACCGCAACACCGCGCTCAGCATGATCGACGACTTCCAGCGCAAGACCTTTGGCACGCCGACGGCGGACGCCAAGGCCGATAGAACAGGATGATTTTAGGCCCGTTGGCCTGAAATCTGAATCCTGTTCTAAATTAAAGTTAGAGCATGATGTCGTCCGAAAACCGCGCACACTTTTCGGCATCATGTTCTCAGCGACGCATAATCGAGGGTACAATGGAAATAATTTCGAACGAATACAGGATCAAATCCGTCCTCGGACGCCTCGAAATGATCATCGACAATGAGAATACCCGGATCGGCAACGACCCGCAGTTCGATCTCAAGGTCTCCAATGCGCATAAGAGCCGCTGCCTCTACGAACTGTCGATGCTTTTCCGCGATACCGATCCGGCCGAGCTTGCCGCTGCCCATCTCGATCAGCTGCACGGCCTGAAGAAGAAGCTGGTGCTCAACGCGCGGCGCGTCGAAGCGCATCTCGAAGCGGTTCGCGCCGTCGCCGACCTCCTGAAGAATGCCGTTCAGGACGCCGACGCCGACGGCACCTATTCCCAGGAACAATTCGCCGCGCGTGGGAACTGATGATCAAGCTCGTCCTCACCGGTATCTGGGTTTGCGCCATCACCTTGGCCTCGGTTTACTTTTCGGTGTACATGGCGACGGCGCCAGCACCTGCGGCAACGGATACCAAGCAGAGCGCGCTCGAACTGGTGAAGGGTGAAACGATCACGGTGCCGGTCATCGGCGACGGTGCGATCACCGGTTATTTCCTCGGCCGCGTTTCCTTCATGATGAACAAGGACATGCTGAAGGGCGTGACCTTGCCGCTGACCGAGATGACGACGGACCAACTTTTCAGCCTGCTCGTCGGCAACAAGATGGTCGATCTCGCTCATATCAAGTCCTTCGACCCGAATGCCTTCCGCGAGGAGATCAAGAAGGGCATGAACGAGCGCCTCGGCGGCGAATATGTCGCCGAAGTGATGCTGGAGCAGCTCGATTATCTCTCCAAGGAAGAGGTCAAGCAAAACGCGGCCGGCGAGCCGAAGAAGCTCGGCACTCCGGTCAAGATCATCGAAGCCGCCCCGGCTGAGGATGCCCCGGCCCCGGCCGCCCATTAATATCCCGGATCAGATGCATGAACGGCGCCTTCGGGCGCCGTTTGTCGTTGGGCCCGATGTGGTTAATAAACTACTTATGCGAGCATCAAAATCCAAGGAATTTTCCTAAGGGTTGTTTGAAAGCCTCCTGTTATATCAGCTGTCACAGCTTGGTATGCGCCGTTTTCCGTGATCGGGGCGACGCCGTCCATGCATGACGCGACCGGTCCTTTCGAGACCTCCGGGGTGCGGAAAAATGGGCTTGGTTTCCGGGATTTCGGGCGCATGACGCACCCTCGGCAGGAGGTAGGAATGAATTTGATTGCAAACTTCGCGGTGCTCGCGTCGCGGCGGACGATCTTCGATCTGCCGGTCTGCGATCTCGGCTGGGACGATGCCCTCGTTTTTATCAACGAGCTGGCTTCCATTCCCGTCGGCCAGACCGTGGTTTGCTTCGTCAACGCCCATAATATGCTGACGGCGTTGCGCGACGACGAATACTACCGGATCATGTCGCACAATCTGGTGCTGCCGGATGGCATCGGCCTCAACATCGCATCGCAGATTGCCCATGGCTCGCCGTTTCCCGCCAATCTGAACGGTACCGATTTCGTGCCGGCCTTCCTTACCTTCATGGAGGCTCCGCGCCGCATCGGCCTGATCGGCGGTGCGCCTTCGGTCGTCGAAGCAGCGGCGGAAAATTTCCGCAGGCACACACCCTGGCATGAATTTATCGTCATTTCCGATGGTTTTTTCGACAAGGTCGACTCCACTGATGTCACCCAGGAGATCGAGCGCCAGAAGCTCGACATTCTGATCGTCGGCATGGGGACGCCGCTGCAAGAGAAGTGGGTTCATGACAACATCCGCGCCGACCATGCGCGGCTGGTGCTGACGGTAGGCGCGCTCTTCGACTTCGTCTCCGGCGCCGTTCCGCGAGCGCCGAAGACGGTGCGGATGATGCGTCTCGAATGGGCCTATAGGCTGATACAGGAGCCTGCGCGCCTCTGGCGGCGCTACATCATCGGCATTCCGGTTTTCCTTTTCCACGTCCTGCGCTACCGCTTCCGCCGCCGCGAAAGAATTCTCAGCCAGCCGGAAGAGCAGCGCAGCGTCTCGCAGCCGATTGTGGATCGCAGGAAGGCGAGCTGAACAGGCCCGGCGCGGTTCCCGGACCTGTGAAGACGTCACCGGTTCAAATCTGAGACGTCGGGCCGCAATTATTGCCAGTCGCGGTTAACCATTTCTTTGCCATGAATATTTAGAGTAGCTTAATCATCTGCATCGCGAGCGGGTGATTGAACTCGGCCATCATGTGCATGAGATGTGGCGCAATGTACGATATCAGGGCGAGAAACAGCTTCCAGGATCACGCAGCCGCGGGGCCGCGCGCCTTTGACGTCCCCTATCGCCGGCGGTCGAAGGGGGCCGATCTCGCGCTGCCCGAGGCCGAATTGCTGCGCGCGATCGGCCGCGCGCTCGAAGAGCAGCGCGCAATGGCGGCGCGTCCGGCGCCGCTGGTCGACCGCATCGAAACCATTCTCGGCAACCGCCTTCGGGCTGCCAACGATGTCGGCCGTCCTCTTGCGCCGGAGCCGGCTGGTCATGAGGAGCCCATCGCTGCGGCCGAAGGGGCTGTACCCCCGCCCGAGCCGCTTGCCGCGATCCGTGAGGAACTCACCGGATTCCAGCCGGCAGCGCCGCGCCGCCGCGACGGCCGCTTCGGCCTTGCCATGACGGTCGTCGCCGCCACGGTCCTCGGCGCAGGCCTGCCGGCATTGATGCCGGTCTCGCCCGCCCTCTACCGTGCCGAGACGACACTTTCGGTAAAGACGGATGCGGCAAGCCGCGATGCCTTCACCCAGGCTGCGGCCAAAGGCCTGCTGTCGGCGCGGGTGATGGCATCGACGGTCGCTGCGCTGAAACTCGATCATGACCCGGAATTTGCCGGCTCCAATCCCAATGCGCTCGGCGTTGCGCTCGATCTGCTCTCGGGCACCGGTGCTGCCGCCGATCCGGCCTCGCGCGCCGAGGCGGCGCTGAAGCATGCGGTCGAGATCGTGCCCGATGTCGCCGCCGGTACGATCATTGTGAGGGTGACGACCGGCGACAGCGGCAAATCCATGCGGATCGCCGCAGGGCTTGGCGAAGTGGTGTCCGCAGTGAGCAGTCCCGGCCGGAGCGCCGAAACCGACACCGCGTTGCGCAAGGCCTATGACGAGGCGAAGGCGGAGCTTGCCGCCTTCACGGCCAAAAGCGGCGAGGGCAACGTCAAGGTGGCGATCGACCTTCGCCGCCAGATCGATAAGCTCGATGCCGATCTGAAGCAGGCCGACCAGAATATCCTTGCCGCCAAGGCGCAGGCCGACCGGCTGAAGGCGGCAAAACTCGCCGGCGTGCTGGATGGTTCGCTCCCTTCCGATATGCTCTCGCCGGCGCTGCAGGATTGGCGCGATAAATATGCCGTCGCCAGGACGACGCTGGCCCAGCTTTCGGCCGAGCTTGGCCCGCGCCATCCGCGTCTGCTGCAGCAGCAGGCCGAAACGGATGGATTGAAGGAGAACATGGGCAAGGAGCTTGCTCGTCTCGCCCAGCTCGCCAATGCCGCCGCCAAGGCTGCGGTCGATGCGCGCAAGGACCTGAACGATCGCCGCAACACGCTGATCGCCCAGAGCCGGGATACCGGCGTCGATCTGTCCCGGCTGACCGAGCTGCGCGAAAAGGCGAATGCCGCGCGCTCGCGCCTGGAAGAAGCGGCGCCGACACCGGGAAGCGATGATGGCCATTTGACCGTCCTGAAACCGCCGCTTGCGGCGGCGGTGCCGGGAACGAATGGTCTGATCGGCCGCGTGCTGGCCGGGGCCGCGACAGGCCTTGCGCTCGGTCTTGGGCTGGCCCTTCTACTGTTCTGGCGCAAATCCGCCGCGGCTTCCGCAAGCGAGGAAATGCCGGCGCCGCCTTCGCTCGCCTCTCCGCCGGCGCTCGCGCCGGCCCCGGCGGCGGCCGACGAGATGGAGGTGCTGCGCTCCGAGATCTCCGGCCTGCGCGACCGGCTTCGACTTCACGTGATGGAAGCACGGCAGCCGCTGCGCTGAACCCGACATTTCCTTGCAAGTTTGATATTGCCTTGCCGCTTTCCGACAGGATAGGGCGTTAGCGGGCATTTGACGCTCGTCAACTATCAATAGATTGGCGCGAAACAGGGCGGAGAGACGCGTGGCGACAGTAATCGACGGCAAGAACGTAGCTGCATCAGTCATTCAGACGGTCAAGAGTGCGACGGCGGCGCTGGAAAAGAGCAGCGGCGTCACCACCGGCCTGGCCGTCATCATCGTCGGCGACGACCCGGCAAGCCACGCCTATGTCGGCTCCAAGGGCCGCATGGCCAAGGAATGCGGCTTCAAGTCCGTCCAGCACACGTTGCCGGCCGAGACCAGGCAGGAGGAACTGGCAGCTCTCGTCGCCACCCTCAACGCCGATCCGTCGATCCACGGCATCCTGGTGCAGCTGCCCTTGCCGAAGCCGCTCGACAGCGAGCCGATCATCCAGTCGATCCTGCCGGAAAAGGATGTCGATGGCTTGAGCGTCGTCAATGCCGGCAAGCTCGCCACCGGCGACCTGAAGACCGGACTGGTCTCCTGCACGCCGGCCGGCGCCATGGTCTTCGTCCGCCGCACCCATGGCGAGGATCTCTCCGGCCTCAATGCCGTCGTCATCGGCCGCTCCAACCTGTTCGGCAAGCCGATGGCGCAATTGCTGCTCAACGCCAATGCGACGGTGACGATGGCCCATTCGAGAACGAAGAACCTCGCCGAGGTCTGCCGCAACGCCGATATTCTGGTGGCCGCCGTCGGTCGTCCGGAAATGGTCAAAGCCGATTGGGTCAAGCCGGGTGCGACGGTGATCGACGTCGGCATCAACCGGGTGCCGGCGCCCGACAAGGGCGAGGGCAAGACCCGGCTCGTCGGTGACGTCGCTTTCCGTGAAGTCTCCGAGGTCGCCAGCACCATCACTCCGGTTCCCGGCGGCGTCGGGCCGATGACCATCGCCATGCTGATGGCCAATACGGTCATCGCCGCCCATCGCGCCGCAGGGCAGACGCCGCCGCAGTTCTGATTATGGCTGCTGCGGGGCAGGGCCGGTCGAGGCCCTGACGATCAGCTCGGTCCTCCAGAGCTCCTGCTCGGGAAAGGGGGCGGCGTGTTTCACGGTGCCGATCAGCCGCTGGGCGATTCGAACGCCGGCGGCGCGCAGCGAGGAGCGCGTCGTCGTCAGCGGCACGGAGAAGTTTTCCGGCTTCAACAGCGGCAGCACGTCGTCATGGGCGATCAGCGAAATATCCTCGCCGAGGCGCAGGCCCGCCTGGTTGACGGCGCGGATTGCCCCCAGCGCCATGACCGTGCTGGAGCAGAGGATCGCCGTTGGCCGCTGCGGCAGCTGCAGGAAGCGTTCCATCGCCAGCATGCCCTGTTCGTCCGTCATCAGCGCGTGGGTCATGCAATCCTCTTCGAGCGTGAGGCTACGTTCGGCGAGGGCTGAGATGACGCCGTTCCTTCTGCGGATGGCGAAATCGAGGTGTGTCGGGCCGTTCATCAAGGCAAAGCGCGTATGGCCGAGCTGCAGCAGCAGCCGTGTGGCGTCGTAGAAGGCGCCTTCATTATCGATGTCGAGATAGGGATAATCCGGCTCCGCGCCGAAGGATCGGCCATGCACGACATAGGGCATGGAGAGCGATTTCAGCATGGCGAGCCGCGGGTCGTGGCCGCGCATATAAGCGATGAACAGAGCATCGACATTGCCGCTGATTGCAAGCCGCCGGAGCGCGGCCACCTCGTCATCGGGATCGGCCGGCATGATGACGAAATGGAAATCGTGGCGGACGGCCTCCTCGCCGAGCCCGGCCAGGAATTCGCCGAAATGCACGTCTGACTGGTGGCCGGGCGCCGTCGGCATGACGAGGCCGATCGAGCCTGCCTTGCCGGTCGCAAGCCGCTGGGCAGCCTTGTTCGGCCGGTATCCGGTTTCCTTGACGGCCTGGAGCACGCGCTCTCTGGTCGCTTCATTGACCTCGGGATAACCGTTGAGTGCCCGGCTCACCGTCGTCTGCGACAGCCCGAGCAATTCCGATAGCTGTTTGAGATTCACCTGTTATGCTTCCCTCCCGGCCCGCCGTCGGCCGCTCCAAAAAGGCCTGCCGCCTCCCCATGGCATCCAAAGCGCTTTCAATTATGTAGCATCTCGCGCGCTTGACTCAAGAAAAATCGCCCCATATTCCCCGATAGGTGCCTTCGAGCCGCGATATCCCGCCGCTTTAGGGCAGGTTTTCGCGAATTGACTTGACTCCATTCCACCGGAAGTGAAATGAGTTGGGGTGTCAAAGCGCTTTGAAATTTCCGTTTGCGAGAAATTCGGCGCGGGTTGGGATTGTGATGGGAGGTTGATCACATGAAAAAGTCATTTCTGATGGGCGTTGCCGTTGCGGCGCTATTTGCCGGTGCTGCGTCCGCGGCCGATCTGAAATTTGCCCCGGGACAGGATTCCAAGTTCAACTGGAAAAGCTATGACGAATTCAAGGCCGCGCATGCCGATCTGAAGGGGCAGCCGCTGACGATCTTCGGGCCGTGGCGCGGCGAAGACGAGGCGTTCTTCATGAGCGTTCTTGCCTATTTCACCGAGGCGACCGGCATCGAGGCGAAATATTCCTCGTCCGAAAATTACGAACAACAGATCGTCATCGACACGCAAGCTGGCTCGCCGCCAAACATCGCCATTCTGCCGCAGCCCGGCCTTCTCGCCGACCTCGCCGGCAAGGGCTTCCTGACGCCGCTCGGCGACGACAACTCCAAGTGGATCAAGGACAATTACGGCGCCGGCGACAGCTGGGTCGGGTACGGCACCTATAAGGGTAAGGACGGCAAGGAAGCCTTCTACGCCTTCCCTTATAAGGCCGATGTGAAGTCGCTCGTCTGGTATGTTCCGGAGAACTTCGAGGAAGCCGGCTACAAGATCCCGACGACCATGGAAGAGCTGCATGCCCTGACCGACCAGATCGTCAAGGACGGCGGCGTTCCCTGGTGCATCGGTCTCGGTTCCGGCGGCGCCACCGGCTGGCCGGCGACCGACTGGGTCGAGGACATCATGCTGCGCATGCAGCCGCCGGAAGCCTATGACAAGTGGACGACCAACGAGCTGAAGTTCACCGATCCGGCCGTCGTTGCCGCGATCGACGAATTCGGCAAGTTCGCCAAGAACGAGAAATACGTCAATGGCGGCGTCGCGGCCGTGGCCTCGACCGACTTCCGCGACAGCCCGAAGGGCCTCTTCTCCGTGCCGCCGAAGTGCTACATGCACCATCAGGCCTCGTTCATTCCGTCCTTCTTCCCTGAGGGCACGAAGCTCGGCCAGGATGCCGACTTCTTCTACATGCCGACTTATGCTTCGCATCCCGAACTCGGCAAGCCGGTTCTCGGCGCCGGCACGCTTGTTTCGATCGCCAAGGATTCGAAGACGGCCCGCGCTTTCATCGACTTCCTGAAGACCCCGATCGCGCATGAGGTCTGGATGGCGCAGTCGAGCTTCCTGACGCCTTATAAGGGCGTCAGCACCGAGGCCTATGCCAATCCGCAGATGAAGAAGGAAGGCGAGATCCTGACGTCTGCCACCACCTTCCGCTTCGACGGTTCCGACCTGATGCCCGGCAAGATCGGCGCCGGCGCCTTCTGGACCGGGATGGTCGATTTCGTCGGCGGCAAGTCCGCCGAGGAAGCTGCCGGCGAAATCCAGAGCGCCTGGGACGGCATCAAGTAATCTTCCAACATTATGCCGCCGGCTTGCCGGCGGCATGACCTGCCTGAGTGGCCGGGCTCATGAGCAGCCCGGCCAGTCAGGATATATTGTGATTGGGCAATATAATGGATTGACGGTGACCGGCACTGACCGGTCAGAATGACAGCCGGTCTGAATTAAGATCAGGGGAAGCAGGGGAGGGACGAAATGCTGTCGCAGATAGTGTCCGCTTTGGGCGTCGTGGTGTTCGCCGTTTTTGCGTGCTCGGCCTATTTCTATTTTTCCAACAAACTCCTGGATCTCGCCCTGCCGGTCAAGGATGGCGACATCCGCGCCGCCTCGCGCAATCTCAACCGCCGCGCCCTCATCCGGCCGTGGCTGTTCATCGGCCCGGCGCTCTTCCTGCTCTTCGTCTACCTCGTCTATCCGGTCGTTGCGACCTTCATTCTCTCCTTCTATGACCGTACCGGCCTGCAGTTCGTCGGCCTCGCCAACTATAAATGGGCGATCGGCGACCGCGAATTCCGCCAGTCGATCTTCAACAACATCCTCTGGCTCGCCGTCGTGCCGGCCGCCTGCACCTTCTTCGGCCTGGTCATCGCTGTCATGACCGACCGCATCTGGTGGGGCAATATCGCTAAAAGCATCGTCTTCATGCCGATGGCGATCTCCTTCGTCGGCGCCTCGGTCATCTGGAAGTTCATCTATGAGTATCGCGGCGGCAACGATGTCCAGATCGGTCTGTTGAACGCCATCGTCCAGTTGTTCGGCGGCACGCCGGAGGTGTGGATCTCGGTTCCCTTCTGGAACAACTTCTTCCTGATGGTCATCCTGATCTGGATCCAGACCGGTTTTGCCATGGTCATCCTGTCGGCGGCACTCCGCGGCATTCCCGAGGAGACGATCGAGGCCGCCGTCATCGACGGCGCCAACGGCTGGCAGATCTTCTGGCGCATCATGGTGCCGCAGGTCTGGGGCACCATCGCCGTCGTCTGGACGACGATCACCATCCTCGTCCTCAAGGTCTTCGATATCGTCCTGACCATGACCAACGGCCAGTGGCAGACGATGGTCCTGGCCAACCTGATGTTCGACTGGATGTTCCGCGGCGGCGGCGATTCCGGCCGAAGTGCTGTCATCGCCATCATCATCATGCTCGCCGTCACGCCGATCATGGTCTGGAACGTGCGCCGCGCCAACCGCGAACTGAAGGGCCATTGAGATGACCGCTGTCGGAAGTTACTTCAAGATCGGTCCCGCCCGCCTCTTCGTCCACCTTGCGGTTCTCTTGATCGTCATCATCTGGCTGATCCCGACGCTCGGCATCTTCGTCAGCGCCCTGCGCGACAAGGACCAGATCGTTGTGTCCGGCTGGTGGACGGCCTTCGTCGGCTCGACGCAGACGGTCGCCGTGCGCCTTGGCACCCCTGACCAGCAAAAGCAGGAAGGCGCTACCTACGTCATTTCAGGCAATGTGCTGGAAGGGCAAACCGGCCGCTCGGTAAAGGCCTTCGGCAACCGTGTGCAGCAGCCGGCGGCCTTCGAGGCCGGCCAGACGGCCGATCTCGGCGACGGCGAAAGCCTGCTGATCAACAGCGACGGCAGCTACCGCTACATGAAGAACGCCGCCTTCTCGCCCGATGAGCGGCCGCGGCGTATCTATGTCTCCGTCTCGGCGCCGCCGGAATTCACCTTGCAGAACTACAATACTGTTCTGACCGGCGAGGGCATCGGCCAGTCCTTCATCAATTCGCTGACTGTGACGATCCCGGCGACGATCATCCCGATCCTGATTGCCGCTTTCGCCGCCTATGCCTTGAGCTGGATGGACTTTCCCGGCCGCGCGCTGCTGATCGCCCTCGTCGTCGGTCTCATTGTGGTGCCGCTGCAGATGTCGCTGATCCCGCTGCTGCGCCTTTATAACGAAGTGGGCAACATGCTCGGCCAGCCGTCGAAGACCTATCCCGGCATCTGGCTTGCCCACACCGCCTTCGGCATGCCGCTCGCCATCTTTCTGCTGCGGGCCTATATTGCCGGCCTGCCGAAGGAGATCATCGAATCCGCCCGTGTCGACGGTGCGAGCGACTTCGAGATCTTTACCCGCATCGTTTTGCCTCTGTCCTTCCCGGCGCTCGCCTCCTTCGCCATCTTCCAGTTCCTGTGGGTGTGGAACGACCTGCTCGTCGCCATGGTCTTCCTCGGCACCGACAAGGACCACATCGTGCTCACAGGCAGCCTGAACGCGCTGCTCGGCTCGCGCGGCGGCAATTGGGAGATTTTGACGGCGTCGGCCTTCGTCACCATCGTGGTGCCGCTGCTCGTCTTCTTCGGGCTGCAGCGCTATCTGGTGCGTGGCCTGCTGGCGGGCTCGGTCAAGGGCGGCTGACCATCTTCGAACGTGACTTCAAACAGGATATTCCATGAACGTGGCTCCCCAATCGATCTCGACCCCCGATAAGGACTGGTGGCGCGGCGCGGTGATCTATCAGATCTACCCGCGCTCCTACCAGGATTCGAACGGCGACGGCATCGGCGACCTGAAAGGCATCACCGCCCGCCTGCCGCATGTGGCAAGCCTCGGCGTCGATGCCATCTGGATCTCGCCCTTCTTCACCTCGCCGATGCGCGATTTCGGTTACGATGTTTCCGATTATGAGAACGTCGATTCGATCTTCGGCACGCTGGTGGACTTCGACACTATGATCGCCGAGGCCCATCGCCTCGGCATCCGCGTGATGATCGATCTGGTCATCTCGCATAGCTCCGACCAGCATCCCTGGTTCGTGCAGAGCCGCTCCAGCAAAACCAACGCCAAGGCCGACTGGTATGTCTGGGCCGACGCCAAGCCGGACGGCACGCCGCCGAACAACTGGCTGTCGATCTTCGGCGGCTCGGCATGGGCGTGGGATCCGACACGCATGCAATATTACCTGCACAATTTCCTGACCTCACAGCCGGACATGAACCTGCATAATCCCGAGGTGCAGGACCGTCTGCTCGATGTCGTGCGCTTCTGGCTCAATCGCGGCGTCGACGGCTTCCGCCTCGACACCATCAACTTCTATTTCCACGACCCGTTGTTGCGCGACAATCCGGCATTGGCGCCTGAGCGCCGCAACGCCTCGACGGCGCCGGCGGTCAATCCCTATAACTTCCAGGAGCATGTTTACGACAAGAACCGGCCGGAGAATCTTGCCTTCCTGAAGCGCTTCCGCGCCGTGCTCGAAGAATATCCGGCAATCGCCGCCGTCGGCGAGGTCGGCGACAGCCAGCGCGGCCTCGAAATCGTCGGAGAATATACCTCCGGCAACGACAAGATGCACATGTGCTACGCCTTCGAGTTCCTGGCGCCCGATCCGCTGACGCCGGAGCGCGTCGAGGAGGTGATGGAGGATTTCGAAGCCGCAGCTCCCGACGGTTGGGCCTGCTGGGCCTTCTCCAATCACGACGTCATGCGCCATGTCAGCCGCTGGGGCGGGCTGGTCGCCGATCACGACGCCTTCGCCAAGCTCTATGCTTCGCTGCTGATGACGCTGCGCGGTTCCGTCTGCCTCTATCAGGGCGAGGAACTGGCGCTGACCGAAGCCGATCTCGCCTATCAGGACCTGCAGGATCCCTATGGCATCCAGTTCTGGCCGGAGTTCAAAGGCCGTGACGGCTGCCGCACGCCGATGGTCTGGGATAGCCACGTTGCCCAGGGCGGTTTTTCGACAGTCAAACCCTGGCTGCCGGTGCCGGTCGAACATATTCTGCGCGCCGTCAACGTCCAGCAGGGCGACGACACGTCCGTGCTCGAGCACTATCGACGCTTCATCGCCTTCCGCAAGCTGCACCCGGCCTTTGCCAAGGGCGAGATCGAATTCGAGGAGACTGAGGGCGATACCCTGGTCTTCACCCGCGAATACGGCAATGAAAAGCTGCTCTGCATCTTCAACATGAGCCCGTCCGAAACAGGCGTTACCCTGCCTGCCGGGGAATGGCAGGCGTTGACGGGGCACGGCTTTATCAGCAACAACTATGGCGACAAGATCGATATTCCGGCTTGGGGGGCGTATTTCGCCCGTCTCGCTTAAGGATCAGGAGGGGAGTGAGACATGACTGGACTGACGCTGAAGGATATCCGCAAATCCTACGGTTCCGTGGACGTTCTCCACGGCATCGACCTCGATATCAAGCAGGGCGAATTCATCGTCTTCGTCGGTCCGTCCGGCTGCGGCAAGTCCACGCTTCTGCGCATGATCGCCGGTCTCGAGGCGATTACCGGCGGTGAGATGTATATTGATGGCCAGCTCGTCAATGACGTGCCGCCGTCGAAACGCGGCATTGCCATGGTCTTTCAGTCCTACGCGCTCTATCCGCATATGACCGTCTACGACAACATGGCCTTCGGCATGAAGATCGCCGGTGAAAGCAGGCAGGAGATTGACCGCCGCGTCCGGGCGGCGGCCGAAAGCCTCCAGCTGAGCAATTATCTCGAGCGCCTGCCGAAGGCGCTCTCCGGCGGCCAGCGTCAGCGCGTGGCGATCGGCCGCGCCATCTGCCGCGATCCGAAGGTCTTCCTGTTCGACGAGCCGCTGTCGAACCTCGACGCCGCGCTGCGCGTCGCCACCCGCATCGAGATCGCCCGCCTCAACGAGCAAATGGCCGACACCACGATGATCTACGTCACCCATGACCAGGTCGAGGCGATGACGCTCGCCGACCGCATCGTCGTTCTTTCCGCCGGCAATATTGAACAGGTCGGCGCGCCGCTGGAACTCTACGAGCGCCCGGCAAACCTCTTCGTCGCCAAATTCATCGGCTCGCCGGCCATGAACATTATTCCGGCGACGATATCAGCCACCGGCAGCCAGACGACCGTGACGCTCACCGGCGGCATGTCGGTAACGCTCGATGTCGCGACCGACGTATCCGAGAAGGGCAAGCAGGCGAGCTTCGGCGTTCGTCCGGAGGATCTGAGAATCGCCGACGGCGCCGATTACGTCTTCGAGGGCGAAGTGTCGATCGTCGAAGCGCTTGGCGAAGTGACGCTGCTCTATATCGAGGGTCTGGTTCCCGGCGAGCCGATCGTCGTCAAGCTCCCGGGCATTTACGATGTCCATAAGGGCCAGAGGATGCGCTTTGCCGCCGACCGGCAGAAGTTGCATCTCTTTAACGCAAGCGGCCATACCTACCGGAAATGAGCGAGCCATTTTTGGGGTAATATTCCCCTGAATTATACTTGGCGGAGCGGATTCTCACTTTCTGTTAAAGATCGGCTGCTACCTTTTCCCAGTCAATTTATGAGGGGGATAAGCAAGTGGCCGCTTCCAATCCGTCACAGCCAAGGTCTCATTTCCTGAGCAAGGAAGAATCCTTCATGTACGACCGCGAGGCGCGGTTCAAAATGGAGGACACGATGAATGCCGCGCGCATCGAATATACGGAAAAGGGCGTCATGCACGCGGCTTCGCGCCGTTGCGACATCGTCCGGATTTCGATGAGCAGCGCGACGCTCGCGATTCTCACCCAGTTCAACCTGCCGAAGCAGTTCTATCTGGACATTCCGGATGCCCGCATCACCAAGGTCGGCTGCCTGCTGATGAAGGTCAACGCCAACAATACGATCGAAGTCCGCTTCCTGCGCCTGCTGACGCAGAAGGAGCTGAACAAGATCTTCGTCTACAGCACGCACCCGGCGCACAAGGACTATGTTCTCGATATCCGCGCCTGACGGATAGATCGGGACTGCCAATAGCAAAAACCCGCGGGACGATTCGCGCGCTCCGCGGGTTTTTGCTTATTTGCGTTGGTTACGTTCAGTGGAAGAGAACACTCGCACCCTGGTCCGAAGCGCCGACGGCGCGGCGGAAGGGCGCGAAGAGCTCGCGGCCCATGCCGAATTCATTGTCGGAGAGATCGACGCTCACCGGCTCGCGCTCGGCCATGTCGGCGGCATCGACGAGCACTTCGAGCGTGCCCTTGATCGCGTCCAGGCGAATGATATCGCCGTTCTTGATGCGGGCGATCGGGCCGCCGTCGACGGCTTCCGGCGTCACGTGGATGGCCGCCGGCACCTTGCCGGAGGCGCCCGACATGCGTCCGTCGGTCAGGAGCGCCACGCGAAAACCGCGGTCCTGTAGCACGCCGAGCGGCGGCGTCAGCTTGTGCAGTTCCGGCATGCCGTTGGCCTTCGGGCCCTGGAAGCGCACGACGGCGACGAAATCGCGATTGAGCCTGCCTTCCTTGAAGGCATCCTGCAGTTCCTGCTGGCTGTGGAAGACGATCGCCGGCGCCTCGATGATATGGCGCTCCGGCTTGACGGCGGAGATCTTGATGACTGCCTTGCCGAGATTGCCGCGCAGCATCTTCAGGCCGCCATTGGCCTGGAACGGCGTTTCGATACTGGAGAGCACCTTCGGATCATGGCTCTTTTCCGGTGACGGCTCGCGCAGGACGGTGCTGTTTTCGCCGAGACGGGCATCGACCGTATAGGCCTGGAGGCCCTGCCCGAAGACGGTGCGCACGTCGTCATGCACCAGGCCGTGCTTCAGGAGTTCCTTGATCAGGAAACCCATGCCGCCGGCGGCCTGGAAATGGTTTACGTCGGCAAGCCCGTTCGGATAGACGCGAGCAAGCAGCGGCACGATTTCCGAAAGCTCGGCAATGTCCTGCCAGGTGAGCTGGATGCCGGCCGCCCGCGCCATGGCGACGAGGTGCAGTGTGTGGTTGGTCGAGCCGCCGGTCGCATGCAGGCCGACGACGCCGTTGACGACCGACCGTTCGTCGATCATCTCGCCGGCCGGGGTGAATTCATTGCCGAGCGCGGTGATCGCCAGCGCCCGCTTGGCGGCTTCGCGTGTCAGCGCTTCGCGCAGCGGCGTGCCCGGATTGATGAAGGAGGAGCCCGGCATATGGAAGCCCATGATCTCCATCAGCATCTGGTTGGAATTGGCGGTGCCGTAGAAGGTGCAGGTGCCGGGGCCGTGATAGGATTTCGATTCCGCTTCCAGCAGCTCGGCGCGGCCGACCTTGCCCTCGGCAAAGAGCTGGCGCACGCGCGACTTCTCGTCGTTCGGCAGGCCGGTCGTCATCGGCCCGGCCGGCACGAAGATCGACGGCAGATGCCCGAAGGAGAGTGCGGCGATGACGAGGCCGGGCACAATCTTGTCGCAGACTCCGAGGAAGAGGGCGGCATCGAACATATTGTGCGACAGGCCGACGCCCGCCGACATGGCGATCAGGTCGCGCGAGAAGAGCGACAGCTCCATGCCCGGCTGTCCCTGGGTGACGCCGTCGCACATGGCAGGCACGCCGCCGGCCACCTGGGCGACGCCGCCTGCCTCGGCGGCCGCCTCACGGATGATGGCGGGATAGGTCTCGAACGGCTGGTGGGCCGAGAGCATGTCGTTATAGGCTGTGATGATGCCGAGATTGGGAATGCGGTCGCCGGCAAGCGCGTCCTTCTCGGCGGGGGAACAGACCGCAAAGCCATGGGCGAGGTTGGCGCAGCCGAGCACCGAACGTTGCACGCCCTTGGATGCGGCGGCGCGCAGGCGTTCCAGATAGCGCTCGCGGGTTGGCTTGGAGCGTTCGACGATGCGATCGGTGATCGCAGATATGCGTGCGTGAGCGGACATGGAAAATCCCTGCCTTGTTCGTTGTTCTATCTGTTTCGCGGCTCTCGCCTGAATCTCGCCGGATCCGAGGTCGATCAGGGAGCCCAGTAGATCTCGACCGGGGAAGTGGCCCGGCGCAGAACGGCGCGGATCGGCATGTCTGCCTCGTCACCGCTGCCTTCCGCCTTGGCGAGAACGTCTTTTTTGCCTTCGCCCTCGATATGGAGAACCAGGAGTGCGGCATCCTGAAGACTGGAGAAGGTGAAGGTCAGCCGCGGCTCGCCGGCTCCTTCCGCCTCCATGGTGATGACGCCGCGCGGCGTCGAGGCATCGAGCGCCTCGGCAAGATTGCTGCCGCCGGGAAAGAACGACGCCGTGTGGCCGTCGCCGCCCATGCCGAGGATGACCACATCGAAGGGGATGCCGATCTCGGCGCTTTTTTCCGTCGCCAGCCTTGCCGCCTCCTCGACCGAGGCTGCCGGCTGGTACAGCGGCACGAACCGCGCCGCCGTCGCCTTGTTCTGCAAGAGGTTGGCATCGACCAGCAGATGGTTCGAGCGCGGATTGTCGGCCGGCACGAAACGTTCGTCGACCAGCGTGATCGTCACCTTGTCCCAGGCGATGTCGCGTGTCGAAAGCGCCTGGAAGAAGGCCTTCGGCGTCGAGCCGCCGGAAACGGCGATGGAGGCGGCGCCGCGGGCGGCGATCGCCGCCGAGAGCCTGTCGGCGACCTTGTCGGCGAGGCTGCCTGCGAGGTCTGCGGCACTGGCGAAGGAATGCAGGGTCGATGCCATCGATGTCGTCCTAGATATCGTCATGCCAGGTGCGGCCGTCGCGCTCGATCAGCGCGATGGCCTGGCTCGGGCCCCAGGTGCCGGCCGTATAGCCCTGCACCTGCTGGCCGGTGGTTTCCCAACCTTTCAGTATCGGGTCGACCCATCTCCATGCGGCCTCGACTTCGTCGCGGCGCATGAACAATGTCTGGTTGGAGCGGATCACGTCCATCAGCAGGCGTTCATAGGCGTCGGGATTGCGAACGTTGAAGGCCTGGGCGAAGCTCATGTCGAGCGAAACGTTGCGCAGGCGCATGCCGCCCGGACCCGGGTCCTTGATCATCAGCGACTGCTTGACGCCCTCGTCCGGCTGCAGGCGGATGATCAGCTGGTTCTGGCTGATGCGGCCGGCGGCCTGATCGAAGATCGCATGCGGGATCGACTTGAAGGTGATGACGATCTCGGACATGCGCCCGGTAAGCCGCTTGCCGGTTCTGATGTAGAAGGGAACGCCGGCCCAGCGCCAATTGTTGATCTCGGCCTTGATGGCGACGAAGGTCTCGGTGTTGGAGACGCCGCCTTCGAGCTCTTCGAGATAGCCCTTGACCGGGCCGCTGCCCGAGGCGCCGGCGCGATACTGGCCGCGCACCGTCGCCTGCTCGACATTCGAGGCATCGAGCGGCTTCAGCGCCCGCAGCACCTTCAGCTTCTCGTCGCGAACGGCTTCCGAATCCATCGACGAGGGCACTTCCATCGCCGTCAGGCAGAGCAGCTGCAGAATGTGGTTCTGCACCATGTCGCGCAGTGCGCCCGCCGTATCGTAATAGCCTGCGCGGCCCTCGAGGCCGACCGATTCGGCCACGGTGATCTGCACGTGATCGATGTAGTTGGCATTCCACAGCGGCTCGTAGAGCGCATTGGCAAAGCGCAGCGCCATCAGGTTCTGCACCGTTTCCTTGCCGAGATAGTGGTCGATGCGGAAGATCTGCTCTTCCTTGAAGGCCCGGCCTATCATGTCGTTGAGCTGCAGCGCCGAGGCGAGGTCGCGGCCGATCGGCTTTTCGACGACGATGCGGGTCGATTTGGTAATCAGCTTATGGTCGGAGATCTTCTGCGAAATGTCGCCGAAGATGCCGGGTGCGACCGCCAGATAGAAGGCGCGCACCCGATCCTTGCTTTCGTCGAGCAGCTTCTTCAGCTGATCCCAGCCGCTGTCGGAGCGGGCATCCACCGAGACGTAATAGAGGCGGGCGCAGAACTTCTCGACTTCATTCTCGTCATATTCGCCCTTCTTCAGGTGTTCCTGCAGCGCGTCGCGGGCGAATTTGCGGTATTCCTCGTGCGTCAGCGGGCTGCGCGAAGCGCCGATCACCCTGGTCGGTTCGCCGAACTGGCCTTCGATCTGGCGGTGATAGAGGGCCGGCAGCAACTTGCGTTCGGCAAGGTCGCCGCTGCCGCCGAAGACGACGTAATCAAAAGGCTCAACGGGAATGATCTGGCTGCTCATGAGCTTGGTCTCTCAATCAGGCTGGTTGGCGGCCCTTTTAATCTAATCGATTTAAAAAAGCCAGTGTGCAGTGCAATGAATTTGTCAGGCACCGGTTTTAAAGCGAATTTCCATGAGAGGAAATCCGCAATCGGACTAAAACTTGTCGCGAAGCGCAAACCACGACAAGGCGAGGAAAAGCAGCGGCGCTCGCATACGGGCTCCACCGGGAAAGGCCGGAATATCGAGCGATTTGAACAGATGCAGATCGCCGGATTTGCCAACAACCATTTCCGCATAGAGCTTGCCACAATAGTTTGACAGCATGACGCCATGGCCGGAATAACCGCCGATCGAGGTGACGCCGGGCATCACTTCGCGCACGAAGAGCTGGCGTGGCATGGTGATGCCGACGCTGCCGCCCCAGGCATGGGTGATTTCGATGCCTTTCAGGGCGGGATAGATTTCGCCGATCTGCCGGCGGATATGCTGCGAAATGTCTCGCGGATTGTCGGCCGTATAGGCCTCGCGTCCGCCGAAGAGTAGACGGCCTTCGAATCGGCGGAAATAACGCACGACGAAGCGCGAATCGGCGACGGCCTCGCCGCCCGGCAGCACTTCGGGATGTTTATCGAGCGCGGCGGTGGCGCCGATGAAGGAGCGGATCGGCATGACATGGCTTGCCGTCACCGGTTCGAGGCCGTCGATATGCCCGTCGCAGGCGATCAGCGCCCGATCGGCGGTGATCGTGCCCCTTTCGGTTTCGACCGTCACCTTGCCGCCGCCCTGGCGGATCGCCTTTGCCGGCGTCATCTCGAAGATGGCAGCCCCCGCATCGGCGGCCACCCGCGCCAGCCCGACGAGCAGTTTCAGCGGATGGATGTGGCCGGTGCCGACATCGCGCACACCGCAATAAAAGCGTTTCGAGCCGAGCCGCTCCTGCGTCTCTTTCTTGTCCATAAAGCTGATGTGGGGATAGTCGTACCGCCGCGCGGCGATTTCGGCATTCTCGCGATAGTCGCGTTCATAGCTTGCCTTGTGCGCGACGTTGAGCTGGCCGGGCACATAATCGATCTCGATCCGATGGTCCCGAGCGAAATCGAGAAGATGGTGCTTGGCCGCCTCGGCAACGTTAAACAGCGCCTTCGAGCGTTCAAAGCCGATCTTTTCCTCCAGCTCTTCCGGCCACCATCGCTGGCCGGTCCCGAGCTGTCCGCCATTGCGCCCGGACGCCCCGTCGCCGAAGCGCCAGGCCTCGATCAGCACCACCGAAACCCCTGACTTGGCAAGGTGATAGGCGGCCTGCAGGCCGGTATAGCCACCGCCGATGATGGCGACGTCGCATGTTCTCGAGCCGTCGAGAGCGGCATAGGTCGGCCGCTCGCCGACGGAGGCCTGATACCAGGATAGCCCGGGCGCGATCGGGCTTTGCCACATCTCATCAGATGCCATCCTATCCCTCACACGTTGAGCAGAAGGAATTCCCGCTCCCAGGGGCTGATCACCTGCATGAAGGTCTCGAACTCGCCGCGCTTGACGCCGGCATAAAGGCCGATGAACTGCTTGCCGAACACCTCTTCGAAGGCGGGCTCATCCTCCATCAGCGCCACCGCTTCCAAGAGGCCGCGCGGCAGGTCGATCGAGCCCTCATTGGCAGAATCCTCCGTCGGCGCCGTCGGCTCGATCTGCTTCATGATGCCGAGCAGGCCGGAAGCGAGCGAGGCGGCGAGCGCCAGATAGGGATTGGCGTCCGAACTCGGCAGCCGGTTTTCCACGCGCCTGGCCTGCGGATCGGACACCGGGACGCGGAAGGCGGTGGTCCGGTTGTCGTAACCCCAGGCATTGTTGACAGGGCAGGACATGTCCGGCTGCAGGCGCCGGTAGGAATTCACGTAAGGGGCAAGCATCGCCAGCGCGCTCGGCACGAATTTCTGCATACCGCCGATGAAGTGGAAGAATTCCTTCGAGGCCGATCCATCCGCATTGGAGAAGACGTTCCGGCCCGTCTCGATATTGACCACCGACTGGTGGATATGCATTGCCGACCCCGGCTGGCCCTGCATCGGCTTGGCCATGAAGGTCGCATAGATGTCGTGTTTCAGGGCCGCCTCGCGGATCGTGCGCTTGAACAGGAAGACCTGGTCGGCAAGCTCGATCGGATTGCCGTGGCGCAGGTTGATTTCAAGTTGGGCCGGTCCCTCTTCATGGATCAGCGTGTCGATCTCGAGCCCCTGTTTCTCCGAGAAATGGTAGATGTCGTCGATCAATTCGTCGAATTCGTTGATGCCGGCGATCGAATAACCCTGGCCGCCGAGGATCGAGCGGCCGGAGCGGCCCTTCGGCGGATGCAGCGGATAGTCGGGGTCGTCATTCTTGGCAACCAGGTAGAATTCGATCTCGGGCGCGACGATCGGCTTCCAGCCGCGGTCGTGATAAAGGCTCATGATCCGCTTCAGCACGTTGCGCGGCGTATAGGGCACTTCGCCGCCGTCCGAATCGACGATGTCGCAGATCACCTGCGCCGTCGGGTCACTCTCCCAGGGCACGACCGAAAGCGTCGAAAGATCGGGCATCAGCTTCAGGTCGCTGTCGCGCGGCTCGTAGCGGAAGCTCTCCGTCTCTTCCGGGTACTCGCCGGAAATCGTGTGCCGGTAGATCGCCGAAGGCAGCGCCAGCGAGGTGTTGGAGGTGAATTTCGAACTCGGCATCATCTTGCCGCGCGGCACGCCGGCAAGGTCGGGCGTGATGCATTCGATGTCTTCGATGCCCCTGGCTCTCAGCCACTGCGCCGCTTCCTTCCAGTTCGCAACGCCGCGCAGGGATCCGGGGTCCGGGGGAGTTTTCGTCGAGGCGGGTACGGTTCTGGCAGGCTTCAGCGTCGTCTTTTTTGGGGACATGACACACCGGTTTGGTTGATCTTGGCGCCATCATAGCCGGACTTTGCCAATTGGCGAGAGGTCGAGAACGTTGACTTTCGCTCTTCGATGGAAAAGAAGACGCCGGATTTGATTAAGGAAACGGGTTTGCAGCGCAAAAGCGACGTCATCGTCATCGGCGCCGGGGCGGCGGGCATGATGGCGGCCATCCGCGCGGGAAAACGCGGTCGCTCGGTCTTGGTTCTCGACCATGCGCGAGCGCCCGGCGAGAAGATCCGCATCTCCGGCGGCGGCCGCTGCAATTTCACCAATATCCATGCCGGGCCGAAGAATTTTCTGTCCGCCAATCCGCATTTCTGCAAGTCGGCGCTTGCCCGTTTCACGCCTGCCGATTTCATCGCCATGGTCGAGCGGCACCGCATTGCCTGGCATGAAAAGACGCTCGGCCAGCTGTTCTGCGACGACAGTGCCAAGGACATCATCCGCATGCTCTTGGACGAGATGCGCGCCGCCGGCGCGGCACTCGATCTCACTACCGAGATAACAGGCGTCGAAAGGACCGATGCGGGCTTCCGCGTCTCGACCGGGCAGGGCGCCTATGAAGCCTCATCGCTGATCGTTGCGACCGGCGGCAAATCGATCCCGAAGATGGGCGCCACCGGCTTTGCCTATCGCCTCGCCGAGCAGTTCGGCCTGGCCGTGCTCGAAACCCGCCCGGCCCTGGTGCCGTTGACGCTCGATCCCGGCCTGCTCGCAAGCATTGGGCCGCTTGCCGGCATTTCCGCTCCGGCCGAAATCCGTCATGGCAAGACCGCCTTCCGCGAAGCGCTGCTGTTTACCCATCGGGGCCTCAGCGGACCTGCGATCCTGCAGATCTCCTCCTATTGGCGCGAAGGCGACGAAATCGTCCTTGCCATCGAACCGGATATCGACATCGCCGCGCAGCTGAAGGCGGCAAAGCAGCTGAACGGCCGCCAGTCGGCCCAGACCGCGCTTGGCGAGATCCTGCCGAAGCGGCTGGCGCAGTTTCTCGTCGAGCGCGAAAAAATCTCCGGCAATATGGCGGACCTACCCGACAAGGCGCTGCTGCGTCTTGCCGCGAGCGCCCAGAACTTCGCGGTCAAGCCTTCCGGCTCCGAAGGCTATCGCACCGCCGAAGTGACGCTCGGGGGCGTCGACACGGCTGCGCTCGATTCCCGCAGCATGGAGGCGAAGGCCGTGCCCGGCCTCTATTTCATCGGCGAATGCGTCGACGTCACCGGCTGGCTCGGCGGCTATAATTTCCAATGGGCCTGGGCCTCGGGATTTGCCGCGGGCGAATACGCCTGAAGCTTTCCTTTCCTGGCGGAACTGCTGCCGCGTATATTAGCAATACGATTCAAGACTTCTTAAGAGAGGTGCGCCATCCTGTCTCAATTGGCGGTTTGCAAAGCTCTTCCTAGATTAAGCTTTACCCGCAAGCCGTTTTGTTGGATTGTTGTGTCAGAAGAGTGAGGTTTCGAGCATGACCAGACACGCACGACGCGCCCGCGCCATCGCAATCACCCAGGCAAAGCCTGACATCAGGATGGCCGTCCTGCGATATTTGATGCTCGCAGCCGGCGCCACGGCCGCCAGCCTGGCCCTGTTGCTCGCGCACGTCCTCTGACCTGTCCTTTCATCCGAAAGTAACCTTGCCGCCTTTCCTTCGCGACATCGCGGTCCTGTGGGGCATAAATTGCAACTATTTCACCGCCTTGGCTTTTAACCGCCATCACCGCTTATCCGAAAATTAATATCTAATCTGACACAATTGCCCGCGATTATTTGGGCATCTCCAACTTGCTTGGACATGAACCGGCAATGACTGCCGCCTGGCTTCCGGGTTCCCCGATGTAAAGAGAATAGTTTGATGTGCACTCGGCTGGCGCGCCTGATGGCTGCCCGCGGGAGGAGTAGTGTATGAAAGGCCCGGAACGCCATGTTGATTGACAAGATTCTTTCCCGCTTCAGGATCAAGACGAAAGTCCTGATCTTCGTTCTGCCCTTCGTTGTGACCATTTCGGCGGTGGGCCTGACGGGCCTTTATGCTTCCGGACTTCTGCAGGGCCGCATGGAAATCTCCAACAGCGTGCTGCAGTCGCTGAGCGGGTTCAAGGATCTCTACGGTTCGATGGACGACTTCCTGCGCATCACCAGTCAGCCGGCGCGCGACAAGCTGCTCACCGATCTGAAGACCCAGCAGGGCGTGCTCGACCAGACGCTGAACCAGGTGGGCGAACAGGCGGCCGGCCGTGACAGCCTTGCGGAAGCCTCGAGCCGCACCAAGGACATTTCGGGCGTCGTCGACAAGCTCTGGGCACTGCATGAGCAGGAAGTCGCGCTGCACGAGCAGATCGACGCGGCGCAGAAGAGCCTGATCAGCACCCGCTTCACGGTCTCCTACCAGGCCGAGGAATTGCAGACCGCGCTGCAGCGCGACGAGAGTGCTGCCACCGTCACACTTCGCACCGCCGACCGCCTGCTGAAGGGCGGCGATTTCCTCGGCACCGTCGCCAGCGGCTTCAGCAAGCCGCAGACACCGCAGGACAAGATCGCCTTCATCAACGAACAGATGCCGGAGATCATCAAGGCCCAGCGCCTGATCGCCATTTCGGTCCCGACCAACCAGAAAAACGTCATCGACGCCCTGGCTGCGACCATCGACAGCATCAAGGCGATTGCCCAGATGCCCGCTCCGACCGACGAGAACGTCGCCGAACTCGGGCGTCTCGTCTCCCGCTTCCGCCAGACCTCGACCTATACGCAGCTGACCGCGACGCAGAAGATGCGCGAGGCGACTCAGCGGTTTGCCGAGCTCGAAGGCCGCATCGCCCAGACCAACTCCGTCCTGCAGGATACGCGTCGTCTGGAAAATTCCGTCTATGCGCTGCAGATCGTCCTGTCCGACTTCCTCTCCAACTCGAGCAAGGACAATCTCGTGCGCCTGCAGCAGCAAGCCGGCACGCTCGGCAAGGACATGCAGGTGCTGACCACCAGCGCCAAGGGCATGGGCTTTGCCGAAGGCATCTCCGGCGCGATCCAGCCGGCCCTCGACGCCATTTCCGGCGGTGGCTCGAAGATCGTCGATACGATCGGTGAGCGCGTCACGGCCTATGCCGCCGCCCGCCAGGAACTCGACCAGATCTGGACGAAGCTGACCGACTTCGCCGAGCTGCAGAAACAGACGGCCGGCACCGAGCGCACCCAGGCAAACAGCATCTCGGTCCTCACCACCGGTCTCGGCATTCTGCTGTCGATCCTCGGCGGCATCGCCCTGGTGCTGACGCTGCAGCGCCCGATCAGCCAGATCACGGCCGCCATGCGCCGCATCGCCGAAGGGTCGCTGGATACCAGCATTTCAGGCGAGCAGCGCTACGACGAAATCGGCGACATGGCCCGCGCCCTCGGAATCTTCAAGGAAAATGCCATCTCGAAGATCCGCATCGAGGAGCAGAGCGACGAGGAACGCGCCGCCGCCGAACACGAGCGCCAGCGCAACGACGCCGAAAAGCGCGAGATGGACCGGCAGATCGAATTTGCCGTCAACGCGCTTGCCGCCGGCCTCGAACGCATGTCGCAAGGCGATATCTCGACGACGATCGAAACACCCTTCATCGGCCGCCTCGAACAGCTGCGTCAGGATTTCAACGGTTCGATGCTGCGCCTGCAGGCGACGATGAGCCAGATCCGCGACAATGTCGAACTGATCCAGGGCAACGGCAACCAGATGGCCCAGTCGGCCGAGGATCTCTCCAAGCGCACCGAACAGCAGGCGGCTTCGCTCGAAGAGACGGCGGCTGCCGTCGATCAGATCACCGTCACGGTGCGCTCATCGGCCGAACGCGCCAAGGATGCCGACCAGATCGTCCGTCAGGCCAAGCGCAGCGCCGATGATTCCGCCGTCGTTGTCAACAATGCGATCGACGCTATGGGCCGCATCGAGGATGCCGCGCGCCAGATCGAGCAGATCATCGGCGTCATCGACGAGATCGCCTTCCAGACCAACTTGCTGGCGCTCAACGCCGGCATCGAGGCGGCGCGCGCCGGCGAGGCCGGCAAGGGTTTCGCCGTCGTCGCCATGGAAGTCCGCGAACTCGCCCAGCGCTCCGCCGCCGCGGCGCAGGAGATCAAGGGATTGATCAATAAGTCGACCAACGAGGTCAGCTCCGGTTCGCAATTCGTGCAGGAGACCGGCACGGTGCTCGCCAAGATCAGCGCCCAGATCGTCACGATCAGCCAGCATGTCGAGATGATCGCCCGCGCCAGCCACGACCAGTCCAACGCGCTGCAGAGCGTCAACTCGACCGTCAACCAAATGGACCAGATGACGCAGAAGAACGCCGCCATGGTCGAGGAGACGACCGCCGCCAGCCGCGAACTGGCCGACGAGGCCGATGCGCTGCGCCGCCTCATCCAGCAGTTCAAGATTGACGGGGTTGGCGAAGCGCCAGTCTACCGCGCCGCCTGATCAGCGCTTGATTTCCATTGTTTCGACGGCCCCGGTTTTCCGGGGCCGTTTGCATATCGGCAAGGCGCGATCGGTCGCCTTGGCAGGCCGATCGGAATGTCCGAAAACAGGGCGGTTGATTTATCCTGGCCAATTCAGATTTACGGAAAATTTTCCTTAACGCTTTTCCTCTAATTTAGCCCTTGTTGTGTCGCCGGGGGTTTTGATGCCGCGCCTTTTCTCTACATCCATCGTCCGCCAGATCGTTGCGATCACGCTGTTTCTGCTGGCGATCAGCACGGCGGCCATTGTCGGCGTGACCTATTACAATCTGAGCCGCCATGTGATGGATGGCGCCGTCTCCGACGCGAGGGATGCCGCCCGCGCCATGGCCGTCCTCTACGGCGCGGCCGATCAGGCCGCCAAGGTCGAGGTCAAGGACAACAAGCTCTCTGCCGTCACCGAAGAGGCCATTCCGGCCCTTGCCGATCATTCGCTGGTCGACCGCACGGCCCGGTCGATTGCCGGTGTTGCGACCATCTTCCAGAAGCAGGGCAGCGACTACGTCCGCATATCGACCAACGTCAAGAAGGAAAACGGCGACCGCGCCGTCGGCACCAAGCTTGCAGCCGAGCACCCGGCCCAGTCGGTCCTGGCCCGGGGCGAAGCCTATTTCGGCCCGGCCCAACTGTTCGGCCGCGAATTCATGACCGGCTACTTCCCGATCAAGAACGTATCGAATGCCAATATCGGCATTCTCTTCATCGGCATCCCGATGGAATTCTATTATCAGCGCATGAATGAGCTGCTGATCCTGGTTCTCGGCATCGGCGCCGTTGTCATGCTCATCGTCGGTGTTCTCGCCTTCTATGCGATCCGCTGGTCGGTTAAGCCTTTGCAGACGCTGACCGCGAGCGTCCACTCAATCTCCTCGGGCAATCTCGACGGGGCGATCCCCTGTCTCGAGAAGAAGAACGAGTTCGGCGAGATCGGCCGCGCCCTCTCGCTTTTCCGCGACAGCGCCCTTGCACGGCGAAACCTGGAAACCGAGGCGGCCGAACAGCGCGCGCTCAGCGATGCCGAGCGCGCCAGGAACGATGCCGACAAGCGTTCGCTCGACAGCCAGATCGACTTTGCCGTCAACCAGCTTGCCGCCGGCCTCGGGCGTCTATCGCAGGGTGATGTCTCGCAAACGATCGGCACGCCGTTCGTCGGCCGGCTGGAGCAGTTGCGCGTCGATTTCAACGCCTCGCTGCTGCGGCTCCAGGATACGCTGTCCGGTATCCGCGACAGCGCCTCGACGATCCAGCGCAATAGCGGCGCCGTCTCCGCCTCTGCCGACGAGCTTTCCAAGCGCACCGAGGCGCAGGCGGCGAACCTCGAGGAGACCGCCGCCGCGGTCGAGGAGATCACCGTCACGGTCCGCTCTTCCGCCGAGCGCGCCCGTGAAGCCAACAGCGTCGTCGCCGCGACCAAGAAGACGGCCGACAATTCCGGCACCGTCGTTGGCGATGCCGTCGCTGCCATGGGGCGCATCGAAGAGGCTTCGCAGCGGATTGAACAGATCATCGAGGTGATCGACGATATCGCCTTCCAGACCAATCTTCTGGCGCTCAATGCCGGCATCGAGGCGGCGCGGGCCGGCGAGGCCGGCAAGGGTTTTGCCGTCGTCGCCCAGGAGGTTCGTGAGCTTGCCCAGCGTTCGGCCGATGCGGCGCGCGAGATCAAGTCGCTGATCGAGACATCCAGCCGCGAAGTGACGGCCGGCTCCGAGCTGGTCCAGAAGACCGGCAGCGTTCTTGCCTCGATCAGCCAGGAAATCATTGTGATCAGCGGCCATGTCGAGACCATCGCCACCGCCAGCCGCGATCAGTCGGCGGCGCTGCAGGAGGTCAACGGTTCGGTTAACGCCATGGACCAGATGACCCAGAAGAACGCCGCGATGGTTGCCGAGACGACGCAGGCAAGCCGCCTGCTTGCTGGCGAAGCCGATACGCTGATGGCACTGATCGAGCGTTTCCGCATCGGCGCAGAACCCGCGGCCGCTCACCTAGGCGCAAGGAAAGTTGCCTGAGGAGCGCGGCCGTGACGGCTACAGGATTGCGCCGCAACGCTGCGGCGCCTTCCGTTCGATGCGGCCCGCCTCAAAATGAGGTCGATCGAGGTCAGCCAGGCGGCGAAGCGAATGATGCTGCTGTCTCCGAACTCGGCATAGAACCGCTCTTCATCCGCCTTGGAGCCGCTTGGCTTGCAGGAATGCCGGTATCCGTGGACGCCAGCGATGGTGATCAGGTCGATCATGGTGATGTCCTTTCTGTTAGACATCACTTCATTTAGGCCTCAAAATTCTCTTCATAAACAGGAAAAGTCCCGCTATGTTTTTCAGTGATGAAAAACGCCAACTGGGATTCCTATCAGCTTTTCCTGCAGGTTGCCCGGCTCGGCGGCCTGACGGGAGCGAGCGCTGCCAGCGGGCTCAGTCCCGCGACCGTCGGCCGGCGCATGCTCGATCTCGAGCAGGAGGTCGGCCGCGCCTTGTTTTCGCGCAGCCAAACCGGTTATCGCCTGACGCAGGATGGCCAGTCGCTGCTCGATCATCTTCAGGAAATGGAAGCTGCTGCCCGCAAGGTGGAGGCCTGGCGCCAATCCGGTGAGGGCGGCACGACGGTCAGGATCACCGCCGGCACCTGGCTCGCCTGGCTGCTGACCGAAAATTTCGCCGCAATCCGCATGCCGGGCGATGCCTTCGCGATTTCGCTGTCCATCGGCGAGGCGCGGGCGAGCCTTGCCTATCGTGAGAGCGATATCGGCATTCGCGCCTTCGAGCCGGAGGAGGCCAACCTGGCCGCCCGCCTGCTCGGGGAGGTGGCCTATGCCGTCTATGCCAGACGCAACGCCGCCGAGACCGACGAGCGCTGGATCGCCGTCGGCGAGGAGGAGGCGATCTCGGCCTATCTGCGCTGGCCGCACGCCCATGCCGCATCCGGGATCGTTGCCACCGTCAATCGGCCGCGTTCGCTGCCGGATCTGGTGCGTGCCGGCGCCGGCAAGACCGTGCTTCCCTGTTTCGTCGGCGATCTCCACCCGGAATTGCAGCGCCAGGGCGGCGAGTTGCCGGAATTGCGCCACCGTCAATGGATCGTCATGAATGCCGAGGACCGTCATCGCCCCGAAATCCGCACGGTTGCCGACCGAATGACCAAGCTCATCCGCAGTTATGCCGATCTCTTCGCCGGAAAACGGCCGAGCCGCGGCTGAGGCGCCCGCACACTCATCGAATGCGCGGGCGCTTTGGTTGAAAGTCGGGCCGCGTCGGCCGTCCCGGTCAATGCCGGTTGGTGACGACGACCGGAATGAGCAGGTCGCCCCAGTTGCCGTCGCCGCCGTGATGACGGGCCGAGCGCACCAGTTCGACCGAAACGCCGGCCTCGACGGCTTTCATGACCGACTGGTTCAGCCGGTGCAGGTCGTTGGCGAGCATGCGGATCGTCGTCTGCTGATCCTCGCTCATGCTGGTCGTCTGCTCTTCGGCCCGTTCCCGGACGCGTGAAATGGATGCCATGGTCTTGTCCTCCTCTTCGCCTTATTCCGCAGCCGGTTTGAACTGCGCATGTTCGGTTGAATCGTGCATCGCCGTGGTCGATGAGCGGCCGCCGGTGATCGCGAGCGACACGGCGTCGAAATAGCCGGTGCCGACCTCGCGCTGATGTTTGGTGGCGGTATAGCCGTAGTCCTCTGCGGCGAATTCCGCCTCCTGCAGCTCGGAATAGGCAGACATCTGTCGCTGCCGGTAGCCGCGCGCCAGTTCGTACATGCCGTAGTTCAACTGGTGGAAGCCGGCGAGCGTGATGAACTGGAACTTGTAGCCCATCGCCCCGAGTTCGCGCTGGAACTTGGCGATCGTCGCCTCGTCGAGGTTCTTCTTCCAATTGAACGAAGGCGAGCAATTATATGCGAGCAGCTTGCCGGGATGGACCTTGTGCACGCCCTCGGCAAAGCTGCGCGCCTGCTCGAGATCCGGCTTGGAGGTCTCGCACCAGATCAGATCGCAATGCGGCGCGTAGGCGACTGCCCGGGCGATGCACGGCTCGATGCCGTTTCTGACCTGGTAGAAGCCTTCGACCGTGCGCCCGGCATCGTAATCGACGAAGGGCTGGTCGCGCTCGTCGATATCCGAGGTCAAGAGCTTTGCCGCTTCCGCGTCGGTGCGGGCGATCACCAGCGTTGCCACGCCCATGACGTCGGCGGCAAGCCGGGCGGCGTCGAGATTGCGGATATGGGCGGCCGTCGGGATCAGCACCTTGCCGCCGAGATGGCCGCATTTCTTCTCCGAGGCGAGCTGGTCCTCGAAATGCACGCCGGCAGCACCTGCCTCGATATAGGCCTTCATGATCTCGAAGGCGTTGAGCGGTCCGCCGAAACCGGCTTCCGCATCGGCAACGATCGGCGCGAACCAGGTGTCGACGGAAAGCCCGTTGCCTTCCGAGGTCTCGATCTGATCGGCGCGCTGCAGCGTGCGGTTGATGCGCTTGGCAAGCTCGGGCCCGGCATTGGCGGGATAGAGCGATTGATCGGGATACATCGCCGATGCCGTATTGGCGTCGGCCGCCACCTGCCAGCCGGAGAGGTAGATGGCCTTCAGCCCGGCGCGCACCATCTGCATGGCCTGGTTGCCGGAAAGGGCGCCGAGCGCATTGACGAAATCCTCCTGGCGCAGCAGCCGCCACAACCGGTCCGCCCCCATTTCGGCCAGCGTGTGGGTCAGCGCCACCGAGCCTCTGAGCCGCTGCACATCGGCGGCCGAATAGGGCCTTTCGATGCCATCGAAGCGCCCCGCCGGTGCATTGGGAACAAGTTTGTAAAAATCGGTCATGCTGATCTCCTCACTACAAAACCTATATCAGGGGTGTTGATGACAAGATTGACAACATCGGGCGGCATGGCCAGAAAAAGCTTTGATTTCCTAGCCAGAAAGAGGTTAAGATGACGAGGATTGACAGAGTGGCGCTGTGAATTTGTAAAATTTCGTAAACGTTGGCGCCGCTTGCTTGTCAAAGGGTGTGACAATGGCGGAACGGAAGATATTCGCAGGCCCGAAATTGCGGCGCATCCGCAATGCGTTGGCGCTGACGCAGACCGCCATGGCCGAGGCGCTCGAAATATCACCCTCTTACCTGAACCTGATCGAGCGCAACCAAAGGCCGTTGACGGTGCAGCTGCTCTTGAAGCTCGCGGCCGTCTACAGGGTCGATCTGGAGGAGTTGCGCGGGCAGACCGGCGGCAGCCTCGGTCAGCTCAAGGAGGTCTTCGCCGACCCGCTGCTTTCGGGTGAACTGCCCGGCGACCAGGAACTGGTCGAAGTGGCCGAGGCCGCACCCAATGCCGCGGCCGGCATGATCAAGCTCTATCGCGCCTATCGCGAACAGGCCGCCCGGCTGTCGGACCTGACGGCGCTGATGGCCGCTGAGGGACATGCACCCGTTGCCGCCGGCCGGTTGCCGCTCGACGAGCTGCGCGAGGCGCTGGAGCGCAGATCGGCCTATTTCGAACGGATCGAGACGGCGGCGGAAGCCTTTGCCGCGACGCTTCCCGGTGGCGCCGATCTTGCCGCCGGGCTGAAGGACTGGCTGCGCGCCGAGCGCGGCATTGCGGTGCGTGTTCTGCCGGTGCACGTCATGCCGGATCTGCGCCGACGCTTCGATCGTCATTCGATGCGGCTGTTCATTTCCGAGCGGCTGTCGCCGGCCGACCGTGCGCATGAGATCGCGATTGAGGCGGCCAACCTCGCTTTGCTGCCGGCCATCGATGCCGAGCTCGACGATCTCTCGCTCTCCTCCGCCGAGGCGCGCCGCATTGCCCGTTTCGAGCTGGCCCGCACCGCGGCCCTGGCGCTCGCCATGCCTTATGAGGCCTTTCTGTCGGCGGCAAAGGCGACGCGCTACGATATCGACATTCTGCGCGCCCGCTTCGGCGTCTCTTTCGGCCATGCCGCGACGCGTCTGACCATGCTGCAGCGGCCGGGGGCAGCAGCCATTCCCTTCTTCATGATGGAGATCGATGCCGCCGGCCACCGGCTGCGGCGAGGCGGCGCCCAGGGTTTTCCGCAGGCCCGTTTCGGCGGCGGCTGCCCGAAGCTCAATATTCACGCCGCCTTCCTGCAGCCAGGCCAGATTCTCGCCGAGACGGTAGTCATGCCGGATGGAGCATCCTTCCTGACGATCGCCCGCACGCTCGAGGGACCGAGCGTCGAATTCGGCGAAAGGGTCAGGCGCACGGCGATCCTGATCGGCTGTGACGCCGCCCTTGCAGACGGCTTGGCCTACGGGCAGATGACGGCGGTCGATCCGGTCGCCATCGGCCCGGCCTGTCGCCTCTGCGAGCGGCGCGGCTGCCTTTCCCGCGCCGAGCCGCCGGTGACGAGACCGCTCGGGCTCGACGAGATGGTGGCGGGGCTCAGCGCCTTCGACTTCCAGTGATTGTGAAATCGTTGAGAGCGCAGTTTTTGCGCTTGTGGGCTTAGAAATTCCTTCTTAGTCTGCGGGCAAACCAGAGGGAAAAGACGTCCGGGAATGCGGACGCTTTGAACAAACAGGAGAAGTCATGAGGTCAACCATCGCAAGTGTGACGGCCGCCGCCATTGCCGCGCTCTTTGCCGCCGCTCCGGCCTTTGCCCAGGAGCGCGTGGTCAATGTCTACAACTGGTCGGATTATATCGACGACAGCATCCTGACCGACTTCACCAAGGAAACCGGCATCAAGGTCGTCTACGACACCTTCGATTCGAACGAGACCGTCGAAACCAAGCTGCTTGCCGGCGGCACCGGTTATGACGTCGTCGTTCCCACCGCCGACTTCCTGCAGCGCCAGATCCAGGCCGGCGTCTTCCAGAAGCTCGACAAGTCGAAGCTGCCGAACCTGTCCAACATGTGGGACGTGATCCTGCAGCGCACCGCTGCCTACGATCCGGGCAACGAATATGCGGTCGATTACATGTGGGGGACCGACGGTATCGGCTACAACGTCAAGAAGGTCGCGGAAATCCTCGGGCCCGACGTCAAACCCGGCCTCGAAGTGATCTTCGATCCGAAGGTCGCCGAAAAGTTCAAGGACTGCGGCATCTACGTGCTCGACACGCCGAAGGACGTCATGACCACGGCGCTGCGCTATCTCGGCCTCGATCCGAACTCCACCAAGGCCGAGGATTTCAAGAAGGTCGAGGAACTGCTGACGGCGGTCCGCCCCTATATCCGCAAGTTCCATTCGTCCGAATATATCAATGCCCTTGCCAACGGCGATATCTGCATCGCCTTCGGCTATTCCGGCGATATGCTGCAGGCCCGCGACCGTGCGGCCGAAGCCAAGAACGGCGTCGAGGTCAACTACTCGATCCCCGCACAGGGCGCCCAGATGTGGTTCGATATGATGGCGATCCCCGCCGATGCCAAGCATGTGGCCGAAGCCCATGAGTTCCTGAACTACATGATGAGGCCCGAGGTCATCGCCAAGGCGAGCGACCACACCTTCTATGCCAACGGCAACAAGGCTTCGCAGCAGTTCATCAGCAAGGAAGTGCTGGAGGATCCGGCCGTCTATCCGACCGAAGAGGTGATGAAGAACCTGTTCACGGTAAAGCCATGGGATCCGAAGACCCAGCGTACCGCGACGCGGATCTGGACGAAGGTCGTCACCGGCCAGTAAGTCAATGCCAGGCCCGGACGGAAACGTCCGGGCCTTTCGATTACCGGCCTGGGTGGAGGCCGGCCGAATACGTATATTTTTCGGGGAATAATATGAAATCCTTAGGCAATATCCGCCGCGCTTTCGCGCCCTGGACCGATCCGTCCGCAAAACCTTTCATTGCCTTCAAGAATGTCACCAAGCGCTTCGGCGATTTCACCGCCGTCAACGACCTGTCGCTTGATATCTATCACCGCGAGTTCTTCGCGCTGCTCGGTGCGTCCGGCTGCGGCAAGTCGACGCTTCTGCGCATGCTCGCCGGCTTCGAACAGCCGACATCGGGCGAAATCGTTCTCGATGGCACCGATCTCGCCGGCACGCCGCCCTACAAGCGGCCGGTCAATATGATGTTCCAATCCTACGCGCTTTTCCCGCATATGACCGTCGAGAAGAACATCGCCTTCGGCCTGAAGCAAGACGGCATGCCGAAGGACGAAATGGCCGAGCGCGTCGCGCAGATGCTGAAGCTCGTCAAGCTCGAGCAGTTTGCGTCGCGCAAGCCGAACCAGCTCTCCGGCGGCCAGCGCCAGCGCGTGGCGCTCGCCCGTTCGCTCGCCAAGCGCCCGAAAGTGCTGCTGCTCGACGAACCGCTCGGCGCGCTCGACAAGAAGCTGCGCGAGGAGACCCAGTTCGAGCTGATGGACCTGCAGCAGAGCCTCGGCCTAACCTTCGTCGTCGTCACCCACGACCAGGAAGAGGCGATGACCATGGCCGACCGCATCGCCGTCATGAGCCATGGCAAGGTGGTGCAGGTGGCAACGCCGGCCGAAATCTACGAGGCGCCGAATTCCCGCTTCGTGGCGGATTTCATCGGCGACGTGAATATCTTCGACGGCAAGGTGACGACATCGGGGAACGGCGCAACCGAGATATCAGTCGACAGCGGATTCACCATCCGCATCACCGCGCCCGACGCTCCGGCGATCGGCAGCATGGCCGGTTTTGCCATCCGCCCCGAGAAGATCCGCGTCAGCCGCGCGGCGCCGGCGAACGCCGCGGTCAACGCGGCCAAGGGCGAGATCTGGGATATCGGCTATCTCGGCGACATGACCGTCTTCCATATCAAGCTGGCGAGCGGCCAGTTCGTCAGAGCCTCTTTGCTCAATGCACAGCGTTCCGTCGAAGACCCCTTCACCTATGATCAGGACGTCTGGGTCTCCTTCGATGAGGATGCCGGCGTGCTGCTGAAGGATTGAGATCATGGGAACGCTGGCCTCACGCTTCTATAACCGCCTCGTCATCGTCATTCCCTACGCCTGGCTGCTGCTCTTCTTTCTGGCGCCGTTCTTCATCGTCTTCCGCATCTCGCTGTCGACGACGGCGATCGCCATACCGCCCTATGAGCCGGTCTTCTCCTTTGCCGATGGCTGGGCCGGTTTCTGGAGCAAGGTCGCGACCTTCTCCTTCGACAATTACGGTTATCTCACCGACGATCCGCTCTACTTCAACGCCTATCTGTCGAGCGTCATCATCGCCGGTATCTCGACTTTGCTGATGTTGTTGATCGCTTATCCGATCGCCTATGGCATGGCGCAGGCGCCGCGCACCATCCGCCCGACGCTGCTGATGCTCGTCATCCTGCCGTTCTGGACGAGCTTCCTGATCCGCGTCTACGCCTGGATTGCCATTCTGAAGCCCGAAGGCCTGCTGAACCAGCTTCTCCTGTCGCTGCATGTCATCGACACCCCGCTGATCATTCTCAACACCCCGACGGCCGTCTATATCGGCATCGTCTACTCCTACCTGCCCTTCATGGTGCTGCCGCTCTATTCGGCGCTCGAAAAGATGGACGGCACGCTGATCGAAGCGGCCCAGGATCTCGGCTGCACGCCGATCCGGGCCTTCTGGCGCGTCACTTTCCCGCTGTCGATCCCAGGCGTGGTGGCAGGCTGCATGCTGGTCTTCATCCCCGCGGTCGGCGAATTCGTCATCCCCGATCTTCTCGGCGGTTCGCAGACGCTGATGATCGGCAAGACGCTTTGGAACGAGTTCAATGCCAATCGCGACTGGCCGGTTTCCTCGGCGGTCGCAACCATCCTGCTGATGATCCTGGTGATCCCGATCGTCTTCTTCCAGAATGCACAGGCCAAGGCCGAAGAGCGGGGAAGATAGACCATGCTGCGATGGACCCGTTTCAACATCATCTCCGTCGTGCTTGGCTTTGCCTTCCTCTATCTGCCGATCGTGCTGCTGGTGATCTTTTCCTTCAACGAGTCGAAGCTCGTTACCGTCTGGGGCGGCTTTTCCACCAAATGGTACGTCTCGCTGCTGTCGAACCAGGCCTTGCTCGATGCCGCCTGGGTGACGATCCGCGTCGGTCTGCTGTCGGCCACCTTCGCCACCATCCTCGGCACCATGGCGGCGCTGACGCTGGTGCGTTACACCCGCTTTCGCGGCCGCATGCTGTTCTCCGGCATGGTCTATGCGCCGCTCGTCATGCCCGAGGTCATCACCGGCCTGTCGCTGCTGCTGCTTTTCGTGGCGATCGGCTTCGACCGCGGCTTCTGGACGATCACGCTGGCGCACACGACGCTGACCATGTGCTTCGTTGCCGTCGTCGTGCAGTCACGGCTTTTAAGCTTCGATCAGTCGATCGAGGAGGCGGCGCAGGATCTGGGGGCGCCGCCGGTGCGCACCTTCTTCGAAATCACCCTGCCGATCATCTCGCCGGCGGTGTTTTCCGGGTGGATCCTGGCGTTCACGCTGTCGCTGGATGATCTGGTGATCGCAAGCTTCACCTCGGGCCCGGGCGCAACCACGCTTCCGATGAAGATCTACAGTCAGGTGCGCCTGGGGGTGACGCCGGAGATCAATGCGATCTGCACCATCCTGATCGCCATTGTCGCGGTCGGCGTCATCTGCGCCTCGATCATTACCAAGCGCCGCGAAATCCAGCGGGATCGGGACGAGCGGGCGGCTGCCGCCGCGGCCTGATTTACTGCGCGTGAGGGCTGTTGCCGAAAAGCGGGACCGGCGAAATGACAGGGTTTGGCCAGGAGCCACCGATGAAGAACGGCAGAAGCGGCAGCTCGGCCGCCTTGGCCGGATCGGTTGCCTCCAGCGATCCGGAAAGCGCCAGCCCGTTCGACTGATAGGTGATCACCCCTGAGAGCGTCAGCGTCTGTGCAGGGCCGTTGATATGAGCGTCGTGGATCTCGGCCGAACCATTGGCGAAATCGGCCTGAAGATCCAGCCGGCCGAAGGCAAAGGCGCCGCCTGCCGCCGCACTTAGCGGGAAGAACTGCTTTTCGGCCGCCTGGCTCCGCAGTGCTGCGGCGTCGATGCCGGGGATCGTGCCCTCTTTCGTCCAGAAGTGCAGCCTGCCGGTGACGTCGGCAAGGCCGGTCGTCCAGATCGCCTTCGGCGACTGCAGGTCGAGATCGAGGGATCCCGTCGCAAGCGGCAGCGGCCCTTTGAGCTGCAGGCGCTCGGCAAGGGCTGCGAAGTCGGCGTCGCGGATCGACAGCCGCAATTTGCCGCCGCCGTCGAAATCACGCTGCGTCGCCTCCAGATGGGCGGTCATCTCACCGCCTTCGAAGGCGCTGTCGCCGATATCGAATTTCGCCTCGCCACCGGTCACGATCATGCTGGCGCCGACATCGGAAAGCTCGAAGAGGCCCATCTGCGCGCGGCGCGCCGAAAGCCTGACGTCGATGTCGAGCAGTTGCAGCGGTTCGCGCATGCCGGAGATTTCCTCCGCCTCGCCGGCGGCAAGTCTCAGCGCAAAGGCGTCGAGGAATGGCTTGAGGTTCATCTGGTCGAAGGCAAGCGTGCCGCCGATCTTCGGACGTTTGCCGGGTTGGGTCGAAAGATCCATGACGCCGGTGGCGCTTGCCTCGTTCAGCGATAGGCTGAGGTCGTTGAAACGCAGGCCGCTGCCCGACGACACAATGTCGGATTCCAGCGACGCGCTCTTCAGTGTCCCGATGCCAGGGATCGACCTGCCCGACCATGTGAGAAGCGCCGGCACATCGGGAATGCTGGCGGCGATATTGCCGGAAAGGGCCGAAAGGCCGGCGATGCTGCCAATCCCCTGGAAACGCGCGGTCAGCAGGTTTGACGTCAGCGATGTCCGCATCTCGGCGCTCTTGCCGGCAAAGGCGAGCAGCGGCTGGCGCGAGGCGAAATCGACCTTCAGGTCCTCGCCGTCGATGCGGGCGATGACGACAGCCGAGATCGCGCCCGAGAGCCGCGGCCAGGCAATATCGGCCGTGATGCTGTCGAAACGGTAGGTTTTGGCGCTCATGATGTCGGTGACGGCAAGCGTGCCGTCTTCGACGGTCACCGCGCCGACCTCGGCATCGAGAGCCGGATCGAGCACCTCCGCTCCGTTTTCGTAACGCACGCCGTTGATCGCACGGGCAAGCAGGCCGGCATAACTCCAGTCGATCAGCCCCTTTTCGTCACGCGTCAACGCCAGGTTCGGCCGCACCAGATGGAATTCGTGGAAACTGGTTCGGCCTCTCAGCGCATCGATGAGGCTGAAATCGGCCGAGAGGCTTTCAATGCTGCCGAGCAGCTTGTCGCCGCTTTCGCGCGGCTGGCGGATCGTGACCTCGTTCAGTATGATGCGTGGCGTCGGCCAGAATTCGAGAACCGGATCACCTTTGATCTCGGCCTGATAGCCCGTCCATTTCGACAGCGCGTCCTCGATGCCGGAGCGCACGAAACCGGTCGTGATGAGATAGGGCGCGGCCACCCTCAGCGCCACGAAAAGCCCAAGCGCAATCAGCAGCAGCACTGTCGAAACACGCGCAAAAGTCGGCAGCCAGCGCGAAACGGGTCCGATCTTCCTGCGCCACCTGCGATGTCTTGACGTACCCATGATCTCCGCCGGTCATTCAGCCGGTTAAGCCGTTAAGCGCTGATTTCGCCGGATATAGGAAATATCGGGCAGATGCAAATCCCTACAGCGCCGCGTGTGCGCGGGTATTTGATCGACGCTGAGATCGGTTGCGCTTTCCGCCCTGTTCGCCTGGCGTCGGATGCGCTCAGGTTCCGCCCTTTATAATGCAATGCAGCATGATATAAAGGCGAGATTGGGGAGGAGGATTGAATGCAGGACAACAGACCACTTTGGGTGCCATCGGACGAAGCCGTCGCAAAAAGCCCGATCCATGCCTTCATGGCGCGCTGCAATAGAGACTTCGGGCTGTCGCTTTCAGGCTTTGAGGACCTGCATGCATGGTCTGTCGCCGAGCGGGAGAAATTCTGGTCGACCGTCTGGGATTTCTGCGGCGTGAAAGGAAAACGTGGCGCGGAAGTGCTGACCGACGGAGACAGCATGCTCGGCGCCCGCTTCTTTCCCGAGGCGACGCTGAACTTTGCCGAAAACCTGCTGCCCGGCCGCGGTGAGGGCGACGCCATCCTCTTTCGCGGCGAGGATAAGGCCAGCGATCGCTGGTCATGGGATCGGCTGCGTGCGCTGGTCTCGAGGCTGCAGCAGGCCTTCAAGGCGCAGGGTATCGGCGAGGGCGACCGTATCGCGGCCATGATGCCGAACATGCCGGAGACCGTCGCCGCCATGCTGGCGGCCGCCTCGATCGGCGCCATCTGGTCGTCCTGCTCCCCCGATTTCGGCGAACAGGGCGTGCTCGACCGTTTCGGCCAGATCGGCCCGAAGCTCTTCATCGCCTGCGATGCCTATTGGTATTCGGGTAAGCTGCAGGATGTCGGCGCCAAGGTCGCCGCGGTGGCGAAAAGCTTGGGCGTGCCGACGATCGTCGTCCACTATGCCGGCGATGCCGAGGCGGTGGCGCGCGCAACGCCTGGCGCTTCGACGCTGGAGACCTTCATTGCGCCCTATGAGGCGAGCGAAATCGAATTCACCCAACTCGCCTTCGCCCATCCGCTCTACATCCTCTTTTCCTCCGGCACGACGGGCGTGCCAAAATGCATCGTCCATTCGGCCGGCGGCACGCTGTTGCAGCACCTGAAGGAGCAGCGGCTGCATTGCGGCCTCGAGGCCGGCGAGAAGCTCTTCTATTTCACCACCTGCGGCTGGATGATGTGGAACTGGCTGGTCAGCGGTCTTGCCAGCGGCGCCACGCTGTGCCTGTTCGACGGATCGCCATTTGCGCCCGACGGCAATGTGCTGTTCGACTATGCCGAGGCCGAGAAATTCGCAATCTTCGGCACGTCGGCGAAATATATCGATGCGGTGCGCAAAAGCGGCCTGACGCCGCGCCAAAGCCACGATCTCTCCAGCCTGCGGCTGATGACCTCGACCGGCTCGCCGTTGTCGCCCGAAGGATTCACCTTCGTCTATGAGGGTATCAAGGCAGATGTGCAACTCGCCTCGATCTCCGGCGGCACCGATATCGTCTCCTGTTTCGTGCTCGGCAATCCGCTGCAACCGGTCTGGCGCGGCGAGATCCAGGGGCCGGGCCTCGGCCTTGCCGTCGACGTCTGGAACGATGACGGCAAGCCGGTGCGCGGCGAGAAGGGCGAACTCGTCTGCACCAAGGCCTTCCCCTCGATGCCTATCATGTTCTGGAACGATCCCGACGGCGCCAAATATCGCGCCGCCTATTTCGACCGGTTCGACAATGTCTGGTGCCACGGCGATTTCGCCGAATGGACGGGACATGGCGGGCTGATCATCCACGGCCGCTCGGATGCGACGCTGAACCCCGGGGGCGTGCGCATCGGCACGGCCGAGATCTATAATCAGGTCGAGCAGATGGAAGAGGTGGCCGAGGCGCTCTGCATCGGCCAGGAATGGGAGGACGACGTGCGCGTCATCCTCTTCGTTCGCCTGGCAGCGGGCGTGACGTTGACCGAGGATCTGGTCAAGGCGATCAAGACACGGATACGCACCGGCGCCTCGCCGCGCCATGTGCCGGCCAAGGTCATCGCGGTTGCCGATATTCCCCGCACCAAGTCAGGCAAGATCGTCGAGCTTGCCGTGCGCGAGGTCGTGCATGGCCGGCCGGTGAAGAACCAGGAAGCGCTCGCCAATCCCGAGGCGCTGCGGCTCTTTGCGGGCTTGAGCGAACTCAAGGATTGATAAGGAATCGTAAACCACAAGCTTTCACCATTCAGCAATCCCCTGTCATGGGAACCTTTCGTTAAGAAAGGTTAGGCAAAGGTTGGAGCAACTTGGGGCCGCACATGAACGAGGTGGCCCAAAGCTTTCCGGCTTTCGAAACATGACGTTGATCGACTGAGCTCTTGTTGAACAGCACCAAATTTAAAGGCAGCCTCTGGCTGCCTTTTTTTTCGCTGCGCCATAGATTGAGGATCAGCCAGCCAGCACGCGCTGCGACGGGAAGGTGATTTCGACGAGCGTGCCTTCGTTCGGCGCCGAATTGATCGAGAATGTCGCCCGGTTGGCATCGACCATCGCCTTGGTCAGCGGCAGGCCGAGCCCGGTGCCGTCGCCGCGATGACGCGCCTGAGTCGAGGAGACCTGCCGGAACGGCTTCATCGCATGGTCGAGCTCGGCGCGCGTCATGCCGATGCCGGTATCGCGGACCCGCAACACCACGCTGCCATTCGCCTCGTAGGAGGTGGAGACGACGATCTGCCCGCCCGAGGGGGTGAAGCGGATGGCGTTCGACAGGATGTTGAGCGCGATCTGCTTGATCGAGCGCAGATCGGCCACGACATCGGGCACCGCGTGCGACAGCGCTGTGCGGATGATAACGCGCTGGCCGTTTGCCTGCGGCTGCACCAGGGCCACCGCCTCCGAGACCGCTTCGTTGAGGCCGACGGCGGCAAAATCGAGATCCATCTCGCCCGCCTCGATCTTCGAAATGTCGAGCAGGTCGTTGACGATATCGAGGACATGCCGGCCGGAGCGGCCGATATCATTGGCATATTCGATATAACGGGGATGGCCGATCGGACCGAAGCGCTCGCCGGCCATCATATCGGAAAAGCCGATAATGGCGTTGAGCGGCGTGCGGATTTCGTGGCTGACGCGGGCGAGGAAATCGGTCTTGTGGGCGTTTGCGGTTTCGGCCGCCCCCTTGGCATTGCGCAACTCCTCCTCGGTGCGCTTCCACTGGGTGATGTCGCGGATGACGGCGCAATAGCCGTTCGAGGAGGTAAGCCGGCCCATCGTCATGAACAGCGGCACGAAGCCGCCGGCAGCCTCGCGGCCGATCACTTCGCGCCCGTCGTTCAGGACGCTGGCGACGCCATGGCCGGAGAGTCCGTTCAGATAGTCGAGAACCGCTTTTTGGCTCTCATGGGCAAACAGCATGACGAAGGGTTTGCCGCGCGTCTCCTGTTCGTCGTAATTGAAGAGCGCGCTCGCCGACCGGTTCATCGAGCGGATGTCGCCCTCGGTGCCGATGACGACGACGCCATCGGTCGCCGTTTCAAGGATCGAGCGCAATTCCTCCACTTCGACCTGGAGCTTGGCGACCTTCTCGACCATCCGTTCCGGGCGCGCTTCCGACCGGCCCGCTTCGGCGCGGGCGTCTTCCTTACCTTCCACCGGCATCAGCGCCAGCATCAGCGCGTTGGCATCTTCCCAGCGCACCGATTGCAGCCGCGCGGTGACCGGCGTCAGCGTGTCGTCGGCCTTGACCAGCATCATGGTGCCGGAGCCCGTGGCGTTCTCCTCGAGTTCGCGGCGCTGCAGCAGCGCTTCGATGCCGCCCACCTCGCGCAGCGCATCGAGGGACGAGTAGCCCGTCAGCCGCATGAATTCGGGATTGGCATGCATCAGCGCGTCGCCGACATGGATGAGCACCGCGACAGGCAGCTGGTCGACCGTTCCGGCCGACAGCCCGTCGGTCATCTTGACCCGCGGCGGGATGAAGCTTGTGAGGACCTCGATCTGGCTCACCGTCTCTTCGAGCCCTTCCGTCGCCTCGTCCTCTTCTATGGCGACGGGCTCTTCAGCCTCTTCTTGCAGCACTTCGGCCGCGTTCTCGAAGATCGCTTCCTGCGGCGCCATTTCCTCGGCCGAAGCGATGTCGGCCGTATCGGCGACGGGCGTTTCGTCCTTGAAAGTCTCCGGGTTCGAGCTCTCTTCGAAAGCCGCCGTCTCCGTGGCGCCGGCGTCGCTCGGCGCCGGCGCGGCCGGATCTTCGTTGCGGGCGCCGAAGGCTTCCAGGCGCTTGGCGATCTCGCGGAAATTCGCCTGTTCGGCGGCCGTCAGTGCGGCGCCCGTGCTGTGAAGCTGAACGACCTTGTCGGTGAAACGGCGGTTGGGTGTTTCGACGATGCGAAGCGCCGGCGGTTCGTCCACAGCGTTGTCCCGAGCTGATGTCTCGAGGCTCGTCTCTTCGTCGGTCACCGCTGCAGGGGTTGTCTCTTCCTCCTGCGGCGCGGCTGCTGCCCGCGTCTCATTCCTGGTCTCAATCCCGTTCTCGTCCGCCGCAGTCGGTTCCGCTGCGGCCTCCCCGGATGTGGCTTCCATGTCAGGCGCCGGGTCGGCGACAGGCTCGGCGATCGGGCCGAGGCTTGCCGCATCATGGCCGACGCCATCCGGGCCGAGCGTCAGGCCAAGCGCCAGCGGATCCTCCTGCGCGTCGGAAAGCCTGACGACGCCGAAGCCGCGGAAACCATCGAAGTCGCGGTTGCGGGTATAGGTCGGCAGTGCCGCGAGATCGACCGGAACGACGAGGCTGGTGCCTTCGACCGGCCAGAGGATCGTCTTGCCCGACCACGTGTCGCGGCGCGCGAGCGCCTCGGACAGCTTACCGTCCGGATCAAGGTTGAAGAGAGCGGCGATATCGCTGAAGGCGGAGCCGATGATGGCGGATGCATGCGGACCGACGGCCTCGGCAAATTCATGGCTGACCTCATTGAAGCGGCCTTCCGCATCGATCTTCCAGACGAAGCGCGTGGCGCGGCTGTTCGGCCGGAAGACGAAACCAGGCTCCGGTGCGGGTGCCGGGGCAAGGGACGCGTCGGCAACCAGCGGCGCTGCGATGACCGGCTCTTGGTGCATGGTTGCCGGCGCCTCTTCGGCGGGCATCTGACCGGCTTCGGCAGATTCCGCCGCCCCGTTCGTTTCCGCGGCCTCGTCAGCGGAATGGCCAGTATCGTCGTCGACGAGCGCGGCACGCTCGTCGGCTTCATCCGCAACGCTGTCGATCGCGCCGCCGTCGTTTTCCAGCGCCGCGTCTTCACCCCGGCGCATCTCCGCAATCGTTGCGTCGGCGGATTCGGCGGTCGCGTCTGCCAACTGTTCGCTTTCGCCGGCGATCTCCTCGAGGGTCTCTTCGACCTCTTCGATGTCAGACACCGCGTCGATGATCTCGGTCAAGCCGGTTGCTGCGACCGGCTCTTCCGGGGCAGGCTCGGTCGGCGGCGTGCTTGCTTCCGCAACCGGCGCTTCAGCCGCCGGTGCATCGACTGCATCGAGCAGGGGCGCATCGACTGGGTCGAGATGACCGATCGCGGTTTCCACGGCAAACAGCAGATTGAGCGCCGGATCGTCGCTGAGTTTGCCGACTGCGGCAGGGAGATAACCCTTGCCGGTGGCGACGGGGCGTTTCACCAGCCGGTCTGGATGGGCACCGGCAAGGTTGATCAGCGTCTTGGCGGTCTCGCCCGATATGGCGAGCGAGGCAAAGCCCGGCGAGGCGGCGATGACCTCGCCATTGGCGCCGATGACAGCCATATGCGTGTCGGGGTCGTCGAGCCCCTGCAGCATCTGGGCCGCCGAAGCGCCTGCCGTCAGCGGCCTTGCCGCAACCGGCACTGAAAAGAGGATGGCCTTCTCGCCCTGGGAAAGCCGGATCAGTTCGGCCGCCGCCTGCACCTGCGCACGCTGGAAGCCTTTGGCGACACGGATCATCAGGCTTCTGTTGTCGCCGACATCGGCGAGCTGGCGCGCCGCTGTTTCCAGCTGGCGAAAGGTGATATCGGTGCGATCGACACCTTGATCGAGCAGATCATAGACCGCCGAATGACCAAAAAGCTCCGCACCCGCACCGTTCGCCCAGAGCAGCCGGGCAAGATCGGCCGAAAACAGCACCATCGCCTCGCCGCGTGAAAAGCGTTCCCGCACCCGCGCATGCACGGCGATATCGATGAACGGATATTGGACTGCGGGCATGATCGAACCTTGTCGCTGTAGGCCTTCTAAATTAACGGCTTATTAATAACTGCACGTCGCCTGCCGGTCCAGAACAGCGGGGCAGTTTCGGCCCACAGGGTTAACGGCTTGTGCGCTGCACAATAATTGTTGCAATGCACAATGAAATGCCCTATATAGACGTCATTAGATGATCACAGGCAGCGACCGCCTCAACCCAAAAGGAATGCGACATGGCTACCATAAAGACCGATGACGTTTTTTCAATCGCTTCTTTCGACCCGTCCAAGCTCACGGAATCCTTCCGCGAATTCGCTGAAAAGGGTGCACAGCAGTCGAAAGACGCCTACGCCAAGCTGAAGACCGCCGGCGAAGAAGCCGGCAAGACGCTCGAAGCCACCGTCCAGACGGCCCAGGCGGGCACCGTCGAGATCGGCCTCAAGGCAATTGACGTTCTGCGCGTCAACGCCGAGAGCTCGCTCTCGCACATGGAAGCACTCCTCGGCGTCAAGTCCGCAGCCGAGTTTTTCGAACTGCAGACCTCGTTCCTGCGCAAGCAGGCCGAACTCGCCGTCGAACAGGCGAAGTCGATGCAGGAAACCACCAAGCAGGTGGCCGAAAAGCTCGCAAAGCCTTCCAAGGACGCCGCCGAAAAGGCCATGGCCTCCTTCAAGGTTGCCTGATCGGTCTTTGCTGATTGGAAACAAAAGGGCTGGACCTCGCGTCCAGCCTTTTTGTATATTGACGAGGAATGGGGCTTGAATTCATCGCCAAGTCCTCGTATGTGACCCCCATCGCGCCCGGCGCGGTTTATGCGGTTGTAGCTCAGTTGGTTAGAGCGCAGGTTTGTGGCACCTGAGGTCGGAGGTTCGAGACCCCCCAACCGTACCATCTCCCCACGTCAGGTCGCTTTCGATAAAGCCATCCCAGCCAACGTCGTTTCTAACGAAGTTGTCGCAGCAGATGCTGAGGTATTCTGCAAATCGCAAGCTTGGAAGCTAATTGCCCGGCGCCCTCAAGAGTCGACGCTCCGACCGCGAGTGGCTGCTTATTTGCCACATCAAATCGAACATTTGCAAAGGCACAACCGCCCATATGGTGCGATAGTGCCATCTGAGCTACATGTGCAGCACACAGCAGCACCAAGGTCCGCAATTGCGACGATCCGCCACTCGATCCGGAAGAATCTCCCCACGCCAGCATGTCGCGGAGGATGCGAACAGCGAAGCCTACCTCGACTCAGAGAGGCGGGGATAGCGTTTCGAAGCGTCGAAACATGCGGAGCCGATGTTGCCGAGCCTGGGACTTACTAAATTTCAGCACATGAATGTAACGTCAATTTAAGTGCTGTCATGCCAGCAATTGCCGCGGTTCGGACGGGCAGAGCGCAGGATCCTGGAATATGTCTTGTAGCCCTTGAAAGTGGTTGCGGAGGAAGCGTTTCATTAGCGTTAGTTGCCAACATCAAAAACATTCCTGAACAGAATAAAGCTTTTGGTTGAAGTTTCCGCTATTTTGAAGCAGATGGAAACCGCCATGAGACGCGGCCGAATGGAATAGGGAAACGGGATTTTATGACGAACCTTATTACGTCAACCAAGGACGTCAGTTTGACTGGAGATCAGAAAGTTGAGGGGCTTGTCAATGGAACTGCATGGGACGGAACGATAACTTATGCGTTTCCCACGACCTCGACGTCTTATACCTATAGCGGCGAAAAAAACCATGCTTTCTCTTCAATTTCCTCGCAGCAGCGGTCTCTCGCCTTGTTCTTTATGGAGGAGTCCTATGGGAGTGCAGCAAATGACGGCTTCTCCGTAGAGGGATTTACGAACGCCAATTTTGAGGCCGGAAGCGCCAACACTGCAACCGTGCGGTTCGCTCAATCGTCCCTTCCTTCGACGGCATGGGCCTACACTCCAAATATCGGCGGTCACGGTGGCGATGTTTGGTTCGGGACGGGCTATGCTGGCACCGCAGATGATTATCGCTTTCCGAGATTCGGCAACTATGCGGCCCATACCCTGGCGCATGAGTTGGGTCACGCTCTTGGACTGAAACATGCTCACGAAGCGGGTTATCCCAACACGACACTCGTTCCGCGAGCCTACGACTCGATCGAATATACGATCATGACCTACCGCACATATGTCGGAGACAATATCAGTGGATACAAGTATGAGCAAAATGGCGCGCCACAAACCTTCATGATGCTCGACATCGCCGCCCTGCAGGAAATGTATGGTGCGGACTATACGACGAACAGTGGCGATACCGTCTACAAGTGGAATCCGAACCAGGGCATCACCTATGTCAATGGGGTGGCAGCCATCACGCCCGCTGCCAACAGGATCTTCGCGACAATCTGGGACGGCGGCGGTACCGATACCTATGATCTGAGCGCTTATACCACCGCCCTCAAGATCGACTTGCATGCAGGGGGGTACTCGGTCTTTTCCCATGGTCAGTTGGCCTATCTGGGGGGGGGGCCGGATGATGGCTATGCCCGCGGCAACATTTTCAACGCCCTTCTTTATCACGACAATGTCGCGTCTTTGATTGAGAATGTTCGGGCCGGCTCCGGCAACGATACGATTGTAGGCAACGAGGCGGACAATACACTCTGGGGCAATGCCGGAAACGATACGCTTACTGGCGACTCTGGCAATGACACACTCGACGGCGGTGCAGGGTCCGACAAGATGTCGGGCGGGGCGGGCGACGACGTCTACATCGTCGACAATGTCAACGATGTTGTAATTGAGAATGCCAATGAGGGGACGGACACGGTCCGGACGACATTTTGGACTTATACACTCGGCGTCAACGTCGAAAACCTGACCTACACCGGCACCGCCGCATTCTCCGGTGATGGCAATGCAGCGGCCAATGTGATTACTGGCGGGACGGGTTCTGATTTGCTGGATGGAGAGGCCGGCACCGACACGCTGATCGGTGGTGCGGGCGACGATCGCTATCGGGTCGATAGTCTCGGTGATGTCGTGGTCGAGGCGGCCGACGGCGGCGCTGACACGATCCTGACCGATCTTGCCGCTTATTCGCTGGAGGTGGTCGCCAATGTCGAGAACCTATGGCTCACAGGTAGCGGCAATTCTACCGGTATCGGTAATAGCCTCGACAACAAAATCACTGGTGGATCAGGCGACGATACGCTCTCGGATGGGACAGGCAACGATATCCTGAGTGGTGGCTGGGGAGATGACTCGCTTTCCGGTGGGATCGGCAACGATACTTATGTCGTTTGGGATACCGGCGACATTGTCATTGAAGACGCCGACGAGGGCATCGATGCGGTGCAGACGTCTCTGGCTAGCTACACATTGAGCGCTAACGTCGAAAACCTCGTTAACGTCGCCCGGACTGCGTTTGCCGGCAGTGGCAACAACCTCAACAACACGATCACCGGCGGCGCGGCCATCGATATTTTGTCGGGCGGTGCCGGCGATGACACGCTGAACGGCGGGGCTGGCGCCGACACGCTGATCGGCGGGACGGGGAATGACACTTACATCGTCGACAACGCTTCTGAAGTCGTCACCGAGAACGCCAATGAGGGCACCGATACGGTGCAAACGGCGCTGGCAACCTACGCGCTTGCCGAGAATGTCGACAATCTCACCTATACGGGCACGGCAGCCTTTACCGGGACAGGCAATAGCCTCGCCAACACTATCAACGGCGCAGCAGGTGCGGACACCTTGGACGGAAAGGCTGGAGCAGACATACTGATCGGCAGTGTGGGCGACGACACCTATATTGTCGATAACGTTGCCGACGTCGTGACTGAAAGGCCGAATGAAGGAGCCGATCTGACCAAGACGACGCTTTCTTCCTATGCTTTGACCAATAATGTTGAAAATCTAACCTTTACCGGCACCGGCGATTTTGCTGGTACCGGAAACAGACTTGCCAACAAGATCACCGGCGGTGCCGGCAACGACACGCTTGACGGTGGGGCCGGCAACGACACACTTGATGGCGGCGGCGGCGACGACATCTATGTGGTCGACAGTGCGAGCGACGTGATCAAGGACAGCGCCGGCACCGATGAAATCCGCACGACGCTCGCAGCCTACTCGATCGCCGCATCGCCCAATGTCGAGAACCTGACCTACAGGGGGGCCGCCAACTTCACCGGCACCGGCAATGCGCTTGCCAACACGATCACCGGCGGCGCCGGCAATGATGTGCTGGATGGCGGGGTTGGTGCGGACACGTTGATCGGTGGTGAAGGCGCCGACACCTACATCGTCGACAATGCCGGCGACATCGTCACCGAAGCAGCCGATGAGGGGACCGACACGGTTCGCACGGCATTGGCGAACTATGCGCTTGGCAGCAATGTCGAGAACCTTACCTATATCGGCACGACAGCCTTCGTCGGGACGGGCAATAGTCTCGATAACACGATCAAGGGTGGGGCAGGTGCCGACACGCTGGACGGCAATGCCGGAGCAGACATGTTGATCGGCGCAGCCGGCAACGACACCTATATCGTCGATGATGTTGGCGACTTGGTCACCGAAGGGTTGAATGCAGGAACCGATCTGATCAAGACGGCGCTTTCGATCTATACGCTCGGCAACAATGTTGAGAACCTGCGCTATACGGGATCCTCCAGCTTCACCGGCACCGGCAATGCGCTCGTCAACGCGATCACCGGCGGCGCCAGCAACGATGTTCTCGACGGCGGCGCCGGCAACGACACGCTTGATGGCGGCACCGGTGACGACATCTATATTGTCGACAGCGCGGGCGACGTGATCAAGGAGGCGTCCGGCGCCGGCACGGACGAAATCCGTACGGCGCTTGCCGCCTACTCGATCGCTGCATTGGCCAATGTCGAGAACCTGACCTACACCGGGTCCGCCAGCTTCACCGGCACCGGCAATGCGCTGGCCAATATCATCACCGGCGGCGCCGGCAATGATGTGCTGAACGGTGGGGCCGGTGCGGACAGCTTGATCGGCGGTGCGGGCAATGACACCTATATCGTCGACCATGTGGGCGACCTTGTCACCGAAGCGGCCGATGAGGGGGCCGACACGGTTCGCACGACGCTTGCAAGCTATACGCTTGGCAGCGACCTCGAGCACCTCACCTACATCGGCACGGCAGCCTTTGCCGGGACAGGCAATGATCTCGACAACACGATCACGGGTGGCGCTGCCGCCGATACGCTTTCCGGCGGTGTCGGCAACGACACGCTGAATGGTGGAGCCGGGGCCGATCGTTTGATCGGCGGGACGGGCGGCGACACCTATATCGTCGACCATGCCGGCGACATCGTCACCGAAGGCGCCAGCGCCGGGACCGACACGGTTCGCACGACACTGGCAAGCTATACGCTTGGCAGCGATGTCGAACATCTCACCTACATCGGCACGGCAGCCTTTGCGGGAACAGGCAATAGCCTCGACAATACGATCACGGGTGGCGCTGCCGCCGATACGCTTTCCGGCGGTGCCGGCAACGATACGCTGAATGGCGGAGCCGGTGCCGATCGTTTGATCGGTGGGGTGGGCGACGACACCTATATCGTCGACAATGCCGGCGACATCGTCACCGAAGCGGCCGACGCTGGGACAGACACGGTTCGCACGACACTGGCAGGCTATACGCTCGGCAACAATGTCGAGAACCTGACTTATACCGGGTCCGGCAACTTCAGCGGCGCCGGCAACGCGCTCGCCAACACGATCACCGGCGGCGCCGGCAACGATGTGCTGAACGGTGGGGCCGGTGCGGATACCTTGATCGGTGGGGCTGGCAACGACACTTATATCGTCGACCATTCCGGCGACATGGTCACCGAAGCGGCTAACGCGGGGACCGATACGGTTCGCACGAACCTGGCGAGCTATACGCTTGCCGGCAATGTCGAGAACCTCAGCTCTATCGGAACGGGGGCGTTTGCCGGCACCGGCAACAATCTCGACAATACGATCACGGGTGGCGCTGCCGCCGATACGCTTTCCGGCGGCGCCGGCAATGATGTGCTGGATGGCGGGGTTGGTGCGGACACGTTGATCGGTGGTGAAGGCGCCGACACCTACATCGTCGACAATGCCGGCGACATCGTCACCGAAGCAGCCGATGAGGGGACCGACACGGTTCGCACGGCATTGGCGAACTATGCGCTTGGCAGCAATGTCGAGAACCTTACCTATATCGGCACGACAGCCTTCGTCGGGACGGGCAATAGTCTCGATAACACGATCAAGGGTGGGGCAGGTGCCGACACGCTGGACGGCAATGCCGGAGCAGACATGTTGATCGGCGCAGCCGGCAACGACACCTATATCGTCGATGATGTTGGCGACTTGGTCACCGAAGGGTTGAATGCAGGAACCGATCTGATCAAGACGGCGCTTTCGATCTATACGCTCGGCAACAATGTTGAGAACCTGCGCTATACGGGATCCTCCAGCTTCACCGGCACCGGCAATGCGCTCGTCAACGCGATCACCGGCGGCGCCAGCAACGATGTTCTCGACGGCGGCGCCGGCAACGACACGCTTGATGGCGGCACCGGTGACGACATCTATATTGTCGACAGCGCGGGCGACGTGATCAAGGAGGCGTCCGGCGCCGGCACGGACGAAATCCGTACGGCGCTTGCCGCCTACTCGATCGCTGCATTGGCCAATGTCGAGAACCTGACCTACACCGGGTCCGCCAGCTTCACCGGCACCGGCAATGCGCTGGCCAATATCATCACCGGCGGCGCCGGCAATGATGTGCTGAACGGTGGGGCCGGTGCGGACAGCTTGATCGGCGGTGCGGGCAATGACACCTATATCGTCGACCATGTGGGCGACCTTGTCACCGAAGCGGCCGATGAGGGGGCCGACACGGTTCGCACGACGCTTGCAAGCTATACGCTTGGCAGCGACCTCGAGCACCTCACCTACATCGGCACGGCAGCCTTTGCCGGGACAGGCAATGATCTCGACAACACGATCACGGGTGGCGCTGCCGCCGATACGCTTTCCGGCGGTGTCGGCAACGACACGCTGAATGGTGGAGCCGGGGCCGATCGTTTGATCGGCGGGACGGGCGGCGACACCTATATCGTCGACCATGCCGGCGACATCGTCACCGAAGGCGCCAGCGCCGGGACCGACACGGTTCGCACGACACTGGCAAGCTATACGCTTGGCAGCGATGTCGAACATCTCACCTACATCGGCACGGCAGCCTTTGCGGGAACAGGCAATAGCCTCGACAATACGATCACGGGTGGCGCTGCCGCCGATACGCTTTCCGGCGGTGCCGGCAACGATACGCTGAATGGCGGAGCCGGTGCCGATCGTTTGATCGGTGGGGTGGGCGACGACACCTATATCGTCGACAATGCCGGCGACATCGTCACCGAAGCGGCCGACGCTGGGACAGACACGGTTCGCACGACACTGGCAGGCTATACGCTCGGCAACAATGTCGAGAACCTGACTTATACCGGGTCCGGCAACTTCAGCGGCGCCGGCAACGCGCTCGCCAACACGATCACCGGCGGCGCCGGCAACGATGTGCTGAACGGTGGGGCCGGTGCGGATACCTTGATCGGTGGGGCTGGCAACGACACTTATATCGTCGACCATTCCGGCGACATGGTCACCGAAGCGGCTAACGCGGGGACCGATACGGTTCGCACGAACCTGGCGAGCTATACGCTTGCCGGCAATGTCGAGAACCTCAGCTCTATCGGAACGGGGGCGTTTGCCGGAACAGGGAATGCGCTGAACAACGTTATCGTCGGCGGCAGTGGTTCCAATACACTGACGGGCGGCGCCGGCAACGATATCCTCACTGGTGGCGCGGCAGCCGACGTCTTTATTTATTTGGCGAACTGGGGCCATGACACTATCACAAACTTCCTGGCAGCAGGCTCGGCACATGACACGATCTCGATCGATCACGGCATCTTCGCCGACTGGGAATCACTTTTTGCGGCATCCGAGCAGTCCGGCAATGATACAATTATCACGGCCGATTCCGACAACTCCATAACGTTGAAGAATGTTGCTCTTTCAAGCCTGCAGTCGTGGGACTTCTTGTTTGCTTGATGCTCGGATCTCGCGGCCCGACTTGCCTGAAAGGAGCAGAACCCAGTTTCCAAATGACCGTAGCGGCGCCCCGTGGTGGCCCTTGCGGAATCGCATTCCTCTGGCAGACCAACCTACTGGGTGCCGTTCCAAATTAACTCGAGCACGCCTGTGCTGCAATGTCCACAGCTGGCTTAGTGATTTCAGCGGCGGTGAGAACTCAACTTCTGGGTAGGTCACTGGTCCGCTGAAGCATCTCCAGATGCTCCGAGCACACCGTCTTGACGAATTCAACCAACAACCCGGTTTGCTCTCCAAGCCAACCAAGAGCCTCCTCGCTGATCTCGAAATGTTTTGAGTAGCGTGCCTTCACATAGGCTTCGTTCAGGGTGTTGAACCACGCGCGCTCGCGATGTTGATCGCGAGGAAACGCCTGGGCCAGACGCCTATCTTGTTCCTCGGCGAGCGAACGAAGAAATTTGATGTTGTGGGAAGGTGGGCCGTAGTTCGTCAGCGTCAGGAGTACGCAAGAATACGCTTGCTCCAGTGCTTGATGAATGAGAAAGGCCGCTCGTTTTCCATAGTGCTTGCTTCGAGCGTGTTCGGCCAATTCAAAGAACTCCTTTGCGGCACCAAGCCGCTCCCCAAAATGCTCCTTTGCCACCCTCAACCGGTCGGCCGACGAAAGTGGCTGCGGCTCAGCCAAAGGTTCATCGTCGAGTTCGTAGAGAACGATGCCTTCCTTGCGAATATCTGAAAAGAAGTATTGTCCCTCTTTGAGGTAGGTGTTCACCTCGCGTCTGGAATGGACGATGAAGCTGACCGGCGTCTCGATCGTCTTTTCGTGGATCAGCCGGTCGGCGGCTTTGTACCAATACTCAGCGAACTCGCAGAGCTTACGGTTGTTGACGATGATCAGGAGATCGAAGTCTGACCGATATCCTTTCATCGTGAAAGGCTCGTCCACCCATCCTCCCTTGGCGTAGGAACCGAAGAGGATCACCTTCAAAATCCGACCGCGCTTTTTGAACTCCGCCGTACCGTCCTTCAGAGCATCCTCAAATTCCTCGTGCAGGATTTGCAGAACGCGGCCGAGCTCACGCTGTTTGCGAAGCGGCATATGATCGAACGACGACTTCATGAGTAATCCGATAGGCGAAAGATCCTATACCGTCCACCGGGATTCTTTAAACAGCCGATGTAAGCCCTTATGTCTCATCCGATTGTCATCTCCCGCGAGGATTTTGAAAAGCTTCGAGCTGAGCACGAGGATCATCCGACCCGTGGCGCTTCAAGCACGTTCACTACGATCTGTGGAACAAAACTCACTCATACTATCTTGAACAAGATAGTTAGATTGTATACTTATCTCAGTCAAGAAGGCCTAGCGCGAAAACGATCTGAAATGATCCGGGCGCGTCTCCCGCTCAGGCTGACAAGCTTGATGAGCGACCAACGCCGCTCGTTTGCTGCCACTGCGCGGAAATCAGAGGACAATCATGGCGATCATGTTCATCAAAGCGCAGGTGATCAGCAGGGGAGCGGGACGTAGCATTGTCTCTGCCGCCGCGTATCGTCATCGCACGAAGATGATGGACGAGCAGGCCGGCAAGTCGTTCAGTTATTGGGGCGGAGCTTCCGACCTCGTCCATGAGGAGCTGGCGCTGCCCGACCAGGTCCCGGCCTGGCTGAAGATGGCTAGGGATGGCCAGTCGGTCGCCAAGGCAAGCGAGGCGCTGTGGAATGCCGTCGAGACTTTCGAGAATCGGTCGGATGCGCAGCTTGCCCGAGAGTTGATCATCTCGCTGCCGGAAGAGCTTACGCGGGTGGAGAACATCGCGCTGGTGCGCGAATTCGTCCGCGACAATCTCACTGCGAACGGGATGGTCGCCGACTGGGTCTATCACGACAGGGACGGCAACCCGCACATCCACCTGATGACGACGCTGCGGCCGCTGACCGAGGACGGGTTCGGGCTAAAGAATGTTCCGGTACTTGGCGAGGACGGCGAGCCGCTACGAGTGGTTACACCCGACCGGCCGAACGGCAGGAACGTCTATAGGCTCTGGGCCGGAGACAAGGAGACGCTGAAGGCGTGGAAGGTCGCCTGGGCGGACACGGCAAACTGGCATCTGGCGCTTGCCGGCCACGAGATCCGGCTCGACGGCCGGTCTTATGCCGAACAGGGCTTGGACGGCATGGCGCAGAAACATCTCGGGCCGGAGAAGGCGGCGCTTTCTAGGAAGGGCGGGGAGCGTTATTTCTCACCCGCCGATCTTGCCCGCCGCCAGGAGATGGCCGACCGGCTGCTTGCCGATCCTGAGCTTCTGTTGACGCGGCTCGGCAATGAGCGCTCGACCTTCGACGAGCGCGACATCGCCAAGGCGCTGCATCGTTATATCGACGATCCCTCCGACTTCGCCAATATCCGGGCGCGGCTAATGGCGTCGAATGAGTTGGTCATGCTGAAGCCGCAGGAGATCGACGCAGAGACCGGCAAGGCGATGGAGCCCGCCGTCTTCACCATTCGAGATATGCTGCGCATCGAATATGACATGGCGCAGTCGGCGAAGGTCTTGTCGGAGCGCCGCGGCTTCGCCGTTTCCGAGCGGCATGTAAACGCTGCGATCGAAAGTGTCGAGGCGCGGGATCCGCAACAGCGCTTCCGGCTCGAGCCGGAACAGGTCGATGCTATCCGTCATGTCACCGGCGATGATGGCATCGCTGCTATCGTCGGCCTGGCCGGAGCCGGCAAATCGACGCTGCTTGCCGCTGCACGTCTTGCCTGGGAGAGCGAGAACCGCCGGGTAATCGGTGCCGCCCTTGCCGGCAAGGCTGCAGAAGGTCTCGAAGACAGTTCCGGCATCAAGTCGCGCACACTCGCCTCCTGGGAACTGACCTGGGCGAATGGCCGCGACACGCTGCACCGCGGCGACGTGGTGGTTATCGACGAGGCCGGCATGGTGTCGTCGCAGCAGATGGCCCGCGTGCTTGACATCGTCGAGCAGGCGGAGGCGAAGGTCGTGCTGGTCGGCGATGCGATGCAGCTGCAGCCGATCCAGGCGGGCGCGGCATTCCGGGCGATCACCGAACGCATCGGTTTTGCCGAGCTTGCCGGCGTGCGCCGCCAGCGCCAAGAATGGGCACGCGATGCCTCGCGCCTGTTTGCCCGTGGCGAGGTCGAGAAGGGCCTCGATGCTTATGCTCAACACGGTCGCCTTGTCGACGCGGAGACGCGCGGCGAGATCGTCGAGCGCATCGTTGCCGATTGGACCGAGGCGCGCAGGGAGGCAATCGGTCGGTCTGTTGCCGAGGGCAGGGCCGGCAGTCTTCGCGGCGACGAGCTGCTGGTGCTCGCCCACACCAACGCCGACGTCAAACGTTTGAACGAGGCGCTGCGATCCGTGATGACGGGTGAAGGAGCACTCGGCGAAAGCCGCAGCTTCCGAACCGAGCGCGGGGCGCGCGAGTTTGCCGCCGGCGACCGCATCATCTTCCTGGAAAACGCCCGCTTCATCGAGCCGCGCGTCGGGCGTCTCGGCCCGCAATATGTCAAGAACGGCATGCTCGGCACGGTCGTTTCGACAGGCGATGAGAAAGGCGAGGTTCTGCTGTCGGTGCGTCTCGACAATGGCAGCAAGGTCGTCTTCGGCGAGGACAGCTATTCGAATGTCGATCACGGCTATGCCGCGACCATTCACAAGTCTCAAGGCGCCACTGTCGACCGGACCTTCGTTCTCGCCAGCGGCATGATGGATCGGCACCTGACCTATGTGTCGATGACGAGGCATCGCGACCGCGCCGATCTCTATGCGGCGAAGGAGGATTTTGCGGCGAAGCCGGAATGGGGACGCAGGGCACGTGTCGATCATGCCACCGGTGTCACCGGCGAGCTTATCGAAACCGGAGAAACCAAATTCCGGCCCGATAATGAGGATGCCGACGACAGCCCCTATGCCGACCTCAGGACCGACGATGGAAGCGTGCACCGGCTGTGGGGCGTTAGCCTGCCGAGGGCGCTCGAGGATGGCCGCGTCTTGGAAGGCGACACCGTCACCCTCAGAAAGGACGGTATCGAGAGGGTCAAGGTCCAGATTCCCATTGTTGACGAGAAGACAGGCCAGAAGCGCTACGAGGACAGAGAGGTCGACCGCAATGTCTGGACAGCCAAGCAGATCGAGACCGCCGACGCGCGCCAGGAGCGTATCGAGCGGGAAAGCCATCGCCCGGAAATCTTCAACCAGCTCGTCGAGCGATTGTCGCGTTCCGGCGCAAAGACGACGACACTCGATTTTGAGAGCGAGGCCGGTTACCGCGCACACGCTGAGGACTTCGCCAGGCGCCGCGGGCTCGATCATCTTTCTTTGGCCGCCGCCGAGATGGAGGAAAGACTGTCGCGGCGCTGGGCGTGGATTGCCGCGAAGCGGGAGCAGGTGGAAAAGCTCTGGGAGCGGGCAAGCGTCGCGCTCGGCTTTGCGATCGAGCGGGAACGGCGGGTCGCCTATAATGAAGAGCGGAGCCAGACGATCGCCGAGGCGGCTTCCACCGATGCGCGCTGTCTGATCCCGCCAACCATCTCCTTCGCCAGGAGCATCGACGAGGATGCGCGGCTGGCGCAGCTGTCATCCCCGGCCTGGAAGGAGCGGGAGGCGATCCTGCGGCCGCTGCTGGAGACGATCTATCGCGACCCCGATGCCGCATTGGTCACGCTGAATGCGCTTGCTTCGGATACCAGCACCGAACCGCGCAGGCTCGCCGATAATCTTGCCGCAGCACCGGATCGGCTTGGCCGGCTGCGTGGCTCCGAGCTGATCGTCGAAGGACGGGCGGCGCGTGACGAGCGCAATGTCGCCATGGCAGCCTTGGAGGACCTGCTTCCCTTGGTTCGCGGCCATGCGACTGAGTTCCGCAGGAACACCGAACGGTTCGAGCTGCGAGAGCAGGCACGGCGCGCCTCCATGTCCTTGTCGGTTCCGGCGCTCTCCGAGCAAGCTATGGCGCGCCTGATGGAGATCGAGGCGGTGCGCACCCAGGGCGGGGACGACGCCTACAAGACGGCCTTCGCACTTGCCGCCAAGGACCGAGCGGTCGTGCAGGAGATCAAAGCGGTCAGCGATGCCATAACCGCCCGCTTCGGCTGGAGCGCCTTCACCTCGAAAGCAGATGCGATCGCTGAGCGCAACATGGTCGAGCGCATGCCGGGGGACCTCACGGATGAACGACGCGGAGAACTAACGCAACTGTTCGAAGCCGTGCGGCGCTTTGCCGGTGAGCAGCATCTTGCCGAGCGTCGGGATCGCTCGAAGGTCGTCGCCGGCGCGAGTGCTGTTGCGGGGATAGAGGCCGCAGCGGGCAAGGACAATGTGGCGTTGCTGCCCATGCTTGCCGCCGTCACCGAGTTCAAGATACCCGTCGACGACGAGGCGCGGTCGCGCATTCTTGCTGCGCCTCTCTATCGCCAGCAGCGCGCCGCGCTGGCCGAGGCCGCACGAATGATCTGGCGCGATCCGGCGAACGCTGTCGACAAGATCGAGGAGCTGCTCGGGAAGGGTTTTGCCGCCGATCGCATCGCCGCCGCGGTGGCCAATGACCCAGCCGCCTACGGGGCCTTGCGCGGTTCCGGTCGCCTCATGGACCGGATGCTGGCTGCCGGCCGGGAGCGGAAAGAGGCACTGCAGGCTGTGCCGGAAGCCACAGCGCGGCTGCGCTTGCTCGGAGCCGCCTATGCCAACATCCTCGATGCCGAGCGTCAGGTCATCACAGAAGAGCGGCGGCGCATGGCGGTCGCCATTCCTGCTTTGTCGAAAGCTGCGGAAGAGGCATTGACGCGCCTGACGGCCGCGGCACAGAAGGACGGCAGGAGGCTGGGCGTCTCCGCCGTTGCCCTCGATCCAGGCATTGGCCGTGAGTTTGCCGCTGTCAGCCGGGCGCTCGACGAACGCTTCGGTCGCAATGGCCTCGTCCGAGGTGACAAGGATCTCGTCAACCGCGTGCCGCCGGCGCAGCGCCGAGCCTTCGAGGCGATGCAAGAGCAGTTGAAGGTCTTGCAGCAGACTGTCCGCCAACAAAGCAGTGAGCAGATCCTCGCGGAACGGCGCCAGCACGCTATCAACCGTGGCCGTGGGATTGATCTTTGAGGCTCTGCGGCTGCTGGGGCAGGGGCAAGCAGGTGTTCTCCCCGGAATGATGGGTTGGCTCAGATATTTCCGGCGTCGCCTCTCAGTAAGGCGAGATGTTCTTCCCACACGGTCTTAATTAACATTTGCAGCTCGGTTGCTCGGGTACTGCCGACACAGTGCCCGGCATTCGTTTCAACACAGGAAAAGTTTGGGCGCCTGCAGCCTGTCGGTTCGTTCGGGAAACAGACACAAGATCATCACGGAATGACGCCAGGGTGTGCCAATTTAAAAGGTCTCCCTCCAACCAGCCTGACGCGGTTCACAGCCCACTCAACCGTATCATCTCCCCTTTCAGGGTGAAAAGCCGGTTCCTACCGTTTCAATGGAACCCATCCTTATCCGCACCGTTTCCAAGCTGACGGGAGAATTTGCATGTCGAAAGCCCTTCTCTACGGCGCGACCAAGATCGATGAGACGAACAGCGCCTATGCGCCGGTCGAGAGCTTGGCTGCCTTCCAGTGGAAGAACCGTGTCTTCATTCTTTTCGCCGACAAGGACAATGCCCGCGCGGCGCGCCAGGAAAACCAGCTGCTTTCTGATCGCGCGGCACTCGAAGAGCGCGATATGGTGATACTGAAGGTCTCAGCCGGTAATGTCCGGCCGCTTTTCGGCGCTGCCGATGGACTCGACGGCGAAGCGATCCGCCGCGATCTCGAGGGGCCGGAAGCGGGAGAATTCGCCGCCTTCCTGCTCGGCAAGGACGGAACCGTCAAACTCAAGGTCAGCGAGCCGATCAACAGTGGCGAGCTCTTTGTCATTATCGACGGTATGCCGGTGCGCGCTGCCGAGACGCTGAAGTCGGACAAATAGCCCCGACCACCATCGTAAACAAAAAGGGGAGGCGGTCATGTCCGTGCCCAACGAACCCATTCCCGATCAGCCGCCGATGCCGGCACCCGGCTGGAAGCCGGTGCCGCCGATCACTGAACCGGAGCCGGACCGGCTTCCTGATGAAGCACCGGTTCCCAATCCAGATGAGAATGACGAGCCGGCCAAGCACGTTTCCGGGACCTAAAGGAAGATCTGCCGCTCGGCGCTGACGAGTTCCTGGAGGAAGTCGACGACACTGCGGACGCGGACGAGGTCACGCGCTGTTTCGTGATAGGTCGTCCAATAGGCGCGGCGGATCGAAATCTCAGGCAGGATGCGCTGAAGTTCCGGATATTGCCGGGCGATATAGTCATGCAGGATGCCGATGCCGGCGCCTGACCGCACCGCCTCCGTCTGGCCAATCGCCGTCGAGATTTCAAAGCCGGCGTCCCAGCTGCGCATCACCTCGCCGGAGAAATTCAGCGAGGCGGTGAAGATCAGATCTTCGACATAGCCGATGCGCGGATGCGCCCTCAACGCGTCAACATCACCGGGCCGGCCGTTGCGGGCGAGATAATCGCGGGAGGCATAGAGGCCGAGCGCGTAATCCGTAAGCTTGGACGAAACGAGCCGGCCCTGTTCGGGACGTTCCAGCGTGATCGCAATATCCGCCTCGCGCTGCGACAGCGAGAAGGAGCGTGGCACCGGCACCAGCTGGATCTTCAGTTCCGGATGGCGCTCGATCAGCCTGCCCATGCGCGGCGCGAGAAACGAGACGCCGAAGCCGTCGGGCGCGCCGACGCGCACTGTGCCGGCGATTGCCGTGTCGGTGTGGCCGAGATTGGCCTGCACCGCCAGCATCTCGGTTTCCATACGCTCGGCGGCGTGAAGGAAGATTCCGCCTTCGGCTGTCAACTCGCAGCCGTTCGTGCGGCGGATGAAAAGCCGCGTCTTCAGCGCCTCTTCGAGCGACGTCAGCCGCCGTGAAAGCGTTGCGTGATTGAGTCCCAATCGCTTCGAAGCGGCAAGGATTTGCCCGGTGCGCGCGACGGCAAGGAAGATGCGGACATCGTCCCAGTTCATGGCTTGGCACGCATCGCGATCGGATCGACGTCGATCAGCGTCAGCGAAGTCACCATGCCGGCCGTCTCACGCTTATATTTGAGGAAATGCGATGTCTGCAGATGGGCCTCGTAGGCTTCTTGGTCGGCGTAGACCTCGAGGATGCGGATCTGGTTTGGATTGTCCCGAATGCTAACGGCGCTGAGCGAGAGGACGCCGTCTTCCAGCGCAAGCGATGCTTCGATTTCTTCCGCGAGCAAGCCGCGATAGGTTTCGAGCGTCTCCGGATCGATCTCCAGCTCCGCCATTCTGACGACAGGTTTCCCGCTCATCGCTTGACCTTCCAGGGGTTTGACTTGTCCTCACGCCGTACCAAATTCCACGCAGTAACATGTGGTGATCGGACTGCAATATGCGCACAACAGTTTCTTATATCAGCGCATTGATTTGTGCAAATTGAAGTGTGATTGTGGACCATCCCGAAAACAGGAGGAGCATCCATGCGTGAGATCGGTCATTTCATCGGCGGCAAGGAAGTCGCCGGCACTAGCGGCCGCGTGAGCAATGTTTACAATCCGGCAACCGGCGAAGTGCAGGCGACCGTCGCGCTCGCGAGCGTCGAGGAATTGCGCGCCGCCGTCGAAAACGCCAAGGCCGCTCAGCCGAAATGGGCTGCCACCAACCCGCAGCGCCGCGCCCGCGTCTTCTTCAAGTTCGTCGAACTCCTGAACAAGCACATGGACGAGCTGGCGGAAATGCTCTCCAAGGAGCACGGCAAGACGATCGAAGATGCCAAGGGCGATGTCATCCGCGGTCTCGAAGTCTGCGAATTCGTCTGCGGCATTCCGCATCTCGCCAAGGGCGAGTTCACCGAGGGTGCCGGTCCTTCGATCGACATGTATTCGATCCGCCAGCCGGTTGGCATCGGCGCCGGCATCACCCCCTTCAACTTCCCCGGCATGATCCCGATGTGGATGTTCGCGCCGGCAATCGCCTGCGGCAACGCTTTCATCCTGAAGCCGTCCGAGCGTGATCCCTCCCTGCCGATCCGTCTCGCCGAACTGATGATCGAGGCCGGACTGCCGGCCGGCATCCTCAACGTCGTCAACGGCGACAAGGCTGCGGTCGATGCGATCCTCACCGATCCGGATATCGGCGCCGTTTCCTTCGTCGGCTCGACGCCGATCGCCCGCTACGTCTATGGCACGGCGGCAATGAACGGCAAGCGCGCCCAGTGCTTCGGCGGCGCCAAGAATCACATGATCATCATGCCGGACGCCGACATGGATCAGGCCGTCAACGCGCTGATGGGTGCCGGCTATGGCTCGGCCGGCGAACGCTGCATGGCGGTCTCGGTTGCCGTCCCCGTCGGCGAAGAAACCGCCAACCGCCTCGTCGAAAAGCTGACCCCGAAGATCGAATCGCTGCGCATCGGCCCCTATACCGACGACAAGGCCGACATGGGCCCGCTCGTCACCAAGGACGCCTATACCCGCGTTCGCGGCCTGATCGACCGCGGCGTCGAGGAAGGCGCCAAGCTCGTCGTCGACGGCCGCGATTTCAAGCTCCAGGGCTATGAAGACGGCTATTTCGTCGGCGGCTGCCTGTTCGATCACGTCACACCCGAGATGGACATCTACAAGACCGAAATCTTCGGGCCCGTCCTCTCCGTCGTTCGCGCCCAGAATTACGAAGAAGCACTGTCGCTGCCGATGAAGCACGAATACGGCAATGGCGTCGCCATCTACACGCGTGACGGCGATGCCGCCCGCGATTTCGCCTCGCGCATCAATATCGGCATGATCGGCATCAACGTTCCAATCCCGGTTCCGCTCGCCTACCACTCCTTCGGCGGCTGGAAGGCCTCGAGCTTCGGCGACCTCAACCAGCACGGCACCGACTCGATCAAGTTCTGGACCAAGACCAAGACCGTCACCGCCCGCTGGCCGTCCGGCATCAAGAGCGGCGCCGAATTCGTCATGCCGACGATGAAGTGATCTGCACGACAAAGCGATCTGCAATTCGGGGGCCTCTGGGCCCCCGTTTTCGATTTAAGGTTGTTGATTTCTCCAGCTCTTTGCTTTTCTGTTGCTCCGCCCGACACGTGATTCCGATTATGGTCTGTTGGGCAATGTGCTGGGGGAAAACAAACATCATGGATAACAGAGTGTCCGCGGGCGCCGCGGCAAATGCGTTTGAGCGTGCCCGGTTCACCGGAACGGCATCGGAATATTTTGGCATCTGGATCGTCAATGTCCTTTTGACGATCGTAACGCTCGGCATCTATTCAGCCTGGGCGAAAGTGCGGCGCAATCGCTATTTCTACGGCAACACCGTCGTGCTCGGCCGCGCTTTCGAATATCACGCGGGCGGCATGCAGATATTCATCGGTCGCGTGATCGTGTTCGCCTTCATCGTGGTGGCCAACATTCTGGCAGCGATCCATCCGCTGTTCTCGGTCTTGACCACGATCCTTGTGCTCATCGCGCTCCCCTGGCTGATCGTCAGAGGCCTTCGCTTCAATGCCCGCGTGACCAGCTACCGCAACGTGCGATTTGATTTTACCGGCACCGCCGGCGGCGCCTTCGTCTGCGTGATGCTCGGAAGCCTCGTTGCTTTCCTGTCGCTCGGACTGCTTGCCCCCTTCGCCAGCCGGTGGCTCAACCGCTATGTTTTCAACAATCTCCGCTACGGCAATCGGCCTTTCGAGACCGATCCCAAGATGGGCGCGCTCTACCGCGCGCTTCTCATCCCGGCCCTGATGGTCGTGCTGGGCCTGGTCGTTCTCGCCGGGTTGGTTGCGATCGCGGTCGTCGGGATGCAGGCCAATGACCCCGGCGCACTCGAAAATGACGCCGCTATGTTAATGATAGTGTCGGGAATGTATATTGTCACCTTCGGCCTCCTGATCATCTACGCACTTGCTGGCCTGATCTATCGGGCGGCCGTCCACAACGTCGTCTGGTCCTCGACGCGGATCGACGGCCGGCATCTCTTGCGCAGCGATCTTTCCCGGGCACGTTATGCCTGGATCGCCATATCGAACGTCGTGGTAACGATGCTCACCCTCGGCCTGATGCGTCCCTGGGCGGCGGTTCGTCTGGCGCGTTATGTCGCCGAGCACACGGCAATTCGCATCGACGGCGAGATCGGCGAGGTCTTTACGCAGTTTCAGGCCAGCGGCGCCGCCGCCGGTGCCGAATATATGAGCATGGAAGGGATCGATTTTGGTTTCTGACGCAGAAATCATCGCGAGAGGGGAATGGTATCCGCCGCATTCGAGCGGCTCCGTTCCGGCCCGCCTGCTGTCGCGCGGGGGGCGCATGCTCGCCGTAACCGAAGAGGATGTCGCTCTTTCGGATAGCGCGGCCGGAGAGGTCTCCTTCACATCGCGCGTCGGGTCGATCCCCCGACGTGCCATCTTTGCCGACGGCTCGATCTTCGAGAGTGGCGAGAATGATGCCATCGACGCCTTTCTTGGCGGTGGCGGAAGAAGCGGCTGGGTGCATCGGCTGGAGGAATTTCATCCCCGCATCTTCGTCTTCGCGGTCGCCGTCGTTCTGCTCGCCGTCGCAATTTATCGTTACGCGCTGCCGGCCCTCGTGGAAGTCGCCATCTTCGTGACACCGCCTGTGGTCTCCGAAGCGATGTCCCGTGGCGCTCTCAATACGCTGGATGCGACGGCGCTGTCCCCCAGCCACCTGACGGCCGCCCGGCAGGCCGAAATCGCTGGCCGCTTTAACCAAGTGGCTGCCAGTGCCGAAGGTGGTGCTAACCGCTATGTGCTGAATTTCCGTGATGGCGCTCTGATCGGTCCCAATGCTTTCGCGCTTCCCGATGGCAATATCGTCATTACCGACCAGTTGATCGAACTGGCGGATGGCGATGACGAGATGATAACCGGCGTTCTCGCTCACGAACTCGGTCATGTCGAATACAAGCACAGCCTCCGGCAGCTCTATCGCGCCGCAGGTGTGGCCGGCCTCGTCATGCTGATTGCCGGCGATGTCGGCTCCGGTGTCGAGGATATCCTGACACAGGGCGGCGGCCTGCTTGCATTGTCATATTCACGCAGCGCCGAGGCCGAAGCCGACCGGCGCTCGGTGGAACTGATGCGCAAGGCCGGCATGGATCCCATAGCGATCGCTCGTTTTTTCGATCTCCTGGAAACGAAACTAGGCGATCATTCCGGAACCAGCATGCTCTCGACCCATCCAGGCACGCCCGAACGCAAGCAGGCCATCCTCGACTATAATGAGACCCTGCAGCGGAATTGACGTCGCGGCATTTGGCCTCATAAGCTGAATGCGAATTTCATATTTTGGAATTGTTCAAAACTACCAAACCGCCTATATAGGTCTGAATAGCACGAGTCAGGAGAATGGCATGCGATTGACGAAGCAGACCAACTATGCGGTGCGCATGTTGATGTATTGTGCTGCCAACGACGGGCAGCTGAGCCGGATTCCGGAAATCGCCAAGGCTTACGGCGTTTCCGAGCTGTTTCTTTTCAAGATTCTCCAGCCGCTGAACAAGGCGGGCCTTGTCGAAACCGTGCGCGGTCGCAATGGCGGCGTGCGTCTGGGCAAGCCGGCGGCCGACATCACCCTCTTCGACGTCGTGAGGGTGACGGAAGACAGTTTCGCCATGGCTGAGTGCTTCGAGGATGACGGCGTTGTCGAATGCCCGCTGGTCGACAGCTGCGGCCTGAATTCGGCGCTGCGCAAGGCGCTCAACGCCTTCTTCGCCGTGCTTTCGGAATATTCGATCGACGACCTCGTCAAGGCGCGTCCGCAAATCAATTTTCTTCTCGGGATCACCGGCGAGCAGCCCTATCGCAAACCCGAAATCATTGCGCCCGCCGCCTGAATTTGAAGAGCAGGACAGAATTGTTAAAACCGCGGTTGCTCCGGCAATTGCGGTTTTTGCTTTTCTGGAATTGACGTGGGGATTGCCGTCGGTGCCGCGTTTAAGAGGGCAATTATCCAAAATGCGACGAAATTGCGGTGATTTTTATCCGAATATTTCCGATTGATGCCGGTTTTCGACGGAAAATTTCTAAAATTGTCCAGATGGAAAAATTTTCTCCGTAGCCCGTTGCTTTCAGTAGATAAATATCGTTCCATCAACCTTCGATCGGGATGCCATTCTACGATCTCCAAACATCAAAAAAGAACAACCGGGAAACAATATTATGAAAAAGATCTCTGTCCTGTTGGCAGCGACGGCCCTGATGTCAGTCATGGCGACGTCGGCCTGGTCCAAGACCCTTGTTTATTGCTCCGAGGGCTCGCCGGAAGGCTTCGACCCGAGCCTCTATACGGCAGGCACGACCTTCGACGCTTCTTCGCGCACGGTCTACAGCCGCCTGGTCGAATTCAAGCACGGCGGCACCGAGATCGAACCCGGCCTGGCCGACAGCTGGAGCGTTTCGGCTGACGGCAAGGAATACACCTTCAAGCTTCATCCCGGTGTCAAGTTCCAGACCACCGACTTCTTCACCCCGACGCGCGATTTCAATGCCGACGACGTCGTATTTTCCTTCGAGCGTCAGCTGAAGTCCGACAACCCCTGGAACAAGTATGTCGAGGGCGGCTCCTACGAATACGCGGCCGGCATGGGCTTTCCCGAACTGATCAAGTCGGTCGAAAAGGTGGATGACCTCACGGTCAAGTTCACGCTCAACCATCCCGAAGCGCCGTTCCTGGCCGACCTCGCCATGGACTTCGCCTCGATCGTCTCCAAGGAATATGCCGACAAGCTTGCCGCCGACGGCAAGATGGCGCAGTTGAACCAGCAGCCGCTCGGCACCGGCCCCTTCACCTTCGTTGCCTACCAGCCGGATGCCGTCATCCGCTACAAGGCCAACGAAACCTATTTCAAGGGCAAGGAAAAGATCGACGATCTGGTTTTCGCAATCACCTCTGATGCCGCCGTGCGCGCTCAGAAGCTGAAGGCCGGCGAATGCCACCTCATTCCTTATCCGAATGCCGCCGACGTTCCCGAACTGAAGAAGGATGAAAATCTGGTCGTTCAGGAGCAGGCCGGTCTCAATGTCAGCTACCTCGCCTACAACACCCAGATGCCGCCGTTCGACAAGCCGGAAGTTCGCCGCGCGTTGAACATGGCGATCAACAAGCAGGCGATCGTCGACGCCGTTTTCCAGGGTGCGGCCACCGTTGCCAAGAACCCGATCCCGCCGACGATGTGGTCTTATAATGACGCTGTTGAGGACGACAAGTATGATCCGGACGCCGCCAAGAAGGCGCTCGCCGATGCCGGCGTCAAGGATCTCAGCATGAAGGTCTGGGCGATGCCGGTGTCGCGTCCCTACATGCTGAACGCGCGCCGTGCCGCCGAACTGATCCAGGCCGACTTCGCCAAGATCGGCGTCAAGGTCGAGATCGTCACCCATGAATGGGCCGAATATCTGAAGCTGTCTTCCGACGTGAAGCGCGACGGCGCTGTCATCCTCGGCTGGACCGGCGATAACGGCGACCCTGACAACTTCATGGATACGCTGCTCGGTTGCGATGCCGTCGGCGGCAACAATCGCGCCCAGTGGTGCAACAAGGAATATGACGACCTGATGACCAAGGCCAAGCTGACCGCCGATGTCGGCGAGCGTACCAAGGCCTATGAGCAGGCCCAGCTGATCTTCAAGAAGGAAGCCCCCTGGGCGACCCTCGATCACTCGCTCGTCTTCGTTCCGATGAGCAAGAAGGTCTCCGGCTTCCACATGGACCCGCTCGGCATTCACCGCTTCGACGGCGTCGACGTATCCGAATAACAAGAATAATGTAAGAATGCCCGGCAGAGCTGGGCGCAGCCGGCGGTCAGGAACCCCCTGACCGCCGGAAACTATTGGACATCTGCCATGTTGCGTTTTTTCATCGGCCGCCTTGCGGTGCTGATCCCGACATTCCTCGGCGTTTCCCTGATTGCCTTCTCGTTCATCCGCCTGCTCCCCGGCGATCCCGTCATGCTGCTCTCGGGTGAGCGTGTCATGGCTCCGGAGCGGCACGCCCAGATCATGCACGACCTCGGCTTCGACCGGCCCATGTATGTGCAATATTTCGATTATCTCGGAAAAGTGCTGCAGGGCGATCTCGGTACCTCGATCGTCACCAAGCGACCAGTGCTCGGCGAATTCCTGACGCTGTTTCCGGCGACGCTGGAGCTTTCCTTCTGCGCCATCATCCTCGCCGTCTGTCTTGGCGTGCCCGCCGGCATCTTTGCCGCCGTCAAGCGAGGCACGTGGTTCGATCAAAGCGTGATGGGCATCGCCCTGGTCGGCTATTCCATGCCGATATTCTGGTGGGGCCTGCTGCTGATCATCTTCTTCTCCGGCTATCTCGGCTGGACGCCGGTGTCCGGCCGCATTTCGCTGATGTATTTCTTCAAGCCGGTGACCGGCTTCATGCTGATCGACAGCCTGCTGTCGGGTCAGAAGGGGGCGTTTGCCTCGGCCGTCAGCTATCTCATCCTGCCGACCATCGTGCTCGCAACCATCCCGCTTGCCGTCATCGCGCGCCAGACGCGCTCGGCGATGCTCGAGGTTCTCGGCGAGGACTATGTCCGAACGGCGCGCTCGAAAGGCCTGAAGCCGCTGCGCGTCGTCGGCGTGCACGCGCTGCGTAATGCGATGATCCCTGTTATCACCACCATCGGCTTGCAGATCGGCGTTCTTCTTGCCGGCGCCATCCTCACCGAGACGATCTTCTCGTGGCCGGGCATCGGCAAATGGATGGTCGATTCGGTGTTCAAACGCGATTACGCCGTGGTTCAGGGCGGCCTTCTGCTGATCGCCGGCGTCATCATGCTGGTCAATCTGATTGTTGATGTCCTTTACGGCTTCATCAATCCGCGCATTCGTTACTAGGAGCGGTCCATGAGCACGGTCACCGTCAAAACCGGCCAGCCCTCCGCTCTTGCGGAATTCTGGCATTACTTCTCCCGCAACAAGGGCGCCGTCATCGGCCTCGCGATTTTCATCCTCATTCTGGTCGTTGCTGTCTTCGCGCCGGTCTTTGCGCCGCATGCGCCGAACGAGCAGAACCGTGAGGCGCTGCTGGCCGTGCCCGCCTGGATGGAGGCTGGCAGCATCTCCTTCCCGCTCGGAACCGATGCCGTCGGCCGCGATATCCTCTCGCGCCTGATTTACGGCGCGCGCTTCTCGCTCTTCATCGGCGTCGTCGTCGTCACGCTTTCAGTCATCTGCGGCGTTCTGATCGGCCTGGTGGCCGGCTATTTCCGCGGCAGGATCGATACGGCGATCATGCGGCTGATGGATATCATCCTGGCCTTCCCGTCGTTGCTGCTCGCTCTCGTGCTGGTGGCGGTGCTCGGCCCTGGTCTTACCAATGCGATGATTGCGATTTCGCTGGTCAACCAGCCGCATTTCGTGCGGCTGACGCGCGCCTCGGTCATTTCGGAGCGCGAGAAGGAATATGTCATCGCCTCGCGTGTCGCCGGTGCCGGCACGCTGCGCCTGATGTTCAAGACGATCCTGCCGAACTGTCTCGGCCCGCTGATCGTGCAGGCGACGCTCGCCTTTTCGGCGGCGATTCTCGACGCCGCGGCTCTCGGCTTCCTCGGAATGGGCGCTCAGCCGCCGACACCCGAATGGGGCACGATGCTTGCCGAATCGCGTGAGTTCATCTCGCGCGCCTGGTGGGTGGTGACATTCCCGGGCCTTGCTATCCTCATCATCGTTCTCGCCATCAACCTGATGGGCGACGGCCTGCGCGATGCGCTTGACCCCAAGCTGAAGAGGTCGTGATGCCACTTCTCGAAATCGAAAAGCTGACCGTCGAATTCCAGACCTCTTCCGGTCTCTTCCGCGCCGTCGACGGCGTCTCGCTTGCCTGCGACAAGGGTGAGATCCTCTCGGTCGTCGGTGAATCCGGCTCGGGCAAATCCGTCGCCATGCTTGCGCTGATGGGGCTTCTGCCCTGGACGGCGAAGATCACCGCCGATCGCATGCAGTTCGACGGCCAGGATCTGCGCGGCATTTCCGGCCGCCAGCGCCGCAGGATCGTCGGCAAGGACATGGCGATGATCTTCCAGGAGCCGATGTCGAGCCTCAACCCGTGCTTCACGGTCGGCTTCCAGCTGGGCGAGACATTGCGTGTCCATATGGGCCTCAACCGGAAGGAGCGCCGAGAACGCTCGATCGAGCTGCTGAACCTCGTCGGCATTCCGGCGCCGGAAGATCGGCTGTCGAACTTCCCGCACCAGATGTCGGGCGGCATGAGCCAGCGCGTGATGATCGCCATGGCGCTTGCGTGCAATCCGAAGCTCCTGATCGCCGACGAGCCGACGACCGCGCTCGACGTGACGATCCAGGCGCAGATCCTCGATCTGCTGGTGCGCCTGCAGAAAGAGCAGGGCATGGCGCTGGTGCTGATCACCCACGATATGGGTGTCGTTGCCGAAACCGCCGAGCGCGTGCAGGTGCAATATGCCGGCCAGAAGGTGGAGGAGCAGCCGGTGAAGGCGCTGTTCCGAGATCCGCACCACCCCTATACGGCCGCCCTGCTCGCCGCCCTGCCGGAGCGGGCCAGAGTCGGCCAGCGCCTTCCCTCGATCGCCGGCGTCGTCCCCGGCCAGCATGGCCGCCCGACAGGCTGTCTGTTCGCGCCGCGCTGCGGCTACGCCACGGTCGAATGCGATCGCGGTGTCGTGCGCCAGGGGCCAGAGCTCGGACTGGCATTGTGCAATTATCCTTTGAAGGACGGCAAGCCGCTCGGGCATCCCGGCGTCATGGCCAATGTTACTGCAGGAGACCTGGTATGACGGGCGCTGTTCTCGAGGGCAGGGATCTCGCCCGCTTCTACACCGTCAACCGCGGTCTCTTCAAAGCCGACGCCACCGTCAAGGCGCTGAACGGCGTCAGTTTCAGCCTCCATTCCGGCAAGACGCTCGCCGTCGTCGGCGAATCCGGCTGCGGCAAGTCGACGCTCGCCCGCTTGGTCACCATGATCGAGGATCCGACGGCCGGGGAACTGCTAACCGACGGCAAACCTGCGCGCATCGGCGACCGCAGCCTGCGCAGCCAGGTGCAGATCGTCTTCCAGAACCCCTACGGCTCGCTCAACCCGCGCCAGAAGGTCGGCGCGATCCTCGAAGAGCCGCTGAAGATCAACACCGATCTCAATGCCGCCGCCCGCCGCCGCAAGGTGGAGGAGATGATGGCCCGTGTCGGCCTGCGTCCGGAACACCATGGCCGTTATCCCCATATGTTCTCCGGCGGCCAGCGCCAGCGCATCGCCATCGCCCGCGCCCTTATGCTACGGCCGAAGGTGCTGGTGCTCGACGAACCGGTTTCTGCCCTCGACCTGTCGATCCAGGCGCAGGTATTGAACCTGTTGATGGACCTGCAGAAGGAGATGGGCCTTGCCTATCTCTTCATCTCGCACGGCCTCTCCGTCGTCCACCACATCGCCGACGAGGTGATGGTAATGTATCTCGGCCGTCCCGTCGAAACCGGTCCCGCCGCCGAGGTCTTCGCCCGGCCGCGCCATCCCTATACGGCAGCCTTGCTGTCGGCGACCCCGATCGCCGACCCCGAGCGCGCCAAGAACCGCATCCGGCTCCAAGGCGAGCTGCCGTCGCCGCTGAAGCCCCCGTCCGGTTGTCACTTCAACCCGCGCTGCTGGAAAGCGCAGGACTATTGCCGTCAGGTTTCTCCCGAACTAAGTGGAGAGGGTGAGCAAAAATATGCCTGTCACTTCCCCCTCGATTGAGCGGGAAGCCGGAGCCTCGGAGGGATCATGCCGGAAGAGCGGTTGAACGAGCCCCATGCGATCATCGTCATGGGGGTCAGCGGCTGCGGCAAGTCCTCCGTCGGTGAGAAGCTGGCGGCAGCCCTGCAGCTCGCCTTCATCGAAGGCGATGCGCTGCATCCGGCCGCCAATGTCGAGAAGATGTCGAAGGGCGTTCCGCTGACCGACGAGGACAGGATGCCCTGGCTCGATCGCATCGGCGAAGACATCCGGGCCTCGCTGGAAAAAAGCGAGGGCATCATCGTCTCCTGCTCCGCGCTGAAGCGCATCTATCGCGACAGGCTGCGGGCTGCGGCTGGCGGCAACCTGTTCTTCGTTTACCTCGAAGGCTCCAAGGCGCTGCTGACCAAACGGATGGGCGAGCGCAAGGGCCATTTCATGCCGGTCTCGCTGCTCGAAAGCCAGCTGGCGACGCTGGAGGTGCCGACAGGCGAGCAAGGCGTCGTCGCCGTCGATATCGACGATACGATCGACGGCATTGCGGCAACAGCGCTCAGGGCCCTTGCCTCCCTCGGGGTCATGGGTTGAAACGCTCAGGCGAATAGGCCGCAATATCGATGAATGGTTTTTCGCCGGTGATGAGTTCGGCCAGCACGCGGCCGGTCACCGGCCCGAGCGTCAGCCCGTGATGGGCATGGCCGAAAGCGAACCACAGGCCTTGATGGCGCGGCGCTTTGCCTATGATCGGCATCATGTCAGGCGTGCATGGACGCGCGCCCATCCACGGTTCGGGGTCGAGCCTGTCGCCGAGCGGGAAGGTCGTACGCGCCACGGCTTCGGCCCTGTCGAGCTGGACCGGGGTCTTCGGCGCGTCGAGCGTTGCGAACTCCGCTCCCGTCGTCAGCCGGATGCCGCGCCGCATCGGCGCCAGGAGATAGCCACGTTCCGCATCGAGCATCCAGTTGTTGAGCACGGCAGCGCCCTTGGCGGCATAATGCATGTGATAGCCGCGCTTGACGCCGAGCGGGAAGGAATAGCCGAGCCGGCGTGTTGCGACGGCCGCCCAGGGGCCGAGCGCGATCACCGCATCCTCGGCTTCGAGCGCGCCCTCTACCGTCATCATCTTCCAGCCGGAGCCGAATTGGCCGAATGAGGCGGCGTCACCGGTGACGAAGCGGCCGCCGAGGCTTTCGAAATAGCGGCGATAGGCTGAGGTCAGCGCATGTGGGTCGAGCACTGACCAGGGATCGCGCCAGCGGATGCCGCCGGCAAAATCGCCTGTCATGTCGGGCTCCACGCCGGAGATATCGGCCGGGCTCAGGCTGTCATAGTCCACCCCGAATTCATTCTGCCAGAGTGCTGCCTCCGCCAGGGCCTGGTCGCGCTTGGCCTCAGTCCGGAAAAGCTTTATCCAGCCATCCCTGCGGATCAGCGCTTCGGCGTTTGACGCCTCGATCAGATCCTTGTGTTCGGCAATCGAATGTTCGATCAGCGGCGCATAGGCCCGGGTGATGACCGCATGGCGCCGGGCGTTCGAATTCCACCAGTAACGGGCGAGAAAGGCGATCTGGCTCGGCAGCGTGCTGAGGTGATAATGCGCATCGATGCGGTTGTTGAGCGCATAGCGCAGCAACAGGCTGAGCTGCTGGGGAAAGCCGTAGGGCGCGACACCTTCGCGCTGGATCAGGCCGGCATTGCCGAAGGAGGTTTCGCTGCCCGGATCCTTGCGGTCGATCAGCGTCACCTGCCGGCCGCGCCGCTGAAGATGGATGGCCGCCGAGACCCCGACGATGCCGGCGCCGAGCACGATTGCGTTTTTGGTCATTCCCATTCCGCTTTGTTGTCGGGGTGAAAATGCTCCCGCCGATATTGCCGCGCAAACGAAAAATCGCATTCATTTCACAATCATTACGCTTTTCAGTGCGGCATTTTCGGCCTTCATGCGGACAAGGAGGGCGCAAGCGTTGAGAAGTGAAAAGCCGATCGCGTAAAGCGGCAGCCCGAAGACGAGAGGAAGGGCGACGATCTCGCCGACGACGATTGCGTAGTTCGGATGCCGCAGGAAGCGATAGGGACCTGACGTCACGAGCGGCGCGCCGGGCAGGATAATGATCCGCGTCGTCCAGCGGTCCTTCAGTGTCGCCAGCACCCAGAGCCGCAGTGCCTGCAGCACCATGAACACCGCAAGCCAGAAGAGATCGACCGGCCTGCCCGGCGCCAGCAGCCAGAGGCCGATGATCCACCCGGCATGCAGCGCCACCATGGCGGGGTAGTGCTCCGGCGCCACTTCCCTGCCGCCTCTGGCGAGAAGGGCGGCAGTGTTGCGCCGGGCAAGCACGAGCTCGCCAAGCCGCTGCAGCGTCACGAAGGTAAGCAGCGCGATTGACGGCCACATCATGCCGGCCTCCGGAGCGTCACGCAGCTCGCCGAAAAGCCCGGTCCCATGGCGATCATCGCCGAGCGGTCCGGCAATCCGGCGCGGATCGCCCGCTCCAGCACGAAGAGAATGGTCGGCGACGACATATTGCCGTAGTCGGCAAGCACGCCGCGCTCGTGATCGAGAGCGCCCGGCGTCAGCGACAGCGCGCTCTCCATCGCGGCCAGCACTTTCGTGCCACCGGGATGGCAGATGAAGCGGTCGATATCGTCTGGTGCCAGCCCGTTCCGTGCCAGAATGGCCTTCACCGCCGGGCCGAGCTCCTGCTCGGCAAAGGGCGGCAGGGCTTGCGCCAGCACGATGCCGAAGCCGCCGTCGTCGATCTTCCAGCCCATGATATCGAGCGTGTCGGGAAAGAGATGCTCGCCGGTCGATTCCACTTCCGCCAGCCCGCCGTCGCCTGATCGCAACACGCAGGCGGCGGCGCCATCGCCGAAAAGCGCCGTCGCGATAATGTTCGGCCGCGTCAGCTCGTCGAGGCGGAAGGCGAGCGTACAGAGCTCGATCGAGACGAAGAGCACGACGGCGCCCGGCCGGCTTCGTGCCAGCCGCGCGGCGATCGCAAAACCCGACACGCCGGCCGCACAGCCGAGCCCGAACACCGGCACCCGCTCGATATCGGCCCTGAAACCCATCCGGCGGGCCATCTGCGCATCGAGGCTCGGTGTGGTAAAGCCGGTGGAGGAGACCGTCACGACACAGTCGACATCGCCGGCCTCAAGCCCGGCCTGCTGAAGTGCTGAGCTCGCGGTCTCAGCGAAGAGCCCGCCTGCCACCTCCGCATAGGCCTGCATCCGGTCCTGCCAGCCATGCGCTTCGTCGAACCAGGCAAGCGGCCGCGCGGCATGACGCTTTCGGATGCCGGCACTGTCGAAGACGCGGGCAAGATGCCGGAAATCCTCGAAACGGTCGGCAAACAGCCGGGCGGAAGCCTCGAGCGCTTGCTTCTGGAAAATGACATGTTCGGGTGCGGCGACGGCGAGGCTGACGAGTTTTACAGTATCGGTCACGGAGTTCTCCTTGTCGTTCCCGGCGCAACGCTGAGAACACCCGGTCCCGGTAATTTATTCGGCTTCGGTGGCTTCACGAAGCCGTTATGGAGAAAATAGGAGGCGGGCGAATAAAGTCCGGGGCAGCGGTGTTTTCTCCTCGCAACGTCACTTTCGAGGAGTTTCCCATGACGATCATGACAGCCCGTTTTGCTTCCATCCTTCTCGGCGGCTGCCTTGCCGCTTTCGTCTTCTCCGGCCCTGTCTTTGCGGTCGGCGATGACAACAGCACGATGCCGACCTGCAAGAAGGGCGAGATCTATGACCAGAAGACCAAGAAATGCATCAAACAGCAAAGCGCCAACGTCTCGGACGAGAACCGCACCGACTATGCCTATTCGCTGGCCAAGGCCGGCCGCTATGAGGAGGCGCTTGCCATGCTCGACACGGTCAAGGACCAGAACAGCGCCGAGGTGCTGAATTATCGCGGCTATGCCACCCGCAAGCTCGGCCGCACCGACGAAGGCATCTCCTATTACCTCCAATCGGTGAAGGTGGATCCGCAATACGCCAAGGTCCGCGAATATCTCGGCGAAGCCTATGTCATCAAGGGCCGGCTCGATCTCGCCAAGGAGCAGTTGACGACCATAAAGGCGATCTGCGGCACGGCCTGCGAGGAGTATCAGGATCTGAACGCGGCCATCCTCGATCCGTCGAAGATCTGATTGCCGGCATGGGCGGGAAGACGGAACCAGAAAGGCATGTGAGAATGTCGGTCGCGTGCGCCTCCTTTCCTGCCTATAGTCGCGCGAGAACGGAATCGCCGGTTCATCCGGCGGCTCCGAAAAACGCAGGATCGTCGGAGGCGGCCATCGCCAGCGCAGCGGATATCAGGAGCGGCCTGACGGAAAATCTGGCAAGGCTCTGGCGTTATGGTCTTGTTCTCTCGCATCAGCGCGATGTCGCCGACGACCTAGTGCAGGCGACCTGCCTTCGCGCGCTGGAGCGCGCCGATCAATTCGTCCCCGGCACCCGGCTCGACCGCTGGCTGTTTTCGATCCTGCATTCGATCTGGCTGAACGAGATCCGCTCGCGCCGGGTGCGCCAGGGCCAGGGTTTCGTCGATGCCGGCGAGGTGCTGATCTTCGACGGCGCCCATGATACCGAGACCCATGTGATGGCGGGACAGGTGCTGAAACGGGTGAGCGCGCTGCCCGAGGCGCAGAGAACGGTGGTTTTCCTCGCCTATGTCGAAGGACTTTCCTATCGCGAGGTTGCAGGCATACTGGATATCCCGATCGGGACCGTGATGAGCCGGCTGGCGGCAGCCCGCGCCAAGCTCGCCAGTGACGAGCGGGAAGGGGGACGGCAATGAACACGAAACACACCACTCCCTCCGATGAGGACCTGACCGCCTTCATCGATGGCGAACTGACGGCCGAACAGGCGGCCCGCATTGAGGCCATTGTGAAGGAAGACGAGCGCGTTGCCGAACGGCTGGAGTTCCTGGCGCGCGCCAGCCTCCCGTTCGAGCAGGCTTTCGCGCCGCTGCTCCAGGAAGCGCCGCGCGAAAAGCTGGAGGGAATGCTCGACGCCATCCCTGCGCGGGAGGATGCAAAAGCTGTCTCGGCGCCTGCTGCCAGCCGCCGCCGCTTCCTCGCCGCGCTCGCCGCTGCGCTCGTCGCCGGCATCGCCATCGATCGCGCCGTCCTTGGCCTCGGCAGAGGCTTTTCGGCAAAGGACGAAAGCAGCGAATGGCGCGCCGTGGTCGCCGATTACATCTCGCTCTATACCGCGGAAACGCTCGCCGGCCCGTCGCCCGCCTGGGAGTCTCAGGCCGCCCAACTCGCCCCCCTCGACGAAAAACTCGGCTTGTCGCTCTCTCCCGAAGCCGTCTCGCTTCCGGGCATCGATTTCAAACGCGCCCTGCTGCTGCAATATGACGGCAAGCCGCTCGCCCAAATCGCTTATCTCGATCCTGATACCGGGCCGATGGCGCTTTGCATCGTCCGTTCCGATGCCGGCCCCAAAGCGCCGGACCTCGAAAGCCGCAAAGGCATGAACGTCGTCTACTGGTCGAACGGGAGGCACGCCTTCATGCTGATCGGCCATGCGGCGGCCGACAGGATGGCGGAGATTGCAGATGGAGTTCGCGCGAGGGTGGCGGTGTGAGCTCAATCGAATGTTTACGCGCATTCCTGAAATCCACTACTATAGCGGCATCATACAAGGAATCAGACGTCAGCTTCGCACGACTGGCGCGAAGCGTGTGCTGCCCCGATCCAGGCAAATCAGGGCGACCATATAGGCGAAGATCGGATCCAGTGCCTTTTGGTTGAACATGATGCCGATGCTGCCGGTAACAATGTAGCTGCTGGTGAGCAGAAGAGCGAGCGCTATGGACAGGTCCCTGCCGGGACCGGGTTCCTTTTTCCACGCGGCTATCACGGGCGTCAGGAGCAGCAGCGAAAGCGCCGCGATGCCGACAACGCCGGCGTCAATTCCCGCTGTCAGAAAGCCATTATGAACATGCGAGAAGGTCA
>NZ_RQIH01000012.1 GCF_003939025.1 Rhizobium sophoriradicis
GCGATATCCGCTCCCACTGCTCGTCCCGAAGGATCAGACGATCCAAAACACCCATGACTGCCTCCAAAAGACAGTCTTGAATCTGATTTGCTCAGCCTTGGGAATCCCAAGAGTCCACACCGCCTAGGGTGGGGCAGCCCGTCGAGATAACCGGACAGCCGTGGCTCAACGCCGAGTCAGAACGGAGTTGGTCAAAACGCTGAAGCCGGCGCAAGGCCGGCCTCTTTCTTATCCCTATTGACGACGCTCAAGGCTGCTGCGGCGGCGCAGGCACCGCGTCCTGGCCCTGCTCCTGCTCCTGGTCTGGCTCCAGCCCCTGGTCTTGATCCGGAGCGTCCGGCCCCTTGACCATCTGGCCGTTGACCGTGACCGCGCCGTCGCGGCTGACGCTGATGTCCCAACGCGAACGACCGTCGGGATCGGTCTTGGCAAAGCCCTTCACCATCATGATGCCGAAGGAGACCTGGTTGAGATCGGGATCGGTCTTGGCAAGTTCCTGAACTGCCGCGATCGTCTTGTCGAGATCGCGCGCCAGGATCGTCGCCTCCATAGAATAGTCCTTTTCGGTGTCGACCCGGCCTTCGATCTTGCCCGTCATATCGACGTCATAAACATCCGACTTGGCGCTGATCTTCGGGAACTCCACCTTGAGAAGGCCGTCGCGGAAGAGCTTCTTCGCCATCTCCTCGCCGGTCTTCTCGGGTGCCTTGTCATTGAAATCCACCGCCATCAGGTCGTTGCCGAAGCTTGCGAAATCCAGGTTCGGAACAGCGACCTGAAAATCGAAATTGGTCGGCATGAATGTCGCGTAGTTTGCCGGCATTCGCGGCGTGTCGAGGCTGATCTCCTGCGCGTTCATGCCGAAGCCGAAACGCATGGCGTCGCTCGGGCCCTCAATGGCGAGGTTGTAGTTGAATGCCTTGGCGCCGCCCTTGCCCATCTCGTTCGTGACGGACAGGTCGTTGACCCCGATCGTCTCGCTGAACAAGGTCAGAAGCGGAAATGCTTCCTTCGCTATTGTCTTTATCTTGTCGGTATCTTCCGAGCTCAATTCCTTCTCATCGAGATGGTCGAGCATGAAGAAGACCATCTCGCGAATCTGCTTCGCCGGCAGGCCGTTCACCTTGGCATCGACATTGATTGAGCCGGCACGAATTTCGATGGGCGGCATTTGCAGGCCGGAAACCTGCTCGACAAAACCAGACATCGACGCGCTGCCGACAAAATCGATGCGTCCGTTGCCGCCTGCACTGTCCGTCGAACTCAGCTTCTGGTCCATGCTGGCGATGGCGGCATGAACTTCCTCGGTTTCAGACTTGCTGGCGACCTTGACGTCCTTGACCGCGAAGGTGCCTGAGCGCAGATAGCTGATTGTTGGGTCGAAAACACCGCTATAGACGATCGAAGCGATGGAATAGGTGAAATTCGTTGTTTTCTGATCCGGGTCTTTAAAATGGCCGGAGACGTTGAAACTGTCGTCACCTTCGATATTCCAAAGCCCATTGTCGAGCGGCGTGGCGAATGTCGAGAACGGGGTAAGACCGTTGATGGTGAAGGTCGCCGGATCGACTTTTGCAAGCAGCTTCGCCAGATCATAGATGATCTCGTAGCGCGTGCCCGCCGGATTGACGGTGATGAAGCCGCTCTTCGCCAGATCATCTGGAAGCAACTTTGTCAGAGTGTCCCTGACGGTGTTGGCGCCATCCTGATTGATCTCCACGGCCTCGGCCGTGGTAAAAACGCAAAGGGCAAGCAAGCTCGTTGCCGTGACAAGTTTGAGACGCATAGTCTGGTTTCTCCTCAGCCGCTTTTTGAGCGGCCATCCAAAGATGCGAAGCCCGGCGATGTCAAGCCAAGTGGCCCTGGACGGACGCGGTTTTGAAGTGATTTCATGAGGTTCGTATCTTTGAGCCGAAGCCCGGCCTACGCTTGTTGATGTCGCCGGGGCTCATTCCCAGCCATGGCCGGTGACGCCTGCGAGGGCGGCAGCCTCGCCGCAATCAGCAACTTGCGTTTCCGAGCGACTTATAATATAGGCCACCGGTCCGTGTAGACACCCTTGGAGGCAACGCGGATGAGGATGGGGAAACCCGCCTCTGGTTCGACGGAACAAGGCTTTTGCCCGCCGACGAACTCTCCAAATAACCTCGAAAGGAATAGCCATGAGCCAGGAAACTTACGAGCTCAAGGCCGAGGCGCGCGAACGGGTTGGTAAGGGGTCCGCCCGTGAACTTCGCCGCAACGGTTTCATTCCCGCTGTCATCTATGGTGACAAGCAGGCCCCCATTGCCATCGCTCTCAACACCAATGAGGTGACGAAGCGCATCCACGCCGGCGGTTTCATGACGACCGTCGCGACCATCGAAGTCGACGGCAAGAAGTACAAGGTTCTGCCGAAGGACTACCAGCTCGATCCGGTCCGCGATTTCACGATGCATGTCGATTTCCTCCGCGTCTCCGGCAACACTCAGGTGACCGTCGAAATCCCCGTTCACTTCATCAACGAAGAGAAGTCCCAGGGCCTCAAGGTCGGTGGCGTTCTGAACATCGTCCGCCACTCGGTCGAAGTTCATTGCCCGGCCGATGCGATCCCGGAATTCTTCGACATTGACCTCAGCGGCAAGAAGATCGGCGATAGTATCCACATTTCGGAAGTCACCCTGCCGAAGGGCGTGACCACGGTCATCGACCGCGACTTCACGATCGCGACCATCGTCGCTCCGGCTGCCGGTGTCGACGAAAGCGCCGAAGAAGGCGAAACCGAAGCCTGATCGCTTCACTCCATTTATAATACATATGGCCCGCCTCCCCCAGGAAGGCGGGCTTTTCGTTGCCCGCAGACCCCCGTTTCAGCAACATTTAACATATTCGTGAAAGCATGCCTCGTCAGCTGCGAAGAAGCCGGCCCGAACGCGCGACAGCAAATATGGCTGGCCTGGGGGAGTAAACGGAACCATGAACAATTCCGTTGAGAACAGGTTTTTTGGGATTGTTTGCGGAGCGCTGCTTGTTTTTGTCGCTCCTCTCTTTGTTCTCTTTCTTTTTCTTTCTTCGGAGCGGGCCGACAAGGAAATACGCGACCATATCTCGGTTCTTCTTGTCGCCAACGCCCAGGCGCTGGCAAAGCCCCTCTGGGACCTCGATGAAGAAAGCGTCACTCAGATCAGCGCGACGGTCGTTTCCCAGGGCGCCATCGTCAAGGTCGAAGTGCGCGACCAGTCAGGCCAGCTCGACGTCAGCCAGTCCACCATTCCCCGCTCCTTCGACGGCAAGCTCGTGCAGGTGTCGCGTGCCATCATCTACAACACCGTCGATGGCCCGAAGAATCTCGGCAGTATCAGCGTCTACTATCCCACTATCGGCCTGTTTTCCGGTCTGAAGCAGGAAGAGGTCGTCTTCATTTCGATCTTCATCTTCGCAGTTCTGACCGTTTTCGGCACCGCGTTGATCGGCAACCGCTTCTTCGTCATCCAGCCGCTGATGCGGCTGACGGCAGCGATCGAGGCCACCCGCCAGCTCGGCTCCCGCCATCACGTCGACTGGCAGTCGAACGACGAGATGGGACGGCTCGCCCGCAGCTTCAACGAGATGCAGACCAAGCTCGAAAGCGAGGAGAAGGAGCTGAAGCTCGCCCATCGCCGCGCCACCGATATCTACAATCTGACCCCCGCCATGCTCTTCTCGCTCGACGAGGAAGACCGCATCACCGCCGTCAGCGATTATTGGCTGCTTGCCACCGGCTATAATCGCGCCGCCGTCATCGGCCGCAACTTCGCCGATCTCGTCACGGCAAACACCCGCGACAAGTTCGTCAAGCGCCGCCGGGCCGAGAGCGGCATGGCGGTTACCGTCAAGTTCGTCTGCTTGGACGGCCGCACCATGGACGTCCTTATCATGGAATCGGAAGCCGGCGCCGGTGCTCAAGATCGCCTCTCCCTGTCGGTCATGACCGATGTGACCGAGCTCAAGGCGTCCGAGGACCGCAACCATCGCCAGGCAATCACCGATCACCTGACCGGGCTTCTCAACCGCCAGGGTTTTGAAGCCGTGCTCGACAGCAAGATCGCTGCGGCAGACGCCGCCGGCCAGGAGCTCGCCTGCCTCTTCGTCGATCTCGACCGCTTCAAGTGGATCAACGACAATATGGGCCATGCCGCCGGCGACAGGGCATTGATCGAGCTGGTTGCGCGCCTGAAGACCCATCTTGCTCCCTTCGACGAGGCGGCTCGTCTCGGCGGCGACGAATTCGCCATCCTGCTGCCGGCGAAGGACGCCGAAAGGCGCGCCAAGGCGATGTGCGAGCAAATCGCCTCGGTCTTCGAAACGCCATTTGCCCCGGACATGCATCTGAGCGCTTCGATCGGCATCGCCATCTATCCGCATCATGCCGCGACCGCAGCCGAGCTGCTGCAGAAATCCGACATGGCGATGTATGCCAAGAAACGCGACGGCAAGAATGGTGCGCAGCTCTTCGACAATGCCATGCTCGACCGCGCCCGCAGCCGCGCCGAAATCGAGGCCAATATCGAAGCCGGCCTCGTCGACAACTGGTTCGACGCTTTCCTGCAGCCGATCGTCAATCTGAACGGCCGCGGCATTGCCGGTTTCGAGGCGCTGATGCGCCTCAACCATCCGCAGAAGGGCCTGATGCCGCCGGCCGAGATCATCAGCGTCGCCGAAGAAACGGGAAAGATCGTCCGCGTCGGCAACGTCATCATGGAGAAGGCGATCGCCAACCTCGCGAAAATTTCCCGCATATCGGGCATGCAGGACACCTATATCGCCATCAACTTCTCGCCGCTGCAGTTCGAACCGGCGCTGCCGGCCCGGCTTGCCGCGATTGTCGGCCGCCACGGCATCCGCCCCGAACGCATCGTCGTCGAGATCACCGAAGCAGTGCTGATGCATGACAACCCTGAGATCCGCATGATCGTCACGGAGCTTCGCCGCTTCGGCTGCCGCATCGCGCTCGACGATTTCGGCACCGGCTATTCGTCGCTGAGCTACCTCAACCGCTTCCCTGTCGACATCATCAAGATCGACCAGTCCTTTACTCGCGCGATCAATGACGGCGACGATGACGTGCGCCAGAAGAGCCGCATGCTGATCGAAGGCATTACCACCCTCTCCCACAAGATGAACTGCACCGTCATCGCCGAGGGCATCGAGACCGAAGAGGAATGCCGCACGCTCCACCAGATGGGACTGGACTATGGCCAGGGCTACCTCTTCCATCGCCCGCAGCACGCAGCCAAGCTCATCGAGGAACTGATGATGCCGCAATCGGCCGTCGCGCGCGCCTCATAAACGAAGAACGAAGGAGATGATCCGATGAAAAAGCTCCTGCTTCTTGCATGCCTGGCGCTGCCCTGCGCCGCCCATGCGCAGACGATCAATTTCACGACCGAGGATTACGCCCCCTTCAACTATCGCGAAGGCAAGGAGATCAAGGGTGCGACGGTCGAGCAGGTCGAAAAGGTGATGGCCGCGATCGGCGTCGACTATACGATCGAGGTCTTGCCCTGGGCGCGCGCTTTCGGTCTCGCCCGCACGGCGCCGATGACCTGCGTTTTCGCCACCGCCCACAACAGCGCCCGCGACCCGCTGTTCAAATGGATCGAGCCGCTGCTGATCGATCGCAATATCCTGATCACCCGCAAGGGCTCGGGCGTCACCGCCGGCAATCTAGACGAGGCGAAGAAATATACGATCGGCACACAGCGGGAGGACTACACCGAGACGACCCTGAAGGAGAAGGGCTTCACCAAGCTCGACGTCGCCAGCGACTTCAACGCCACGCTGCGCAAGCTGCTGAGCGGCCGCGTCGATATGATGCCGATCTCCGAACTCTATTTCGACAAGCTGAAGGCCGACCAGCCAGTGGAGATGGTGACCGTGCTCTCGGCCCAGCCGATGGGCATTGCCTGCGAAAAAGGCTTTCCGGACGATCTGCGCGCCAAGATGCAATCAGCGCTCGACAAGCTGATCGCCGATGGCGAACAGAAAAAGATCTTCCTGAAATACGGCATGAACCTGTCCGACTGACGCAGCCAGACGGGCCGATGCCCTTTCCGCTTGACTTTGCTCCCATTTCCGGGTGGTGAACGCAGAACAACAAGCAAGGAATGACAGGCCATGCTGATCATCGCGGGTCTCGGCAATCCCGGCGCCAAATACGCCGGCAACCGTCACAATATCGGCTTCATGGCCGTTGACGCCATCCATCGGCGCCACAGCTTTTCGCCCTGGTCGAAGAAGTTCAGGGGCGAGATCGCCGAAGGCGAACTCGCCGGCGAGAAGGTGCTGCTGATCAAGCCGCAGACCTATATGAACCTCTCCGGCGAGGCGGTCGGCGAGGCGATGCGCTTCTACAAGCTCCAGCCGGCCGACCTTGTCGCGATTTATGATGAGCTCGACCTTCCCGCCGGCAAGGCGCGGCTGAAGACCGGTGGCGGCCATGGCGGCCACAACGGCATCAGGTCGCTGGACGCCCATTGCGGCAAGGAATACCGGCGGCTGCGCCTCGGCATCGGCCATCCCGGCGTCAAGGAAATGGTGCAGAACCATGTGCTCGGTGATTTCGCCAAGGCCGACAAGGTCTGGCTCGAACCACTTCTCGACACGCTGGCCGACAATGCCGACATGCTGGTGCGAAACGAGGATTCGCAGCTGATGAACAAGATCGCGCTGGCGCTCGGCGGCAAGGCCGAGGAAGAAAAGCCGCGCAAGGAAGGCAAGGACAGCGAGAAGAAGCTGGCAGGCCAGTCGCATATCCGCCAGGCCCGCAGCAGCAATCAGCCGAAACTCCCCGCCACCGGTCCCATGGCCGAGATGCTGAAGAAGATGTTCGGCAATAAGGGGGAATGAATCCGATGCCGGACCAGGACCTCGCCATCCGTCCCGCAACTGCCGGCGATCTTCCGGGATTGACCGTCCTCTACCGTCATTTGAACCCGACAGATCCGGTTCTCGACAAGGCCCTGGCCGAAGAGCGCTTCTCCGCCATCCTCGCCCAGCCCGGCATGACCCTATTCATCGGCTTTGCCGGCAATCTCGCAGCCGCCACCGTGACGATGATCGTCGTGCCGAACCTGACGCGAGGCGGCGCCTCTTATGCGCTGATCGAAAATGTCGTCACCCATGCCGACCATCGCCGGCGCGGCTATGCCGGTGCCGTCATCGGCCATGCGGTGGAACAGGCCTGGAGGGCCGGCTGTTATAAGGTGATGCTGCTCACCGGCTCGAAGAACCCCGCCACGCTGCGCTTCTACGAGAATTGTGGCTTCGTGCAGGACAAGACCGGCTATCAAATCCGCCGACTCTGAGCCCCGGCTATTCCTCGGGCTCCGTCGTGAACATCAACGGAAAGCCCATCTCCTTGGCAAGGTCGATGCCTTCCTTGGCCTTGGTTTCGGCGATATCCTTGGCGCAGACCACGACCACGCAGGAACCGAGCTTGTGCGCCGTCATCATCACCCGGTAGCCGGTCTCCTCGCTCATGCGGAAGACAACCTTCAGGATGACGATGACGAATTCGCGCGGCGTATAATCGTCGTTGACGAGGATGACCTTGTAGAGCTTCGGCTTGTCCAGCTTCGGCTTCACCTTGGTCTTCGGTTTTAGGGCAACGTCGTTGTCACTCATCGGAAAATCCACCCGTTGATGACATGGTCAGGAATCTTCAAAACAACTAATCATTGTCGATGACGAATTTTCGACGGTGCGCCGTGGCTGCCCTCCTCGATCAGGAGGAAATTGGCCGCCGGGTTGAGGCCGGATGTGCGGCCGGCAGGAGCGACCGTGCATCTGACGAAATCCGCAATGCATCGAAACCGCGATCGGCCTCAAAATAGGCCGGCGCCGTTCCTTGGGCAAGTGAGCAAGGTTAAAAGCTCGCTAAGACTTGACCATATTGCTCCTTTATCCCATAGGCACCAGCAAGAAATTCAAGAACAGCAGGTTTTAGCCATGGGCTTCAAATGCGGCATCGTCGGACTGCCGAACGTCGGCAAATCGACCCTCTTCAACGCGCTCACCAAGACGGCGGCGGCACAGGCGGCGAATTATCCCTTTTGCACGATCGAGCCGAATACCGGCGAAGTCGCCGTACCCGATCCGCGCATGCGCAAGCTTGCCGATATCGCCAAGTCAAAGGAACTTATCCCGACCCGCATCTCCTTCGTCGACATCGCCGGCCTGGTGCGCGGCGCCTCGAAGGGTGAGGGCCTTGGCAACCAGTTCCTCGCTAATATCCGCGAGGTCGACGCCATCGTGCATGTGCTGCGCTGCTTCGAAGACAGCGATATCACCCATGTCGAGGGCCGCATCAATCCCGTTGCCGATGCCGAGACGATCGAGACCGAGTTGATGCTCGCCGATCTCGAAAGCCTGGAACGCCGCACCGAGCAGACGCGCAAGCGTGCCACCGGCAAGGACAAGGAATCGATGGCGATGCTGCCGATCATGGAAGCGTCGCTGAAGCTGCTCAACGAGGGCAAGCCGGTGCGCACGCTGCTGCCGACGCTCGATGCCGAGGAGATCGCCATCCTCAAGGGCCTCAACTTGCTGACCTCGCATCCGGTGCTCTATGTCTGCAACGTCGCCGAAAGCGACGCCTCGACCGGCAACGAATTCACCGAGGCCGTCGCCGCCATGGCCAGGGAACAAGGCGCCGAAACCGTCGTCATCTCGGCGGCGATCGAGGCTGAGGTCGCTCAGCTTCCCGAGGATGAGGCCAAGGAATTCCTCTCCGCCCTCGACCTTGACGAGGCCGGCCTCGACCGGCTGATCCGCGCCGGCTACAAGCTGCTCCACCTCATCACCTATTTCACCGTCGGCCCGAAGGAAACGCGAGCCTGGACGATCGAGCGCGGCACCAAGGCGCCGCAGGCCGCCGGCGTCATCCATTCGGATTTCGAGCGCGGCTTCATCCGCGCCAACACCATCGCCTATGACGATTACATCAAATATAACGGCGAAGTCGGCGCCAAGGATGCCGGCAAGGCGCGCGACGAAGGCAAGGAATACGTCGTCCAGGACGGCGACGTCATCCATTTCCGTTTCAATACCTAAATAAAAGAGCGCTGCCGCCTTAACCCGGCGGCAGCCTGTTTGCGATGGCCGGCGGCAGTGTCCTGAGCACCAGCCGCCGAAGCGGCATCCAGCCGGTGCCGATGATTAATACGATTGCGCCGACAATGATCAGCGTGGTGAAGATGTAGGTGTCGACCGTGGCGCTTCCCTGCCGGAAGACGCCGAAGATCGCAACACCGAGCGACAGCAGTCCCGAAGTGACGAAGGCGCGGCGATCGATGATGAGACCGAGCAGCATCAGCGCCGCCACCGTCGCAACGACGACGGGTGTCCGCGACGACATGTTCGCGACGTCGACAATACGAGTATCTGCTCCGAACGACAGCAGGGAAACGGTGCTATAGAGCAGCGCCGGCGCCGCGCCGAGATGCAGCCAGAAAGCGATATCCGAACGCGTCGTCCGCCGCAGCCGGTCGCCGAGATCGAAATAGAGCGCCAGCGCAAACAATCCGACCGCGCAGATCAGGGCAACCAGCGCCAGCACGGCGGGATGATCGAGGAAAAACGCCGGATTGCCGCTTGCCCACTGTGCCAGGCGCAAAAGCAGGGTGAGGACGAAGGCAAGCACCGACATGATGCAGAGCGCCAGCGAAAGCGGTACGCGGTAGCGAGCATAATAGGCGCCGAGAATGATCGGGAAACCTGCGACGAACTGCGTCGCCTCCGCTCCGAAGGATGTTGCGGTCGGCGTCCACGGCGGGAAAAATCGCGACATCAGCAGGCAAGTCCAGCAGAACAGGGCGATCGTCAGGCTGACGGCCGGCAAAGCGAGCCGCTGGCGGCGCACCAGGATTTCCGAAAGGACGATGATCGCGGGCAGCACGGCATAAAGTGCAGAAAGCCCCCAGAGGCCTGCGAGCGCCACAACGACGCCGATGGTGATCAGCACGTCGTGAAAACCGCGCACGAAGCGCGGCGTCTCCGTGTCCGACCATGCCGGTCCGTCGGCGGCTGCCGGCTGCGGCTCGACAACCGCCACGCCGCGCTCGGTCAGGAAGGGCAGAAGCCGTCCGCCTGCCTCCGGCGAAATCAGCCCCTGGCGCGCAGCCTCGTCGAGTATAGACTTCAGTCCCGTCATGCCGGTTTATCTCCCCGGAATCATTGAGCTCACGCGGATGCTATTGTAAGCACTAGAGCATGATGCCGAAAAGTGTGAGCGGTTTTCGGGCGACACCATGCTCTAACTCTTTAATGTAGAACAGGATTCAGATTTCTAGGCCGATTCGGCCTAAAATCATTCTGTTCTAGGCCCTGCATATGGTGGAGGAGCGAATGTCGGCAGAAAAGTTTTTCTTCGAAGATTTCCCACCCGGCCAGCGCTTCGCCCTAGGTCCGAAGCCGGTGCTTGCCGAGGAGATCATCGAATTTGCCAGGGAATTCGATCCGCAGCCGATGCATCTCGACGAGGCCGCCGGCCGCGCCAGCATCCTCGGCGGGCTCGCCGCCTCCGGCTGGCATACGTCATCGATGCTGATGCGCATGATGGCCGACAGCTACATTCTGAACGCGCACTGCGAGGGCGCTCCGGGCATCGATCTGATGGAATGGCGAAAACCGGTGCTGGCCGGCGACACGCTGGACGGCCACTCGACCGTCCTCGAAGCCCGGCTGATGCGCTCGCGCCTTGGCATTGGCATCGTCAAGTTCCGTCATGTGGTGGAAAATCAGCGCGGCGAACTCGTCTGCCTTTCGGAGAATTCGGTCATGATCCGCACGCGCCCTGAAGACGGTATGGGTCCGGAGGTGTCGCGATGAGAATGTCCGAGCTTTACGCCGTCGGCGAGAAGGCCGAGATCGGCAGATACACTTTTACCGAGGAAAACATCATCCGCTTCGCGACACGTTATGATCCTCAGCGTTTTCATGTCGACAAGGAGGCCGCGAAAAATACCCTCTTCGGCGGCCTCTGCGCCTCCGGCTGGCACACCACCGCCGCTTGGATGCGAACCTTCCTCGCCTTCTGGCAAAGGCAAAGCGTCATGCTCGCCGAAAAGGGCCAGACGTCACCCAAGCTCGGCCCCTCACCCGGCTTTCAGAAACTACAATGGCTGCGGCCCGTCTTTGCGGGCGATGTCGTAACCTATTCCGTCGCCTTCCTCTCCAGCCGGCCGCTCGCGTCGCGGCCGGGCTGGCACCTCAACACGATCCTCTGCGAAGGCGTCAATCAGAATGGCGAGGCTGTGATGCGCTTCGAGAGCGGCGTCCTCGATTTCGACTGACGCCGCTGGTGCCGGGGTGAAGAAGGATCAATGCCCGGAGAATTCGACCAACGTGTGCACGACGACTCCGAGCTCTTCGAGCTTCCTGCGGCCACCGAGATCGGGGAGATCGATGACGAAGCAGGCGCCGACCACCTCCGCGCCGATCTGGCGCAGCAACTTCGTAGCCCCCACCGCCGTGCCGCCTGTGGCGATCAGGTCATCGACCAGGATCACCTTCTCGCCGGGCTGCACCGCATCGCGGTGCATCTCCATCTCGTCGACGCCATATTCGAGGCTGTAGGCGATGCGCACGGTATCGTGCGGCAGCTTGCCCTTCTTGCGGATCGGAACAAAGCCTGAGGAAAGCTGATGCGCCACCGCACCGCCGAGGATGAAGCCGCGCGCCTCCATGCCGGCGATCTTATCGATCTTCGTGCCTGCATAGGGCTGAACAAGTTCGTCGACCGCCCGGCGGAAAGCGCGGGGGTTGCCGAGCAGCGTGGTGATGTCGCGGAAAATGATGCCGGGCTTGGGGTAATCGGGAATGGAGCGAATGCTGGCTGCAAGCTCCGAAATCGTATTTTTGTCCATCGAAAGTCCATATCTGCGAGGCATGAAACCAAAGCGCGCCGCGTCAAACCTGATTCAAGCGACGCGCTTTAGCGCATTTTTTTTGCGTGCTGTCCCGAAAGCGTGGCACACCTCCGGGCGACATGCATTAGAGCATGACGCCGAAAAGTGTGAGCGAGTTCGACGACATCGTGCTCTAACTCATTCGTGTTTCACCCGCACCCTATCAATTGGCGGGAGCGGAACAAACAAAAAAGGCGGCTCGCAAGCCGCCCTTCGAATTCAGAATGGAACGCTCAGTGTTCCTTGTTGGCGTAGATCGAGCGCTTCGTCAGATAGATCAGCACCGTAAAGATCGCCAGGAAGACCATGACCATGAAGCCGGTGCGCTTGCGCTCTTCGAGATGCGGCTCGGCAGCCCACATCAGGAAGGCGGTGACATCCCTCGAATACTGTTCGACGGTCGCCGGCGCGCCATCGTCATAGGTCACCTGGCCATCGGAGAGCGGCTTCGGCATGGCGAGAACGGCAGCAGCATTGAAGTAAGGGTTATAATGTCCACCCTGCGGCACCTGGAAACCCGCCGGCGGCTCTTCATAGCCGGTCAGCAGTGCGTGGATGTAATCCGGGCCGCTTTCCTGATACTGGGTGAAGATGTCGAAGACGAATTGCGGGAAGCCACGCTCGACTGAGCGGGCCTTGGCGATCAGCGAAAAATCGGGCGGAGCCGCGCCATTGTTGGAAGCAGCCGCGGCTTCAGCATTGGGGAAAGGCGACGGGAAGTAATCGGAAGGAACCGCCTTGCGGGTAAACATCTCGCCGCTGGCGTTGGGACCATCCTGGACTTCATAATTCGCGGCGAAGGCCTTCACCTGCGCCTCGGAATAGCCGAGTTCGCCGAGCGTGCGGAAAGGCACGAGCTTCATCGAATGACAGGCTGCACAGACTTCCGTGTAGACCTTGAGGCCGCGCTGGAGCTGGCCCTTGTCGTAGTGGCCGAACGGACCGGCGAAAGACCAATCCTCCTCCTTCGGATGCTTCAGCGGATAATGCGGCGTCTCACCTTCGGCGTGATGGGCCGGAGCCGCACCGTTGGCGGGCGCCTCCTCGGCCAGAGCCGCGCCGCTGAGACCGGCAACGACAGCGAGCGAGAGAATGCTTGCAACAAGCGTTTTCATGTATCTGTTCCCTTCCGTCGCGCGCTTACGCATTGGCCGCTGCGCCGGCGGCAGCTGTCTTGTTGCGCTTCTCGAGCACCGCTTCGGTGATCGAGTTCGGGATGCGGCGCGGCGTCTCGATCAGGCCGAGCACCGGCATGGCAACCAGGAAAAAGGCGAAGTAGAGGAGCGTGCAGACCTGAGAGATCCAGACGAAGTCACCTTCCGCCGGCTGCGATCCGAGCCAGCCGAGGATGATCGCGTTGATCACGAACAGCCAGAAGCAAAGCTTGTACCAGGGACGGTAGACCGCCGAGCGAACCTTGGACGTGTCGAGCCAGGGCAGGAAGAACAGCACGATGATCGCACCGAACATCACCAGCACGCCGCCGAGCTTGGAGTCGATCGGGCCGATGTTGAAGGTGATCGAACGCAGCATCGCGTAGAACGGCAGGAAGTACCATTCCGGAACGATGTGGGCCGGCGTCTTCAACGGGTCGGCCGGGATGTAGTTGTCGGCATGGCCGAGGAAGTTCGGCATGTAGAAGACGAAATAGGCATAGACCAGCAGGAAGACCGATACGCCGAGCGCATCCTTCATCGTCGCATAGGGCGTGAAGCGCACCGTGTCCGTCTTCGTCTTGACCTCGACGCCCGTCGGGTTGGTCTGGCCGGTGACGTGCAGCGCCCAGATGTGCAGGACGACGACGCCGGCGATCATGAAGGGCAGCAGGTAGTGCAGCGAGAAGAAGCGGTTCAGCGTCGGCTGTTCGACGGCAAAGCCGCCGAGCAGGAACTGCTGGAGCGATTCACCGATCATCGGGAAGGCCGAGAAGAAGCCGGTGATGACGGTCGCGCCCCAAAAGGACATCTGGCCCCAGGGCAGGACGTAGCCCATGAAGCCGGTCGCCATCATCAGGAGGTAGATGACGACGCCGAGGATCCAGAGGATTTCACGCGGCGCTTTGTAGGAACCGTAATAGAGGCCGCGGGCGATATGCAGGTAGACGGCGACGAAGAAGAAGGATGCGCCGTTGGCATGCATGTAGCGCAGCAGCCAGCCGTGGTTGACGTCGCGCATGATCTTTTCGACGGAGTTGAATGCAATCATCGTGTCGGCGGCGTAATGCATGGCGAGCACGATGCCCGTCAGGATCTGCACGACCAGCATGACGGAGAGCATGGCTCCGAAGGTATAGGCATAGTTCAGGTTTCGCGGAACCGGATATGCCACGAAGCTGTCATAGACCATGCGCGGCAGCGGCAGGCGCGCATCGACCCATTTCTCGAAGCCGGTTGATGGTTCGTAGCTGGAATGGCCACTCATGAATCAGTCTCCCCTCAACCGATCTTGATTTTGGTATCGGACACGAATGAAAAGGTCGGGATCGCCAGGTTCTCAGGCGCAGGACCCTTCCGGATGCGGCCGGCCGTGTCGTAGACCGAGCCATGGCAGGGACAGAACCAACCATTGTATTCGCCGGCCTGGCCGAGCGGAACGCAGCCGAGATGGGTGCAAGTGCCGATCATGACGATCCAGTTTTCCTTGCCCGCGCCGCCCGAACGGTCGACACCCGTCGCCTGAGCTTCGGCGGGAAGGTTTGCATTGCGGGCAACAGGATCCTTGAGGTCGGCCAGCGGAACATCGGCTGCGGCCTTCACTTCCTCAGGTGTACGATTGCGGATGAAGATCGGCTTGCCGCGCCATTTCACGGTCAAGGACATGCCGGGCTCGAGGCTTGCGACATCGACCTCAATAGAAGCCAGCGCCAGCGTCGACGCATCCGGGCGCATCTGATCGATGAACGGCCACGCAACCGCAGCGGCGCCCACAGCACCCGCCATACCGGTGGTGAGATAAAGGAAATCACGGCGAGTGGGCTCTGTCGAAGCCTCGCTTGTCGTTTCGTGTTCGCTCACGGCTTAACCATCCTCTGCGCAATTATCGCGGAATTCCGCCCTGCCCCCTCTGCCGACGAATCGATCCAGACACAATTCGGCCATAGATTCCCCGGCAATCCGGCGCGTTCTAAGCTTGATCGCAAATTATGTCCAGCCTTGACAAGGGCACGAGGGCACAATGTCGCGGGAAATTTCCGATCAATTTTCTAAGGCAAACACCAGCTCGCGATTATGCTGCATTGCAACAAAAAAGCCGGCGTGATAGGCGCATCGGCAGCCAAGCCAGCGAGCCGGACCAAAGCGAATGAGAGACACGATTTTCTGCGTATTCAGCGTCCTCACCACGTTCGTCCTCGCCATTGTCTCGCTGCGCTACGTCACGAATTTCTATCTGCTTTCCCTCTTTTACAGCTTCCAGGTCCATCTGGCTGTGGCGGCAGCGGCCGCTTCCCTCGCAGCCCTCCTGGTCAAGCGGCACTGGTATGCGCTGCTGACGCTCGCCGTGTCGCTGGTCCTTGCCGTCCATGGCGTGGTGATGGCGCGCGAATTCGTCGAGGCCGCCGTCGAGGAGAGCCGCCCGGCTATCTTCCGGCTGATGTCCTTCAACATCGAGAACGATAATTTCGCAAACGGCCCTGCAATTGCCGACATGGTCATCGCCTCGGGCGCTGACGTCGTCAATATCCTCGAGGCCGAGCCGCTGCTGTCCGAACTGCCGCGGCTCCTGAAGACCTACCCCTATTACGTCGGCTGCGGCATCGGCATGGAGCAATGCGATACGCTCGTCCTGTCGAAGCGCCCGCTCATCGAGCCCCGCATCCGTAACCTCGGCCTCCTCTGGCGCAACCGGCTGACGATTTCGACCATCGATTTCGACGGCCGGAAGGTCAATTTCCTCGCCGCGCACCTGACCAAGCCCTATTACGACGAATTCCACGGCCTGGAAATTGCAGATCTTGCGGAGGTTATTCCCTCCCTGCCGGGACCGCTCGTGCTCGCCGGTGATTTTAACACTTCGATCCTGGCGCCTGACGTGCAGTCTCTTATGCGCAGCCAGGGCCTGGGCACGGTGTCGCTGGAACCCGCGACATGGCCGATCGCAGCAGGCCCCTTCGGCATTCCGATCGACCACATCTTCAGCAAAGCGCCCCTGCGGCTGAAATCGGTCCGCCGCATCGCCGACAGCTATGGATCAAACCATTTTGGCCTCATGGCGGAATTCGCCATCGACCCCTGAGCCGAGATCCTCGTCCGCCGCGAGGAAGCCGCCGGACTGCCGCGCCCAAAGTTCGGCATAGAGCCCGCCCTGGCGAAGCAGTTCGTCGTGGCTGCCCTCCTCGATGATCCGGCCGAGATCGACGACGATCAGCCGGTCGAGCGCAGCGATCGTCGACAGCCGGTGGGGGATCGCAAGCACGGTCTTGCCCTCCATGATCCGATGGAGATTGGACTGGATCGCTTCTTCCACTTCCGAATCGAGCGCCGACGTCGCTTCGTCGAGAACCAGGATCGGCGCGTCCTTCAGCATCACCCGGGCAATGGCGATGCGCTGCCGCTGGCCGCCCGACAATTTGACGCCGCGCTCGCCGACATGTGCATCGAAGCCTCTGCGGCCCTGCTGGTCCTGCAGGCGGGCGATGAAATCGATGGCTTCGGCGCGCCGCGCCGCCTCGATCAGCCGCTCCTCGCCGGCGTCCGGCCGTCCGAACAAGATATTGTCGCGCACTGAACGATGCAGCAGCGAAGTATCCTGGCTGACAACGCCGATCTGCATCCGCAGCGTTTCCTGGGTTACGGCCGATATGTCCTGGCCATCGACGAGGATGCGGCCCTCCTGGAGGTCGTAGAGCCGTAGCAGCAGGTTCATCAACGTCGATTTTCCCGCGCCCGAACGGCCGACAATCCCGACTTTTTCGCCCGGGCGGATGGTCAGGGAGAAGTTCTCGACGACCGGCTGCTGATCCTTGCCATAGCGGAAGGAGACATTCTCGAACCGAATGCCGGGCTGGCGGATCACCAAGCTTTTCGCATCGGCGCGGTCGACGAGCCCGAGTGGCTGGGAGATCAACTCGGCGGCATTCTGGATGGTGCCGAGATTGCGCATGATGCCGTTGAACTGCGTCATCAGCCGTCCGAGCAGGAAATTCAGCCTCAGCACCAGTGCCAGCGAGAATGCCACCGCACCGGAACTGACCATGCCGCGCAGCCAGAGATCTACGCTCAAGCCTGCCATCGTCACGATCATCAGGCCGGAGAGCAGCGCCATCGAGGCCCTGACCCCGGTGATGAACCGCGTGAAGCGCAGCACCGTATCCTGATAGATATCGAAGCCCTGGCGCATGTAGCGGTCGCTCTCTTCGTCGCGGGCAAACAGCTTCAGCGTCTGCATATTGCTGTAGGAATCGACCATCCTGCCGTTCAGCATCGATCCGGCTTCCGCCGTCTCGCGGGAATGATGGCGAATCCGCGGGACGAAGTGGCGGGCAAGCAGGCTGAAGGCGCATAGCCAGAACAGCACGACGGCGGCAAGGGAAAAGTCCAGCCGGGCGACCAGCACCAGCGTCGTGACCGCATATATTCCGACAAACCAGACGCTTTCCATCAGCGAGGTGACGAGATCGCCGGTTGCCTGGCCGGCCGACCAGACCTTGGTGACGATGCGCCCGGAAAAATCGCTCTGAAAGAACGACAATGATTGCCTTGAGACGTGGAGATAAGATTGCCAACGTGCTAGATTGTAGAAGCCCGGGGTGATCACCTGCTGATCGACGAGGGCAATCAGAAAGGCGACGACGAAGCGCACCAGCCCGATCAGGGCGAGCATGCCGAACAGTTCGCCGCCATGGGCCGCGAGAAGACCGCTCCAGCCGGCACCGGGCGTAATACTGGCGAGAATATCGACGAGGCGTCCGACGAACCAGAAAAGTGCGGCTTCGATTGCCGCCGATGCGCCGCCAAGTATGAGCATGGCGATGAACGGCATCCTCGTCTGGCCGATATAGAACCAGATGAAGCCGAGCGTTGCCTGCGGCGGCTGAAGATTGGCGCGCGGGCGGAACGGATCGATCCAGGTCTCGAACAGGCGGAAGATGGGTCGCAGAAACATGGAAGCGATATAGGCGGAATGGGCAGAGCGGCAAAGGGAATGATAAGGGGTCGCAATCTTATATTTTTGTAATGATCGGTAACATCGGCGGCATCGCCATTGATTGCTCGCCAACCGGTCACAATCTGACGATAGGATCGCGCTTCAACGGAGGGAAGGCCATGGAAACGAAAATGCTCGATGCGCATATTCCGCTTCCGCTCGCAGCAAGGTTGGATGCCCTGGCCGCCGACCTGGCGCTGCCGCGCGATCTGATCGTCGCCGAGGCCATCGCCGCCTGGCTCGACACCGAGGAACGCCGCCGCATCAGCACGCTGCGCACGCTCGCGGCCGCCAACACCATTGTGGTCGTCGAACATGACCGGGTGATTGACTGGGCTGACAGTCTTTGAACAGGGGAAACGGCGCCCTGTTCCCTATTGGCAAGTAGAAAACAGTTTAACAACTCAAAAGGCCCTCCCTGCTCTCCCAGGGAGGGCCTTTTGATCATTCCGCCGCCTCTTCCGCCTCTTCCGCATGATCGGAGAGGAAGCCGCCGGACTGACGGTTCCAGAGATCGGCGTAGATGCCGCCATTTTCGATCAGTTCGGTATGCGAGCCGGCTTCGATGATCCGGCCCTTGTCGAGCACGATCAACCGGTCCATCTCGGTCAGCGTCGACAGCCGGTGGGCGATCGCAATCACCGTCTTGCCTTCCATCAGCGCGAAGAGGTTTTCCTGGATCGCTGCCTCGACTTCAGAATCGAGCGCCGAGGTCGCCTCGTCGAGCACCAGGATCGGCGCATCCTTCAGGAAGACGCGAGCGATCGCGATGCGCTGCCGTTGGCCCCCGGACAGCTTGACGCCACGTTCGCCGACCTGCGCGTCGAGCCCTTGGCGCCCCTGCATGTCGACGAGCCCTTCGATGAACTCCCAAGCATTGGCGCGCTTGGCGGCCTCGATCACTTCGGCGTCCGTCGCCTCCGGTCGGCCGTAGGCGATGTTGTCGCGGATCGAGCGATGCAGTAGCGAGGTATCCTGCGTTACTACCCCGATCAGCGAGCGCAGGCTTTCCTGTGAGACGCCGGATATATCCTGGCCATCGATGGTGATGCGGCCGCCCTCCAGGTCGTAGAAGCGCAGCAGCAGGTTCATCAGCGTCGTCTTGCCGGCACCGGAGCGCCCGACGAGACCAACCTTCTCGCCCGCCTTGATGTCGAGCGACAGGTTGTCGATGATGCCCTTGCTCTTGCCGTAGTGGAAGCGGATGCGTTCGTAGTGGATTGCGCCCTTCTTCGCCGTCATGGCAGGCGCACCCGGCTTGTCGACGATGTCGTGCTGCTTGCTCATCATCTCCATGCCGTCGTAGACCGTGCCGATATTCTCGAACAGGGCCGAGACTTCCCACATGATCCATTGCGACATGCCATTGACGCGCATGGCAAGACCGATGGAGATGGCGATCGCACCGACCGAAATCGCACCGTTCAGCCAGAACCAGATCGACAGGCCCGAGACGACAAAGAGCGCGACGCAGTTGTTCACGTAGACGCTGATGTGGAAGAGCGTCACCTTGCGCATCTGCCTGTGCACGGTCTGCAGGAACTCGTCCATGCCCTGCTTGGCATAAACCTCCTCGCGGCCCGCATGCGAAAACAGCTTGACGGTGGCGATGTTCGTGTAGCTGTCGACCACGCGTCCCGTCATCATCGAACGTGCATCCGCCTGCTGCGCCGAGATCTTGCGAAGCTGCGGCACGAAATAAGAGACGATGCTGATATAGATGGCGAGCCAAACGAGGATCGGGATCATCAGTCGCCAGTCGGCGGCCGCAATGACGATGATCATCGTCAGGAAATAGCTGACGACGTAAACGAAGACGTCGAGGACCTTCATCACCGTTTCGCGCACGGCAAGCGAGGTCTGCATCACCTTTGTCGCGACACGCCCGGCAAACTCATTGGCGAAGAACGTCATGCTGTGGCGCAGCAGGAAGCGGTGCATCTGCCAGCGCGCCATCATCGGGTAATTGCCGAGCAGCATCTGGTGCATGATGAGGGAATCCAGGCCGGCCGCCAGCGGCAGGCCGACCAGCACCAGCACCGCCATCCAGAACAACTTGTGGCCTTCCGTCTGCAGGAAGGTGGCGCGGTCGGCATTGGTCAGCCAGTCGACGATGTCGCCAAGAAATTGAAAGAGCGCCACTTCGCCGACGGCGATCGACGCCGTCAGCAACGCCATCAGGCCGAGCCAGGGTGCTGCCGGCTTGCTGTAGTGCCAGCAAAAGGCAAAAAGACCTTTGGGCGGAGCGACAGGCTCCTCGCTCGGAAAGGGATTGAGTCGCTGTTCGAACCAGCCAAACATGAAATTGCTCCGAAACATCAGCGTCTCGGCTCCCGGCTTCGCGCCACCTGAGCGCACTGCAAGCACATATGGGAACCGAACGTTCAAGGGGCGAGGCTGAAACAGCCGCACAATGGATCAAAAGGGGATTTCAGGAAGAAACGCGCACTAGCGGCGCCATGTCGCCTTGATCGGCATCACGGCGGGAAAGCGCATAATGAGCAAAATATTCATGTCGGCCCTCCCTGCTGGCGATTGAAGACGTGCATCGATAACGCGAAAATCGCGAAATTTCCAGCCCCTTAATGGCGTAAATTGACCGTATCTGGGCCAAAATGCGCCCTGTTGCAGCAGAATGCCGGTTGCTTTAGGTGTCTCGCATCCCGACGAAACAAACGGCGCATCATGACCGACCTCAGACTGGCACTCTACCAGCCGGATATAGCAGGCAATACCGGCACGATCCTGCGTCTTGCCGCCTGCCTCGGCTTCGCGGTCGATCTGATCGAGCCCGCCGGCTTCGACGTTTCCGATCGCAACCTGAAACGATAGGGAATGGATTATATCGCCGCCGCCGCGCTGACCCGCCATGTCAGTTGGGATCGCTTCGAAGCATGGCGCGCCACGACCAGCCGCCGCCTGATCCTCGCTTCGACCAAGGCAGCGGATCGCTACTCCGATTTCACCTTCCGTTCAGACGACATCCTGCTTCTCGGCCGGGAAAGCGCCGGCGTCCCGGACCATGTGCATGAAAGGGCCGATGCCCGTATCCTGATCCCTATGGTCGAAGGCCAGCGCTCCATAAACGTCGCCGTCTCGGCCGCGATGATCGTCGGCGAAGCGATGCGCCAGACCGTCTGGACTTGAGCGCGGCCAGCGCGGAATGGGCCCAAGCCCCGGAATGCGTCGGAAATTGGCATTGCCAATCCGCCGGATCGGCCTATATTTATTAGCCGGGCAATCAAAAAATATCGCAGGACGGCTGCGATTTCAGCGGCTTGGAGAGGCGTCACTCAAGCCTGGTCTCGCCAACAGATGAAGGAAGAATAAAAACTAAAAATGGATTCCACGGTCATCATGATCAACCTGCTCGGCGCCGTCGCTTTGCTGCTGTTCGGCCTTGCGCAGGTCAAGGAAGGCGTAACCAGGGCCTTCGGCGCCCGGCTCAGAACAGGACTTGCGACCGGCACGCGCGGTGGTTTTCGGTCCTTTATATCAGGCCTAGTCGCAACCGTCGCTCTACAGAGCTCGACGGCAACAGCATTGATGACTGCCTCTTTCGTAGAGCGTGATCTGATCAGGCCGCGCATGGCGCAGATCGTCCTGCTCGGCGCCAATGTCGGCACCGCCATCACTGCCTGGATTGTCGCCACGGGGATTGAATGGCTCTCTCCTCTGCTAATCCTTGTAGGCATTGTTCTTTGCCGCAGCCGTTCCGGCACGAGCAGCGGCGGCGGTATCGCGCTTGTCGGGATCGGGCTGATGTTATTGTCGTTGCATCTGCTCGGCCTTGCGACGGAGCCGATGCGCACCTCTCCGGCTCTTGCCGCTTTCATCGGCCTGTTGGACGGCGCACTGCCCGTCGCGCTGTTGTTTTCGGCGGCACTTGCGTTCGTGTCGTCGTCGAGCCTCGCGGTCGTGGTCCTCATCCTGTCGCTCGCCTCCGCCGGCCTCATCTCCGCCGAGCTCGTCATCGTGCTGGTGCTCGGCGCCAATCTCGGCGGCGCAATCCCGCCCGTCGTCGCGACCTTGGGCGGCCCGGTTTCGGCCCGGCGCGTGACACTCGGCAATCTCGCCGTCCGCACGCTCGGCTGCCTGATCGCCTTGCCGCTGGCCGGCTATGGCGCCGACCTCATCCAGATGCTGCCCTTCGGCCCGGCTAAGCTGCCGGTCGACGCGCATCTCGCCTTCAATCTTCTGCTGGCCGCTCTCGCCTGGCCCTTCTCGAGACCGCTCTCCACTCTGATGACCCGGCTGGTGCCGGATCAGGCCGAGCCGGACACCGCCCCAAAATATCTGGATGCCCATGAACTTTCGACGCCTGTCATTGCTCTGACCAGCGCCACCCGCGAGGTGCTCGGCATCGGGGACCTCATTGAACGCATGCTGATGCGGGTCTCCGAGGCGTTTGAAGACAACGATTCATCCAAGCTTTCGGAAATTGCGGCCCTCGAAGAGCGTGTCGACAAGCTGCAGCAGGCGGTGAAGGTGTATCTCTCCAAGCTCGGTCGCGACGGCCTCAGCGACGAAAACGCCCGCCGCTCGATCGTCGTCATCGATTATGCGATCAATCTCGAACATATGGGCGACATCATCGAGAAGGGCCTGGCGGAACAGGTGGCGAAGAAGATTTCGCTCGCCCTGAAATTTTCCGAGGACGGCCACCAGGAACTAAGGAAGCTGTTCGATCTGACAATCGACAATCTGCGTGTCGCCCAGACCATCTTCGTCACCCGCGACTTCAATCTCGCGCGTCGGATGATGGAGACGAAGGTCGAGGTGCGCCGGATGGAAAAGCAGTCGGCCGAACATCATCTCGAACGCCTGCGCGACGGCCGTGCCGACAGCCTGCAGACGAGCTCGCTGCATCTCGACATGCTGCGCGACTTGAAGCGGATCAACGCCCATATCGTTTCGGTAGCGCATCCGATCATGGATGAAAGCGGCCTACTGATCGAAAGCCGCGTGCGGCCGGCAGCCGAGTGAGGGTCAATCGGCCGAAGGCAGGCGGCGCATCGTGAACTCGATCCGGTCGCCGTCGAGCTGGCGCCAGCTCTCCACCTCGGTCCAATAGGCCGCTTTCGGATATTCGTCGAACCATTCGCGCGCTTTGGCGCGTGCGTCGATCAAGCCGAGGCAATATGTCTGACGCACGAAATGGTCTTTCTTGCGGGTCGGATTTTCCGCCCGGTGTTTCGCCATTCTGCGCTTCAGGCCGTCGAAGGACGGAGGTCCTGGAATTTTCGCCATCAAACCTACCTCTGCAGAGGAAAGGTAGTATCGAAATCGCTGATTTGCGAGTCGAATCTTGGCTGCCATGCCCGTGCCCGCCGGCTTGGCGAGATGCGGCACCACCTGCTAAACCGGAGGTGCAATCAAGAATGAGCGAGTCGTTTCCCTAGCGGAGGTCGGCCGCTGGAGGCGCAAATGGAAAGACCGGAACTGCCGATCGGCTTGCCCGACGATATCGAGGAGAAGAAGGAGGCCGCCCGCAAGTGGTTCGAAGGGCTGCGCGATACGATCTGCGCCTCCTTCGAGGCTCTTGAAGACGCATTGGAAGGTCCGCTCTCCGATCAGGAGCCCGGCCGCTTCGTCGCCAAGGATTGGTCGCGCGAAAACGGCGCCGACGGCGGCGGCCGGATGTCGATGATGGAAGGGCGCGTCTTCGAGAAGGTCGGCGTCCACACCTCCACGGTGTACGGCGAATTCTCGCCGGAATTCCGTGCGCAGATACCCGGCGCCAAGGACGATCCGCGTTTCTGGGCCTCCGGCATCTCGCTGATCGCCCATCCCGTCAACCCCAATGTCCCGGCCGTGCATATGAACACCCGCATGGTGGTCACCACAAGCCGCTGGTTCGGCGGCGGCGCCGACCTGACGCCGGTGCTGTCGCGCCGCCGCACCCAGGAGGACGAGGACAGCCAGCTCTTCCACAAGGCGATGGAGATCGCCTGCCGCAATCACGCCGTCGCCGACTACCATGCCTACAAGGCCTGGTGCGACGACTATTTCTTCCTGAAGCACCGCAACGAGCCCCGCGGCATCGGCGGCATCTTCTATGACTGGCTGCATTCGAGCGAGGAAACCGGCGGCTGGGACGCTGATTTCGCCTTCACCCGCGATGTCGGCCGGGCCTTCGCCATGGTCTATCCGAAGATCGTTCGTTCCAACTTCAACAAGCTGTGGACGGAAGCCGATCGTGACGAACAATTGATCCGTCGCGGCCGATACGTCGAATTCAATTTGCTGTATGATCGCGGCACGATCTTCGGCCTGAAGACCGGCGGCAACGTCGAGTCCATTCTCTCCTCGCTGCCACCCGTCGTACGCTGGCCGTGAGACTGTGAGATCTCATCGATAAATTCGAACCGAGGGACCTTCATAAAAATTCAGTGAGTCCTAACTTTATATGTACGTGCGTAACAATCGGAGGAGGATTGTCATGACGACACAAAGCGGCTCGCCTGCGTCGACGGATGTCCAGGAAACATTCCGTGCCATCGACACACCCGAGTTCCTGATACGCATCGCCGAGAAGCTGCGGGCCAAGAGCGGCTCGGATCTGCCCCTGTCCTGCTTCATCGAGCAGGTCAAGTTACAGCTGGCCGGCGGAAAGTCGCCAGAGGAACTGCAGAACGACGCGGCCAACAGCAACACGCCCAGCCATCTCTCGGATTGCTACAAAGCCTGGGCGATGCCCGACTGAAAGACCTTCTCCGGTCGTCACCATCGCGCCGGCCGGAACCTTCCCTTCCTCCGTACATTTCATCAATCGCGCGCAAACGCGATGGCCGTTGTGTTTCAGACAGAGGAGAAGACCATGCGACTTTTCGAATGCGGAACGCTTGTTCCCGGCTGCGCTTGGCACACCCGGGCGGATAATGACGCGGAAGTGGTCCGCCGCGCCGTCGAGCACCTGAAGACCGCTCACGGCGAAACCACGATACGCGAAAACATGGTTGACAACATCAAGGCCCGCATCCGCGACGAAGCCACCGCCGCCTGACGGCCGGTGGCCGAGTCCTGGCACCAACGACGATAGCAGCGCCGCGTCCGCCGGACGCGACGACGGGTCATCTATTGCAAGCGTTCCCGCAACCTCGCGAGCAGTGCTGCTCGATCGGAAGCGAAATTCTCATCCACCCACTGATTTTCCAAGCTGCCAAGCAGTTCGCCAACGCGCGGGCCCGATGGGATGCCCGCCGCGATCACGTCTGCGCCATTCACCGGAAACTGCGGCTTTTTCCATTTCATGGCCCGATCTAGGAGCTTGCCGAGCCGCGCCGAGCGCGCCATCTCGCCGAGGTCGCCCTCGGCCTTCCCCCGTGCGACGCCAAGCGCCAGCTTCAGGCGCGTCATGATGCCTTCCGCACCGTTGCGGTAAAGCAGCTGCTCGAAGGCGGCCGACGACATTTCGTCGTTGACCGGTGCCGTCATCGCCCAGGCCTTGAGAGTGGCAGCTTCAGCATTCGAGAGCTTCAGCCGGGCCGCAAGCGCCTCCAGCCGCGCCGCGTCGGGCGGCACGATCGCGGCAAGCCGCAGCAGCGGATCGGGCGCCCAGCCGAGCGCCTTTTCGGTGGCGACCAGCGAAGGGATTGCATCGATCCCCCATCGTTCCGATTCCGGCAGGATCTCCGTCAGCACCGCCACCTGCCGCATCCAGAGCAGCGCTCGGCCGGGATCGGCGGCGCCAAGCAGTTTTCTGAGCTCCGACCAGACGCGTTCGGCCGACAGCGTCTTCAGTTTCGAACGCGCCGCCGCGCAGGCCCTCAGACCTTCGGCATCCGGGCGCCCGGAACCGTAATAGGCAAAGAAACGGAAGAAGCGCAGAATGCGCAGATGGTCCTCGGCGATACGCTTTGCCGCATCGCCGATGAAGCGGATGTTGCGCGTTTCTATATCTGCAAGCCCGCCGACGAGATCGACCACCTCGCCTCTCGCATCGGCATAGAGCGCGTTGATCGTCAGATCCCGCCGCTCGGCATCGGCCTTCCAGTCGGTGCTGAAAGCGACTTTGGCATGGCGCCCATCGGTCTCGACGTCGGTTCGAAGCGTCGTCACCTCGAAGGGCTTGCCGTCGATGACAAGCGTCACCGTGCCGTGCTGCAGGCCGGTCGGCACCGCCTTGATACCGGCCGCCATTGCCCGCTCGATCACGATCTCGGGCGTCAGCGTCGTGGCGATATCGATATCGCTGACCGGCAGGCCCATCAGGCTGTTGCGCACCGCCCCGCCCACAACCCGAGCTTCCCCGTTATCGGCCCCATCATCGTCGTTGAGAAGCGCAAGGATCCGGCCGAGCGCCGGGTCGCGGAACCATGCTTGGTCGGCAAGGCCGGTCATGCATAAAGCCTTTCATAGAGCGTGCGGACGATGCCGGCGGTGATGCCCCAGATCATCCTGGTTTCAAAGGGCATGCGGTAGAAATGCCGGTCGATGCCGTCGATGACCCGCTTGTCGCGGCTGTGATTGGCAGGGTTCATCAGAAAGGAAAGCGGCACTTCGAACACATCGTCCACCTCCGCCGGATTCAGCGTCAAATCGAAGCCCGGTGTCACGACACCGAGCACCGGCGTGATGCGGAAGCCCGTGGAGGCCAGATAGTTCGGCAGCCGCCCGACGGTTTCCACGAAGGAGCCGGGAAGGCCGATCTCCTCCTCCGTCTCACGCACCGCCGCCATTTCGGGCGAGATATCGGCGGGATCGATCGAGCCGCCGGGAAAGGCGATCTGTCCGGAATGTTTGCGCAGTGTCGCCGTGCGTTTGGTGAAGATCACCTGCGCCTCCTCGCCGTCGTCGACGACGGGCACGAGCACTGCAGCATCGCGCAGCTTGAAGGTCTCGACCTCGGCGACAATATCGGGGTTGAGGACATGGTCTCCATGATCGCGCCAGGCATGGTCGACCGGTCCGCCATTCTGATTGAGCGCACGGCGGCGGAATTCAGCTGCGGAAAACAGCGGATAACGGTGGGTGATCGCATCGTTCATCGGGAAAGCGCATCCAGTTCGTCGGCCGGCATCACCGGGAAGACCTCGCCGGCGGAGCGGATCGCAAACATCGCCCGCCCCCTCACGTCGAGGATCTCACCGAGTGCGACCAGTTCATACATCACTGCACGCGACACAAGCGCCTCCAGCCGCCCGCGCATATGCAGATAGGGTTTCAGTTCGGCATTGCCGCCTGCAATGGCGAAACGCAGCCGATGCTCTCCTCCCGCCTCCACGACATCGCCGACATTGGTGCGAAATGTCAGCACCTGTTTGCCTTGCCCCTCCGTCACGCTCATCTCCACAGCGATGAACGGCGCGTCGACGACCCTTATCCCGACCTTTTCCACAGGCGTTACGAGATAGGTCTTTTGGTCCTCGTCCTTCCTCAAGACCGTCGAAAACAGCCGCACCAAGGCTGGCCGGCCGATCGGCGTGCCCATGTAGAACCAAGTGCCGTCGGCCCTGATCTCCATGTCGATATCGCCGCAGAAAGGCGGATTCCACCGGTCGACCGGCGCAAGTCCACGTTTTTTACCGCTGTGTTCCTCGGACGCGCGCGAAATCAGTGCGGCAAGTCCCGCCGCATCCGTCTGTCCGCTGATTTCCTCGGCTGCCATTCTTCCGTCCCGGTTTGTCCTTAACGAAGTGAAGTCACGAGATAGTCATTCGCAACGAACTTGTCAGCCCGTCGCATCTCCATAACTCTATCGAGTATGAGGCAGATGTATAAGTCCGCCGATTCGCTGCCGAATGAATTCAGCCGTTGGAGATGCCCATGGGTATGATGAAGACCGAAGCCAGCCTCGATGAAAAGGCGATCGTCGCCGCCGCCGAGAAGGCGCTCTCCGATATCGCCGCCATCCGCACAGAAGTCTCTAAGGTGATCTTCGGTCAGGAAAGCGTCGTCGAGAACACCATTCTCGCCGTGCTCTCCGGCGGTCATGCCCTACTCGTCGGGGTGCCCGGCCTTGCCAAGACGAGGCTGGTGACGACGCTCGGCGAAGTGCTCGGCCTTGCCGCCAACCGCATCCAGTTCACGCCCGACCTTATGCCTTCCGATATTCTCGGCTCCGAAGTCATGGACCAGGACGACAGCGGCCGCCGCTCCTTTCGTTTCGTCAAGGGCCCGGTCTTCGCCCAGCTCCTGATGGCCGACGAGATCAACCGCGCATCGCCGCGTACCCAGTCGGCGCTCCTGCAAGCGATGCAGGAATATCATATCACGATTGCCGGCCAGCGCTATGACCTGCCGGCGCCCTTCCATGTGCTCGCCACCCAGAACCCGCTGGAGCAGGAAGGCACCTATCCCCTGCCCGAAGCCCAGCTCGACCGTTTCCTGCTGCAGGTCGACGTCAACTATCCCGAGCTCGCCGCCGAGCGCCAGATCCTGCTCGAGACGACAGGCCTCGGCGAAACCCGGCCGCAGGCGATCATCGATGCGCAGCGGCTGATCGAAATCCAGACCCTGGTGCGCCAGATGCCGGTTGGCGAGACGGTCGTCGACGCCATCCTTTCGCTGGTCCGCTCTGCTCGCCCCGGACAGGGCAATGCGTCTACGGACAAGAACGTCGCCTGGGGTCCGGGCCCTCGCGCCGGCCAGGCGATGATGCTTTGCGCGCGCGCCCGGGCGCTTTACGAAGGCCGTCTCGCCCCATCTCTCGACGATGTCTTGGCGCTGGCCGAACCCATTCTCCAGCACCGCATGGCGCTGACTTTCGCCGCCCGCGCCGAAGGCATGTCGGTGCGCGACGTCATCGCCGGACTGGTGAAGCAGGCAAAGGGATAAGGAAGCCGGACGCGTGGCATCTATCGGACAGATCGTCAACCCGACGTCAGGCAGCGATGCCCTTTCCCGCGCCAGGCAGCGGGCCGCGCTGATGCCGGACTGCCTGGTGGAAGCCAAGCGCATCGCCAACACGGTGATCGCCGGCTGGCATGGCCGCCGCAAGCGTGGTATCGGCGAGAATTTCTGGCAGTTCCGTCCCTATGCCGAGGGTGAGAGCCTGTCGCGCATCGACTGGCGCCGTTCCGCCCGCGACGACCATACCTATGTGCGCGAGCGCGAATGGGAGGCAGCGCATACGATCTGGCTCTGGTGCGACATGTCGCCTTCGATGATGTATAAGTCGAGCTACGGCAGCGCCTCCAAGGAAAGCCGGGCGCTGGTTGTCATGCTGGCGCTGGCCGAAATCCTGTCTCGCTCCGGCGAACGCATCGGCTGCCCCGGCATCATGGAACCCGCCTCCACCCGCAATGCAGCAGAACGCCTCGCCTCCGCGCTGATGCACGCGCCGCTGACCGGCGGCCTGCCGGAAACGGGGATGATCCGCGGCTGGAGCGACCTCGTCCTCATCGGCGATTTCCTCGACGACGCGCCGGCGATCATGGAGCGGCTCGGCCCGCTTGCCCGCCGCGGCCTGCGCGGCCACGTGGTCGAGATATCGGACCCCGCCGAGGAAATCTTTCCCTATAGCGGCCGCACCGAATTCACCGATCCCGAGACCGGCGCCAAGCTGATCTCCGGTCGCGCCGAACATATCCGCGAGGCCTATCGCAACGCCTACCTGGCCCGCAGGGAGAGCCTCGGCCAGTCGCTGCGCCATCTCGGCTGGACCTTCACGACCCATCGCACAGATCACCTCGCCTCCGAAGCGCTGGTCGCGGTGCACATGTATTTGTCCGGCATGCCGGCCAAGGCGACGCATGGAGGGCAGCTATGAACGCCCTTCCCTTCGCTTTCGCCTATCCCGCCATTCTCGGCGCCCTCATCGCCCTGCCGGTGATCTGGTGGCTGCTCAGGCTGACGCCGCCACATCCGAAGAGCGAGATCTTTCCGCCGCTGAAGATCCTTGCATCGGTGCTGAAGCGCGAAGAGACGCCGGCCCAGAGCCCCTGGTGGCTGACGCTGCTGCGCATGCTGCTCGCCGCCACCATCATCTTCGCGATCGCCGATCCGGTCTTCAATCCGCGCACCGGTTCGCTCGCATCGGGCGGCCCGCTCGTCCTCTTCGTCGACAACAGCTGGGCCGCCGCACCCGATTGGGAGCGCCGCGTCCAGACCGCCGACGCGCTGATAGACGATGCCGAATCCGCCGGCATGCCGGTGTCGATCGCATTTACCGCCGATCCGACCAACGACGCCGTGCCCGGCACCGCCGCGGCCGCCCGCGACAAGCTGCGCGCCGCCGAGCCGCGGCCGCTGGTGCCGGACCGCGAGCGCGCCTTCCAGGCGCTGCGCTCCGCCCTGAACGGCATCAAGCCTGGCACCCTCGCCTTTCTGACCGACGGCGCCGCCGCCAAGGCCGACGACGCCACGGTACGTCAGCTAGCCGAACTCCAGCCCACTGATCTGCGCCTGATCGAGGGGGACGCCGCTCGGACGATTGCGATCACCTCGGCCAACAATACGGCCGATGCCATGACCGTCAAAGTCACGCGCCTCAACCCTTCGCATGCCGCATCCGTAGCGCTGAACGCCGTCGATAGCCAGGGCCGCTCGATCGCCAACGGCAGGGTGGACTTCCGTCCGGGCCAAAGCGTGGCAACGAGTTCGATCACCGCCCCCTTCGAGATGCGCAACGATTTCGCGCGCATCAGCGTCGACAATGGCGCGACGTCAGGCGCGGTCCATCTTCTCGACGACGCATTCAAGCGCCGCCGTGTGGTGCTGCTGTCGGGAGCAAGCGGGGATGAGTTCCAGCCGCTGCTGTCGCCGCTCTATTATATCCAGCGGGCGCTGCAGCCCTATGCGGATCTGATCCAGCCCGGCGATTCCGATCTTTCGGTCGCCATCCCGAAACTTCTCGCCAGCAATCCCTCGATCATCATCATGGCCGATATCGGTCGGCTGCCGGAGGACACCTACGAACCTCTGACGCGCTGGATATCGAATGGCGGCATGCTCTTGCGCTTCGCCGGTCCGCGCATGGCGGCAGCACCTGCCGACGACCCGCTCATTCCCGTCATTCTGCGGCAGGGAGAACGGGCGCTCGGCGGCACATTGTCCTGGAGCGAGCCGCAGTCGCTGGCCGAATTTCCAAATTTCGGGCCTTTCTCGGGCATAGCGCGTCCTGCCGACGTCGTCGTCAAGCGGCAGGTGCTTGCCGAACCCACGCCCGATCTTGCCGAACGCACCTGGGCGAGCCTCGCCGACGGCACCCCGCTCGTGACGATGAAGCAGCTCGCATCCGGCCAGATCGTTCTGTTTCACGTCACTGCCGAAGCGACATGGTCGGATCTGCCGATTTCGGGTACTTTTGTCGACATGTTGCGTCATCTCCTCCAGATATCGCGCTCGGGCGGCGTGACCCCGGAGGCCCGCGGCAATGCGCGTGTGGCCGAGACTCTGCCACCGTTCCGCATGCTGACGGCCAAGGGCACCCTCGTCTCCGAGACAGGTTCAGCGCGGCCGCTCACTCCAAAGGCCGGAACGGTGCCGACGGCAAATTTCGACAATCCGCCCGGGCTTTATGGTTCAGAAGAAGGTTTCACCTCGTTGAACGTGCTGCCGGAGGAGGCCGAACTGAAGCCGCTCGACACGGCAGGGACGACTGCCGTGCGCGAAGGCTTGATCGGCGGCGAAAGCTGGTCGGCAAAACCCGCGCTCTTTCTCGCCGCCTTTCTGCTGCTGCTGGCCGACAGCCTGATCGTCCTCTTCATGAACGGCGCCTTCTCGCGCTTGCGCCCGGCTGTCCGCACCATGAGCGTGATCGCAATCGCGCTCGGCGCTGGCTTCCTGCTGCAGCCCGGCACGCTGCACGCCAACGACTCTCAACCCGGCGACGACCTCATCTTGCAGCGGCTCGACAACACCCACCTCGCCTATGTCGTCACCGGCGAACAGGAGGTGGACAATATATCCGAGCGCGGCCTCGAGGGCCTCACCCAGTTCCTGACCTTCCGCACGACGCTGGAGCCGGCGCCGCCCGTAGGCATCGACCTCACCAAGGACGAACTCGCCTTCTATCCGATCATCTACTGGCCGGTTTCGGCAACGGCGCCAATGCCGTCATCGGCGGCGATCAGCCGCATCGACGCCTATATGCGCAACGGCGGCACCGTGCTTTTCGATACGCGCGATCAGATCAGCGCATTGGACAATGGCGGCAACGTCAGCGCCAACGGCCAGAGGCTGCAGGCGATCCTCGCCAATCTCGACATTCCGCCACTCGAGCCGGTGCCATCAGATCACGTGCTGACGAAATCCTTCTACCTCCTGTCGAGCTTTCCCGGCCGTTACGCCGGCAGCCCTCTATGGATCGAGGCCCGGCAGGGCGGCGGCCGTGAAGCGACCGAAAAATCGGCAGCGACGGCCGACGGCGTTTCGCCGATCCTGATCACCGGCAATGATTTTGCCGGTGCCTGGGCGGTCGACGACAACGGCGTGCCGATGCTGCCGACCGTGCCTTCCGACGAAGGGCAGCGCGAATATGCCTATCGTTCCGGCGTCAACATCATGATGTATATGCTGACCGGCAACTACAAGACCGACCAGGTTCATGTTCCCGACCTCCTTGAACGGTTAGGACAATGAGATGACCTTCGACTTTTCACCTTTTCTGCCCTGGCCGGTTCTGGCCGCGCTGGCCGCCATCGGCGCGATCATCGCCGTCTTCGCGATCTGGCGTGGCATCCGCGGCGCCTGGATCAGGACGCTGGCGGCACTCGCCCTGCTGACCGCGCTCGCCAATCCGGTGCTGCTGCAGGAGGACCGGGATCAGTTGTCGACGATTGTCCCCGTTCTCGTCGACCGGAGCCAGAGCCAGCAGACGCCTGACCGGGTCAAGATGACCGACGATGCGCTGGCAGCCCTGAAGGGCCAGCTCGCCCGCTTTCCTCAGATTGAGCCTCGCTTCATCGATGTCGAAGGCGACGTGAATTCCGACGTGCCGTCGACGCGCCTGTTCGAGGCGATGGCGGCCAACATCGCCGATGTCCCGCCGTCGCGCATCGGCGGCGCCATCATGTTGACCGACGGCGAAGTCCATGATGTTCCGGCCGCCAATCAGGCGCTGGGATTCGACGCGCCAATCCATGGCCTCATCACCGGCAAGGCCAACGAATTCGATCGCCGCATCGAAGTCATCAAGGGGCCACGCTTCGGCATCGTCAATGAGGAGCAGCAGGTCGTGCTGCGCGTCTTCGACGACGGCCCGAGCCCCGGCGGCACCGCCGACGTCACGGTGAAGCTCAACGGTGATGAACTCGCCACCCTGCAGGCGACACCCGGCCAGGATACGCCCTTCTCCTTCAAGGTGCCGGGCGGCGGCAGCAATGTGCTCGAATTCTCGGTCGCAGCACTACCCGGCGAAGTCACCACCGCCAACAACCGCGCCGTCCACGTCATCGACGGCATCCGCCAAAATCTGCGCGTCCTGCTGGTCTCCGGCGAGCCGCATGCCGGCGAACGCGCCTGGCGGAACCTCTTGAAATCCGACGCCTCGGTCGATCTCGTCCATTTCACCATTCTGCGCCCGCCGGAAAAGCAGGATGGCACGCCGATCAACGAGCTGTCGCTGATCGCTTTCCCGACACGCGAGCTCTTCATCGATAAGATCAAGGATTTCGACCTGATCATCTTCGACCGCTATCAGGACCGGGCGAATGTGCTGCCGATGCTCTACTACGACAACATCGCCCAATATGTGGAGAACGGCGGAGCGCTGCTGATCGCCGCCGGTCCGGAACATGCAAGCCCGGAATCGATTGCGATGACGCCGCTCGCCTCCGTGCTGCCTGCAGAGCCGACGGGCCGGATGATCGAGAAAGCTTTTTACCCCCGCCTCTCCGAGGAAGGCCGCAAGCATCCCGTCACCCGCGGCCTGGACGGCTCGGGTGAGGACCCGCCGCATTGGGGGCGCTGGTTCCGCAGCGTCGACGTCGAGCGGCCGCAGGGCGAGACGATCATGCTCGGCGCCGACAACCACCCGCTATTGGTGCTGAACCGCGCCGGCCAGGGCCGCGTCGCCATGCTGCTCTCGGATCAGGGCTGGCTCTGGGCCCGCGGCTTCGAAGGTGGCGGTCCGAACGTCTCGCTCTATCGCCGCGTTGCCCATTGGCTGATGAAGGAGCCGGCGCTCGAGGAAGAAGCGCTGACAGCGCGCGCCTCCGGCCGGACCCTTGAAATCACGCGCCAGACGATCGGCGACAATCCGGGCAACGCCACCGTTCGCTATCCCTCCGGCAAGACCGAAACCTTGCCGCTGACCCAATCCGAACCGGGCCTCTATAAGGCAGAGAAGCGGATGGACGAGATCGGCCTCTTCGAAATCCACAATGGCAAACTGTCGACCCTTGTCCATATCGGCGCCGTCGACGCGCCGGAATTCAAGGCGATGATCTCGACGACCGATGTGCTGAAGCCGGTCGTCGACAGGAGCAAGGGCCTGGTGACCCGCGTAGCCAGTGGAAAGGGCGCAATCAGCGTGCCGCCGATCCTACCGGTCCGCGGCCAGGTTCGCGTCTCCGACAATGATCGCATGATGATCCGCATGACCAGCGAGACGGTCTTGAAGGGCATCAATACGCTGCCGCTCTTTGCCGGTTTTGCCGGCGTCGGCATACTGCTGCTCGCCTTTGGCGCCATGTGGTGGCGCGAGGGGCGCTAATCGCATGCGAGAATTCGAGTTCACCGCTGCGCCTTCGCCGGAGGAGCTTGCGGCGATCACAGATGCGCTTTCGGCCTTCAACAAGGCCGATGTCGGTCCCGCGGACCGGCGGCCGCTTGCCATCCTGATCCGCGATACGGACGGCAAGGTCACCGGCGGCCTATCCGGCTTTACCGCCTGGGGCTGGCTTTTCACCCAGATGCTCTACATCCCCGACACGTTGCGCGGCACTGGCATTGCGGGCAGGATCCTTGCACAGGCGGAGCAGGAGGCGAGAGCCCGGGGGTGCCGCGGCGCCTGGATCGACACGTTCAGCCCGCAGGCGCTGCGCGCCTATCTGCGCCAGGGTTATGAAGTCTTCGGGGAACTCGAGGATTTTCCCAAAGGCCGCACGCGCAGCTTTCTCCGGAAGATGCTCTGATCACCCGCGCCAGGCGATCACGCCCTTCAGCCGTTCATGCGCGCCCTCGGCGATCGGAACGACGAGCACACGACCGGGATCGACGGGGCCCGGGAAGGTAAGCGCATTATAGGCGACCTTCTCGAAGCCGAGCGGGCCATAATAGGGCGGATCGCCGACAAGGATGACGGCTTCCGAACCCTTGCGCCGCGCCGCTTCCACCGCAATCCGCACCAGTTCCCGGCCGATTCCCATATTCTTGTGCGAGGGGCGCACGGCAAGCGGGCCGAGAAGATGGCCTTTCACCGCGCCGGCCAGAACCGGCGTCATCCGCACGGAGGCGATCGTTTCACCGTCGTCGGCGCAGATGAAGGAAAGCGACAGGTCATGCGGTCCCTGCTCGCGAATGCGTGCGGCCGCCCGCGTGAAGCGGCCGGGGCCGAAGGCTTCTTCGTTGATGTGTTCGATGGCGGCGTCATGGGACGCGTCTTCAGTGAGGTAGACGAGATCGTGCTTGTACATGATGACAGAAACCGGATGGACAGATTGATGGGTCTCGAAAACGCCTTCGGCGTTCGGGAGCATCAGCGTCGTCGCGGGTTTCTGGAAATGAACATCAGTCAGAGATCCTAAAATCGTGAAAAGGCCGATAGCAGGAAAAATTTCCGTCGTCCAACGCAAAATGCACACCTGCAGCGCTCTGAATGATGCTGCGCGCGAACGGCGTGACGCACTGTTCAACCTTTATCACCTGCAAAGCCCCGCTATCTCAGGTAACTTCGGCTCCGACACGCAATCAAAGGAATGAAAATCATGGGAATGCTGGTGGACGGCGTCTGGCATGATGTCTGGTACGACATGAAGGAGAGCAATGGCCAATTCAAACGCCAGCCCTCACAGTTCCGCAATTGGGTGACGGCAGACGGCGCGGCCGGCCCCACCGGCAGCGGCGGCTTCCAGGCCGAGCCCGGCCGTTATCATCTCTACGTTTCGCTTGCCTGCCCCTGGGCGCACCGCACGCTGATCTTCCGCAAGCTGAAGAAGCTGGAGGAGCTGATTTCGGTTTCGGTCGTCGATCCGCTGATGGTCGAAAACGGCTGGGAGTTCAAGATCGGCGACGGCGCCACCGGCGATCACCTCTTCGGCGCGGCGACACTATGGCAGATCTACGTCAAGGCGAATCCACACTATTCCGGCCGCGCGACGGTGCCAGTCCTGTGGGACAAAAAAACCGGCACAATCGTCAACAACGAATCCGCCGAGATCATCCGCATGTTCAACAACGCCTTCAACGGATTGACCGGCTCGGAGGCAGATTTCTATCCGGAGGATCTGCGCGCCGACATCGATGCGATGAATGCCATGATCTACGACACCGTCAACAACGGCGTCTACAAGGCGGGCTTTGCCACCGCCCAGGAAGCCTATGCAGAGAATGTCGGTCAGTTGTTCGAAACACTCGACAGCCTCGACGAGCGCCTCGGCAAGGGCCGCTACCTCTTCGGCGACAGGCAGACCGAAGCGGACTGGCGTCTGTTCACGACGCTGGTGCGTTTCGACGCAGTCTATGTCGGCCATTTCAAGTGCAATATCCGTCGGATCGCCGACTACCGGCACCTGCCAGGCTACATGAGAGATCTCTACCAGACGGCAGGCGTCGCCGAGACGGTGAACCTGAATCACATCAAGCAGCACTATTACCGCAGCCACAAGACGATCAACCCGACCGGCATTGTCCCCGTCGGTCCGGCGCTCGATCTCGAGAGCCCGCATGGTCGTGCAAAGCCCGACGCGGCCTGAGGCCTTTCACCAACGATGGTCGGGCTGCTGCTCGCCGCGAAGTTCGGCGAGGCGGCGATATGTCGCCTCGGTCGTACCCTCGGGCAGGCTGTCGAGGGAAAAGAAGCCGCTATCGGAAATCTCCCAGTCTGGCGGACGCGGTGCCGTCTGCTCGACGGTTGCCCGGTAGAACACGACATGGTCGCGCCGGGTGGTTGTCGTGTTGAAATAGACCTGGATCAGCTGCGGCTTGCCGATGATCCTGAGGTTGCCCTCCTCGCGCAACTCCTTGGCCAGCGCTTCCTCGACCGTCTCGTTGCGTTCCAGCCCGCCGCCCGGCATATGCCAGCCGCCGACATAGCTGTGGCGGACCAGAAAAATCCGCCCCTCCGCATCGAAGCAGGCGGCTCTGACACCCATCGTCATGCCCCGGGCGAAGGAGAAATAGACATGCAGGAGGCGCAGGGCCGTCCTGATGTGAAGGGGCCGGTTTTCTTTATCCACCATCGCTCCGTTTCAGCTCTTCATCGCGCCGGATGTGTTTGATTTGTCAATAAGCTGGTCTATGTCTCGTAGCATGTTCAAGCTCGCCCATATTTCCGACGTCCATCTTGGGCCGTTGCCCCGTCTTTCCATTCAAGAGCTGTTTTCAAAACGCATAACGGGCTTTGTGAACTGGCATCGAAATCGGCGCAAGCACCTTTTCGGCAGCACGCTCGATCTGCTGCTCGATGACATCCGTGCCCATCAGGCCGATCATCTGGCCGTCACCGGCGACCTTGTCAATCTGGCGAGCGGCATCGAAATCCGGGCCGCGGCCGCCTGGCTGCGCGCGCTCGGCGATCCCGCCGAAACATCGGTCGTTCCCGGCAATCACGACGCCTATGTGCCGGGCGCCTATGAGAAATCGATGCGGGCCTGGTACGACTATGTCCGTGGCGATCTCGCCCCGGCGCAATGGCAGGAAGACCGGCATATCTTTCCCTATCTGCGCGTCCGCGACAAAGTCGCGATCGTAGGCTGCTCGACGGCGGTCGCCACCCCTCCCTTTGCCGCCTCCGGCTTCTTCGGCGCCCGCCAAGCCCGCGATACGGTGAACATGCTGCGCGCGGCCGGCGAAGCCGGTCTCTTCCGCGTCGTCATGATCCATCATCCGCCGATCCGCGGCGCCACGACCTTCTACAAGCGGATGATCGGCATCCGCCGCTTCGCCGCGGTGATTTCCACCGGCGGCGCCGAACTTGTATTGCATGGCCACACACACCTGAACACGCTGCACTGGCTGCGCGGCCAAGTGCAGCCGGTGCCCGTCGTCGGCATCGCATCGGCCTCGCAGGGACCCGGCAGCATCAAGCCGGCCGCAGCCTACAACCTCTTCTCGATCGACGGCTCTCCCGGTGCCTGGCAGCTAAGCGGCGAGCGCTTCAGCCTGAACCGGGCCGGCGACGCGGTGATTCCGGAAAGCGTTGATATTTTCGCGCCTTAGCGACTGATCCGGACTCCTTTTATTCAGCACTTGAATCGATCTGCGAAGACATCGGATCATCGTCGCAACATTTGCCATAGAGGTTTCTTACCCTCTTGGTATTTTCGGCGGTAAGCGTACAATCCGCGCAACTGCATCGCCAAACGGAGCCCGCTCATGATCTCCTCCTTCCATCGCCTTGGCAGAATCTCGCTGGCCGCCGGCTTCGCTTTCGGCATCGCCACGGCGGCCTTCGCGGTCGGCGGCGGCAACGACGACACCAACCCGCCGCCGAAGACCGAGACGACCAAGACCTGCACCGGCGGCAAGGTCTGGGACAAGACCAAGAAGGAATGCGTCACGCCGAAAAAGAACAGCTTCAACGACGACGATCTCTACAATTTCGCTCGCGAATTTGCCTATGCCGGCCAGTATGAGAACGCCATCACCGTGCTCAATCTCGCCCGCAACCAAAACGACCCGCGCATCCTGAACTATCTCGGCTATTCCAACCGCAAAGCCGGCCGCATGGAGCTAGGCATGTCCTATTACCGCAAGGCGCTTCAGGCCGATGAGAACTACATCCTCGCCCGCTCCTACATGGGCATGGCGCTGGCCGAGCAGGGAGACATCCAGGGCGCCCGCGTCCAGCTCGTTGAAATCCGCGATCGCGGCGGCGAAGACACCTGGGCCTATCGCGCTCTGCTGCGAAGCTTGAACGGCTATAAGACATATTGACGCAAGCTTTGCGGGCTAGATTACGAAAATTCCCTGGGAAAGGGGACTGCAAACGGCCGGTTGCTTGCGAAGTGGAGGAGAGTTGTTCCATAAAGCGCATGCATTACCGGCGACAATAAAGCCGGATTCGCGTCCGATCGCGGAAGCGTCGCCCGAGAAAACACTGTGAGTGCTCCTGGATAGACAATGCGTCAGCCCGCAACGACCATCGACCTCCGCCGCGATCTAGTCGGCCTTCTGCCGCGCCTTCGCCGCTTCGCAATCACGCTCGCGGGCGAGGCGACTGCGGCCGACGAACTTGTCCAGGCCGTCTGTCAGCGGGCTATCTCAAAGGGTCATCAGTGGAGCGGCGAAGGCCGGCTGGAAAGCTGGATGTATACGCTTGCCCGTCAGCAATGGGGCGACGACAGCCGCAAACGCAAGCCTAAGGCTTCCGTCCGCGGCAATGTCACAGATTTTAGAGAGGCCGCGCGCGAACGCTCGGCCTCGGTCGATCCCGACGCCATTCATCGCATGATCGCCGATATGCCGGACGGCGTCTCCTCGATCTTCCTGCTCGTCGACGTTGAAGGCCATAGCTACCAGCAGGCGGCCGACATCATGGGCATCCCGGCGGCAACCGTCGCCTCGCAGCTCGCCACCGCAAGGCTGCATTTCGCCGGCCTTGCCGGCACCCACCCGATCCACAGGTACTGAATTGCTCGATCTCAGGAAAATGTCGCTCGAAGCCCAGCTCACCGCCCTCCTCGATGGCGAAGTCTCGCCCGAACAGCGCCACGAACTGGAGCAGCGCCTGGCAAATGACGAGAATGCGCGCCGGCTGCATGAAAAACTGCGCCACGGCGCCGACTTCGGACGCCGCCGCCTCGACGACGTCCTGAAGGAGCCGGTGCCGCTCGCCCTCGTCCGCTCGATCAAGAGCACGCAGCCGCCGAAGACGCCGATCGCCCAGCGCGCCACGCGCCCGCAGGTGAAGCTGGCGCCGAGCGGCCCGCAGGCGCTGGCCGCCGCCCTCATCCTCTTCGTCCTCGGCTGCGGCATCGGCTACTTTGCAGGCACCGCCCCGGACGCAGACGAAATCGCAACCACGACCTCAACCTCAGCGCCGGCCAATACCAGCGACTGGCTCAGCGATGTCACCGCCTATCAACGCCTGCTGATCCGCCAGCCCCGTCACCTCGTCGAAGTGCCCGCCTCGCAGGCAGAGGAAATCTCCAGCTGGCTGACGACGGCCATCGGCGTGCCCTTCCGTGTGCCGGATCTCAGCGCCAAGGCATGGACCTTCCAGGGCGCCCGCGTCATTCTCGGCGACAACCGCCCTGTCGGCCAGCTCGTCTACTCCAATACCGACGGCGACATCATCTCCATCTGCTTCCGCAAGGACGCGCAGCCGCCCGAGACCGACGACTTCAAGGAAACGATCAAGGACGAGATCGGCCTCGTGACCTGGCACAATGCCGGCACCTCCTACGTGCTCGCTGGCCCCTCCGCCGAAGCGACCCTCGGCCAGCTCGCCATGGAAATCGCCACGGCGATCTGATGCGAGCTGTCTTCTGTGGCGAATGGTTACCGCTGGCGGAGATGAGGTGACACCATGGCAAAATCGACCATCAGTATCAGCCTCGCCACGTCTTTCAGGCTCCTCCGAGGTCGAATTATCTTGTGTGACGATAAGGCTTGCCCCCTCTTCTCCCCAGCGAGCGGGGAGAAGGTGGCCCGAAGGGTCGGATGAGGGGGCCGCACGGCACACCAGTCATTGCCCTTCGCTTGCGCTCAGCGCATTCGCTCCTGTCGTCGCTCCCCCCTCATCTGCCTGCCGGCATCTTCTCCCCGCCGGGGAGAAGCAGACTCGTGGCGACGTTTCGCCCCTCTGACACTTCGGTTGTCGTGTCGGAATGAGCCGACAGGATCGCCGACTGCATCCTCAGGCCGCGCCGTACCGAGACGATCGCGGCCTGAAGCCTATTTGATCAGGCCTTGCCGGCCTTCACCTCGAGCACCCGGTTGGCGGCCGAGACGATCGCCTCCAGCGAGGCCGCGACGATGTTGGTATTGATGCCGGCACCGAAGAGCTTGCCTCCTGGATACGAGGTCTCGACGTAAGAGATCGCCGCCGCGTTCGAGCCGTGCTGCAGCGAGTGCTCGGAATAGTCCTCGACCGACATTTCGATACCGAGGTAATGCGACAATGCATTGATGAAGCCGTCGATCGGGCCGTTGCCGCGCCCTTCGATACGCTTGATCTCGCCATTGTCCGATATCTCAGCCGCGACGACCCGCTGTCCCTTGCGCTCCGTATCAGGATAGGTGTGATGGTCGACGAACTTGAGACGAGCTTCGGGCTGCGTCACGTATCGCTCGATGAAGCGCTCGTAGATGCGCCTTGAGGGAAGCTCCTTGCCCTCGACGTCGGTGATGCGCTGGATGTCCTCTCGGAACTCGACCTGCAGATTGCGCGGCAGGTTGAGCCCATAATCCTGCTGCAGGATATAAGCGATGCCGCCCTTGCCGGACTGCGAGTTGATGCGGATGATCGCCTCGTAGGAGCGACCGACATCGCGCGGATCGATCGGCAGGTAAGGCACTTCCCAGACCGGATCGTTGGCGACCTGTGCAGCCTTCATGCCCTTGTTGATCGCATCCTGATGCGAACCGGAGAAGGCCGTATAGACCAGCTCGCCGACATAGGGGTGGCGCTCGGAGATCGCCATCTGGTTCGAATATTCGAACACCTCCTTGATGTGCTCGATGTGCGAGCAGTCGATGCCGGGATCGACGCCCTGCGTGAACATGTTCAGCGCCATGGTCACCACGTCGACATTGCCGGTGCGCTCGCCATTGCCGAACAGCGTGCCTTCGACGCGGTCGGCGCCCGCGAGCAACGCCAGCTCGGCAGCGGCAATGCCGGTGCCGCGGTCGTTGTGCGGATGCAGCGAGACGATCAGGTTCTCGCGGTTGTCGAGGTTGCGGCACATCCATTCGATCTGGTCAGCATAGACGTTCGGCGTCGCCATCTCGACGGTTGACGGCAGGTTTATGATGAGCTTGTTGTCGGGCGTCGGCTTCACCACCTCGATGACGGCGTTGCAGATCTCCAGCGCCACTTCGAGCTCAGTGCCGGTAAAGCTCTCGGGAGAATATTCGAACCGGTAGCCGCCGCCCGCCTTGGCGGCCATATCGGTGATCATCTTGGCGGCGTCGACGGCGATCTGCTTGATGCCCTGGACATCCTTGGCGAAAACGACGCGGCGCTGCAACTCGCTGGTCGAATTATAGAAATGCACGATCGGCTGGTTTGCCCCTTCCAGCGCTTCGAAGGTGCGGGTGATGAGTTCAGGCCGGCACTGCACCAGCACCTGCAACGAAACGTCTGCGGGAACATTGCCCTCCTCGACGCACCAGCGGGCGAAGTCGAAATCGGTCTGCGAAGCCGAGGGGAAACCGATCTCGATTTCCTTGAAACCCATCTCCAGCAGCAGATGGAACATGCGCGCCTTGCGGTCGTGGCCCATCGGATCGACGAGCGCCTGATTGCCGTCGCGCAGGTCGACCGAGCACCAGACAGGCGCCTTGGTGATTGTTTTCGTCGGCCAGGTGCGGTCGGGAATGCTTACCTGCGGATAGGGCCGGTATTTCAGCGCGGCATCGGGCATGCCCTTGGCACCTGCGGAGGATCGGCTGGTGGTGTTGTCCATTGTCTTGTCTCCTCGTCCCGGCATTTGTCCCGCCTCTTAGCCGATCGCATCGGGCTTGGCGATAAACAAATGCGGACCTTCGTCGGTCGTTAGGTCAGTTGTGAAAGTGAGTCGCGAGGAGCGATGGCCGGGCGGGCTTTCGGCCGCCGGGCGCTCCTCAAAGGACCCGGCAACCGCGCGTAAGGCCGAGGAGAAGAAGCGAGGTCAGGGCGCGCGAGACGTCACGCAGGGCGATTCGGCCGCGTGCAATCGTGTCGGAAATCTTGGCGCCAGAGCTCTTCATGGCCGCGCTTATAACCTCGGCCAGCAAAGCTGGCAAGCCCTCGCGACTCGCCGGCTTCCTCTACCCCTGCTGAGATCGATCTTTTGATATCTTCACCAGCCGCGACAGGGCGAGCATCAACCCGCCGGCGATCAATCCCCAGAAGGCGCCTGAGATGCCGCCGAAGGAGACGCCGGATGCCGTGACGAGAAAGGTGATCGCCGCCGCCTCGCGCGATTCGGGCGCCTGGAAGGCCGACATTGCCGAGGACGAGAAGGCGCCGACAAGCGCCAGCCCCGCCACCGCCTCGATCAGAACAGGAGGCGCCAAGGCAACGAAGGCCGTCACCGCGCCGGCAAGCAGCCCGAGGACGATGTAACCGACGCCGGCGATCAGCGACGCCCAATAGCGCCGCTTCGGATCCGCATGGGCGTCCTGCCCGGCGCACATGGCAGCTGTGATCGCAGCCAGATTGACCGCGTGGCCGCCGAACGGCGCCGAAAGCAACGAGAAGAAGCCTGTGACGGCAAAGAGCGGACCGGGCTTCGGATCGTAATGATTGACCTTCAGTACCGCGATGCCGGGAATATTCTGCGAGGCCATTGTGACGATGAAGAGCGGCAGCGCGATCGAGATGAAAGCGGCGAGGCTGAACACCGGCCGGACGAATTCCCCAGCCGGAACCAATGACTGTTGCAGCGAACTGAATGGACCGTCGGGAATATCGACACCGAAGGCTAGCACCAGCACGAATGCTGCGAGTGCCGCCGGCACTGCCCAGAGCCGCTTGAAGGCGCCGACGACGATCCAGGCGAGAACGATCGGCAGGCCGAACAGCGGATTGAAGCCGATTGCCTTCACCGGCGCAAAGCAGAGGCCGATCAACACGCCTGATAGCATCGCGTTGGCAAGCGGCGCCGGAATGGCGGCGACTGCCCGGCCAAGCGGCTTGAACAGCCCGGCGATGACGATCAGCACGGCGCAGATCAGGAATGCTCCGACCGCGGCATTGAAGCCGCCCTCAACCGACCCGGTACTTGCCAGCAACGCCGCACCCGGCGTTGACCAGGCGATGCTGATCGGCAAACGCGTCGCGGCGCTCAGCACGATCGCACAGACGCCCATGGAGATCGACAGTGCCATCAGTCCCGAGGCCGCCTGAACCTCTGTCGCGCCGACGGCCTGCAACCCATGCAGCACGACGGCGAAGGAGCTGGCGGAACCGACAAAAGCGGTGAGCAGGCCCATGAAAAGGGCCTGGACAGAAAAATCTTTGAGCATGCCGGACTCGCGAGCTGCGGGAATGGCGCATGGAGCATGATGGTTGCGCCACGCGCAAGTCCGGATTCGGGCCTTTCCGTCCAGCCGCTAGTCTTCGAGGGCCACCAGTCTTGCCTTGCCCGAAAAACAAACCGCCCTCGCCTGCGATCACAGGCAAGGGCGGCTCTCAATAGCTTCGACTCGGAAAACTTAGATATCGGCCTGCGACGTCACGATCCGCGAAACGAGGCCATAGTCCTTCGCCTCTTCGGCCGACAGCCAATAGTCGCGGTCGGTATCCTTGGCGATCTTGTCGAGCGGCTGGCCGGTGGCTTCAGCCATGATCTTGTTCAGACGCTCGTTCATCTTGATGATCTCGCGTGCCTGGATCTCGATGTCGGACGCCATGCCGCGCGTCCCGCCCGACGGTTGGTGCAGCAGGAAGCGCGTGTTCGGCAGGCAGAGGCGCTGCTCCTTCGGAGCGGCGACATAGATTAGCGCGCCGGCGGAGGCGACCCAGCCCGTGCCGATCATCCATACCTTCGGCTTGATGAACTTGACCATGTCATGGATGGAATCGCCGGATTCGACATGGCCGCCGGGCGAATTGACATAGATGCGGATGTCGTCGTCGCTGGCTGCGGCAAGCGCCACGAGCTGCGAGCAGACTTTCTGCGCCAGTTCCTGATTGATCGGTCCATAGATGAAGATCGAACGCGACTTGAAAAGATTCGCCTCCGTTTCCTTGCCGAGCGGCAGTTCCTTCGTCTTGTCGTCCTGTTCTTCGTCGTTCATTCGAACCTCTCGGAGATGAATTCGGGTTCCTCGCACATAGTGCGACTCAATGCCTAAAACAATGCGGGAAAAACACAAGGCACCGAAGCGGTGGAGATATCCTTAAGAAGCCGCGCGCCGTTCCGCAAGCCTTACTGAAATGTAACGGTGGAAGGCTTTGAAAAGCCTGAATCGCTTCCTACCTCACCCCTCACGCGGCAGAGCCGTACGAAATAACAGGAGACAAGACATGTCACCCGAAGAACGTCAACTGCTGACCGCCCTGTTCGACCGCGTGCGCACCGCTGCGGCCACGCCGCGCGACAGCGAGGCCGAGGCCCTGATCGACCAGGCGACGCGGCAACAGCCCTCCGCCACCTATTATCTGGCTCAGGCCGTGATCGTTCAGGAAAAAGGGCTGGAGGCGGCCGCCAACCATATCAAGGAACTCGAGGAACACGTCCGCCAGCTGGAAGCCGCCAGCAGTGAACACCGCCAGGCCGAACAGGGCGGCGGTTTCCTGAGCTCGATCTTCGGCAACACCCAGACGCAGCAGCCCGCCCCGGTTCCGTCCAGTCCTGCCAATCCCGGTCCCTGGGGCCAGCCCTCCCGCGGCTATGACGAACCCCGCGGTTATGACAGCAGCGCTCGCCAGCAGCAGCCGACCGGCCCCTGGAGCCAGCAGGCCTATGCGCCGTCGGCCGGCGGCAGCTTCCTGCGCGGCGCGCTCGGCACGGCAGCGGGCGTTGCCGGCGGCATGCTGCTCGCCAACTCGCTGAGCGGCATCTTCGGCAACCACATGTCCTCGCTCGGCTGGGGCTCGCCCTTCGGCGCCAATCCTTTCGGCAACGCCAGCGCGCCCACTGAGGAAACCGTCATCAACAATTATTTCGGCAATGACGACACCAGCCAGGCATCCGACAATGCCGGCAATAACAACGACGACGACAATCTGCAGCAGGCGGATTACGACAATGGCGACGACTACAGCGATGACTCGTCCGGGGATGATGTCACCGATGTTTGAGAACGAGCGCTGAAGCGTTAACGGCCAGCGGTCAGACAAGGACAGCGGCTGCCGCACCCTCGCCCGGCCCTTCGCTTGGGCTCAGGGCGTTCGTCGCTGCAATCGATTCACTGGATCGATTGCTCGGGCTTTGCCCGACCGCAGCTCACCCACGGCCACGATAGGTGGCAACACCCTGCTCCGGTAGCCACACGCCTTCCGGCGGCTGGCCCGTCTGCCAGAAGACGTCGATCGGGATGCCGCCGCGCGGATACCAGTAGGCACCGATCCTCAGCCACTTGGGATCGAGCAGCTCGACGATGCGCTTGGCGATATAGATCGAGCAGTCCTCGTGGAAGGCGCCGTGGTTGCGGAAGGAATGCAGGAACAGCTTCAGCGACTTCGATTCCACCAGCCATTCGCCCGGGATATAATCGATGACGATATGGGCGAAATCCGGCTGACCGGTCATCGGGCAGAGCGAGGTGAACTCAGGCGCCGTGAAGCGCACCACGTAGTCGGTGCCTGCATGGTTGGACGGTACTTTTTCAAGCACTGCCTCTTCCGGCGATTTCGCGGTTTCGGTCTGCTGGCCCAGCATCGACAGGCTGGAAACATCTGTATTCGGCATCATGCCTCCTTGACGACTTTGACGCGGATGCCATGGGCCTTTTCGCCCTCCGGCTCCACATGAATGGCTATTTTGGCGCCCTCATGCACTCTCCTAATGGCATCCTCAAGGCGGTCGCATATATCATGCGCCTGCCGCACGGACATTCCCTCGGGCACCACCATGTGAAAATCGATAAAAGTAACGGTACCCGCCCGCCTGGTTTTCAGATCATGCACGCCGATCGAGCCCGCCGCATGGGTGGCGATCGCCTGCTTGATCGCCTCCTCCTCCTGCGGCTCGACCGCCTGGTCCATAAGCCCGCCGATCGATTGCGAGATCACCTTCCAGCCCTGATAGAGAATGTTGACGGCAACAAGGATGGCAAGCACCGGGTCGAAGATCGCATAGCCGGTCGCCAGCGCCAGCAGCAGGCCGACGAGCACGCCGACGGAAGTGACCACATCGGACATGATATGCTGCCCGTCCGCGGCGAGTGCCGCCGAGCGATGTTTGCGGCCCGCCCGGATCAGCAGCCGCGCCCAGACAGCGTTGATAAGGCCGGCTGCCAGATTGATCGCCAGACCGAGCACCGGCGCGTCGAGCATGCGCGGCTCGGAGAGATAGCCAATCGCCTCGTTGACGATCAGCAGGGCGGCGACGACGATCAGCACGCCCTCCGTGACGGCAGACAGATACTCGGCCTTGTGATGGCCGAAGGGATGGTCGTGATCGGCCGGCTTCTGCGCATAGCGGATGACGAAGAAGGCGAGGAAGGCCGCGACGACGTTGACCGTCGATTCGAGCCCGTCCGACAGCAGCGCCACCGAGCCCGTCACCCACCAGGCCGCCATCTTCAGCCCCATGACGCCGAGCGACAGCGGGATCCCCCACATCGCCAGCTTCCGAACCGTAAGATTGCCGTCGTCGCTCATAACGTCCTCCTGCGGTTGCGAATGAATTGCAGGGTCTAAGCCATTGAAACGCAAAACCGCCCACGCGATGTCGCGCAGGCGGCCCAGTTGAGGGTGATATGGGCGATGATGAAGGATTTGTCAAAGAGAATGACGCATCCTTCACAGCTGTTACCGCCCGGCCTAGAACGCAGCTACAGCAAACTATACGGGATCAGAAGCGGGATCGGCGACAGGCTGCGGCCAGCGCAAGAGGGCGGCCTGGCCTGCCGGCGTCAGGGTGTAGATGCCCTTTTCGATGCGCTCGAACCATCCGTAGACGTTGTCGCGCAGGATTGAGCCGGCATTGGCCGCAAGCGCCTTCATCTCCCGCGGCCGCTGGAGCCCCTGCTCGAGAGCCGAGGCGCAGAGCAACGCTTGCTGGCGATAGGCGGTCATGATCGGTGCGCGCGAACCGCCGCCGACGGCCGGATCGCCACGGCGGCGTTGGTGCTCCCTGACAAGGCGCGAGCGCCGCTTCGGATTGGTGCGTGGCATCGGCGAGACCGAACTGACGATGATGCTGACCTCACCGCCATCGGAGACGCCGAGCATGCCGATGCCGAGGCGCCGGCAGAGGTCGCGGTAGCGCCGGTCGGTCTCCCGCCCTCGGCCTTTGGCGGAGACGCGGGCCGCGATCCAGACTTCGTCGCTCATCGACGCCCGGTCGACCACCTGAAGCAGCAGTTCGAGATTGAAGGAGAGCTTGAGTTCGCACACGACCACGACCGGCGGCTCGCTGTCGCTTAAACCCACGAGATCGCATCCGCCGACCTCACCCTTGACCACGTAACCGGCCGCCTCCAGGAAGGCTTTGACCGGCAGGTAGAGCGAGGTTTCCATCAGAAAATCACGCCTCAGGCGGCGTTGAGGTCGGCAATTTCGCCATGGCGTGCAAGCAATCGCGGCGAGGTAATGTCGCCGGTCTCCTCATCCACGATCACGGCATAGGCCGCGACGCCGACGAAACGCTCGGCCATCGCCGAGGCGATCTTTTCCGCGCTGACGGCATTCGATGCCTGGCGCATTTCGCCGGGCACGAGATTGCCGCGGTTCTTGCGGTAAGGGAGCACGATAAACTTCTCGGCATTGGCCACAGCGATAATTCCCGGTTGATCGTTCCGGAAATGTTCTGATTTGCCCGATAAAGTCAACCGCCCTTCCCGCTGGCAGGAAGGGCGGACAGAATGGCCGTCAGGCAGCCTTGGTCTTCACCTTGCGCGCCAGATGCGCCACGACATTCTCGATCATCCGCATGCCGGCATCGCCGCCGAGCGTCATGATCGACTCCGGATGGAACTGCACCGCGGCGATTGGCTCCTTGGCATGCTCGATGCCCATGATCGTGCCGTCCTCGCTCTCTGCCGTGATGATGAACTCGGCCGGCAGCGTCGAGGGATCGGCGAAGATCGAGTGATAGCGGCCGACCGTCACCTCCCTGGCAAGGCCGGAGAAGACGATGCCCGGCTCCAGCACGCGGATTCGCGAGGGCTTGCCGTGCATCGGCAGCGCCAGATGACGCAGTTCCCCGCCATAGGCTTCGGCGAGCGCCTGCAAACCGAGGCAGACGCCGAAGATCGGCAGGTTGCGCGCCCGCGCCTTCTTGATCGTCGCTTTGCAGTCGAAATCCTTCGGCGTACCGGGCCCGGGCGACAGCACGACCAGATCCGGGTTCAACCGGTCGAAAATCTCCTCCGGCACCGGCGTGCGCACGGTCGAAACCGTTGCCCCGGTCTGGCGGAAATAATTGGCGAGCGTGTGGACGAAGCTGTCCTCATGGTCGATGAGCAGGATGCTGACGCCCTTGCCGACGCTTGCGACGTCGCGCTGGATCTTGCCGGAATTGCCGGTCTTGGCGTCTCGGATGGCGGAAAGCATGGCAGAGGCCTTCAATTCGGTTTCGGCTTCCTCTTCCTCGGGAATGGAATCGTTGAGCAGCGTCGCGCCGGCGCGCACCTCGGCGATGCCGTCCTTGATGCGCACGGTGCGCAGCGTCAGGCCGGTGTTCATGTCGCCATTGAAGCCGACCATGCCGATCGCTCCGCCATACCATGCACGTGGGCTCTTTTCATGGCTCTCGATGAAGCGCATCGCCCAGAGCTTTGGCGCGCCGGTGACGGTCACCGCCCAGGCGTGGCTCAGGAAACCGTCAAAGGCGTCCATGTCGTCGCGTAGCCGCCCCTCGATATGGTCGACCGTATGGATGAGGCGCGAATACATCTCGATCTGCCGGCGGCCGATCACCTTGACGGAACCCGGTTCGCACACACGGCTCTTGTCGTTGCGGTCGACGTCCGAGCACATGGTCAGCTCGGACTCGTCCTTCTTCGAATTCAAAAGCTTCAGGATCTGCTCGCTGTCGGCGATCGGATCGTCGCCGCGCTTGATCGTGCCAGAGATCGGGCAGGTCTCGATGCGGCGGCCGGAGACGCGCACGAACATCTCGGGCGAGGCACCGACCAGATATTCCTGATTGCCGAGATTGATGAAGAAGGAATAGGGCGACGGATTGATCGCCTTCAGCCGCTTCGAAATGTCGGAAGGCTTGCTTTCGCAGCGCTCCATGAACTTTTGCCCCGGCACGACCTCGAACAGATCGCCCTTGCGGAAACTCTCCTTGGCCTTGGTGACGAGTTCGGCATATTCGCCGGGCCGATGGTCGCTCTTCGGCGGAATGGCAACCGTATGCTGGAAAGGCTCCGGCGCGATCTGCTCGGCCTTGCCCTCGGTTGTCACGCCGCCTTTCTCGAAATCATAGCGGTCGATCCAGGCTTTCGCGGCATAGTTATCGACGACCAGGATCTCGTCCGGCAGGTAGAGCACCATGTCGCGCTGGTCGGAGGGCCGCGTCAGCTTCAGATCGATCGCGTCGAACTGGAAGGCGATGTCGTAGCCGAAGGCGCCGTAGAGCCCGAGGCTCGCATCCGCCTGCGAATAGAAGAGGTCGGTGACGGCACGCAGCACCGTGAAGACCGTCGGCATCTTCGAGCGCTCCTCCTCGGTAAACACCCGGTCCGGCGTCTTGACGGAAAGGTCGAGGCGGCGGGCGGAGGAAGCGCCGAGCACGAGGTCGGGTACCGCCTTCAGCCGCTCGGTCACGAAGCCAAGAAGCACCTCGCCGCGTTCGTTGTAGGCTTCGATCCAGACGTCACGCCCGAAGGAAGAGATGCCGAGCGGCGGATCGACGACGGCGGTATCCCAGCGCGTATAGCGGCCCGGATATTCGTAGTTCGACGAAAACACCGCGCCGCGACGCTCATCGAGCTTGTCGACATAGGAAGAGACCGCGTCACTGTAGGGGATCGCCCGCCGCTGCCGCGTGACTGTTATCCCGCCCTTGGTCTCGTAGATTTCCGCACCATCATCCCGCAGGATCGTTACCATAGTTCCACTCCGTTATCGGGCCCGGACGACAGGCGGCGATAAAACAAAAACGCCGCCTCGAAGTTTCGGGCGGCTCACTCGTCGTCGTCTTTGGACACGATTGGTCGAGGCCGCCTCAGCGAGCCCACCACCAAACAGCAATGTTCAAAGACTTGATCATGGAAAATTGTTAGCCTGAGATCAGCCGCCGCGCAAGAGGCGATCGCACGAATGAAAAGGGCGGCCCGAAAGCCGCCCCTCCCCCAGCCTTGAAGGACATAACTGGCTCAAAAGGTCTTGGTGAGCGAGACCTTGAATGTGCGGCCCGGCTCGGAATACCACTCCCGCGGCTGCGACGCCGTCGCCGAGCTGAGATTGACGTCGCGCACGGCGAGCGCGTTATAGTGCTCCTGGTCGAAGATGTTGTAGACACCCGCTTGAACGCGCAGGCCCGGCAGCTGTTCCGGCGTCCACCAGCCGGTCAGATCCACAATCGCATAGCCGGGCGCATCGAAGGTCGAGTCGGCGGTGTTGCTGACGGGTGTATTGAGGTGGTCGGTCAGCATGCCGGCCGAAAGCGTCGAGGAAAGGTCGAAGCCGAAGGTCTCATTGCTCCAGCCGCCGCCGACGATCGCCTTGAACGGCGCCACCGAGCGCAGGCGCTGCGTGGTCTCCTCGTTCCTGCCATAGGCATAGGCAAGCGACGCATGCAGATTGATGCCGTTGTTGAACGTCTTGACGGCGCTGGCTTCGATACCCGAGATCGTCGCCGCTGCCACGTTCGTGTAATTGAACTCCGTGAAGCCGGTCGCGTCGACGCTCGTCACCGTCTCGATAAAATTCTGGTAGCGTGTGTGGAAAAGCGCGACCCTTCCGGTAACATCGCCCGTGTCAAAATTGGCGCCGACTTCGATGCCGCGGCCGATCTCCGGCTCCAGATCAGGGTTTCCGAGCTGGGCGTACCGGCCAGTGGGGTTGTAGAAGCGGCTGTAGAGTTCGTCGACGGTGGGCGCACGGAAGCCGACCGCCAATTGCATGTAGAGCTTTACATCAGGCGTCAGGTCATATGTCGCAAGGATCTTCGGCGACAGGGCGGCTTCCGTTCGGTCGCGAAGATCGCCGAAACGAGTAAGGCCGGTATTGTTGGAAAAGCCGCCGCCGGTCGAGGGATCGTAGTTGAACCAGTCGAAGCGGAAGCCGGGTGTCAGCGCAAAGCCGGTATTGCCGATTTCGATCTGGTCTTCGACAACTAGCCCAAGGTTCCGGCTGTCCACATTGGGCACTTCCGCCTGATTGTTCAGCGACGGGCAAGTCGTCGACGTGGGGCACAGAGCCCAGCTATATTGGCTCCAGCTGGAGACGCCGACATCGAGGCCAACACGAACGGAGTGGCTGAGGCCGGAATATTCGAAATCCTTCGTCGCCGTGCCGCTGAAGCCCCAGGTTTCGTTTTCGACCTCGTTGTTGCGGCCATAGGCAACATTGGCGGTCGTACGGCCCCCGCTGCCCGCCTCCTTCTTCAAATCCTGCCAATAAAGCGTGGCGCGCGCACTGCTGAAGAACGCGTCGGAAGACTGCGCTTCATAATCGTAGTCGAGCGATACGCGATCGCGGTCACGCTGTTCGCGACCGTCGTAATTGTCGATCATGAAATTGCGAGGGCTGGTTCCTCCCTGAAGGTGGCGCAGGTCGGTTTCCAGGTCGCGGCGGAAGCGTTCCGCCGTCAAGCCGATGCGATGACCGCCTTCCAGCTCCTGACGCAGCTTGAAGAGCAGATTGTTCTGATCGAAATCGGCAGGATTCGCCTCGGTGCGAAGAGCACCGTAAACGTCATTGTTGCCCATGTTCGCCCGCTCATGGCCCTTGCGGTAGCCGCCCTGAAACAGGATCGAGGTGCCGCCGATCTTCTTGGCAGCGGCAGCCGAGCCGGAAAAACTCCTGTCTTCGCTATCATAGGTCGACTTGACGATCGCACCCCAGTCGCGGCCCTCAGGGATCAGATCCTCCGGTTCCAGCGTATTGAGCACTATGGCGCCGCCGAGCATGCCCGAACCGCCCTTGCTCGAATCCGCGCCGCGCACGATATCGAGCGAAGAAAGCGAATCGAAATCGAAAGTGTCGCCGCCGCCATTGGCGTTAGCAGGCGCAAAAGCACCCTGACGCGAGCTGTTCGAAATATAAGGGATTGGAATACCGTCGACCGTGGTCAGGATGCGAGCACCGGAAAGTCCGCGCAGGTTGAAGCCCGCATCAGCGCGCGAATAGTTCACGCCCGCATCGACGCTGCGGCCGATATCGTCGAAATTGGTGACCTGCTTCTCTTCCAGCTGCTTGGCAGTGACCTCGGTCGCGAGCGGCGTATCGGCAACCCTGCCCGGCGCCACGCGTTTGCCCTTGACGACGATCTTCTGCAGCACGGTGCTGTCATCCGACGTGGCTTCCGGCGTCGTGACCGGAGCGCTTTGCGCGAAAGACTGCGAAACAGGAAGAACAGCTGCAACTGCCGTGCAGACCAATAGAACCGAGCGCCAATGCCGGACGATCATAACCTACCCTCTAAAAATGATTACCGGGCTGGCTGGTCGTGGCGCGTCGAACGCTCGATGGGCTGGCTGGGCTATTGCGGATAAGACGGAGGAGAAATCCGCCTTCTTTTTGCCGCATAAAAAACATGAGAAACATTGTCAACATAATAGACCAGTTTATGTTGAAGATCATTTTCAAGTTTTAATGATCTTCCAGGACGTTGCGCAATTGCAACGAAACCCGCCATAATGCGTTATCCCTTCCACTATCGACACCAGGGAATCGGATGCGTTGAGAAAACTTTCGATACTGGCGATCCTTCTCGCCGCTACCGCCTTTCTTGCTGGCGCCCGCCTGCCCCCGCATGGTCCCTTACCCCAACCTCGACCCGACACCGGGGCTGCAACCAGTCCTACTCCGCTTCCCGACAACACTGAACCACCCGCGCCGGCGGATGTGCCCGCGCCGCAGCCGAAGCCCGATGTGAAGGAGCCGGAGACACCGGCGGCTGACCAGCCATCGGCGCCCCAAACCGAACCAGGAAAGTCGGAACCGGCAAAGCCGGAGCCGGCAGAACCGATGCAAGGCCCGCCGCTGCCGCCGGGCGGGCTTAAAAGCCCGCAGACGCCGGCGGAGGAGAACAAGCCGCCTGCCGAGCAGACGCTCGAAGAGCAGCATCTGACGATCGAACCCGAAAGCGACACCGAACACGCAGTATGCACGGCCGAACTCCGAGCCTTGGGCGTCGTCTTCAAGGACACGCCGCGCATCGACAACGGCAACGGCTGTGGCATCGACAAACCGATCATCGTCTCCGAAGTCCTGCCCGGCATTGCGCTCAAGCCGGAGGCGACGATCCGCTGCCCGGCGGCACTCGCTCTCGCCCGCTGGCTGAAAGATAGCGTCATCCCGGCCGCCTCCGCCGCCCTGCCGGAACAGGGGCGCCTCACGACCGTCAACCAGGCAACGTCCTATATGTGCCGCCTGCGCAACGGCGCTGAAACCGGCAAGATCTCCGAGCATGCCCGCGGCAATGCCATCGATATTGCAAGCTTCCATTTCGAGAAAGGCGAAGACGTCGCCGTCCGCTCCCGCCGGGAGGACCCGACGCTGACCGGCGCCTTCCAGCGCACCGTCAGCGCCGCCGGCTGCATCTATTTCACCACCGTGCTGGACCCCGAAAGCGACGCCGCTCACGAGACCCATTTCCATCTCGATGTGATGGCAAGGAAGGGCGGCTATCGCTACTGCCATTGATCATTCAAGCGTCTGCGATTCCGCTTGAATCAGGTCGTCCAGTCACTAAACTTCAGCATGAAGAACCGGCGGAGTGCCTATCATGACCTTGTTGAGCTTCCAGATAAACGATTCAACGGTTTCCCGTCTGGATCGCCTTGCCGAGAAGCGAAAGCTTTCGCCGGCCCAGGTGGCGGCCATGGCGATCGAGGAATTCATCGAGCGCGAGGAGTGGCAGCTTGCGGAAATCGAAGCCGCAGTTCGCGAAGCCGATCAAGGTGACTTCGCCTCCGATGAGGAGGTCGCCGCCGTTCTGTCCAAATATGCTAGCAACCCTTCCAAAAAATGAGCCTGCGCATCAAATGGACCCACAGGGCGCTCGCCCGGCTTGATCATATCGGCGCGTACATCGCCCGTCACGATCCCGGCGCAGCGAGCAGGGTGATCATCCGTATCCGATCCATCGTGGAAAGCCTGCCGGATCATCCATTGATGGGAAAAGCTGGCCGCGTTGCGGGCACACGGGAGATGGTGCTAAGCGATATCCCCTATATTGTCGCTTATCGGGCGACAAAAAACGAAATCGAAATTCTGACAATCCTGCACACATCTCAGCGATGGCCGAAGAGCTTCTGAACGCTATTTCACATATTGGGCCAAGCTCCGAACGAGCCCTCCACGGATCAGAACAACCCCTCTATATAGCCCTGGTCGTTCAGGAAAATCCGCTCCGCCGATGGTGATTTCGGCAGGCCGGGCATCGTCATGATCTCGCCGGTAATGGCGACGACGAAGCCGGCGCCGGCCGAAAGCCGCACCTCCCGCACCGAGACGATATGCCCTTCCGGCGCGCCGCGCAGGTTTGGATCGGTGGAGAAGGAATATTGCGTCTTCGCCATACACACCGGCAGCTTGCCGTAGCCCTGCTCCTCCCAGCTCTGCAGCTGATCGCGCACCGCCTTGTCTGCCGTCACTTCGCCGGCATGATAGATCTTCGAGGCAATGATCTCGATCTTCTCGAACAGCGAAATATCGTCACCATAGAGCGGCTGGAATTTCGCCTGGCCCGATTCGGCCAGTTCCACCACCTTGTGTGCCAGTTCCTCGATGCCAGCCGAACCTTTCGCCCAGTGCTGGCAGAGTATCGCCTCGGCGCCGAGCCGGGAGACAAATTCCTTCACCGCCGCAATCTCTGCGTCGGTATCGGAGACGAAATGGTTGATCGCGACGACCACGGGAACGCCGAAACGGCGCACATTGGCGACGTGCCGGCCGAGATTGGCGCAGCCCTTCTTCAGCGCCGCGACATCTTCCGTGGCGAGCTCCTCTTTTTTCACCCCGCCATTCATCTTCAGCGCCCTGACGGTGGCGACGATGACCGCCGCATCCGGCTTCAGCCCGGCCTTGCGGCATTTGATGTCGAAGAATTTCTCGGCGCCGAGATCCGCCCCGAAACCTGCTTCCGTCACGACGTAGTCGGCAAGCTTCAGCGCCGTCATCGTCGCCGTCACCGAATTGCAGCCATGGGCAATATTGGCGAAAGGGCCACCATGCACGAAGGCGGGATTGTTCTCCAGCGTCTGCACCAGGTTCGGCTGCATCGCATCCTTGAGCAGCACCGCCATTGCGCCGTCGGCCTTTAGGTCGCGCGCATGCACCGGCGTCCTGTCGAAGCGATAGCCGATGATGATATCGCCGAGCCGCCGCTCCAGATCTTTCAGGTCGGTGGCGAGACAGAGGATCGCCATCACCTCGGAGGCGACGGTGATGTCGAACCCGCCTTGGCGCGGGAAGCCGTTGGCGACGCCGCCGAGCGAGGAGACCATGCTCCTGAGCGCCCTGTCGTTCATGTCCATGACTCGCCGCCAGGCGATGCGGCGGATGTCGATATTCTCTTCGTTACCCCAATAGATGTGGTTGTCGATCATCGCCGCCAGCAGATTGTGCGCCGAGGTGATCGCATGGAAATCGCCGGTGAAATGCAGATTGATGTCCTCCATCGGCACGACCTGCGCATAACCGCCGCCGGCCGCTCCGCCCTTGACGCCGAAGCAGGGACCGAGCGAAGCCTCGCGTATGCAGATGATGGCCTTCTTGCCGATCCGGTTCAGCCCGTCGCCGAGCCCGACGGTCGTGGTCGTCTTACCCTCGCCTGCCGGCGTCGGGTTGATCGCCGTGACGAGGATCAGCTTGCCATCTTTCTTGCCCGCCTGCGCCGCGATGAACTCGGCGCTGACCTTGGCCTTGTCGTGACCGTAAGGCGCGAGTTGCTCGACCGGTATGCCGAGTTTCGCCCCGATCTCGAAGATCGGCTTCTTGGCCGCCGCACGCGCGATTTCGATATCGGATTTGATTGACGGCATGGATGCTCCCCTCCCGAGCTCCGCGGCAGCGGAGCCGACATTTCCTCTTCATCGGGATAGCGAAATATCGGCAGGGTGTGAATAGCGCCGCGCCTTGCGGCTGCCACGCTCGGTGTTTATCTCGCGCATAACGATTGCCGTTCACAGGGTGAAAATATGAAGTCACTGGAACTCATCATCGAGCGCGTCATCCTGTCGAGCCGTTGGCTCCTCGTCGTCTTCTATATCGGTTTGGTGCTGGCTCTCGCCGTCTATGCCGTTTCCTTCGGCTATAAGTTCCTGAAGATCGCCTCCGGCGTCTTCGACCTCGACGAGGCCGAGATGATTCTTGCCATGCTCGGACTGATCGATGCAGCCCTCGTCGCCAGCCTGATCGTCATGGTGATGATCTCGGGCTACGAGAATTTCGTAAGCCGCTTCGATGAAGCAGGCGAGGCCGACAACGAGGTCTCCTTTCTCGGCAAGCTCGATTCCGGCAGCCTGAAGATCAAGGTCGCCTCCTCGATCGTCGCCATCTCCTCGATCCACCTGCTGCAGGTCTTCCTCAACGCCGACAAATATGCCGACGGCAAGATCATGTGGCTGACCCCACCTCGCCTTCGTCGCCTCCGCCGTCATGCTCGGTTTCCTCGAGAAGCTGATGAGCGTGACGTCGAAGAATGACCTGAAGGACAAGGGTTAGCCGCCCGAGGGGGCCGCAGCGGGCGCCTGGGCTGGCGGATGGCCATGGCAGACAGCCTCGGCCGGTGCATCCGGCGCGCAAAGCGGCATGCCGGGCCATTCGTTGTAAGCCAGCATGTCCGTCATCAGCCTCATGCGCAGTGCTTCCGCAGGCGGTACGATCTTGATGCTGTCGGGTGTGGCGCTCATCATTTGATCAATCACGTCGTCGTCAACGCCCATTTCCTTCAAATAGGCCGTCAAGGCAGCGCTGCTCTTCTTTCCGAGCTTGGTGGAACTGGTCTGCCCCGCCACCTTGCGTCCTACCTCTTTGCGAGAGATTTCCTTCTTCTTGCCGTTCACGATCTTGTATTCGATGCGGTAGGAAATGCGCATCCTGTTATAGATCGTCGTAATCTGGTGAACGCCGATCAAAGCCCATTGCGATGAGACGCGCGAGGTGCCACCGGCAAAGGCCAGCGGACAGGCGGAAAAGCAGTATGCACCGGCCGAATAGGTGTAACCGATCGAGCTGCCGTCCTTTGCGATAGCAGCGTCGCAGCGCGGATCAGCAGTTGGGCAACCTTTCAGCCGCGTGCCGCCGACCGCCGTTTCCAATCCGGCCTTGCGGATCATTCGGCCCATTGCATAGGCTGCATCGACATCGCCGCCCTCCGAACGGAAGACGACCGGCAGTTTTCGTCCGCTCGCCGCCTTGAGAATCTTCTTCAGTCGAGCCGGCGTATCGGAGGTTATTTGTCCCTCCGCCGATATCCATTCCGGACAGTTTTCCTGGCAAAGAAGACTGCGCACAATGACGAAGCGCATGGGCGGCTGCACAGCCTGCTTCTGTTGCTCGGCGGCCTGCGACGTTGCGGCCGCAGCCGGCAAGATCACAAGAAGAAAAGCAAGTAACGGCAGGAAAGACAGATATTTCAGACAAAAGCTATTCGCAAAGCGCACGATTAAACCGTCCCGGCTATACATGGTAATAGACTTAGCAACTGCATTGATCGGCAGCAAGGCGGATTTCGGCGCCCCTCGCCGCCCAGGCCTTTCGGCATGATTCTCTACCTGTCCGGCGTCGCAGATATCTACAGCTGTCCCGCATCAGTAGAAGTCAAAAATACCACAGCGCTACTAGCACAAGCGGCAGCTCAACCGACGCGCGCGGGATTGTGACTATTTCTTCACAATTTGAGTTAATCGGCCTGCGCAAGCGCGATAAGGACTAGCATCCGCCGGCATTTTTGTATTTGATAGCGTTAACATTGCGGCTGCCGGAGGCGTACAAATGTCTTACATGACCATCTCTGAAAGACAGTCGTTGCTTTCGGCGGAGCTTACGGTAGCAGGAACGCGTGGCCTTTTTGCCCAGGCGCTCGGCAGGGTAGCTACGGCCTTCGGATTGTCTCATGCGACGCTGATGCACGCCCCCTCCCCGGAAGACCTCCTGCTGAAGCCGCTGTTGATCGAGAGTTCGCTTCCCGCCGCCTATGTCCGCGATTTCGACCGCGCCAATATGATGCGTGGTTGCCCTTTCGGCTTGCGGCTGAGGGAATCGGCCGTGCCGCTGGCCTGGCACCTCAACGATGCCGTCAATGGTCAGGCCTTTCCCGCCGAACTGCGCGCCCTGATGCTGCACCATGCGATACCGGCGGGCGTTGCCATGCCGACCATTGCAGTCGACGGCCGCCGCCTGGTCTTCTGGTTTTGCGGCGAACGCGCCGCACTCGGCCAGAGCGAGGTCAACGAGCTGGCGATCATCATCCTCCACGCCCTCGACGCATATAACACCGTCAGACGCAACGAGGAAAGCGCCCATAATGCGCTGTCGGCGCGTGAACTCGAAGTCGTGCGCTGGACCGCACAGGGCAAGACCTCAATCGAAATCGGCCAGATCCTGGCGCTGTCGGACCATACGGTGAATGCCTACATGACGAATGCGATCAAGAAACTTGATTGCGTCAACCGCACCCAATTGGTAGCAAAAGCAATTCGATTGAAGCTGATCAACTGAGGATCAAACGAGAGTCAGCACGTCGTCCGCCCATATCGGCGTCACCGATGCGGATTCGTTCGGATGCTCGGTGCCTATCGCCTTTCAGTTTCCGGCCGCCTAACGATCGAGCACCGAACGGATTTCCACCAGGTTCGAGCGCACCCTCAAGATGTAGAAGCCCATGGTGGCGAGATGGCTCGGCATGATCCACCCATCCTCGCGCCCGTTCGAGATGATCGCCGGCTGGACGCGCAGCGCCGCCTGGAACTGCCGCATCGTGCCGCCCCAGACTGCGCCGAGATTGCGCTCCTGCACCACCTGCGAGAAATCCGACTGTGCGGCGGCAAGAATGGCGTAATAGGCGTAGAGCTGACCGTAGGCGAACCAGAACCGGTCGTCGGCGCGCGTATCGAACCAGCCGCGATTATGGTTCTCCGAGCGCTCGGCTAGCATATCTGAGGTGCCGCCGAGATCGTTGGCGACACGGTCGATGAACTGCATGAGATTGTCGGCGCGACCGTCGAAAATGACGTTGCAGGCGGAAAGATCGGTGTTGAATTTGCGCAGGCTGCCGATTGCCGAGCGGTAATAAGAGGGCGTCGGAGTCTTTGGCCCGAAAGGATTGAACCCGAAATACCAGCTATGTTCGTCGAACTGCAGATTGCCGCGCGCGCTCTGCAGATCATTGTTGATGCCCGACGTCCCACGCACGCGCCCGAGCGTATCGACGAGTTCCGCCGAGGTTCGCCGGACTGCCTGGTTGATGCCGCGCTGGAACGACGCCTTGTTGTCGAGGAAGGGCGTGTGATCCCAGTCGATCCCGAAGAAGCCCATCTTGTAGAGCAGCATGGAGGAGATCCATGCATTCTGATTGACGTTGAAATCGGTAAGATCCGCTGTGACGTCGACGATGGCAGAGCGCTGGCAGGTCTTGGCGGCGACCGCCACACTGCCCTCGGCGGACGGCAGTTCCTGCCCGGCGGCAACCTTGCGTTCGGAAAGCCGGTACTGATCGACGAAAGCGGTGTTGAAATTCGACCAGACCTGCGTCTGCCAGAAGAAATAGCCGTAGAGCACGACGAAGAGCGCGACGAACGCGATGATCGGCAACCGGATCAACCAACTCCGGCGCTGATACCAGCCATGCGCGGCGAGGAAGGGCCAGAAGGCCCAGGCAAAAAACAGGCGGGCCCAACGGCCGATCGTCTGGCCGATCAGCCTGAAAAAACCGGCTATCCGGTCAAGCATCGTCGTCTCCTGTCAGGCGAGGCGAACACTACAGCGCCGCGCGTCTTTTCAGACGCGCTAAGGACGCTGTAGCACTTTGAGTTGCTGCATAATTCCTTAAATCGATCCCGATTTAAGGAATTATGCAGTAGGACATCGCCGCCCCGTTGCATCCACATATGCGCTCGATGGGCCGAGCACAACACGAGCCCGTCGATTTTTACGAATGAAAGCAGCGCGAACCCCGCGCTTCACGGCTCAGGAGCGCAGAAAAGGCAGGCTGAAGCGAAAGGGCCGGCGGACCGTATCGATCAATGGCGCCCCTGGTGCTTCGGGCGATGGTTCGGCATAGGCGGGAAGCCGTCTCGCGACTTCGAGAGCGGCGCGGCCCTTGCGCCGCTCCAGATCCTGGGCGACCAGCATGCCCTTCTCGAACAAGCGGATCGGCGCGGCGATATCCGGAAAGAACTCCGGCTTGATCCTGGCCTTCATGCCCGGCCTGTCGGTATCGACCTGCGCCTGATAGATGATCAGCCGCTCTTCGACATCGATCATCAGCTTGTACAAAAGCACGTTGCAGACGGCGATCTGGCTGTTCATCGCATCGACGAAGGCCTGAAACAGGCTGATAAAGCGCTCCCGCCGCTGGCTGTCGTCGCGCATCTCGTGCTCCTCGGTGGAGATACGCTCGGCCTCCGCCTTCAGCGCCCGCCGCTCCGCCTCCATCTGCTCCCAATGCGCTCTGTTGCCGTAGACGCCGATGCGACCCTGCGTCGTCAGCGCCTTGGCGTTGAGCTCTTTCATCCTGAGACGGGCGATATCGATGGAATCGACCAGCCGGCGGCGGTGCTCAACGACGCTGACGAGATTATGTTCGGCCGCCTTGTGGCGTTCGACGAGCGCGGAGCGCTGTGTGGTGATCAGCCTTGCAAGCGCGTCCGATTTCACCAAAAGATCGAGCAGCCGCTCGATGACGGGCGCCTCGCGCACACGTTCGGTATACATCCGCCACATCCGCTGGCGCGACGTCCAGCCGGCCATTTTCTCGCGCATCGTCAATCCCCGGAAACTGTCGAGGTCTGCCGACACTTCCGCCGTCAGCCGGTCGAGGGAGAAGACGAGCTCGGCCAGCAGAGCGTCCAGCGCGGCGCCATCTGCGATATGCTCTTGAAAGCGCACATTCTGTTCGAGGAAGACCTCATCGGCCGAATGTTTTTCGTCGCTGTCAAAGGCACGGATGCAGGCTGCGCAATAGGCTCCATCGGCCGCGATCTTTTCGGCGAAGCCGCCCGCGGTTTCATAACGGCTGTCGAATGACGGGGCTTTGCGCACCTGATTTCTCCAGGGAATCTGCTGTCTGCAGGCTAGAGCATTTCCTGGCTAGATTGAAGCATTCTGCCGGAGCAGGTTTTCGTCAGGGCAGAGGCGATTGGCGATGGGCATACCCCAAGGTACGTCCGAGCCGATCGCCTCTGATCCTGGCGGAAGATGCCCGGCCCTTCGGGTTGGCTGAAACGGGCCGGCTGATCGACCGGCCGGCTTGGCCGTAGAGCTGGGCTACGACGCGCGCCGGCCGGTCGACCATCCGACTCCGTGTGAGCCAACAGACTGCTTCAATCTAACCAGGAAATGCTCTAGTCGCTTACGGCGACAAAGAAAACAGGCTCCCCCTCAGACCGGCTCCGCGATCCAGGCGCCGTTCATTTCGTCGTCCCAGTGCCTGCGGCAGAGCGAGACATATTTCTCGTTACCGCCGACATCGATCTGCGCGCCCTCGTGCAGCACCTTGCCGTGGGCGTCGAGCCGCACAACCATCGTCGCCTTACGGCCGCAATGGCAGATCGTGCGCACTTCGCGCATCTCGTCAGCGATCGCCAGCAACTCCTGCGAAGCCGGAAACAGTTTGCCCTGGAAGTCGGTCCGGAGCCCATAGACCATGACAGGGATGCCGAGCCGATCGACGACACGGGCAAGCTGCCAGACATGGACGGCCGTCATGAAATGCGCCTCGTCGACGAAGACGCAGGAAATCGGCGCCCCGTCGCCGCACAGTCCGGCGATGAGCTTGAACAGATCTTCGTGCGGCTCGAAGGGGATGGCGCTCGCTTCCAGCCCGATCCTCGAGCCGATGACGCCCCGGCCGGCGCGCTCGTCGAAGGCCGCAATCAGCTGCACCGTACGCATGCCGCGCTCCTGATAATTGTAGGAGGCCTGCAGCAGCAGCGTCGACTTGCCGGCGTTCATCGTCGAATAGTTGAAATAGAGTTTTGCCATCCGATGTCTCCTTGCTCAGCTTATTGAAAGCTCACAACGGCAAAGAAAAGCCCCGTGACGGCGCTAATCACAGGAATCCATGCAAAAACACCCCTGAAAGTCACCAAAACGCGGCGCTGCGAAAAAATCGCCGACGTCGCAATCAAATAGGTCGATACGCCGCAAACGCACTGAGGTCGCTTGTCAAACTGGGTTATTGGTGATTGGCTTGGGGACCTAAAGACTGGGAGTCTAAAATGAAAACAACAAGCACATTCAAACTCGTCACCGCGACCGCCGTCGCCGCCCTCTCCGTTGCGACCGCCGCCTTCGCCGCCGACCCTGACAGTTGCTCCACCGTCCGCTTCTCGGACGTCGGCTGGACTGACATCACCGCCACCACCGCCACCGCATCCGTCGTCCTGAAGAGCATCGGCTACCAGACCGACGTCAAGGTTCTCTCGGTGCCGGTCACCTATACCTCGCTGAAGAACAAGGACATCGACGTCTTCCTCGGCAACTGGATGGAAACCCAGGAAAAGGACGTCCGTCCCTATCTCGACGACAAGTCGGTCGAATCCTTCGGCCCGAACCTCGTCGGCGCCAAGTATACGCTCGCCACCAACGCCAAGGGTGCGGAACTCGGCATCAAGGACTTCAAGGATATTGCCGCCCATAAAGAAGATCTCGACGGCAAGATCTATGGCATCGAGCCGGGCAATGACGGCAACCGCCTGATCATGGACATGATCGAAAAGGACACTTTCGGCATGAAGGGTATGGAGGTGGTCGAATCCTCCGAACAGGGCATGCTCGCCCAGGTCGCCCGCGCCGACAAGGCAGGCAAGCCCGTGGTTTTCCTCGGCTGGGAACCCCACCCGATGAACACCAACTTCAAGCTGACCTACCTGAGCGGCGGTGACGACATCTTTGGCCCCGACTTCGGCGGCGCCAAGGTCTTCACCAACGTTCGCGCTGGCTATCTCGAAGAATGCCCGAATGTCGGCACCATGCTGAAGAACCTGAAGTTCTCCCTCGACATGGAGAACCAGATCATGGGCAAGATCCTGAACGATGGCGAAGAGCCTGAAGCAGCCGCTTCCGCATGGCTGAAGGCCAATCCCTCCGCGCTCGAGCCCTGGCTCGCGGGCGTCAAGACCCGCGACGGCCAAGGCGATGCGCTCGCAGCCGCCAAGGCCGGTCTCGGCCTTTGATGATATGAATGGGGCGGCTTTCCGCCCCGTTTCATTTTGTCCGATTGTTGATTTTTTCTGGATAGGCGCGAACCTTGAATTGGATCACCGACTTTAAGATTCCCATCGGCCCCGGGGCCAAATCCTTCGTGGACTGGTTGACCTCGAATGGCGAGTGGTTCTTCAACCAGCTGGCATTCCTGCTGTCGAGCGCCATAGACGGCCTGCTCTTCCTGCTGCAGAAGCCTCACCCGCTGATCGTCATCGCTGCCATCACCGGCATAGCCTTCTGGCTGCGCCGGTCGATCGCGGTTGCGGTCTTCACCTGTTTTGGGCTGCTGCTCATCGTGAACCAGGACTATTGGAAGGAGACGACGGAGACGCTCGCCCTGGTGCTCGCCGCCACCTTCGTCTGTATGGTGATCGGTATCCCGCTCGGCATTGCCGCCGCCCGCCGCCCCTGGGTCTATGCCGCCATGCGCCCGGTGCTCGATCTCATGCAGACGATCCCGACATTCGTCTATCTGATCCCGGCGCTGATCCTCTTCGGCCTCGGCATGGTGCCGGGCCTGATCGCAACCGTCATTTTCGCAATTCCCGCCCCCATCCGGCTGACGCGCCTCGGCATCATCTCGACGCCGCCATCCCTCGTTGAAGCCGCTGTCGCCTTCGGTGCGCGGCCGATGCAGGTGCTGCGCAAGGTCGAGCTTCCCTTTGCCGCGCCGCAGATTATGGCGGGCCTCACCCAGACCATCATGCTGTCGCTGTCGATGGTGGTCATTGCCGCGCTTGTCGGCGCTCCCGGACTTGGCGTGCCTGTCGTGCGTGCGCTGAACACCGTCAATATCGCGAAAGGCTTCGACGCCGGCTTCTGCATCGTCATCCTGGCGATCATTCTCGACCGCATATTCCGCGCAGGGGACGAAGGAGACGGCGCATGACGGCGATAGACTTTAAGAATGTCAGCATCATCTTCGGCGACCGGCCGGAAACGGCGCTTGCCATGGCCGACCAGGGCAAAACGCGCGATGAGATCGGCGCCGCAACCGGCCTCGTGCTCGGCGTCGCCAATGCCTCACTGACTATCGAGGAAGGCGAGATCCTCGTGCTGATGGGCCTCTCCGGCTCCGGCAAGTCGACGCTGCTGCGCGCCGTCAACGGACTTGCGCCCGTGGTGCGCGGCGATGTTTCGGTCTCGACCTCCACCGGCCCCGTCAACCCTTACCGATGCAATGCCAAGGCGCTGCGTGGCCTGCGCACCCACACCGTCTCCATGGTGTTCCAGCAGTTTGCCCTTCTGCCCTGGCGCACCGTCGCCGAAAATGTCGGCTTCGGCCTTGAACTTGCCGGCATGCCGGAGACCGAACGCAAGCAGCGTGTCGGCGAGCAGCTCGAACTCGTCAACCTGACGAAATGGGCCGACCGTAAGGTCAACGAACTCTCAGGCGGCATGCAGCAGCGTGTCGGTCTTGCCCGCGCCTTTGCCACCGGCGCGCCGATCCTGCTCATGGACGAGCCTTTCTCGGCGCTCGACCCATTGATCCGCACTCGACTGCAGGATGAGCTCCTGGAGTTCCAGCGGCGGCTGAAGAAGACAATCCTGTTCGTCAGCCACGATCTCGACGAGGCCTTCCGCATCGGCAACCGCATCGCCATCATGGAGGGCGGCCGCATCATCCAGTGCGGAACGCCGCATGACATCGTCAGGAACCCCGCCGACCAGTATGTCGCCGATTTCGTACAGAACCTCAATCCGATCAACATGCTAACTGCCGCCGACGTCATGCAGCCTGGCCTCGGCCAGACGGCCGCCGGCATGAGCGTCAGCGCCACGGCCCGCGCAGCGACCCCGCTCGTCGATGTTCTTGATGCGCTTGCCCGCCAACCGGGCAGTATCGGCATCGTCGAGAACGGCGCCATCGTCGGCACCGTCTCGGCTCAGGATATCGTCGCCGGCCTCACCCGCCATCGCCGCAAGCAGGACGCTTGATGTTTTCAATCCGCTTTGCCACATAGCGGATATGAAAGATCAGCCCTCGCCCATACGCGAAACCGACGATGAAGCCCGCAAGCTTGCCCGCGTGCTGTTGCGCTCCGCACGGCACGCGGCCATCGCCGTTCTCGATCCCGAGACCGGTTTTCCCTTCGCCAGCCGCGTCTTGCTCGCCACCGATATCGACGGAGTCCCGGTCATCCTCGTTTCGAGGCTTTCGGCACATACGAAGGCGCTGGCAAAGGACCCACGCGCCTCGTTGCTCACCGGCGAGCCGGGCAAGGGCGACCCCCTCGCCTATGGTCGGCTGACGACCCAATGCATGGCGGAGCCGGTCGAGAATGGTCATCCGTTCCACGAGCGCATCCGCACGCGCTTTCTCGATCGCCATCCCAAGGCAAAACTTTATATCGATTTTCCCGACTTCCTCTTCTTCCGTCTCAAACCGGAGCGGGCGAGCCTCAACGGCGGCTTCGGCCGCGCCTACCATCTCGACGGACGAGACCTCATCATCCAATCGCCGGCAAACGAGGAGATCGCCGCCAAAGCGGCCGAAACAGTGCGAGATTTAGTAGAGCGCCATCCCGACGTGGCAGCGATGCTTGCAGTGCGCCTAAATGCCCCGGAATCGGCTTCTTGGCGCATCTGCGGCATCGATCCGGCGGGTTTCGAGATCATTTCCGGGGACTTATTGGTGCGATACGAATTCGAAACTCTCGCTGTGGATTCCGATCACATTTGTTCAAACATATCTAAAATAGCATACTCGATACCTTAAATTTAGGTATATACAATCTTCGAGCCCAATTGCTAGTTTTGGCCGCCAGCTCGGCAGACGGCCTGTCCCCGACAGATGATGTACGTTTTGCATTAGGAAGATAACAATATGGAAACCCTTGATTTGGCTGACCACACGAATGTGGCGGCAGCGCTATTGTCAGCTATGGCCAACCCTAAAAGATTGCTGATCCTGTGCAGCCTGGTAAAGGGCGAAGTCGCGGTCGGCGTGCTTGCCGCACAAGTCGGCCTCAGCCAGTCGGCTCTTTCACAGCACCTTTCGAAACTGCGCGCGCAGAAGCTGGTCAAGACCCGCCGCGACGCCCAGACTATCTATTACTCAAGCACATCTGAGCCGGTTATGAAGATCCTGGCGACGCTGGAAGACATCTACCTCGTTCCGAGCAGAAGCAGATCCGCGGCCTGATGATAGCGCTGACATGACCATCGGCTACGCCGGTGGCGCACGGGAAGCCTCCCGGAAGCCACGGCAACGATATTTCAGCACGTGAACCTTAACGGCACGACCGGCAAATCTCGCGATTTGCCGGTCGTTCCTTTTGGCGAGTTCTTTCTGAGCTGAAGCATGTGAGGTGTTGACGCGTTGAGATGCCCTGATAATTTGACCGGGCAGTAAAAATTCGGGCGACAAGCCCCTTCGGGAACGGCCGACGACGGCCAGGAGAACAGCATGTCCAACCGCCTCAATGCACCGAACGATCTTCGCGCCTTCTGGATGCCGTTTACGGCAAATCGCCAGTTCAAGAAGGAGCCGCGGCTGTTCGTCGGCGCCAAGGACATGTATTATACCACCCATGACGGCCGCCAGGTATTGGACGGCACCGCCGGCCTCTGGTGCGTCAACGCCGGCCACTGCCGTCCGAAGATCACCGAGGCGATCCGCGAGCAGGCGGGCGAACTCGATTACGCCCCTGCCTTCCAGCTCGGCCATCCCAAGGCCTTCGAATTGGCGAACCGTCTGGTCGACATCGCCCCGGAAGGCATGAACCATGTCCTCTACACCAATTCCGGCTCCGAATCCGTCGAGACCGCGCTCAAGGTGGCCCTTGCCTATCACCGCGTAAAGGGCAACGGTTCGCGCTTCCGCCTGATCGGCCGCGAGCGCGGCTATCACGGCGTCAATTTCGGCGGCATTTCCGTCGGCGGCATTGTCGCCAACCGCAAGATGTTCGGCACGCTGCTCACCGGTGTCGATCACATGCCGCACACCCACCAGCCCGGCAAAAACAACTTCACTCGTGGCGAGCCCGAGCATGGCGGCGATATCGCCACCGAGCTGGAGCGTATCGTCACACTGCATGACGCCTCGACGGTCGCCGCCGTCATCGTCGAGCCGGTGGCCGGCTCCACCGGCGTCCTCATCCCGCCGAAGGGTTACCTGCAGAAGCTGCGCGAGATCTGCACCAAGCACGGCATCCTGCTGATCTTCGACGAAGTCATCACCGGTTTTGGCCGCCTCGGCGCCCCCTTCGCCGCGCAATACTACGACGTCAAGCCCGACATGATCACCACCGCCAAAGGACTGACCAATGGGGTCATCCCGATGGGCGCCGTGTTCGTCACCTCCGAGATTCATGACGCCTTCATGAATGGCCCCGAGCACATGATCGAGTTCTTCCACGGCTACACCTATTCCGGCAACCCCATCGCGTCTGCCGCAGCCCTCGCCACGCTCGACACCTACAAGGAAGAGGGCTTGCTCACGCGTGCCGCCGAACTTTCCGACTATTGGGCAGACGCGCTGCATTCGCTGAAGGACTGCCCCAACGTCATCGATATCAGGAACACCGGCCTGATCGGCGCAATTGAACTCGACCCGATCGGCGGCGAGCCCACCAAGCGCGCCTTCACGGCTTTCCTGAAGGCCTATGAGAGCGGACTGCTGATCCGCACCACCGGCGACATTATCGCGCTCTCCCCGCCGCTGATTATCGAAAAGCACCATATCGACGAGCTGTTCGGTAAGCTCAGGACGATCCTTCAGAACAACATCTGAAGACCCGCCGGAAGGTCCGCCCAAGGCCCGCGGACAATACTCTCGCGGGTCTTTTCGCCTGAAGATGCAAAGCCTCAGCTTACAGAGGCGACGGAAAGGCAGATCGCGAATTTTTTCAAGAGCTGGCGATCGAAATGCCCTTCAGCGCCGAGCATCCATTTCAGTGCCTCGCTGGCGCTCCATGGCGCCTTATACGGCCGCACCGAAGTGATGGCGTCATAGACATCGCAGATCGTGGCAATCCGCGAATGAAGGCTCACCTCGCTGCCGGACAAGCTGCGCGGATAACCTTTGCCATCGATGCGCTCGTGATGATTGAGGCAAACGTCGAGAACGATCTCCGACATGCCCTCCTGCCGCGACAGGATCGCATGCCCTTTCTCCGGATGGCCCCGGAGCAAGCTGATCTCATCCCTTTCCAGCGGCCCTGCCTTGTTGAGGACTTCAAGCGGAATTTCAAGCTTTCCGACGTCGTGCAGCAAACCCGCGGTGCCGAGCATCTGGATTGTATGTTCATCGAGCGCGAGATGGCGGCTGAAAAGGATCATCAGCGCGCTCACCGAAATGGAATGCAGGAAGGTCACTTCGTCTTTTGATTTCAGGCGGGTGACGCTGAGGAAAACCGAAGGGTTCTCATCCATCGACTTGGAGACCGAAGAAATCACCGGCGTCAGGTGATCGACGCTCACTCCGTCGCCGTTGCGCAGCCGCCCGAAAGCCTCTTCCAGCAACTGGACGGATTTCTGGACGGTCTCGCGCGCCGCCTGGATGTCGATCTCGATGTCACGGGCCGGCAGCCCGTTGGTGTCGAGCCCCTTGCTCGTATTGATGACGACGCTGACGGTGCCGCATTTACGAATTTTTGCGGCATCGACTTCGCGCCGCAGGGAAAATCTGCGCTTGGACAAAAGCGGATCCTGCCACAGGCCCTCGACAGCCTCTACAAACATTCCGATACGCACCTGACCGGCATCGATACGCTTGAGCATCCAGATCTCTATCTATGTAATTTTTATGCAGTCTCTTTTATGCGCCGTATTTGAGTATCGTGCGATCCTACTGTCATTGGCCAAACTAACGGTTAATGGGAAAGCTAAAGACAACCTTATGGAGGTGGTTTCGTTCGGCGAAGGCCCTGGCCTTTGGCGACCTCGACTCTGAAAAATCCCTGAAAATGTTGGAAATGATCCGATCAAGCCGCGTTTTCGGTCGGATAGACCGTATTTTCCGTCCATATTGTTATGAACTTGCGCAATCTCATCAAAATTCCTAGAAATCTCGCTATGAGCTTCCTCGAGTCAAACATGGCCGGCGGGCTCGCTGATCGCGCCGTTACCGTTCGTCCTTGGCACGGCCCCGAAGGGCCGTTGAATGATCGGGTAAACCGGCGCGGCGCCTCATCGTGGGTCGAAGACCCCATCCAAGGAGACAGACAATGACTCTCAAGACATTGACGGCGACCCTCGTCGCGTCACTCGCCTTTGCACCGCTTGCGCATGCCGATATCACGATCGGGCTGATCGCGCCGCTGACCGGACCGGTCGCCGCCTATGGCGATCAGGTGAAGAACGGCGCTCAGACCGCCGTCGACGAGATCAACAAGAAGGGCGGGATTCTCGGCGAGAAGGTCGTCCTCGAACTGGCCGACGATGCCGGCGAACCGAAGCAGGGCGTTTCCGCCGCCAACAAGGTCGTCGGCGACGGCATCCGCTTCGTCGTCGGCCCGGTGACATCCGGTGTCGCTATCCCGGTATCGGACGTCTTGGCTGAAAATGGCGTCTTGATGGTCACCCCGACGGCAACCGCCCCCGACCTGACCAAGCGGGGCCTCACCAATGTGCTGCGCACTTGCGGTCGCGACGACCAGCAGGCGGAAGTCGCCGCCAAATACGTGCTGCAGAACTTCAAGGACAAGCGCATCGCCATCGTCAACGACAAGGGCGCCTATGGCAAAGGCCTCGCCGATGCCTTCAAGGCGACGCTGAACGCCGGCGGCGTTACCGAAGTCGTCAATGACGCGATCACGCCCGGCGACAAGGATTTCAGCGCGCTCACCACCCGGATCAAGTCCGAGAAGGTCGATATCGTCTATTTCGGCGGCTATCACCCGGAAGGCGGCCTGCTGGCCCGCCAGTTGCATGATCTCTCCGCCAACGCGATGATCATCGGCGGCGACGGCCTCTCCAACACCGAATTCTGGGCGATCGGCACGGATGCGGCGGGGGGCACGCTGTTCACCAATGCGTCGGACGCCACGAAGAGTCCAGACTCCAAGACGGCTGCCGATGCGCTCGCCGCCAAGAACATTCCGGCCGAGGCCTTCACGCTGAACGCCTACGCTGCCGTCGAAGTGCTGAAGGCCGGAATCGAGAAGGCCGGCAGCGCCGAGGATGCCGCAGCCGTCGCCGCCGCCCTGAAAGACGGCAAGGAGATCCCGACCGCCATCGGCAAGGTCACCTACGGCGAAGCCGGCGACCTGACCTCGCAGAGCTTCTCGCTCTACAAGTGGGAAAGCGGCAAGATCGTCGCGGCCGAATAAGCCACGACATGAAAGACTGCGATCGGGCGCCATTCGGCGCCCGGTTTCGTTTGTAGGCATCGCATGTCGCGGCAGATCGGTTATAAGTTTCGGAATCGGTTGCAATGTGAGCGGTGCCATGACCAGCAGACTCGAACGTCTCATCGACCAGGGTGTAGGCCGCGTGCCCGCCGACATCGTGCTGAAGGGCGGCAGCTTCTTCGATCTCGTCACCGGCGAAGTCGTCCGCTCCGACATCGCCATCGGCGCCGACCGCATTGTCGGCACATCAGGCACTTATGTGGGTGAAACCGAGATCGACATATCCGGCCGAACGGTCGTTCCCGGCTTCATCGACACGCATCTGCACATCGAATCCTCGCTCGTCACACCGCATGAATTCGACCGCTGCGTCCTGCCTTATGGCGTTACCACGGCGATCTGCGATCCGCACGAGATCGCCAATGTGCTCGGCACCGCCGGCATCGAATTCTTTCTGCAATCCGCGCTCGAGACGATCATGGACATCCGCGTCCAGCTCTCTTCCTGCGTGCCGGCGACCCATCTCGAAACGGCAGGCGCCGACCTGCCGATCGAACGCCTCCTGCCCTTCCGCCATCACCCGAAGGTCATCGGCCTTGCGGAATTCATGAATTTCCCCGGGGTGATCCACAAGGATCCGGTTTGCATGGCCAAGCTCGATGCCTTCCAAGGCGGCCATATCGACGGTCATGCACCGCTTCTTTCCGGCAACGACCTCAACGGTTATCTCGCAGCCGGCATCCGCACCGAGCACGAATGCACGACCGCCACTGAGGCGCTGGAAAAGATCCGCAAGGGCATGCATATCCTCGTGCGCGAGGGCTCCGTGTCGAAGGATCTCGCCGCACTGATTCCCATCATCACCGAGCGGCTTTCACCCTATCTCGCGCTCTGCACCGACGACCGCAATCCGCTCGACATCGCCGAACAAGGCCATCTCGACCACATGATCCGCACGGCGATCGCCAACGGCGTCGAACCCCTGGCGATCTATCGCGCCGCCTCGATCTCCGCCGCCCGCGCCTTCGGCCTGCGGGATCGCGGCTTGGTGGCGCCGGGCTGGCGCGCTGATCTCGTGGTTCTCGACAGTCTGGAAGGTTGCCGCGCCGACATGGTCTTCTCGGCCGGCCGCCGCGTCAGCGACGCGCTCTTTTCCACGCGCAAGCCGGTCGCCCCGATCGGCCTCGACAGCGTCAAGGCCCGCCCGGTCAACGCCGCCCATTTCGGTGTACCGGTCGCCGAAGGCGAGACGCCGGTGATCGGCGTCACGCCTGGCAAGATCATCACCGAGCATCGCCGCTACCGGCTGCCCGTCAAAGGCAACGAGACGGCGGTCGACCTTGCCAACGACATCATCAAGGTCGCCGTCATCGAACGCCACGGCAAGAACGGCAACCACGCCAACGGCTTCGTCCAGGGCTTCGGCCTGAAGAAGGGCGCGATCGCCTCTACTGTCGGCCATGACAGCCACAATATCTGCGTCGTCGGCGTCAGCGAGGATGACATGGCGCGCGCCGCAAACCGCCTCGGCGAAATCCAGGGCGGCTTTGTCGTCGTGGAGGATGGCAAGGTCACCGGCGAAATCGCCCTGCCCATCGCCGGCCTGATGAGCCTTGAGCCTTACGAAAATGTCCGCGATACGCTGCACGATCTGCGCAAGGCCGCCTTCGCGCTCGGCGCAACCCTGGAGGAACCCTTCCTCCAGCTCGCCTTCCTGCCGCTGCCCGTCATCCCGCACCTGAAAATATCCGACCGCGGCATGGTCGATGTGGACAAATTCGCGCTGATCGGGTGAGAGTATTATTGGCAAATTCCGCAGCAGCGCCTATTTTTCGGTATTTCTGGAGCTGATCATGACAAAGCTGGAACAGATTGAAAAATCCGTGACCGTCGACAAGCATGAGTTCGAGGCCTTTTCCGCTTGGTTTGAAGCCCTTCAGGCTGAACGCTGGGATCGGCAGATGGAAACAGACGCAGCAAGCGGCAAGCTCGATCATTTCGCGGAGAGGGCCTTGGCCGATTTTCGTGCCGGAAAGACAAGACCGCTTTGAAACACCACGCAACTCCCTCCTTCTGGGAGGCCTATGACGGCTTGCCTGAGCAGGTGCGGAAGCTGGCCGACGAAAATTTCGATCTGCTCAAACAAGATCCCAGACATCCATCCCTGCATTTCAAGCGCGTCGGCCGCTTCTGGTCGGCACGTCCTGGAGAGCTTTAGCCGTCAGGGATGGCGACGACGTCGTCTGGTTTTGGATCGGCTCTCATGCCGATTACGACAAGCTTCTGAAGTAACCCGTCAAACCCGCGCACAGAACCCGTCCAGCGCCGCAAGCTTCACCGTGCCCGCGCCTCCCATCGCTTCAAAGCCCGGCATCTCGAGCGATTGCCTGACCAGCATACCCTCAGGCAGGCGAAATTCCGCCGGTTCGCGCGTCAGGTTGAAAACGAACAGCAGTTTTTCCCCGCCCTTTTCGCGGGTGAAGGCGAGCAGGTCCTGGTTGGTGCCGACAAAAGTCATTTCGCCGTCGATCAGCGCTGGGTGGCTCTTCCGGAAGGCGAGCGTCCTGCGGTAGTGGTGCAGCACCGAGTCGTAGCTGTCCTCCTGCGTATCCACGGAAAGCGCAGCCTGCTCATAAGGCACCGGCAACCAGCTCTTTTCCGCCGAGGTGAAGCCCGCATGCGCCTTGCCGGCTTCCCAGGGCATCGGCGTGCGGCATCCGTCGCGGCCCTTGAACGCCGGCCAGAAGCGGATGCCGTAGGGGTCGCGCAGATCCTCGAAGGCGAGCTCCGCCTCCGGCAGGCCGAGCTCCTCACCCTGGTAGAGGCAGATCGAACCGCGCAGCGCCGCAAGCACCGAGATCGCCAATTTGGCGATGACGGGCCGCTCATCCGCCGTCAGCGCAAAACGGCTGACATGACGCATGACGTCGTGGTTTGAAAAAGCCCAGCAGACCCAGCCATCGGTCACCACCTCCTGGAACGCTTCGACGCAACCGCGAATATGCTCGGCCGTGAACTCCGGTCCGAGCAGGTCGAATGTGTAGCACATGTGCAGCTTGTCGCCGCCGCTCGTATAGGCGCCAACCGTCTTTAGCGAACGCGCCCCATCGCCGACCTCGCCGACAGTCGTGCGATCCTCGTACTGGTCGAGCAGCGCCCGCAAGCGCTTGAGGAAATCGACATTTTCCGGCTGGGTCTTGTCGTAAAGGTGGTTCTGCATGCCGTAAGGATTGCTGTCTGGGGCATCGAGGCCGGCGTCATCCTCGTCGGGCTCATGCGGTGGATTGCTTCTGAGCTGCTTGTCGCAGAAATAATAATTCACCGTATCCAGCCGGAAGCCGTCGACGCCGCGGTCGAGCCAGAACTTCACCGTCTCCAGCACCGCATCCTGCACTTCTTCGCTGTGGAAGTTGAGGTCCGGCTGCGAGGTCAGGAAGTTATGCTGGTAATATTGCCGGCGTACGCCATCCCATTCCCAGCCCGGCCCGCCGAAGATCGACAGCCAATTGTTCGGCGCCGTCCCATCCGGCTTCGGATCGGCCCAGACATACCAGTCCGCCTTGGGATTGGTCCGGCTCGACCGGCTCTCGACGAACCAGGGATGCCGGTCCGATGTGTGCGAGATCACCTGGTCGATGACGACCTTGATGCCGAGCCGGTGCGCCTCCGCCATCATCTCGTCGAAATCGGCGAGCGTCCCGAAGATCGGGTCGACGTCGCAATAATCTGACACGTCATAGCCCATGTCGGCCATTGGCGACTTGAAGAAGGGCGAGAGCCAGATCGCATCGACACCAAGACTGGCGATATGCGGCAGCCGGAGGGTAATGCCCTTGAGGTCGCCGAGGCCATCGCTGTTGGTGTCTTGAAAGGAGCGCGGGTAGACCTGATAGATCACCGCGCCGCGCCACCAATCTGCATTCCCGCCTGCCTGCAATGCCATCGGCTACATCTCCTGCTTCGTTTGCGCTCGCAACACTAAAGCGGACGGGGCAAAAGACAACCACGTGAAGCCTGGAGCAGCGGCCCAAAACGGTCCGCGACAGTTCGTCGCGATCCGGCAAGAGGAGGGCGCATATAGGCTTGTCCACAACCGGAATCCGGCCTCCGGATTTGGGGTTGCAACGCAAAGCCTTTGCGATAAGGTGCGCACTGACCTGCACGTAAGAGGTCAAATGTCGGGAACAGATGTCTAATAAAGGCGCAAAGCCTAGAAAGGTGGACCCACGATGAACCAGTTCACGAAAAAAATTCTCGCCTCCGCAATGCTTGGCACATTGCTGGCGTTTTCGGCGCATGCGGCCACGCTCAACATTCACAATGGTGGCGATCCGCAGTCGCTCGATCCGCAGAAGCTTTCCGGCGATTGGGAGAATCGTATTGCCGGCGACATTTTCGAAGGCCTCGTCACCGAAGACGCCAAGGACAATCCGATTCCCGGCCAAGCCGAAAGCTGGACCATTTCGCCGGACGGCAAGGTCTACACCTTCAAGCTTCGCGACGGAATCAAGTGGTCCGATGGCCAGCCGGTAACGGCAGGAGACTTCGTCTTCGCCTTCCAGCGCCTCGTCGACCCGAAGAACGCCGCCGATTATGCCTATCTGCAGTTCACCATCAAGAACGCCGAAAAGATCAACAAGGGCGAAATCACCGACCTCAACCAGCTCGGCGTCAAGGCCATCGACGACAAGACGCTCGAAATCACACTGGAAAATCCGACCCCCTATTTCATCAATGCGCTGATGCATTACACGGCTTACCCGTTGCCCAAACACGTCGTCGAGGCCAAGGGCCAGGATTGGGTCAAGATCGGCAACATTGTGACCAACGGCCCCTATAAGCCGACCGAATGGGTTCCTGGTTCGCATGTTACCACCGTCAAGAACGACCAGTGGTACGGCACCAAGGACCTGAAGATCGACGGCGCCAAGTTCTTCGTTCTGGAGGATCAGGAAGCCGCGCTGAAACGTTACCGTGCCGGCGAATTCGATATCCTCACCGATTTCCCGACCGACCAGTACGAATGGATGAAGAAGAACCTGCCGGGCCAGGCGCATGTCGCCCCCTTCTCCGGCCTCTATTATTATGTCGTCAATTCGCAGAAGCCGCCCTTCAGCGACAAGCGCGTCCGCCAGGCGCTGTCGATGGCGATCAACCGTGAAGTGATCGGCCCGCAGATCCTCGGCACCGGCGAACTGCCGGCCTATTCCTGGGTTCCGCCGGGCACCGCCAATTACGGCGAGCCGGCCTATGTCAGCTGGAAGGACCTGCCTTATAAGGACAAGGTCGCCGAAGCCAAGAAGCTGCTCACTGAGGCCGGCTTCGGTCCGGACAAGCCGCTTCGCGCCGTCCTCAGCTACAACACCAACGACAACCACAAGCGCATCGCCGTGGCGATCGCCTCCATGTGGAAGCCGCTGGGCGTCGATGTCGAGCTCGTCAATGCCGAAACCAAGGTGCATTACGACCAGATGCAGCGTGGCCAGGTCGAAATCGGCCGTGCCGGCTGGCTCGCCGATTACAACGATCCGGACAACTTCCTGAACCTCTTGGTAACAGGCGTGCAGATGAATTACGGCCGCTGGAGCAATCCCGACTACGACAAGCTGATCAAGGACGGCAACGCCGAAACCGATCTGAAGAAGCGCGCCGAGATCTTCAAGAAGGCCGAGCAGCTGGCGCTTGATGAGTCCGCCGCCCTGCCGATCTACTACTATGTCTCGAAGAATGTCGTGTCGCCGAAGGTCGAAGGCTTCGTCGACAACATCCAGGACATCCACCGCACCCGCTGGCTGTCGATGAAAGAGTAAGGGAAAACGGTCCTTCCCGCCCCGCGCGGGAAGGACCGGCCCACGACCATGATTAAATACGCCCTCCGTCGATTGCTATCGACGATCCCCGTTCTGTGGATCGCCGTCACAGCCTGCTTTTTTGTTTTGCGCCTTGCCCCCGGCGGCCCGTTCGATGGCGAAAGGCCATTGCCGCCGGTGATCCTGAAGAACCTTGCGGCCCACTACAACCTCGATAAGCCGCTGATCCAGCAGTACCTGATCTATGTCGGCGACCTGCTGCGGGGCGATCTCGGCCCCTCCTTCGCCAGCGAGGATTTCACCGTCGCTCAGCAGATCATGATCGGCCTGCCCTATACCTTCACCATCGGCACGGCAGCCTTTCTGATCGCCATCATCGTCGGCGTGGCCGTCGGCTGTCTTGGGGCGCTCTACCAGAACAAGGCGCCGGATTATATTCTCGGCGCGCTCATTCTGGTTGGCGTCGTGCTGCCGAACTTCCTGATCGCGCCGATCCTGCAGCTCATCTTCGGCATTCACCTCGCCTGGTTTCCGGTCGGCGGCTGGGGCGATGGATCGCTGAAGTTCCTGATCCTGCCGATCGTCGTTCTGGCCCTGCCGCATGCCGGCCGCATCTCGCGCATCACGCGCGGCTCGATGATCGAGGTGATGAACCAGAACTTCATCCGCACCGCCAAGGCCAAGGGCATCGGCCCGCGGCTGACCGTCATGCGCCACGCGCTGAAACCGGCCATGATGCCCGTCGTTTCCTATCTGGGTCCGGCGGCAAGCTATCTGCTCACCGGCTCGCTGGTCGTCGAAAGCATCTTCGGATTGCCCGGCATCGGCCGCTATTTCGTCAACGCAGCCCTGAACCGCGATTACGGCATGGTTCTCGGGACGGTCATCTTCTACATGGTGCTGATCGTGTTCCTGAACCTTCTCGTCGACATCGCCTATGCCTGGCTCGATCCGAAAGTGAGAAACCGATGATCCTCAACCCCGCAAAACGCGAGCTGCTCGCCCAGGAGCTTCTCGAAGCGGAAGGCCTGGCGCCCGAAGGCCGCTCTCTCACCAGGGATGCGCTGCGCCGCCTCGGACGCAACAAGGCCGCCGTTCTGTCGATCGCCGTCTTGGCGCTCTTGATCCTCGCGGCCTTCGTCGGCCCCTGGTTCATCCCTTTCAACTACGAGGATCCCGACTGGGCCGCTTTCCGCATCCCGCCCTCGATCGAGACCGGCCATTATTTCGGCACCGACCCCAACGGCCGCGACCTCCTTGCCCGCGTTCTCTACGGCACCCGGATCTCGCTTGCCGTGGCGCTGACGGCGACCGTCGTTTCCGTCGTCATCGGCGTGCTCTACGGCGCGATATCGGGCTACATTGGCGGCAGGCTGGATGCGATCATGATGCGCTTCGTCGATATCATGTATGCGCTTCCATACATCCTATTCGTCATCCTCCTGATGGTGATCTTCGGCCGCAACGTCTACCTGCTCTTTGCCGCGATCGGCGCGCTGGAATGGCTGACCATGGCCCGCATCGTGCGCGGCCAGACGCTGTCGATCAAGCATCGAGAGTTCATCGAGGCGGCCCGTGCCTCGGGACAGCGGCCGTTCAAGATCATCGTCAAGCACATCATTCCGAACCTGGTCGGCCCGGTGGTCATTTTCGCGGCGCTGACCGTGCCTGAAATCATCGCCACCGAAAGCTTCCTTTCCTATCTCGGCTTCGGCGTGCAGGAGCCGCTGACCTCGCTCGGCACGCTGATCGCCGAGGGAACCGACGCCATGGAAAGCATGCCCTGGCTGCTGATTTTCCCCGCCAGCTTCCTCGAGGCCCTGCTGCTCAGCCTGCTCTTCATCGGCGACGGCCTGCGCGACGCGTTCGACCCGAAGGATCGCTAAGCATGCCCCACGAAACACAAAAAGACATCCTGCTCGAACTCAACGACTATTCGATCACCTTCGCGACGCCTGACGGCGAGGTGAAGGCGGTTTCGAATATGAACCTCACCGTCCGGCGCGGCGAGCGCGTCGCGATTGTCGGCGAGTCCGGCTCCGGCAAGAGCCAGACCTTCCTCGGCATCATGGGTCTGCTGGCCAAGAACGGCGCCACGACGGGACAGGCACTGCTCGAAGGCAAGGACGTCCTGTCGCTAAAACCGCGCGAACTCGACCAGATCCGCGGCAAAGACATGGCCATGGTCTTCCAGGATCCGATGACCGCGCTCAATCCGGCGCTGAAGATTTCGAGACAGCTGACGGAACAGCTGGAGGTTCACCGCGGCCTGACGGCACGCGCCGCATCGGACGCAGCGCTGGACATGCTGAAACGCGTCGGCATTCCCGACCCGACCCGGCGCTTCCACCTCTATCCGCACGAACTGTCAGGCGGCATGCGCCAGCGCATCGTCATTGCCATGGCGCTGCTCACCAAACCGAAGCTGCTCATCGCCGATGAGCCGACGACGGCGCTCGACGTCACCATCCAGGCGCAGATCCTCGATCTCTTCAACGATCTGACCGCAGAAATGAACACGGCGCTGATCATGATCACCCACGATCTCGGCGTCGTCGCCGGCCTTGCCGACCGCGTCGCCGTCATGTATGCCGGCCGCATCGTCGAGGAGGCGCCGGTCGACGAGCTCTTCGACAACCCGGCCCATCCCTATACGGCGGCGCTGCATGCCTCCATCCCGCGACCGGATCAGGATGTCGACGACCTCGTCGTCATTCCCGGCCGCCCGCCGAACCTGCAGCACCTGCCGAAGGGCTGCAATTTCTCGCCGCGCTGTTCGCAGGTCCAGAACGATTGCATCGACCGTCCACCGCCGCTCGAGACGCTGGCACCGCGCCACTGCGCCGCCTGTTACCACCCGTTCCCGCGTCGTGAGGAGTTGCTGAACCATGGCTGAGCGATCGCTGCTGAGGGTCGAGAACCTGACGACCCAATTCGAACTGCCGGCAAAAGGCCTGTTCAAGCCGCCGGTCTTCCTCACGGCCGTCAACAATGTCAGCTTCGATCTCGCCGAAGGTCGCACGCTCGGCATCGTCGGCGAATCCGGCTGCGGCAAGTCGACACTCGGCCGCTCCATCCTGCGGTTGTTGAAATCGCAAAAGGGCCGCATCCTCTGGCAGGGCCGCAATCTTCTCGACCTCAGTGAAGAGGAGATGCGCGCCGCACGCCGCGACATGCAGATCATCTTCCAGGATCCGATCGCCTCGCTCGATCCGCGCATGACCGTCGGCGACATCATCGCCGAGCCGCTCACCGTCTTCGAGCCGAAGCTTTCGAAGGCCGAGCGCACCGAACGGGTCCGCCAGATCATGAGCGCCGTCGGCCTGGTGCCGGAGATGATCAATCGCTATCCGCATGAATTTTCCGGCGGCCAGGCGCAGCGCATCGGCATTGCCCGCGCCGTTGTCACCAATCCGAAGCTGATCGTCTGCGATGAGCCGGTTTCGGCCCTCGACGTCTCGATCCAGGGCCAGGTGATCACGCTTCTGCGCAAGCTGCGCAAGGAGTTCGGCTTGACGCTGATCTTCATCAGCCACGACCTGTCAGTCGTGCGGCTGATCTCCGACGATGTGCTGGTGCTCTACCTCGGCCGTGTGGTGGAGGCGGGCGACTGCGCCACCGTCTTCGACCATCCGGCCCATCCCTATACGCAGGCACTCTTTTCGGCGGCGCCGATCCCGGATCCGAAGCTTGCGCGCCTGCGCACCCGCATCCGCCTGCAGGGCGATCCGCCCTCGCCGCTCAACCCGCCGAAAGGCTGCGTCTTCTCGCCGCGCTGCTGGAAGGCGACCGACATCTGCCGCACTGAAATGCCTGCGATCGAGGAGGTTCGCCCCGGCCAGAAGGCCGCCTGCTACCATATGGACAGGCCATAATGAAGCGATGACCGCATGAAGCGGTCTTCGCTTCGATGACAGATCTCGCCCCTAATACGTCATCCTTTTTGGGAGTGAACTGTTCCGAAAACGGACTTATTTCGGAATCTATAGTCTCCGATAACAAAGATTTAGATGCGGATATGCTATCCCTTCTTCGCCCAATCATGGGCGGGGGAACGCATACATGAAATCGAAAGTCTCTGGATTGATCGCGCTTGCCGCCGCGATCATCGCCGCCTCAGCCGTGCCGTCGCGCGCCGAAGATCTGAAATTCCAGCTCACCAACGGGACCAGTTCCGTCCTGACGCGCTTCTACAGCTCGCCGACCGGCGTCAATAGCTGGGAAGAAGATGTCTTCGGCGAGAATGTCCTCAATCCGGGCGAGACCGTCAACATCACCATCGCCGACGGCCGCACCGTCTGCAAATACGACATGCGCTTCGAGTTCGACGAAAACTCGGACCTCGACACGACCGAGGATACGCAGGACCTTTGCGCGCTCGGCAGCTACACCATCCACGAATAATCAACCTTCGCCGGTACCCGCCTTCGCCTTGTCCGCGAAGGCGGGCTTTTCATTTCCGGCGATACCGGCGCCCACAACATCAATGCTTGTCACTCCGCCCGGCTCCGCGTATCAGCGGATGAAACGTCAATTCAAAGCGATAGAGCGGCCTGTCGGATCAGTGGCGCTCATGCCGGGAGGACAAGGTGAGCGGAAGACGGTTTCTATCGATCGGTGAATGCATGGTGGAGCTCTCGCAGGCCGGTGACGGACTGTTGCGCAAGGGCTTTGCCGGCGATACTTTCAACACCGCCTGGTATGCCCGCGCCTGCCTTGGCCCCGACTGGTCGGTCGATTATTTCACCGCCCTCGGCGACGACACCATGTCGGACGAGATGGTCGCTTTCATCGACAAATCAGGCATCGGCACGAGCCTGATCCGGCGCATCAGGGGCAGGACGCCCGGCCTCTATATGATCAGTCTGAAGAACGGCGAGCGCTCCTTCAGCTACTGGCGCGACAGCTCGGCCGCCCGCAGCCTTGCCGCCGATCCCGACCGCCTGCGCGAAGCGGTGGAAGGCGCCGACCTCGTCTATTTCTCCGGCATCACCCTAGCCATTCTGCCGCAAGAGGATGCCACGACACTGCTCGCCGAAATCCGCCGCGCCAAGGCGGCCGGCAAGCTTGTGGTCTTCGACCCGAACATCCGTCCTCGCCTCTGGTCGAGTTACGACGTGATGCATGCGACGATCAGCGAAGGCGCCCGCTCTTCCGTGCTGGTCATGCCGAGTTTCGACGACGAAGCCGCGCATTTCGGCGACGATTCCATCGAGGCGACGATTCAACGCTATCGCGCCCTAGGCGCTGCCAATGTCGTCGTCAAGAACGGCGCGGACGGCGTTCGCTTGAATTTCGCCGGCGAGGAGACCTTCGTTCCGGCCGAGAAAGTGGAGACAGTGGTCGATACGACCAGCGCCGGCGACAGTTTCAACGGCGCCTTTCTCGCCCGCTATCTGGAAACCCGGGACGCGCCGGCCGCCGCCAGCTTCGCCGCGAAAGTGGCGGCCCGCGTCGTCAGCGAACACGGCGCATTGGTGGCAAGGGAAAAGCTCGGATTGAGCGGGCGCTAAGCCCGCGCATGACGACCACCATAGGAACGCCATGCGCGGGCGCTCCCCGCGGTATCGGCGTTACCGCCGCAGGTATCAAGCAATCAGGACTTCGTCGGCCGATCGGACTCGCGAACCGCCTCGTCATGATACCAGCAGCTGTCGAGCGCCGCGTCGCAGACATCGGCTGCCTCGCGCTCCATCAGCCGGGCGCGTTCGAACCGGCTGGGGGTCCGCGCCGGCTTGACGGGGAACTGGTAGATCATTGCGGATTCACGATGGAAACCGGTGGGCATAAGATCGCCTCCATTCCGTTCGGCGCATCAACATTCGACATCGCGACCTTAGCACGATGCACATAGTTTACGCAAATTGCACAAAATATATGCATGCATATATTGTGATTGATCGATATGCTGTCCCCGCGGCGAGCGTCCGCCTATTTGTTCAACACTTCATCACCTCGGGCTAACGCCGGAATTTTCATCCGGTTCCAAAGCCCAAAAATCCGTTTTCGCGCTGAAAGCGGGCATTTCGGTCACAGAGAATGCGTGTCGGGCGGCTGATGTGCATATTTTCTTGTCAAGACAGCCGAACTGGCACGCTATGTGCTTTTAAAGGTGCATCCCCTGGCGGTTGGATGCGCTTACGCGCGGAGATCGTCTCCGGATTTGCTCACCTTCGTAGCATTGAGAGAGTCACGATGACAAAATATAAGCTCGAGTATATTTGGCTCGATGGGTACACTCCGGTACCGAACCTGCGTGGCAAGACGCAGATCAAGGAATTCGACGCATTCCCGACGCTGGAACAGCTTCCGCTCTGGGGCTTCGACGGTTCGTCGACCATGCAGGCCGAAGGCCGTAGCTCCGATTGTGTGCTGAAGCCCGTCGCCATCTATCCCGACCCCGCCCGCACCAACGGCGTTCTGGTCATGTGCGAAGTCATGATGCCCGATGGCGTCACACCGCACCCGAGCAACGCCCGCGCCACCATCCTTGACGATGAAGATGCGTGGTTCGGCTTTGAGCAGGAATATTTCTTCTACCAGAACGGCCGTCCGCTCGGCTTCCCCGAGCAGGGCTACCCGGCTCCGCAGGGCCCCTACTACACCGGCGTCGGCTATTCGAACGTCGGCGACGTCGCCCGCGAAATCGTCGAAGAACATCTCGACCTTTGCCTGGCTGCCGGCATCAACCACGAAGGCATCAATGCCGAAGTGGCCAAGGGCCAGTGGGAATTCCAGATTTTCGGCAAGGGCTCCAAGAAGGCCGCCGACCAGATCTGGATGGCGCGCTACCTGCTGCAGCGCCTGACGGAAAAATACGGCATTGACATTGAGTATCATTGCAAGCCGCTCGGCGACACCGACTGGAACGGTTCGGGCATGCATTGCAATTTCTCGACCAAGTACATGCGCGAAGTCGGCGGCAAGGCCTATTTCGAAGCGCTGATGGCGCAGTTCGAAAAGAATCTGATGGACCACATCAACGTCTACGGCCCGGACAATGACAAGCGCCTGACCGGCAAACACGAAACGGCGCCGTGGAACAAGTTCTCCTACGGCGTTGCCGACCGCGGCGCTTCCATCCGCGTGCCGCACTCCTTCATCAAGAACGACTACAAGGGCTATCTGGAAGATCGCCGCCCGAACTCGCAGGGCTGCCCCTACCAGATCGCTTCCCAGGTTCTGAAGACGATCTCGGAAGTTCCTCTCTCCGGCTCGGCTTCCGCTGCAGCTTAACCTCCCAAGCGGCGCCGGTCCCGGACCGGCGCCGTCATTCTTTCTGCCTGAGAAACATGATCGGCCGCTGACATATTCGCGGCGAACGCGCCGCTAAACGCCTGCAAATGCTGGGATGCGGCTGTAATATTTCCATCATGGTCATGCCTCAAAATAGGCAGGCGGGAATCGCCGTTCCGGAACCCCGCTATGGGGCTGAGCGTTGTCATATCACTGCGACGCGGATGGAAATCACGACATGCTGCAACGTCCGGCAAACACTTATAGCGGCGAGAGCTGGGCCAATGCCGCGGCCGCCGGAAATCTGCCGGAACGGCTGGTGATCGTCACCGACGCCTGGCACCCGCAGGTCAACGGCGTCGTTCGCTCGATCGAGAACACCAATCGCGAACTGGCGAAGATGGGCGTCGAGGTGTCGATGGTCACGCCGGAGCGCTTCAACAGCATCCCCTGCCCGACCTATCCCGAGATCCGCCTGTCGATCGCCAGTTACCGCCGCGTCGCGCGCGAGATCGAAAAGCATCATCCCACCTATGTGCACATCGCCACCGAAGGTCCGCTGGGGCTGACCGCCCGCCGCTGGTGCCTGCGCAAGGGCATGCCCTTCTCCACCAGCTATCACACCCGCTTTCCGGAATATGTTTCCGCCCGCCTGCCGATCCCGCAGAGCTGGCTCTATGCCTTCGTGCGCTGGTTCCACAATGGCGGCGCTGGCTGCATGGTCGCGACACCGAGCCTTGCCCGCGATCTGTCGGCCCGCGGCATCAAGAACCTGATGCCCTGGACCCGCGGCATCGACGCCACGCAATTCCATCCTATGCCGCTCGAACAGGAGCCATTCGGCCTCCCTCGCCCGATCTTCATGACGGTTGGCCGTGTCGCGCTGGAAAAGAACCTGCCGGCCTTTCTCGATCTCGACCTGCCCGGCTCGAAGGTTGTCGTCGGCGATGGCCCGGCACGCGCCGAACTGGAGCAGCGCTATCCGAATGTGCATTTTACCGGCGTAAAATTCGGCGAGGACCTGGCCAAAATCTATGCCCAGGCCGATGTCTTCGTCTTTCCCTCGCTCACCGACACCTTCGGCAACACCATCCTCGAGGCGCTGGCATCGGGCGTACCGGTCGCCGCTTACCCCGTCACCGGTCCGCTCGACATCATCGGTGAAGAGAGCGAGGTCGGCGCGCTGGATTCGGACTTGCGCACGGCCTGTCTGGCCGCCCTCTCCGCCTCGCGCGAAAGGGCGCGCGCGCTTGCCATGCAATATTCCTGGGAAGCGGCAACGCTGCAGTTCATCAACAATATCCGCGCCGCCAATGGCGTCATCACGCCGAAATGGAAGAAGGCTTGGCAGTTTGCCAAGTCGCTTCCGAGAAGCCGAAAGCCCGGCGAAACCGCCGGGCCACTGCCGTCCGCAGATTGAAGCAATTCCAGCAAATTTGAAGCGGTTAGCTGAAATCGCGTGGAAAGAACGCTGATCGATTTACTTGTGCAAGGCGTTATGCAGCGTGTCGTTCGCGACCTTGATTGCACTGCGGACCGCTGGCGTTTCGGTGATCGCATTCAGCAGTAAAAAATCGTGGATCGTACCGTTGTAGCGGATCGAGGTGACCTTGACGCCGGCCTGGCTAAGCTTGCGGCCATAGGCCTCGCCTTCGTCGCGCAACACATCGTTTTCATCGGTGATGATAAGGGCCGGCGGCAGGCCATTGAGCTGCTCGAGCGATGCCTGCAGCGGTGAAGCCGTCGGTTCCTTGCGCTTGGCCTCATCAGGCAGATAGGCGTTCCAGAACCACTTCATCGCTTCCTTGGTCAGCCACGGGCCATTGGCGAACTCATTATAGGAACCATTGTCGAAATTGGCGTCGGTGACGGGATAGAAAAGCACCTGCTGGTCGATAACGGGGCCGCCGCGCTCCTTGGCAAGCAGCGTCACCACGGCCGCCATATTGCCACCGACGCTGTCACCCGCGACCGCAAGCCTGCCGGCGTCGACATTGAATTCCTTGGCATGTTCGGCGACATATTTGGTCGCGGCATAGGCCTGTTCGATCGCCACGGGATAGCGGGCCTCCGGCGAGCGATCGTAATCAACGAAGACGACCGCGGCATCGGCGCCATTGGCAATCTCGCGCACCAGCCGGTCATGCGTGCCGGCATCACCCAGCACCCAGCCGCCGCCATGGAAGTAGAGAATAACCGGCAGCGTACCCTTGGCATGTTCCGGGCGGACAATGCGCAGCTTGATGCTGCCGGTCGGGCCTGATTTGATCACCTTGTCTTCTTCCTTGGCCGCCAGCTTCTTGACATCGCCCTTCTGTGCACCCGCCAGTACATTGCGGGCATCGGCCGGTGTCAGCGTGTAGATCGGCTGGCCGCCGGCCAGGCTATCGATGAACTTCTGCGTTGTCGGCTCGAGCACCGGGTCGGCCAGTGCGCCGACGGCGGAAGCTGCCAGGAGTGCTGCTGCGGAAACTGCGGTCTTGATACTCGACATTGTCTTGTCCTCTCAGTTTTTGAATGTTCGTCCTGAACACAGCTTTTATATCGCGCACGATCATTTGTCGCACAACCTGAATTTTGGCATGCCTGCCATGCATAAAGATCGCTTCCGATTATTTGCCGCACGATATAATATCAGCTGCTTTCGGAGATGCCCCATGCAGGATCCGCTGAAGCTCGACGTTTTCATCTGCTTTGCCGTCTATACAGCGAGCCACGCGCTGAACCGCGTCTACAAGCCGCTTCTTGACACGCTCGGCCTCACCTATATCAGGCGCGAACGCAGCCGCGAGGACGAACGCGTCGTCGTCATTCGTCTGAGCGAAGCCGGCATTCGCCTTAAGGAAAAAGCGATCGGCATTCCTGGCTGCATCGCGGAAGCGAGCGGCCGTGACGCGGCGGATCTCACCCGGCTCCGGGCCGAGATCGTGGCGCTGCGCGAGGCGCTGAATGGAAGCGTGGTTTAGGTTCAGACGATCGTGATAGGTCGGGCCGTGTGGCACCCCCCTCTGCCCTGCCGGGCATCTCCCCCACAGTGGGGAGATCGGCTGGGGGCGATGACCTCCCCCAACGACGAGCGTCACAGTCCGAGGAAACGGTAGATGGGCGCGAAGTTGGGGCCACTTGTCGATCCCCCCTTGTGGGGGAGATGCCCGGCAGGGCAGAGGGGGGTGCCTCAACCACGACGCAAACGGATATTCCTCAAAGCACCAACAGGCGCCCTACGTCCGCCTCTTCTTGCCTTCGTACGGATTCTCAGCCGAACGGAAATGGATGCGGATCGGCACGCTCGGCATGTCGAAATCGGCGCGCAGCCCATTGATCAGATAGCGCGTATAGGATTCCGGCAGCGCGTCGGAACGGGTGCAGGAGATCATGAAGGCCGGCGGGCGGGCCTTGACCTGGGTCATGTATTTCAGCTTGATGCGCCGGCCGGACACGGCCGGTGGCGGATGCTGGATCTGCTGCGTTTCCAGCCAGCGATTGAGCCGTGCCGTCGAGATGCGCTTGTTCCAAACCTTGTCCGTGTCGATGATCGACTGCATCAGCTTGTCCAGTCCCCAGCCGGTCTGGCCGGAGATCGGCACCGCGCGAATGCCGCGCGCCTGCGGCAGCAGACGGTCGGTCTTTTCGCGCAGGTCGGCAAGCACCGCCTGCCGGTCCTCGATCATGTCCCACTTGTTGAAGGCGAGAACGGCGGCGCGCCCCTCGCGCAGCACGAGATCGACGATCTGCAGGTCCTGTTTCTCGAAGGGGATCGTCGCGTCGAAGACGATAACGACCGTCTCGGCAAAACGGATGGCGCGCAGAGCATCGGCGACTGAAAGCTTCTCCAGCTTCTCGGTGACCCGGGCCTTACGGCGCATGCCTGCGGTGTCGAACATCTTGATGGTGCGGCCGCGCCAATCCCATTCAACCGAGATGGAGTCACGGGTGATGCCGGCCTCCGGCCCGGTCAACAGCCGGTCCTCGCCGAGGAAACGGTTGATCAGCGTCGACTTGCCCGCATTCGGCCGGCCGACGATCGCCACCCTGAGCGGCTTGGTGTCGTCATAGATCGGCTCTTCGTCCTCGCCGTCGGTCTCGTTTTCACCCGGCGGAATATCAACATCGGTAACCGCGACATCCTCTTTGGCATAGGCGCGGTCCTTGCCGATCGCCTCGACGATCGCGTCGCGCAGGTCGAGCATGCCCTCTCCGTGCTCGGCCGAAATCGGCGTCGGCTCGCCAAGCCCCAGTGTATAGGCGTCGTAGAAGCCGCTGTCGGAGCCGCGCGCTTCGGATTTATTGGCGACGAGCACCACCGGCTTGCCGCGCCGGCGCAACATTTCGGCAAGAGCGGTATCAACAGGCGTCAGCCCGTTCTTGGCATCGACGACGAAAAGTGAAAGATCGGCCTCATCGATCGCCGCCTCCGTCTGGGCGCGCATCCGGCCCTGCAGACTTTCCTCGTCGGCCTCTTCGAGGCCGGCCGTATCGATGATGGTGAAGTTCAGGCCCATCAGCCGCGCTTCGCCCGGCCGACGGTCACGGGTCACGCCAGGCGTATCATCGACGAGCGCAAGCTTCTTGCCCACCAGGCGGTTGAAAAGCGTCGACTTGCCGACATTCGGACGACCGACGATGGCGACCGTGAAACTCATTCTTTTTCCTTAAAACTCAGCCCTGCGCGGCGGGCGCCTTGCCGGATGCGGTAATGAGATCAAGCATCATCTGGGCGCGATTGGCAACAGGACGCGGGCTTTCGGCGTCGTCGACAATCGACTGGAACCATTGCCGCGCCTGCGCCATGTTGCCGGCTTTATAGGAGGCCAGACCAAGCGCTTCACGCGCCGAATGGCGGAAGGCATTGCCCGGCACCGCCATTTCCTCAACCGCGGCCGAAACCTGCTCATAGGAGCCGTTCTCGATCAGCAGCCAGCCGGCACGCATCCTGGCGGCGTCGCGCACGGCGGCCGGCACACTATTGTCCTTGCCGATCTCGTTGAAGGCGGTGATCGCCGCGCCGGCGTCGCCCTTCTGCGCCTGGACGGTTGCGGCCCGCATGCGCGCCAGCACCGGATAGGCGCCATGGCCTTCCTTCTCCAGCTTGCCGAGCGCGGCCAGCGCCTCATCGTTCTTGTTCTCGTCGGCAAGCTTCATCGCCGCCAGGAACTGATCGCCGGCGCCGGAGGAGCGGGTATCGTCCCAATATTCAAAGAGAACCTTGCCGGCGGTGCCGACGACGATCAGGACGGCAGCGACGATGATATAGCGGCCGAACCGGCGCCAGACGCCCTTCATCTGGTCGGACCGCAATTCCTCATTGACTTCACGGATGAAGCTGTCGTCGTTGAATGCCATTCTTATCTCCGGCCGCGGCAATACCCATAGGCTGTGCGCTACGCACATGCCGGGCCTTCTACCCCATTTTGCCGCGGTTGTAAGGGGGATATGAAAGATTCGTTACATCACAAGCGGCGAAACGCCGATCAACCATTCGTGCAGCTTCCAGATGATCAGCGCCCAGGCAACGACGCCGATGAAAACACCATAGAGATCGTATTTGGCCGAGACGAAGGGGCCCAGCGTGATCTCGCCTGCGCGCTCGCGCCGCTTCAGGGAGATGCGCAGGATGACGCCCCAGGCGAGAAAAGCGGCAAACAGCAGGACGGACGATGTCTCGCCATTGGCGAGCAGATGCGCCAGCGCCCAGATCTTGACCGACAGAACCATCGGATGTTTCGTTTTGGTGGCAATATGCCCCGCCGGCAGCAGCGAGGCGACGAGACAGATCATCGCGATCAGCATCAGCGTGATCGCGATATGCGCCGTCCAAACCGGCGGGTTGTAAAGCATGCCGGTTACCGTGCGCGCCTGCCCGAACCCGTAGATCAAGAGGATCAGCGTGGCGAGACTCGCGATCGAATAAGCGGCCCGCCAACCCTTCTCGCCGAGGCTTGCGATCATCGACTGGCGAAAGCCCGGTGCCACCACCCGCACCAGATGCACGCCGAGGAAAAGTATGATGCCGATGATAAGCAATGTCATTGCGGGTCCCTTCCGTGCAGTTTGTCATGGCTTAGCGGCTGACGGGAAAAAATACCAGTTGAGACCGCAGCTTCGCCGCAATTCTATCCGAGGGAAACCGCGATCAAATTGTCGCGGTGTCCATGTCCCGTCTTCTCCTCTCCACCTGCCTGACGGCTTCGTTCCTCCTCCCTGTTATCGCCGAGGCGGCTGACCGGCCGAAACAGCTCGTCATCATTTCCTTCGATGGCGCCCACGACAATGCGCTCTGGCTGAAAAGCCGCGAGATGGCGGCGAGAAATGGCGCCCATTTCACCTATTTCCTCTCCTGCACCTTCCTGATGAACGAGGCGGCGAAGAAGGCCTACCAGGGGCCCCACCAGAAACGCGGCAAATCGAATGTCGGCTTCGCCCAGAGCGACGACGAGATCCGCGAGCGCCTCGGCAATATCTGGCACGCCCATCTCGAGGGTCACGACATATCCAGCCATGCCTGCGGTCATTTCGACGGCCGCCTCTGGAGCGAGTCCGACTGGTCGGCCGAATATGCGACCTTTCATGCAACTCTGAAGAACGCCTGGAAGAGCGTCGACCTCGACGAGCCGGCCGGCTGGCAGGACCTTGTCGATCACGGCATCAAAGGCTTTCGCGCCCCCTATCTCTCGGCAACGGCAGGCGCCGATATGATCGCCGCCGAAAAGAAGGCCGGCTTCACTTACGATGCAAGCCTCGTCACCAAAGGTCCGGCCATGCCAGTCGAAGAAGACGGCATCATCCGCTTCGGCCTGCCGCTGATCCCCGAAGGCCCGAGCGAGAAGCCGATCATCGGCATGGACTACAATCTCTTCGTGCGGCACTCGAAGGGCGAGGAAGACAGCGCGGATTCGAAGGAATTCGAGGATCGCGCCTATTCAGCCTTCTCCCAGGCCTTCGACCGCCAGTACAACGGCAACCGCATCCCCCTTCAGCTCGGCTTCCACTTCGTTGAAATGAACGGCGGCGCCTACTGGCGCGCGCTGGACCGTCTGGTCAGCGACGTCTGCCACCGCGCGGACGTTGCCTGCGTCAGCTATTCCGAAGCGATCCCGATGATCGAGGCGCGAGGGAAACTGCAGCAGACGTCGGGTTTGTGACCGACGCGTTTATATTACCGGGACGGCGTTCCCTGCCGCCGCCTCATCCGGCCCTTCGGGCCACCTTCTCCCCGCTCGGGAGAAGAGAAAGGCGTGGCGAGGTCGCGGTTTCCCCTTCTCACCAGCGGGAAGAAGGTGCCCGTTAGGGCGCATGAGCGAGCCGCACGGCACAGCGGGCATTCAAGCCACGACCCCACCCGTCTAGCCTCACCCATCAGCCATCAACATGAACAACGCCAGTTTCCCGCTCCAGATAATGCTGGTCGATCGCCGGCAGAGGTTCGTCGTCGATAGCAGCCTCGAAGGCCTTGAGGCGCTTGTGGATGGAGAGTAGTTCGATGATCGTCGTCCAGGAGTTCACCAGATACTGGAACGAGTTGCTGACCTGGCCGAAGGCGGTCGAGATCTGCTGGAAAATGCCGTAGGTGATCGTGCCAGCAACGATCGTCGGGACCAGCATGAAGACCACGAAAAGCGCGTCAGCCTGAATGTAGAAATAGCGGGCGACGTTGAAATACATGTAGTGGAAATACATGCGGAAATAGTTTCGCCGAACATTGTTGAAGAGCTCCCTGACCGTCAGCGGTTGCGCCCTCTCCGCATGATCCTCGCCGTAGACGAGTTCCTTACGATAGGCGGCTTCGACGCGTTGATTCCGGAAGTTCAGGCCCGGCAGCTTGATACCGGCAACCGCCAGGAGCAGCGTGCCGAATGCCGACCAGAAGAGCGCCAGCCAGAAGAGCGAATTTGCTAGAGGGCCGATGACCGGCAGTTCGGTCACGTAGTGCGAGAGGGCCAGAAGAATCGGAAGAAAGACAACGAGCGTCATCACTGAGTTGATGAGGCTGATGCCGAGACCTTCGAGCGTGCTCGAAAAGCGCATCGTATCTTCCTGAACGCGCTGCGAGGCGCCTTCAATGTGACGCAGCTTTTCCCATTTCGACATGTAGAAGTCGTTCATCGCCGCGCGCCAGCGGAAGATGTAGTGGCTCGTAAAGAAGTCGGTCATGATCGACACGAACATGCTGAGGAATGCGATCTGACAGAAGACCCACATCAGGCTGTAAAAATTATCGACAGAAATGCCCGGCTGCTTCGACAACGCGTTCTGGAGAAGATCGCCGAAGGGCCGGCGCCAGTTGTTGATCACGACCGTGATCTGGACGCCGAAATAGGTAACGAAAATGATGAGCGCCGACCCCCAGATCGACCACAGCTTCCAAGGATGGTTTCGCGCTATCAGATGCCATGCGCCACAGAAGATCACCGCCGAGAGGAAGAAATAGCTGTAGAACCAGACATTCTCGGGCAGCAGGAAGAAAGAAAGGTCAATCGGCTGCTGCTCTTCCGCAACCGGCACAAAGCCGAGCGACGCGCCAAGGCCGGATGCGAAAAAATACCAGCCGAAGATTGAAATCAGCGTCCACACGACAAGCGAAATGAAGAAAGGTTTCGGCTGGGGAAAAAAGGAATGAAACACGGGGGGCTTTGCTTTCCTGAACTGGGAGTCTCGGGAGTGTCGTCGAACACTGATTGTGCCGGAAACTAAGGCAGTTCGAAGGAAGCAGCAATGGCTTCGACCCATTGTTACGCAGATGTAATGGGTTAAGCGATTTTCCTGATGACCGGCATCACCAGCGCCGCACAGACCAGAAGTGCAGCGGCGGCGATCACCGTCGGGACGGTGAAACTGCCTGAGCGTTCGGCAATCCAGCCGGCAACAACAGGCCCGACGATCTGGCCGAGCCCGAAGGCGGCGGTCATCATCGCCAGAATTCGCCGCGGGCTTTCCGGTGAAAGCTTGCGGCCGATCTGCAGCCCGTAAGCGGTGATCGCCAGGAAGGTCGCGCCGAACAGCGCGCCGCCGATCAGTGGTGCGACCGAAGGCGGCAGCGCCACGGTCGCAAGCACACCGGCCGCTTCAATCACAAGCGCCGCGATATAGACGCCGCCAAGCCCGAGTGGCCTCACCAGCGGCTTCCAGGCAAACAGCGCCACCGCCGCCGTCAAGCCGGCGATGAACCAGCAGAGGAATTCAACGAAGGCTCCCGTTGCCGAGAGTCGGGCGATGGTGACGAGGAAGGTCGCCGTGATGACATAGCCGAATCCGAACAGGCCGTAGGACAGGGTCACCAGTACCATCGGCCGGCTCCAGTTGAGCGCCGGCTCCCTGCCTGCGCGCGCCGATTGCGCCGGTGCCGCGGGCAACAGCAGGAAAACGACGACCAGGCTGATTGCACAATAGATTGCCCCGCCGATCCAGTCGGCGCGCCAGCCGCCCGGCCCGTCGTGAAAGCCGAGGCCGACCAAAAGCACCATTACCGAGGACAGCGCGATCCCCGCCCCCGGCCCGCCGAAATGCGCCGCCTGCACATGGTCGTTACCGGCCGCCGCCCCGTGACTGAGCACGATCGACGAGGTGAAAACCATGGCAAAGGCGCTGGCGAGGCCGGCGAGAAAGCGGATGACGGCGAAGACCGCGACGGAATCGGTGGTGGCCATGGCGGCAAGCAGGATTGCGGTGGCAAGCAGCGCCGAGAGCGCCACCAGCCGCTCGCGCCCCGCCGCCCAACCATAGGCCGCAAGCACGGCGCCGACGAGATAACCGACGAAATTCGCCGAAGCGATGAAGCCTGCATCCGCTGCCGAAAGCGGCACGCCGCTCATCATCCCGGGCAAGATCGGCGTGTAGGAGAAGCGCCCGAAGCCCATGGCCGCCGCCATCGCAACAGCGCCGGCAACGGCGGTGGCAACGAGGTTCGGCTGGGAGCGAGGCGGGCGGGAGAGCATGCAGCGCTTATCGCGCCGCAGTCGCTGCACCGCAAACGACTATTTCTGATCGATCGATCAATTTCCGGAAAGCTAAATAAATCGACCGCTTCCCTAGCTCACCGCACTCAGTCGATCTCGGCCAGGGGCGAAACTGCTGGTGCATTCAGGACCGTTCCATCCACCGCGAAGTGCGATCCGTGGCATGGACAGTCCCAGCACCGTTCCAGGGAGTTCCAGTGCACGTGGCAGCCGACATGCGTGCATGCGGCAGATCGCCTGTGCAGCGTGCCATCGTCGCTGCGGAACGCCGCGATCTTGGTCATTCCTTTGCGGACGATAGCACCTTCTCCCGGTCGCAGCCGATCGACAGACTCGACTTCGCCGGGCGCGACATACTCGGCGAAATTCTTGATCATTGTCGCGTTCTCGGCAAGGTAATTGCCGACGGCGCTCACCGTCTTCCGGGACGGCTCGTAAAGTTCCCGCCAGGGACTGTCGCCGCCGAGAATGGCCTCGGAGATCAGGAGTGAGGCCACCACGCCGTGGGTCATGCCCTCGCCGGAATCTCCGGTGACCACAAATAGCCGTTCGTTGCCGGGATTGCGGCCGATGAAGGCGGCATAGTCGATTGTCTCCATAACCTGCCCGGACCATCGGTGGGTTTCGGCCCCGAGATCGGGCACCAGTCCTCTGATCCAGGATGTCAAAGCGGCGAAGCGATCGTCAGCGTTGTCGGCGGTGCCCGTCTTGTGGTCCTCGCCGCCGACGATAAGGAAATCGCTCTCGTCATCGCCGGGATGAAGGCGGACATAGTGGTAGGGGTCCTCGGTGTCCCAGTAGAGACCATCCGGTACGATGCCGCGCGCAATCTCGAACGCCATTGCGTAGGTTCGATAGGGCGCCTGCTTGGTAATGGAGTGCGACCCTATCGTTGATTGGCGAGTTGGTCGCCACGATGGCCCACCTGGCGGTCACGGTGAGGCCGGAGTTCGTTCCCACGCGCACCCCGCTGTCGGATTCCTCAACCTTATCGACGATCGTCTCGCTGTAGAGGGTGCCGCCGCGCGCCCGAATTCCGGCCGCCAGACCGCCAAGATATTTGAGCGGATGGAATGTCGCCTGATCCGGATAACGCAGGGCGGGCGTGTCCGCATGCCCGGAAAGCGGCAACCCCGCGACTTCCTCGACCGCGATGCCTATCTTCAGGCCCGCCTCGAGCTCACGCCGGAGATCGGCTTCCTCCCCTCCAGCGGCGGGAAAGAGAAAGCCGTCGAGCCGACGGAAGTCGCAGGCTATGTGTTCCGCGGCCTGGATCGCCTCGATGCGGGCGATCGCCGCCGAGTGGCTCTGAAAATAGAGCCGCGCCAGCTCCTCGCCACGCAAGCCGATGAGTTCCGAAAAGTAGTCGTCGCATACCGACGCAAGGTGTGCAGTTGTGCGGGCCGTCATGCCGCCGCCGATCCGGCCTCGGTCGAGGACTGCAACCTTTTGCCCCGCGGCAGCCAGCTCGTACGCGATCGACATGCCTGCAATTCCAGATCCGACTATGACGACGTCGAAGTCTTCGTTGCGGGCGAGAGGCGCTGCGTCGGGCGCGACCTCGATGCCTGACCAGAGAGACACGGTCCGTTCGTCGCTCGCATTCATGGCGGAGTTTCTCCTAGTCCTATCCGCGGTAAATGGGCGGATGAACCGAATGTTCCGGGCGGAGCCTCAGACCCGGCAGGAGCCAGGGACTCCACGATTATTTTAGCATTCTATAATATACCGTTGAGAGTTGTTGTCATTGACGCAAATCGAGTGCTCATGCCGAATACGTCGGCTGCTATGCTCTCAGGGCACCGCAGTTCTTTTCCGAAAAAGGCGACCTCACCAAGTATTTGAAGTCGCTCCAACCAACTCCATGCGTGACGGCAGTGTGGTTTCCTACGCCCGCCCGTCCGGCAAGGTCAAAATCACCGGTCCGTTCCGCGTCGCTACCACCGTGTGCTCATATTGCACGGTCGGCGCCTTCGGATCGGCATAGAGGGTCCATGCATCGTCGCCGCCCTCGGCCCATGTCGCGCCGAGCGAAAGGAACGGCTCGACCGTAAAGACGAGACCGTCCGTCATGACGCGCTTTTCCGAAGGGTCCGGCCAGGTGGAGAGCTCGGCCGGCTCCTCGTGCAGCGAACGGCCGACGCCGTGGCTCGCCAGATTGGCAACCAGCGTATAGCGGTTCCTCTGGGCGAAAGCGCCGACGGCGGTGCCGATCTTTCCCAGCGGCTCACCCGATTTCACCTGGTTGAGCCCGACCCAGAGCGCCCGCCTGCCGTCGCGGCACAGCCGTTCGATCTTCGGCTTGACCGGCGGCATCGCAAAGGAAGCGCCGGTATCGGCGAAGAAGCCATCCTTCTCAGCCGAGACGTCGATATTGATCAGGTCGCCGGCCTGGATGACGCGTGGCCCTGGAATACCGTGGGCGATTTCTTCGTTGATGCTGATGCAGGTGGCGCCAGGAAACTGGTAGCAGAATTCCGGCGCCGAGCGCGCGCCGGCATCCTCAAGCACCTTGCGGCCGATCCGGTCGAGCTCCAGCGTCGTCATGCCTGGTTCCATCGCTGCCGCCATCACCTGGATGGCGTTGGCGCAGATCCGGCCGATCTCCTTGAGCTTTGTCAGTTCATCGTCGTTTGCGATAACCATTCGTCTCTTCCGGCCTTGCGCGGGCGCGGCGCGGCCGCCTCAAGCCGTGGCTTTCGCCCCTTCGCCCCTTTCAGTCAATGCCTTTCTGACGATCGGGGCGACTTTCGTCCCGTAGAGCTCGATGCCGCGCATGATCTCAGCATGCGGCATCAGGCCGATCGCCATCTGCAGCAGGAAGCGGTCGTTCCTGAAAAGCCTGTGATGAGCGATGATCTTTTCTGCGACCGCCTCGGGATCGCCGACAAAAAGCGCGCCGTTCGGCCCACGCGACAGATCGAACTGCGCCCGGCTGGTCGGTCCCCAGCCGCGCTCGCGGCCGATGCGGTTCATCACTTCCGCCTGCGGCCCGTAAAACTGCTCGGCGGCGGCCGCGGTCGTATCGGCGATGAAGCCGTGAACATTGATGCTGGTCTTCAGCTTCGCCTGATCCTGGCCTGCGCGCCGCGCCGCCTCGCGGTAGAGATCGAAAAGCGGCGCAAAACGGCGCGGCTCGCCGCCGATGATGGCGAGCGCCACCGGCAGTCCGAGCGCGCCGGCGCGCGCCACCGATTGCGGCGTGCCGCCGACCGCAACCCACAACGGCAGCGGATCCTGCAGCGGCCTCGGATAGACGCCGCGTCCGCGGATCGGCGCGCGAAGCTCGCCCTCCCATTCCACCGTCTCGCTGTTGCGCAGCGCCAGGAGCAGATCGAGCTTCTCTTCAAAAAGCTGGTCGTAATCCTCAAGGTTATAGCCGAACAGCGGGAAGGACTCGATGAAAGAGCCCCGCCCCGCCATGATCTCGGCCCGGCCGTCCGAAATAAGATCGAGCGTCGAAAACTGCTGGAAGACGCGCACCGGATCATCCGAGGAAAGCACGGTGACGGCGCTGGTCAACCGGATGTTTTTGGTCTTGACGGCCGCAGCCGCCAACGCCACCGCAGGGGCTGACGCCGCATAATCCGGCCGGTGATGTTCGCCCAGCCCAAAGACATCGAGCCCGACCTGATCGGCCAGCTCGATCTCCTCGATAAGATGTTTTAGCCGCTCGGCCCCCTCCGCTCCCTTGCTGCGGGAGGGATTGGGATTGACGTCGGCGAAGGTGTAAAGGCCAAGTTCCATGGTCGCATCCCGTTGTGTTCTGCCTGGAAATAAGGATCGGCGAGCGGCAGCGCAAATACAAACTCTGGAACGGAATGTTCGAGAGTTTCGATAGTGCGGCGTCCGATAGCCGCGTAGGAAAGAGTCTTTGCGCCGTGGACACGGCGCTGCTGGATTCCTGTGACAGGCACAGGAATGAGGGAGCAAGGGGATCAACCTGCGCTCCATATCCTCTATCATTCAAAGCGTAATATGCAGAGCCAGATCAGGGCGAAGAGGGTCGTTTTGGAGCACTGCGGACACCAAGAACTCCCTCATTCCTGTGCCGGTCACAGGAATCCAGTAGTCGCGCGTCCGCGCGACGAGAGAATCTTCACAGACCCAGCAGGTGAAACGAAATCTCCTCCCATTCAGGATTCTCCCGCTCGATCAAATTGAGCTTCCACTGCCGCGGCCATTTCTTGATTGTCTTCTCTCGCGTGATCGCGGTCGTCAACAAATCATGCTCCTCGAACCACACCAATGTCTTTACGCCAAACTTCCACGTAACGCCTGGCGTCAGTTCGTTCTGATGCTCGTATAGCCGACCTGCAAGGTCACGCGTCACGCCAGTATAGAGCGTGTCATTGCGGGCAGATGCGAGGATGTAGACGTAACCCCTCATGCCGGTAGATTGGCACAGGTAGCATCCCGCGTCGACAGCAACACCTGCCCACCCGAATCCCTATTCCAATCTGAAATTCAACGACTTCCAAGCCTCAACGGAATCATCTTCCAAGCTGCTTCACATCGCACGCGAAGCATGAGGGCGGCGCGGCCTCCACCACGCAGCCCTCGCCGCTTCACATCCTCGCCAGCAGTTCCGCCAGCTGATCGGCAGCCTTTCCCCATCCCGCGTGGAATCCCATCTTCTCGTGCTCTTCCTTGTCCTCGGCGCGCCAGTGCAGCGCCTTGGCCGTATACTTCGTTCTGCCATTGCCGAGATCTTCGAGCAGGATGACGCCGGTGAAGAAAGGTTTTTCAGCGGGCACCCAGGCGCTGGTATAGGCGTCGGTGAAGACGATCTTCTCGTTCTCGACGATCTCGAGATAAACGCCGTGGTTCGGATACTGATTGCCCTCGGGATCTTGCATGACAACGACACTGGAGCCGCCGGGGCGCACGTCGAGCGTCGCTTCTGCAACACCCCAGGGGCTCGGGACGAACCATTGTTTCAGCAGATCGGGATCGGTCCACGCCTTGTAGATCTTCTCGCGCGGGGCGTCGAATTCGCGAACCAGGGTGAGTTCATGTTGCGTGCTTGCGGTCATTTCGACATCTTTCCATTTGAGTGAAACTTGTTTCCTGTCAGGTTGTTACAAGGACGTGTCGAACTTCGCCGTTCCGACAGCGCGCCAATTTTTCCTGATTTAATTTGCGATCGGCTGCGTGGGCTCTTCCTGCATCTTGTCGATCTGCCGGCGGATATGAGCCGCCTCGGCCGCCGAATGGGCAAGCGCGATGGCATGGTCGAAAGCCTCGCGCGCCTGGCGGGACAAGCCAAGCTGCTTCAGCAGGCCACCCCGCAAACCGTGATAGTAGAAATAGCCGCCGAGCTTCTCGCCAAGCGGATCGATGAGATCGAGCGCCTGCTGCGGCCCGTGCAGCTTGGAAACAACGACCGCGCGGTTAAGCGTCACGACAGGCGAAGGCTGCACCCGCTCCAGCGCGCGGTAGAGCAGATCGATCTCGACCCAGTCAGTATCCTCGGCACGTTTCGCGCGGGAATGGATGGCGGCAATGGCCGCCTGAAGCTGATACGGGCCGGGCCGGCGGTGCCGCAGCGCCTTGTCGAGCAGCGCCAGGGCCTCGTTGATGAAGGGCTGGTTCCAAAGTGAGCGGTCCTGATCTTCAAGCAGCACGATTTCCCCCTCGGCGCTGAAGCGCGCCGGCCGGCGCGAAATCTGCAGGAGCATGAGCGCAAGCAGCCCCATCAGTTCCGGTTCCGCCGGGAAAATGTGCAGCATCAAGCGCGCCAGCCGGATCGCCTCGTCACTGAAGGTTGCGGCCTCCTGCTTAGGGTCGGCCTGACTGTAACCCTCGTTGAAGATGAGGTAGATCATCGTGCTGACGATTGAAAGTCGCTCGGCCCTTTCCTCAGAGCTCGGCGTTTCGAACGGCACCCCTGCCTTGGCGACACGCGCCTTGGCCCGGGTGATGCGCTGCTCCATCGCGCTTTCCGAAACCAGGAAAGCGCGCGCGATCTGCTGCACGGAAAGGCCGGACACGATGCGCAGGGCCAGCGCGATCTGCTGGGTGGCCGGCAGATCCGGATGGCAGCAGATAAAAAGAAGCCGCAGAATATCGTCGCGATAATTGGAATCGTCCAGCCGCTCGGCGATATCGCTTTCGGCATCCTCGGTATCGGAAATGACATCCTCGTCCGGCAGCGCCTGGAGCTTCGTCCGCTTGCGCACCGCATCGATACCGCTGTTGCGGCCGACGAAGATGAGCCAGGCTGTCGGATCGCGTGGCGGTCCTTTCTCCGGCCATGTACGGATCGCCCTCAGGCATGCCTCCTGGAACGCCTCTTCCGCGGTATCGAGATCGCGGAAATAGCGCAGCAGCGCGCCAAGCGCCTTCGGGCGCGCCGAGGCAAGCGCAAGGTCGATCCAGGCAATATCGGTCATGACGCAGCATCTCCCGGCCTGAAGACGTAGAACGGCCGAATTTCGTAAGAGGTGGAACCGGGATTGACGGATGAAAGCTGCTTCGAGAAGGCGACGGCCTCGTCGAGGCTTTCGAAGTCAACCACATAGAAGCCGAGAAGCGCCTCCTTCGTTTCCGCAAAAGGCCCGTCGATGACCAAGGGCTCGTCCTTGCCTTTGCGCACGGTAGTCGCCGCCGTCGTCGGCATCAGCCGGCCGACAGGGCCGAGCTTGCCGGCTTTCGCCAGCGGCTCCTGCACGGCGTAAAGTCTCTCCATGACGGCAGCCTCTTCCTCCTCGGTCCAGGCGAAGACGGTTTCCTCGTGAGCGTAACAAAGGATTGCATAAAGCATCGGGTCACTCCTCTTTCCGAATGACGAAGGAGTAACCGCTTAGCCGACAGGTCGCATCAAAAAATTATCAAGAAAGAAGCGCTGATAGCCAGGCCCGACCCGCGCACACAAGGCAGCGCTATCGCGCGGTTCCGATTGCCTCACCCGTCGCTCAGGGTCCGCCGGACCGCATTCTTCCAACCCTTGAGCTTGGCCGCCCGCACCTTCTCATCCATATCGGGCTCGAACCGCCGGTCGCGTTTCCACGTCGCAGAAAAGCCGTCCCTGTCCGGCCAGACCCCTGCCCGGCTGCCGGCGAGCCAGGCGGCACCGAGGGCCGTCGTCTCGAGAATCACCGGGCGGTCGACGGGGGCATCGAGCAGGTCGGCGAGGCGCTGCATCGTCCAGTCCGAGGCAACCATGCCGCCATCGACGCGCAGTACGGTATCGTCGCCGCTGTTCTTCCAATCCTTCTGCATGGCCTCGAGCAGATCGCGGGTCTGGTAGCAGACGGCTTCGAGCGCGGCCCGCGAAAGCTCCGCCGGGCCGCTGTTGCGCGTCAGCCCGAAGATGGCACCGCGCGCCTTGGCGTCCCAATGCGGCGCGCCCAGCCCGGTAAAGGCGGGCACGAGATAGACTTCTTGCGTCGGATCAGCCTTTTCGGCAAGCGCATTGGTCTCGGCGGCGCTGCCGATGATCCCGAGCCCGTCCCGCAGCCATTGCACCGCTGCACCGGCGATGAAGATCGATCCCTCGAGCGCGTAGGTCGTCTCACCGTTCAGCCGATAGGCGATGGTGGTCAGCAGCCGGTTTTTCGAGCGGACCATATCGGCGCCGGTATTGAGCAGCGCGAAACAGCCGGTGCCATAGGTCGATTTCAGCATGCCCGGTGCAAAACAGGCCTGACCGATGGTCGCGGCCTGCTGATCGCCGGCAACCCCGAGAATCGGGATCGCGGCGCCGAAGATATCGGCGTCGACCGTTCCGAAATCGGCGGCGCAATCCTTGACTTCAGGCAGCATGGCGGCCGGCACCCTGAGAATATCGAGCAGATCCTCGTCCCAGCTATTTTCGGCAATATTGAACATCAGCGTGCGCGAGGCGTTGGTCGCGTCGGTGACGAAGCTCTTGCCGCCGGTCAGGCGCCAGATCAGGAAGGCGTCGATCGTGCCGAAGCAGAGATCGCCTCTGGCGGCGCGCGCCCTGGCGCCCTTGACGTTGGCGAGCATCCACGACAGCTTCGTGCCGGAAAAATAGGGATCGAGAATAAGACCGGTCTTTTTCGTGAACAGCCGCTCCAGATCCTGCCGTTTCAGATTGTCGCAATAGCTCGCCGTGCGGCGGTCCTGCCAGACGATCGCGTTGTGGATCGGCCGGCCGGTCTGGCGCTCCCAGACGACCACCGTTTCGCGCTGGTTGGTGATGCCGAGCGCTGCAACATCCCTCGCCGTAATCCCTGCGTCGCGCAATGCCATGTTGACGGTGGAGACGACCGAATCCCATATCTCCTCGGGATCGTGCTCCACCCAGCCGGAGCGCGGATAGAGTTGGGTGAATTCCTTCTGGCTCTTGCCGGCAACATGCATGTCGCCATCGAAGACGATCGCCCGCGTCGATGTCGTTCCCTGATCGATCGCCAGAACATATCCACTCATCAAACCCCTCCTCAAACATATCATTATCGTTGCAAATCAATAGGACACGGATACGGATGAGAAAAGCCAATAAAGCGGAATTGCCAGCCTGCCGACTTTGGGCATAACCTCGCCGGCGACGCTGCAACGCAGCATCCGCCCCAGGGAGAAAAACATGAGCAGATCAGTCGTCGTCACCGGCTCCACCAGCGGCATCGGTCTCGCGATCGCCACCGCCTTCGCCGAAGCGGGTGACAACATCGTCATCAATGGCTTCGGAAATGCCGATGAAATCAAGGCGATCGTCGAACGGCTTGAATCAGTATCCAAGGGACGGGCGATCTACCATCCGGCCGACATGACCAAGCCCGCTGAGATCGCCGACCTGATCGAAACGGCGGCGAAGAGCTTCGGCACCGTCGATATCCTGGTCAACAATGCCGGAATCCAGCATGTCGAGAAGATCGAGGATTTCCCGATCGAAAAATGGGACCAGATCATCGCCATCAACCTTTCGAGCTCCTTCCACACCATGCGCGCCGCGATCCCGCTGATGAAGGCCAGGAAGCATGGCCGCATCATCAACATCGCCTCGGCGCACGGGCTGGTCGCCTCCCCCTTCAAATCCGCCTATGTCGCGGCAAAACATGGTATATTAGGCCTGACGAAGACGGCGGCGCTGGAGCTTGCCGAATTCGGAGTGACGGTCAACGCCATCTGCCCCGGCTACGTGCTGACGCCGCTGGTCGAAAAGCAGATACCCGATACCGCCCGGGCCCGCGGCATGACCGAGGAGCAGGTGAAGAGCGAGGTCATCCTCAAGGCGCAGCCGACGCGCGAATTCGTCAAGGCCGAAGAGATCGGCGCATTGTCGCTCTACCTCGCCAGCGATGCCGCCCGGCAGGTGACCGGAACGCACATCTCGATTGACGGTGGCTGGACGGCGGCATAACCATTTGGAAAAACAACCGGGAATATCATGAACGACAGCATCCGCTTCATCCTGAACGGCGAGGATATCGCGCTCACCGATGTCGGGCCGACCGAGACGCTTCTCGATTTTCTGCGGTTGAAGCGGCGCCTGACCGGCACCAAGGAAGGATGCGCCGAGGGCGATTGCGGCGCCTGCACCGTGCTCGTCGGGCGGCTCGCCGACGGCAAGCTCGCCTATGAAGCCGTCAACGCCTGCATCCGATTCATGGGCTCGCTACACGCCACCCATGTGGTGACGGTCGAACATCTCGCCGGCCGGGACGGCGCGCTGCATCCGGTGCAGCAGGCGCTCGTCGACTGTCATGGCTCGCAATGCGGCTTCTGCACCCCGGGCTTTGTCATGTCGCTCTATGGACTGTGGCTGACGAAGGAAAATCCCGGCCGCCGCGAGATAGAAAAGGCGCTGCAAGGCAATCTCTGTCGTTGCACGGGTTATGAGCCGATCGTCAAGGCCGCCGAGCAGGTGAGCCTGACGCGGCCGAGCGCGCTCTTCGATCCGCTGCAGCGGACACGATCGGAAATCATCGCGCGGCTCTGGGCTCTGCAGGCGAGCGGCACCATCCGGATTGCCAGTGGCGAAGGCCGGTTGATCGTTCCGGCGTCTGTTCAGGCTCTGGCGGAAGTCCTCTCTGAGGAACCCGAGGCGGCCGTCGTTGCCGGCGCGACCGATGTCGGCCTCTGGGTGACGAAGCAGATGCGCCGGCTGAGCCCGGTCGTTTTCATCAATCATCTGAGCGAGCTGCAGTCGGTCACGGAAAGCGAAGACGGCGTCACCATCGGCGCCGGTGTCAGCTATACCAAGGCCTTCGAAGCGATTGCCCGGAAAATTCCGGCGCTCGGACGGCTGATCGACCGTATCGGCGGCGAGCAGGTCCGCAACATGGGCACGATCGGCGGCAATATCGCCAACGGTTCGCCAATCGGCGACAGCCCGCCGCCCTTGATCGCACTCGGCGCGACGCTGACGCTGCGCTCGCTGGAAGGCCGGCGCAAGATGCCGCTCGAAGATTTCTTCATCGCCTATGGCAAGCAGGACCGCAGGCCCGGCGAATTCGTCGAGAGCGTATTCGTGCCCTATCCCAAGCCCACCAGCCACTTTGCCGCCTACAAGATCACCAAGCGGCGCGACGAAGACATCACCGCCGTGCTCGGCGCCTTCCTGCTGACGCTCGATGAGGCCGACGTGGTCACCGACATCCGCATCGCCTTCGGCGGCATGGCGGCAACGCCGAAACGCGCCCGAACAGTCGAGGCTGAACTGATCGGCAAGCCATGGACGGAAGCGACGATCGACGCCGCCCGCCCCGCCTTCGACAGCGACTACCAGCCGCTGACCGACTGGCGCGCTACGGCCGAATACCGGCAACTGACGGCGAAGAACCTGCTGACGCGGTTCTATCTGGAAACCGTGGGCGCGCCGGCGGAGCTGAAGCGGTTCGAGGAGGTGGCGTGATGGATTGTTTCGCTAGCCAGCCTCCGGCAGTCACCACTTTGCCCCTCACCCTAACCCTCTCCCCGCCTGCGGGGAGAGGGGACGTGCCCTGCGAGAAGTGGCGAGAAACGGAGACGGCGCGGCATGTCCCTTCTCCCCGCAAGCGGGGAGAAGGTGGCGGCAGCCGTATGAGGGGCCACCGTCAAAACGGTGCCGGCAACCAAGGACGCCGCTAATGGACAAGTCCACCTTCGAAGACCCCAAAGTCGTCATCTCCGGCCCCATGCACGGCTCGCTGCGCCATGATTCAGCGCATAAACATGTCACCGGAAGCGCCGATTATATCGACGATATTCCCGAACCCGCCGGCTTGCTGCACGGCGCGCTCGGCCTCTCCGACCGGGCGCATGCCGAAATCATAGGCATCGATCTTTCCGCTGTCGCCGCCTATCCCGGCGTCGTCTGGGTTTTCACCGGCAAGGACGTTCCCGGCGTCAACGACACCAGCTCCAACGGTAGCCATGACGAGCCGCTGCTCGCTGAAACCTTAGTGCAGTTCCACGGTCAGCCGATCTTTGCCGTCATAGCCGAGACGCGCGACGCGGCGCGCCGCGCCGCGCGGCTGGCGAAGATCGACTATCGCGACCTCCCGCACTGGCACGATATCGACGGCGCCCTTGCCAATGGCGGCCCCTTAGTGATCACCCCGATGACGCTCCTCCGCGGCGAGCCGGAAACGGAAATGTTGAATGCCGCCATGCGGCTGAAGGGCCAGATGCGCATCGGCGGACAGGAGCATTTCTATCTCGAAGGCCATATCGCCGTGGCGATTCCCGGCGAGGACGACGAGGTCACCGTCTGGTCCTCGACGCAGCATCCGAGCGAGATCCAGCACATTGTCGGCCACGTGCTCGATATCCCGTCGAACGCGGTCACCGTCAACGTGCGCCGTATGGGCGGCGGCTTCGGCGGCAAGGAAACGCAGGGTAATCAGTTCGCAGCCCTTGCCGCGATCGCCGCCAAGAAGCTCGGCCGTGCGATTAAATTCCGCCCGGACCGCGACGAGGATATGAGCGCCACCGGCAAGCGTCACGATTTTCTGGTCGATTACGACGTGGGCTTCGATGCCGAAGGCCGCATCCACGCCGTCGACGCCACTTACGCGGCCCGCTGCGGCTTCTCCTCGGATCTGTCGGGACCGGTAACCGACCGCGCCCTCTTCCATGCCGATTCCAGCTATTTCTATCCGCATGTGCATCTCCAGTCGAAGCCGCTGAAAACGCACACGGTCTCCAACACCGCCTTCCGCGGCTTCGGCGGCCCGCAGGGCATGCTCGGCGCCGAGCGCCTCATCGAGGAGATCGCTTATGCCCTCGGCAAGGATCCGTTGGATATCCGCAAGCTGAATTTCTACGGCCAGCCGGGCTCCGGACGCACGCTGACGCCCTACCATCAAGAGGTCGAGGACAATATCATTGCCCCCGTCGTCGAAGAGTTGGAGAACACGTCAGACTACCGGGCGCGACGCAACGCCATCATCGGCTTCAACCGCGACAGCCGCTATATCAAGAAGGGCATTGCCCTGACGCCGGTGAAATTCGGCATTTCCTTCACCATGACCGCCTTCAACCAGGCCGGTGCGCTCGTCCACATCTATCAGGACGGCTCGATCCACCTGAACCATGGCGGCACCGAAATGGGCCAGGGCCTCTATACCAAGGTCGCGCAGGTGCTGGCCGACAGCTTCCAGGTCGATATCGACCGGGTGAAGATCACCGCGACGACAACCGCCAAGGTGCCGAACACCTCGGCCACCGCCGCCTCCTCCGGCTCGGATCTGAATGGCATGGCGGCCTATGATGCCGCCCGCCAGATCAAGGAACGTCTGGTCGCCTTTGCCGCCGAGAAATGGGAAGTGGCGCCTTCCGACATTGTCTTCCTGCCCAACCGGGTGCGGGTCGGTGAAATCGAGATCCCCTTCCCCGATTTCATCAAGCAGGCCTATTTCGCCCGCGTCCAGCTGTCTGCCGCCGGCTTCTACAAGACGCCGAAGATCCACTGGGACCGCAAGGCCGGCCGCGGCACGCCTTTCTTTTATTTCGCCTATGGCGCCGCCTGCACCGAAGTCTCGATCGACACGCTGACCGGCGAATATCTGATTGACCGCACCGACATCCTTCACGATGTCGGCCGCTCGCTGAACCCAGCAATCGACCTCGGCCAGGTCGAGGGCGCCTTCGTGCAGGGCCTGGGCTGGCTGACGACGGAAGAACTCTGGTGGGATGACAATGGACGGCTGCGCACCCATGCGCCGTCCACCTACAAGATCCCGCTCGCCTCCGACCGCCCGAAGATCTTCAACGTGCGCCTCGCCGAATGGTCGGAGAACGCGGAGGCCACCATCGGCCGCTCCAAGGCCGTCGGCGAACCGCCCTTCATGCTGGCGATCTCGGTGCTGGAGGCGCTGTCGATGGCGGTCGCCAGCGTGGCGGATTACAAGGTCTGCCCCAGGCTCGACGCCCCGGCGACGCCGGAACGGGTGCTGATGGCGGTGGAGCGGATGAAGCGGGTGTAGGATGGCGGCGAAATATGTCCGATCCCGAAGACATTAGGAAAAGACGTCCCGGCAAAACTCTGCAAGCTCGCAAATTACGTCAAACCGAAACTGAAGAGGAATATCGGCTTTGGGGCGATCTGCGAAATCCACAGTTGAATGGCTATAAGTTTATGCGACAAGCCCCACTTGGGGCCTACATCGCCGACTTTCTATGCCGCGAAGCGCGACTGATTATCGAAATCGATGGATTTCAACACGCCGACAATATGTCCGACATTACTCGGACCTTGTGGCTAAACCAGGCTGGATATTCAATCCTCCGATTTTGGAATCATGAAATAACCCAGGAGCGAAGAGCAGTCCTCGACACGATCCTTGCCGCACTTGAAAGGCGAATAGTCCAGCGCGATGATATCCTCCGCTTCTATCCTGCGATCATTCGTACCGGGAAATTGAGAACGTAATGCGCTTGAACCAAGCCCCCTCATCCGACCCTTCGGGCCACCTTCTCCCCGCTGGGGAGAAGAGGGAACAAGGCTTTTGCGCATCGCTCAAGCAAACCGCTGAACCTGCAGAAACTACATGTAAAAGCGTAGATGGGATCGACAAAAGCGCGGCATTCTCCCTCTTCTCCCCAGCGGGGAGAAGGTGGCCCGAAGGGTCGGATGAGGGGGTCTTCGCGGCATACTCCATAGGTCACGGAGCGATCCCATGACCGACCTCCCCGTCTTCCTCGCCGCCCACCCCGACGCAATCCTCATCGACATCACCAGCACGCAAGGCTCCACCCCACGCGAGGCCGGGGCCTTCATGCTCGTCTCGCCAACCGCGCTGTGGGGCACGATCGGCGGCGGACAGTTCGAATTCATGGCGATCCACAATGCACGGGAGATGCTGGCGGGAACCGGCGGCGCGACCAGCATGGATATCCCGCTCGGCCCCGAAATCGGCCAGTGCTGCGGTGGGCGTACACAATTGCGGTTCCGCCGGCTGACGCCGACGTTGAAAGACGAGCTCGACGCCACACGCGAGATCGAGCGCCTGCCCGAGGTGCTTCTCTTCGGCGCCGGCCATGTCGGCCGCGCGCTGGCCGCAGCTCTTGCGCCGCTGCCGCTGTCGGTAACGGTGGTCGAAACCAGGCAGGAAGAGCTCGCCAATCTGCCGGCTGCGACGAAGACCCGCCTGGTGCCGATGCCGGAGGCGCTGGTGAAGGATATACCGGCCGGCGGCGCGGTCGTCATCCTGACGCACGACCATGCGCTGGACTTTCTCATCGCCCGTGAAGCGCTGGCGAGGGAGGATCTCGCCTATACCGGCATGATCGGTTCAGCGACCAAACGCGCCACCTTGGCAAGCTGGCTTTCCCGCGAAGGCGGCGAACGCGCCTGGATGGAGCGATTGACGCTGCCGATCGGCGGCTCGGCGGTCAGGGACAAACGCCCCGAGGTGATCGCCGCAATGACCGCCGCCGAAATCCTGACGGCGCTGGCGGCCTATCGCTTGCAGGCGTCCTCGTAGAACGGATCGCGGCCGTCGAGGAAACCAAGATCACGCTTGATGCGATCAGGCGCAGCATCGAGGTCGAGGCGGGGCAGCTGGCCGAAACGGCCGACCAGCAGTCCGGCAACACGCTTGAACACACCCACGCTTGGCTGCGAGCGCTTTTCGTCGATAGCAAAGCAATCCATGACATCACCTCGTCAGTTTGATGGTATGGGTTGCAGTTTGCCGCCAAAAATGCTGCAATTCCAAATCGAACTACCGTCTGCGTGCATCAAGAGAACTTATCCATGAAGCTTTCGAAACAGTTTCCGCTGAATGCGCTGCGCGTCTTCGAGGCCGCCGCCCGGCTCGGTAGTTTCACCAAGGCCGGCGACGAGCTCGGCATGACGCAGACGGCCGTCAGCTACCAGATCAAGCTCTTGGAGGAGAATGTCGGCGAGCCGCTCTTCCTGCGCCGGCCCCGACAGATCGCATTGACGGAGACCGGCGAACGGCTGGCGCCGAAGGTGACCGAAGCCTTCGCCATGCTGCACGACGCGATGGCGACGGCGCGCGACAGTGTCGAAGGCACGCTCGCCATCAGCTCTACCCATACGTTCGCGTCAAAATGGCTGGCGCCGCGCCTCGGCTCCTTCCATTTGAAGCATCCGGCGATCGCCGTGCGCTTTCAGGCGAGCTCTGATATCATCGACTTTTCTCGCGAGCAGATCGATGTCGCCATCCGCTGGGGCGACGGCAATTGGCCGGGTCTGACCCTGCACCGGCTGATGGGGCTGGAGTTCACACCGATGCTGAGCCCGAAGCTGGCGGAAGCGGCCGGCGGCATCAGGGAGCCGCGTGATCTCCTGAAATTCGATCTCTTCGATGCCGGTGACATCTGGTGGAAACAATGGTTCGAGGCAGCCGGCGTCACCGAGACGGATCTTGATCGCCGCCCGCGCAATCAACTCGGCTCCCAGGCGGTGGAAGCCGACGCGGCAATGTCGGGACATGGCGTCGCCATCCTCAACCCGGCCTTCTATGCGGCCGAAATCGCGCTCGGCCGGCTCTATCAGCCCTTCGAGTTGACCCGCAGCGACGGCAAGGCTTACTGGCTTGCCTATCCCGAAAACCGCCGTAACCTACCGAAGATCAAGGCCTTCCGCAACTGGATCCTGGAAGAGATGAAGGCGGCCGGCCATTAGATCATCACAGGGACCCGGTTCACCAGCCGGGTCCACTGTAGTGATACTCGTCTCAAAATCCCATCTCCGGCGCATAAAAACAGCGCGGCGTATCCTCGTTCGGAAACAGACAGAGATGATAGTCGTTGTCGCCGGATTGCATCGCCTTCGTCATCGGCAGCAGGAAGACATGCGCGTGCGTGACCAGCCGGTGGTCGCCCGGCAGCAACGTTACGCGATATCCGCCCGGCGTCACCGCCACGCTTTTCGAAGGGATCATCTGGCAGTCGCCATTATGACTGTCGCCGTTGCAACAATAGGGGTCATAACTCCACCCCGAGGGTGCGTCGTGAGCCGTCGCCAGCGACGCATATGCAATCATCACACACGTCAAAATGCTGCGCATGGCATCTTCTCCGTCGATGAATGCGCCGCCGCTGATCCACTGTTCTTATTTCATTCCGGCGGCCTTAAACATAACTGTAACCGAATTGTCATGGTTTCAAGACCTGCTGCATGAGCAGACCGAGTATAAGCCGGAGATAATGCACAGCCTTCTCGGCATCTTTTAGGCACAGGAGCATATCGACGATGCGGACACGATCGGCAGCTTCGACAAAACCGCCGATGAGTTGATCGCTGTAGAGCGCGGTGATCATATCATTATTGCCCGCGTTCCCCACCGTTGCCGAATTGGCGTCCTGTGCGGCTCTTCAATCTCCTCTTCCCTCCCCGTCAAAATTTCCGCAAAGTCGCGAGTCGGAGGAAGTTAGGGGAATTCGATGTATGAATATGCCATAGCATGGGAATGGCTGGCCTTCGCGGCACGCTGGTTCCATGTCATCACCGCGATCGCCTGGATCGGATCGTCTTTCTATTTCATCGCGCTTGATCTCGGACTGGTGAAACGGCCGCATCTGCCGCCCGGCGCTTATGGCGAGGAATGGCAGGTCCATGGTGGCGGCTTCTATCATATCCAGAAATATCTGGTGGCGCCGGCGCAAATGCCCGAGCACCTGACCTGGTTCAAATACGAAAGCTATTTCACCTGGATCTCCGGCTTTCTGATGCTCTGCATCGTCTATTACGGCGGCGCCGACCTCTTCCTCATCGACCGGCATGTGCTCGACATCAGCCCGCCGGTCGCCATCGCGATCTCGCTGGCATCGCTGGCGTTCGGCTGGCTCGTTTATGACCTCCTCTGCAAATCCCCGCTCGGGCGCAACACCTGGGGGCTGATGGCGGTGCTCTATGTCGTGCTCGTCTTCATGGCCTGGGGCTATACGCAGCTTTTCACCGGCCGCGCCGCCTTCCTGCATCTCGGCGCCTTCACCGCGACGATCATGTCGGCCAATGTCTTCATGATCATCATCCCGAACCAGAAGATCGTCGTCGCCGACCTGATCGCCGGCCGCACGCCCGACCCGAAATACGGCCAGGTCGCCAAGCAGCGATCGCTGCACAACAACTACCTGACCCTGCCCGTCATCTTCTTCATGCTGTCGAACCACTATCCGCTCTCCTTCGGAACACAGTTCAACTGGGTGATCGCCGCGCTGGTCTTCCTGATGGGCGTCACCATCCGCCACTGGTTCAACACCACCCATGCCAGGAAAGGCCGGCCGACCTGGACCTGGATCGTCACCGTCATCCTTTTCATCCTGATCATGTGGCTTTCGACGGTGCCGAAGCTGCTGACCGGCGAAAGGGATACGGCGGCGGTGGCGCCCGCCTTCCAGCAATTCGCAAGCGATCCGCATTTTCCCGCCGTCAAGCAACTGGTCGCGACACGCTGCTCCATGTGCCACGCCGCCGAGCCCGTCTATGAGGGCATCGTGCGAGCACCGAACGGCGTCGAGCTCGAAAACGACGCTGATATCGCCGCCCATGCCCGTGAAATCTATATACAGGCCGGCCGCAGCCATGCCATGCCGCCCGGCAACATCACCGATATCACGCCGGACGAACGCAAGCTGCTCGTCGCCTGGTTCGAAAGCGCAGTCGAAGGCAAGAAACAATGACGACGACACTCCTGCGCGGCCGCCTGCTGTCCTTTCATCGGGCGCCGCTGAGCCTGGCCGACAGCCAGAGCTATCTCTACCAGGAAGATGGCGGCCTGCTGATCGAAGACGGGCTGATCGCGTCGGTCGGCACTTATGCCGACGTGAAGGCGAAGGCAGCCGCTGACGTGGTGGAGATCGACCACCGCCCGCACCTCATCCTGCCCGGCTTCATCGACATGCACCTGCATTTTCCGCAGATGCAGGTGATCGCCTCCTATGCCGCCAACCTGCTCGAATGGCTGAACACCTATACCTTTCCCGAGGAATGCCGTTTCGTCGAAAGCGCACATGCCGAGCGGATCGCCACGCATTTCTACGACGAACTGATCCGCCACGGCACGACGACGGCGGTCGCCTATTGCTCCGTGCACAAGACCTCCGCTGACGCCTTCTTCGCCGAGGCGATGAAACGCAATATGCGCATGGTCGGCGGCAAGGTGATGATGGACCGCAACGCCCCGCAGGGCCTGCTCGACACGCCCGAGATGGGCTATGACGAGACCCGCCAGGTGATTTCGGACTGGCACGGCAAAGGCCGCAACCACGTCGCCATCACCCCGCGCTTCGCGATCACCTCCACGCCGGCGCAGATGGAGGCGACATCAGCCCTTGCCCGCGAATTTCCCGACCTGCACATCCAGACGCATCTTTCGGAAAATCACGACGAAATCAAATTCACCTGCGAGCTCTATCCCCAGGCGATCGACTATACCGACATCTATGCCCGCTACAGCCTGCTCGGCCCGAAAAGCCTCTTCGGCCACGCCATTCACCTCTCCGAACGCGAAGCCGATGTCATGAGTGAGACGGCTTCGGTCGCCGTCCATTGCCCTACTTCGAACCTCTTCCTCGGCTCCGGCCTGTTCCCGCTGAAGGCGCTGGCGCGGCGCGACAAGCCGGTGCGCATCGGTGTGGCGACCGATATCGGCGGCGGCTCCAGCTATTCGATGCTGAAAACCATGGACGAGGCCTATAAGATCCAGCAATTGCTCGGAGAACGGCTGAACCCGCTGGAAAGCTATTACCTGATGACCCGCGGCAATGCCGAGGCGCTGTCGCTGGCCGACCGGGTCGGCACGCTGGACCCCGGCACCGACGCCGATCTCGTCGTCCTCAATGCGGCCGCGACCCCGGCCATGGCGCTGAAGCTGGAAGCGGTGAAAACCCTGCCCGAGGAACTTTTCCTCCTGCAGACGATGGGCGACGACCGGGCGGTCGCCGAAACCTATGTGGCCGGCGTCGCGTCAAAAAAGACCCTCCAGGCGAACTTGCAAAAATCCGCCGATCTTCCCATAATTTCATGAGGAGAAACCTCATGGACCTGACTGTTTCATTGCCGGATGAACTGGCGAGCTACATCAAGAGAAAGATCGAATCCGGCGGTTACAGCTCTTCGAGCGACGTCGTGAGCGAAGCCCTGCGGCTGCTTGAGGAGCGCGATAGTGCAAACACCCGCGAGGCCGAACGCCTGCGGATTGCGTGGCACGTTGGAATGGAAAGCGGAGATTTCGCCCCTCTGGACATTGATGCCGTGAAGGCCGAAGGGCGCCGGCGGTTTGCCGCATCCAAAGCCTGATCGATGGCCGCAGTTTTTTATTCGAGCCGAGCCCGCTCGGACATGCTGGACATTTGGCTGTGGATCGCCAGCAGCAGCGGCCAGACCATGGCCGATACCATCATCGACCGCATCGAACAGCGCGTTTCCTCTCTGGGACGACATCCACAAATTGGTCCGAAACGACCGGAAATCGCCAGGGATGCCCGGGTGCTGGTGGTCGAAAGATGGCTCGTGCTCTACTCCTGCGACCGCGACGACGTTCGTATCATACGCATCATCGACGGAGCGAGCGACCTTCGCGATATCGCATGGGAGGAATGATCCCACTATCCGCCATCGGAGCCGGCATCGATCTTCGAATTTCCCGTAACGCTCCCGCGATTTCCATGTTACGCCGGATCGCCGAATTCAGATGTGAAGGTTCAATTCATGGCCACTCCGCTCACGATCGCCGATCTGAAAGAACTCGCACGGCGCCGCGTGCCGAAAATGTTCTTCGATTACGCGGATTCGGGCGCCTGGACGGAGTCGACCTATGCGGCGAATGAGAGCGATTTCAGCCGGATCAAGCTACGGCAGCGGGTGATGGTCGACATGACTGACCGCACGCTTGAAACGACGATGATCGGCCAGAAAGTGTCGATGCCGGTGGCCTTGGCGCCGACCGGCCTGACCGGCATGCAGCATGCCGATGGCGAGATGCTGGCGGCGCGGGCAGCCGAAGAGTTCGGCGTTCCCTTCACACTGTCGACCATGAGCATCTGCTCGATCGAGGACGTCGCATCGGTGACGACGCGCCCCTTCTGGTTCCAACTCTACGTGATGAGGGACAAGGATTTCGTCCTCGGCCTGATCAACCGCGCCAAGGCCGCCAAATGCTCAGCGCTGGTGCTGACGGCCGATCTGCAGATCCTCGGCCAGCGCCACAAGGACCTGCGCAACGGCCTGTCGGCGCCGCCGAGATTCACCCCGAAACATCTCTGGCAGATGGCGACCCGGCCCTTCTGGTGCCTGGATATGCTGAAGACCAAGCGCCGCACCTTCGGCAATATCATCGGCCATGCCAAGAACGTCTCCAACATCACCTCGCTCGCCGCTTGGACGCACGAGCAGTTCGATCCGCGGCTCTCCTGGGCCGACGTCGCCTGGATCAAGGAACAATGGGGCGGGCCGCTGATCATCAAGGGCGTGCTCGACCCGGAGGACGCCCGGGCAGCCGCAGACACCGGCGCCGATGCGATCGTTGTCTCCAATCATGGCGGCCGCCAGCTCGACGGCGCCCCCTCCTCGATCAGCATGCTGCCTTCAATCGTCGATGCCGTCGGCGACCGTATCGAAATCCATCTCGACGGCGGCATCCGCTCCGGCCAGGACGTGCTGAAGGCCGTGGCACTCGGCGCGAAAGGCACCTATATCGGCCGCCCCTTCCTCTACGGGCTCGGCGCCATGGGCAAGGAGGGCGTCACGCTGGCGCTCGGCATCATCCGCAAGGAGATGGACATCACCATGGCGCTCTGCGGCAAACGCGACATCAACGACGTGAACACGTCGATCATATCGAGGCAAGGCTGAAGCAGAGGTATCGGCGAAAACCCGCCACACACCCAATATGCAATTCAGGCTGGCGGCGGGGCATGGCTCGCATTGACCTGAAGGATCGCGAAAATCACGAGATAGAGGGCGAGCGCCAAACGCTGCTGCCAGACGATGCGGCGCGATCCGGCAATCCGCTTCTCCAGGCCAGGCGGCGTCGGGTCAGGCTTGCGAAGCTGCATCCGGAACAGCAGGTCGTCGACGGCGGCAAGACCGGCGGCCTCTGTCTCGTGGCTCGCCGCGAGGCGAAACAACAGCGCATCGAAGAGGAGATGGATCGCCAGCGCAAGCACAATCCCGCAGCAAACCAGCATCAGGAGCCAGCTGAGCGTTGGGGCGAAACCTCCATATCCCCCGGTGATCGGGCCGGCGATCAGCGGCAACAGTGCTGTCAGCCCGCAGAACAGTGAATTGCGGCGGAGATCTCGCGCCGCCGCGGAGGCCGCGATTTTCCACGGCGTCATTGCACGCCCTCCTTCGCAGCATGGATACTTTCCACCGGCAGATAAATACGCCGCCCGGCGCGTTCGATCAGTTGCAATGCTTCGGCTGGGTTTTCGCAACGGCGGCTGGTAACCAGCCAACCTACGATGACGCAGGCGCTCCGCTGAAAACCCAGCGCGCAGCAGACGAGGACCGGTCCCTGGTGCCGCGCAGTCTCGATGACATCAGCCGCGGCTCGCGCCTGGACCTTGTCGAGGCCGGTAAGATCGAGGGCGGGAAAACTGCACCAGCGTGCAAGCGTCCCGTTCGGGCGCTGCAGTTCGCCGGTGATGTCGATCACAGTGGCAAAACGGTTGGCCTCGTGGCGACGCGGAAAACGGCCGAGATGGACGCCATCGGCGATCGCCACGGATGCCGGCATTTTGCGCGTCCAGAGCCAAACATTGATGACAGCGCCGAGCCGATAGGGTGCCAGCAGCCAGCGGCTGGCAAGCGCGGCCCGGCCATCGGCACGTTTCAGGAATATTTGCGGCCCGGCGCCGAGATATCCGACGGCGACGATCGCCAGCGCAACGGCCGGCCAGAGCAACAGAAGTGCAGCGGGCGATAGAGGAGTACAGAACACTGTGAGGCCGAGAAACGCGACGGCACCGCACAAATAGCAGAGGCCGAGACGGCGCGACTTCGGATCGCCGCTCAAAGCGAAATTCGCAAGAGGGGAACCGGCATCACGCGGAAAAAGCCAGGCGGCAAACAGACCGAGCAGCATGCCGGTCGGTATGTCCATGACGTGATGCTGCCACGTCGTCAGCACGGAGGCGCCGATCAGGAAGCACCAGAAGTGCCAGAGAAGCCGCGCCCGGCGCGGCAAGCGGCAGCGCAGATGATCCCAGATCACCAGCAGCAGCGCGACGTGCAGCGACGGGGCCTGGTTGAACGGTTTATCGAAACCGCCGAGGACGGCGAACATGAAACCGGGGAGACCGCTCGTGGCCGGCCGGACGAAGATTGCTTCGAGCGGAAACGCGATAAAGCAGGCGATCGCTATGATCTGGATCGTCAGATAACGCCTCGCGAGCATATCCACATCGCGCGGCGTCGTGTTGATGAACAGGCAGAGCGCGTAGAACAGGTTGATCGACCAGTATGGGATGATCGTCCATGCCAGGAACGGAATGGCGCTTTCCCATCCAAAGGCGATGTTCGGCACATGAGCGCGCTGCGATGCCAGCCAGTTGGCACCGCCATAGGTCAGATAGAAGAACGGCGCCAGGAAGACGAGCCAGAGCGCCGCCCGCTTCGCGACCGGCCCTGCCTGGGAAAGAGTGGAACCTGCCTGCCCCAACGGCTTGCCCTCAAATTCTTTCCGCCAGCGAGACGGTGAAAATGCCCCACTGGTCGATGCGCTGTTCGATCTTGCGGAAACCGGCTGCGGCGACCAGCTGGTCCATTTCTTCCTGCGTCCGCCGCCGCATCACCCATGCTTGGCCGCCGCGGTGGGAGGTCAGGGCGCGGGCAATCATCTCCAATTGCGGATGCCATGGCTGGTTGGTGTAGACAAGCAGACCACCGGGCCGCATCGCGCGGGCGATCCCGTCGAGCGAAGCGGCAATCATCCCATTGTCGGAGAAAAGCTCGTAAAGGCCGGAGACGATTGCGAGATCCGGAGCCGGCGTGATTGCAGCCAGCCCCTCGCCGTCAAAGGCATCCTGCTGGCGAAAGCTGACGAAATCACCGAGGCCGCGCGTGGCAATGCTGTTGCGGCCGGCATCGACATTGATGGGGAAATAATCCTGCAATCGCGCACTATCGGGACGCACGGCAGCCGCCTCGATCGCGTCAAGGACATAACGGCCGTGCCCGGCCGCGATGTCGAGCACATGGGTGCTGCGGTCGGCTGCTTTCAAACGCTGCAGCCCCTCCTCGATCAGTTCCTGCAAATGCAGCTTGCGCTGCCTGATGCCGCGCCAGCCGATCGCCTCGAGGAACACCTTGTCGATCAACCGCCCGCCGGGACCGAGTCCCCGCGGCTGGTTCTCATAGACATAATCGAGCGTCGAGCCGGAATCGAAACCGGTCTTGACTCCCGCCTTTATGCCGTCCGACACCAGCGCACCGAGCCTGATGTTGAGACGGCTGAGCGCCCAGTAGATGCCGCGTGGGGACGTGGCGTCGAGAGGGCTCGCGAGCCGGTCAGCCTCATCCTTGGTATAACTCTGGATATGAGCGGTAGTAAGGTCGGCAGGCGCCCGGGGCTCGGAAAACCGCGCATCGATAAAACGGCGGACCTCGGCGAGCGCAATCGCGCGATCCTTCTCACCGAGTGTGTCATGGTAGAAACCAGGAAGCACATGCCGCTCCTTGATGCGGCTGCCGAGATTTTCGTAGAACCGGTGCTGCGGCGCGTGTCGCACCACCCAGTCACTGCCGGAGATCAGCAGCTGGGTCGGAACGGTGATGGCGCGGGCGTCGTCGACGACGCGGGCTGCCGCTTCATAAAGCTGCAACAGAATGTTGGAGGCAATCGGCCGGGTAATCAACGGGTCGGCTTCAAAGGAGGCGATGCGCTCGGGATCGTGGGTCAGAAACCTGGCCTTGACGTAGGAATTGACGAAGAACGTCCCCTTGAGCTTTTCCCAGAGCGCAATGCCTTGCCTGGCGAAAGGCACATAGAGCTTGACGCTGAAGGCCGGTGAGGCGAGCACGAGCGCACGGATCAGCGGCGCATAGTCGTGCACCCAGGAGGTGGCGAGGACCGCGCCGACACTCTGCGCAATGACGGCAATGTCTGTAACGGCAGTCCCGCTTGTCTCGCTGACATGGCGGACGAAGCAATCGAGATCACGCACCGACGCAGCGAAGGATGGCGAATAGCCGCGTTCTCCCGGTGAACGCCCGTGGCCGCGTGCGTCCCAGGCGTAGAAGGCAAAATCATCGAGACCGAGCTCGGTGGCGAGATGCGCGACCCGGCCGCTATGCTCGTGGCCGCGATGGAGAAGAATGATTGCGCCCTTCGGCGCAGCGCCGGTCGCAGGCCACGTCCGATAAAACAGTCGCGTGCCATCGTGCGACACGAATTCGGATTCACGCATCGGCCTGGCCGTCAAGGACGGTTGCCAACTGTCGGCAGCTTGCAGCACGGTCTACTCCAATTCTGATCGCTTGATGGGTTGCAACTACTGGCGGAACAATGATTTGCATTCATTGCAAAAGTCTAGTCGCAAATGTAAGCCCTATACGCGAGCCGATATGAAGTATCCGCTTCCCCACAAGGACGACGTTCTGCACTGCCGGGGCCGGGATTGATTTTCTGATGCCACGAAACTCCACCGAGGTAGCATGTCTGTTTATCAATTGAAGTCCCGGTTCCAGAATATCCTTCGTCCTCTGGTGCGCGCGATGGCGGCGCGAGGCGTCACGGCTAATCAGGTGACTTCAGTTGCCGCCGCCGTCTCGGTTGCACTTGGTTTTTTTCTGAGCGTTGTTCCGCTTCCGCAGCTGTTCCTGCTGGTGCCCGTCTGGTTTCTCCTGCGCATGGGCCTCAATGCTATTGACGGCATGCTCGCGCGCGAACATGGGCAAAAGAGCATTTTGGGCGCCTATCTCAACGAGATCGGCGATGTCGTGTCGGATACTGCCCTGTATTTGCCGTTTGCGCTGATCGATCCGAACGGCGCGATGCCGGTCATGGCGGTGATTTTCCTCTCGGTGCTGACGGAATTTGCCGGCGTATTGGGTCAAACCGCCGGCGCCAGCCGGCGTTACGACGGGCCACTGGGCAAGAGCGACCGTGCGGTGCTTTTCGGCGCGCTCGGAATCTTTGTCGCCGTTGGTGGCACGTTTGCAGCATGGACTATGTGGCTTTGGGCGGTGGTGGCTCTGCTTCTCGTATGGACCATCATCAACCGTATCAGCGCCGGTATTCGCGAGGCGCGCACCGCCGCCCGATAGGAAGCGGAGCCGATCTGCCGCCTGTTTCCTCTGACAACGCTATGCGGGAACTGCGTCGAACGCAGCCCTCTTGCGAGTTGCTTGGCAAGCACATCTTCTGGTCCCTCCCGCCTGTTAACCGCACCTTAAATAAAGGTTGTATTGTTCTGGCCCCCTATTGAAAGCACAAAAGCGGTGCTTTATGTTTTTGTCCATGGCATCCACGAGCAAAACATCGCATCCCTCACTTTTGCGCTACATGCTGGCGCCTGACGATCAGGCCCGGCAGGCGCTCGACGACACCATTGTCGCCTATCGCAGGATGAACGACATCCTGACCGATCTCATCGACGACAAAGCGGGCGCCAATCTCGTCGTCCTGCATGATCTCGCCTATGAAACCGTTCGCGAGCAGACGGGCCTGCCAGCCCGGCTGGTGACGCTCGGCCTTCGTGATTTCGCCGCCAACAGGGGCGTCATCCCGGAACCGCTGCAGCTGCCGCTCGACGACAAGCTCTTCGCCATCAAAGGCCCCTCGGACCTGACCATCGCCACGGTGCACGGACGCGTTGCCGTGCCCTTCGATGTTGCCGGTTACTCCAGGGGATGGGAGAGTATTTTTCCCGCATACCTTGTAGCGAACCATGATCGCTACGAGATTAACATCGGCGTCACGCCGAATTCCGCTCGGATGGAGGAAAACATGACGAATGAAGGCATTCTTTCACGCATGGGTCGCCTGATCGCGGGTATCGCGAACGCAGCGATCGATAAAGCGGAAGGCGTCAACAAGATCGCGGTGATCGAACAGGCGATCCGCGAGATCGATGCGGCTGCGGAGGAAGCCCGCACCGACCTCGGCAAGGCACGCGCCGAGGAATACCGCATCCAGAGCCGCAAGGACGAAATCGTCGAAGACATGAATGCGCTCGATGAGAAGATCCGCCTCGCGGTCTCCTCCGGGCGCGACGATCTGGCAAAGGCCGGCGTCGCCCGTCAGATCGATCTCGAATCCCAGATCGCCGCGCTCGACAAGGCGCTGGCCGATGCGAGCGAGCAGGTGGACGAGGGCCAGAAAGCCTTGCAGGCGGTGCTCGCCACGCGCCGCGAGGCCGACGCTCGCCTGGCCGATTTCAAGCGCAGCATCGCCAGGCACCCCGAAGAGGCTCTCGCCGGCCACAACAGACCGACGCCGGGCGCGGATGCCGCCCGCGCCGCCGCGGCGGTCTCACGTCTGACCGGCGTTCCATCAGCCGAAAACGCCCATAGTTCCGAACTGGACGAACTCGACCGATTGCACCGCGAGCAGGCGATCGAAGCCCGCCTTGCGCGTTTCAAGGCGGATAACCGGTAAATCAGATGGGACTTTTTCTCGCTCCTGAATGCCTTCCTTTTGCGATCGCCGCCGCCGTGCTTGCCGGCCTGACCGTGATCGAGATGCTCGCGACCGTCATGGGTTTTTCGATCACGGAGCTTCTCGGAAAACCGGATCTCCACGGCCATGACGGCATTGCCGGCTACCTCTCCTGGCTTAATGTCGGCGGCGTTCCCCTGCTTATTCTCCTGATGATGGCGCTCGGCTTCTTCGCCATTGCCGGCTTTGCCGTACAGGCGGTCGCCGGCGCTTTCTGGGCTCCGCTGCCCGCCGCTGTCGCCGTCGTTCCCGCCTTGACGGTCACCTTCCCCATGGTCAGGGCATCGAGCCGGACGGTGGCGCGGATCGTCCCGCACGACGAGACTTATGCCGTCGATCTCGATACGCTCATCGGCCGCACCGGAGAAGTGTCCCTCGGCCCGCTCGATCAGGGACTGCCCGGTCGCATCCGGATCAAGGACCAACACGGGAACTGGCATGTTCTGAGAGCCAAGGCTGCCAAGGGCCAGGACCCGTTGAAGATCGGCACGCAGGTTCTTCTCGTCGATCGCAAGGCTGATGTGTTTATCGCCATTCCCGCACTCGCCGATCCGGCCGGAGCGGACAATCAATCTTTCAGGGAGCAGCCATGATGTACGACATTCTTCTACCGGCCGGCATTAGCATCGTTCTGATCTTCGGCATCGGCTTTGTCCTCGCCTCTCTCTACACACGCTCCAGCCGTGACGAGGCCTATGTCCGCACCGGTCTCGGCGGTCAGAAAGTCGTGCTCGACGGCGGCTCCGTCGTCCTGCCGATCTTCCACTCGATCGCCAGGGTGAACCTGAAGACGCTGCGCCTCGAAGTCCGCCGCGGCGAAGGTGATGCGCTGATCACCAAGGACCGCATGCGCGTCGATATCGGCGCTGAATTCTATGTGCGCGTGAAACCCGACGGCTCCTCGATCGCGCTTGCCGCGCAGACGCTCGGCAGCCGCACCAACGATGCCGAGGCGCTGCGCATCCTGATCGAAGCTAAATTCGTCGACGGCCTGCGCTCGGTGGCGGCGACGATGAACCTCGACGCGTTGCAGGAGCAGCGCATGGATTTCGTCAAGGCGGTGCAGGAAGCCGTCGGCGCCGATCTCCAGTCGAACGGTCTCGAGCTCGAATCCGTGTCGCTGACCCGCCTCGACCAGACCGATATCAAGCATTTCAACGCCAACAACTTCTTCGACGCGCAGGGTCTGGCGGCACTGACGCGCATCACCGAGAGCCGCAAGAAGGAGCGCAACGAGATCGTCCGCGACACCGAAGTCGCCATTGCCCAGAAGGACCTCGAGGCTCGCCAACAGTCGCTCGCCATCGAACGGACGAAACGCGAGGCCGAACTCAGCCAGGAACGCGACATCGCCAACAAATCCGCCGCGACGCGCGCCGAAACCGCCCAGCAGGAGCAGGCGGCAAAACGCGCCGAAGAGGAAGCCCGTATCGCCTCTGAACAGGCGATCGCCGAACGCGAGGCAGCCGCCAAGCAGGCGCGCGAAAGCGCGAACATCGATGCGGCCCGCGCCGTCCAGCAGCGCGATACCGAAGCCAAGCGCGACCTTCAGATCGTCGCCCAGGAAAGCGCCATCGCCGTTGCCAACAAGAGCCGGGAAGAGTCCGAGGCGAAAGCGGCTGCCGAAACGGCCCGCGCCACCGCGATCGCTGCAGAGGAAAAGGTCGGCACGGCCAAGGCGATCGAGATCGCCGAGCGCGAAAAGCAGATTGCCGTGATCGACGCACGCAAGAAGGCCGAAACCGAAGCGACCGCCGTCACCGTCGGCGCCGAGGCCGAGAAGCAGGCTGCGATCGACCAGGCGGAAGCCATCAAGACGCTCGCGACCGCAGAAGCGGACGCGGCCATCATCAAGGCCAAGGGCATTCTCGAAACCGGCCGGGCTCAAGCCGAAAGCGAGGCCTTGCTCAACGAGGCCCGCAACAAGCTCAGCCAGACCATCATCGAGTTCGAAATCACCCGCGAGCGCATCCGCATCATTCCCGAAGCGCTGGCCGAGGCGGTCAAGCCGATCGAGAAGATCTCCGACATCAGGATTTTCGACACCGGCGGCATGCTCGGCCGCAGTGGCGCGAACGGCGACAGCGGTATCGGCATGGGCGACGGCCTGGCGGGTCAGTTGCTCGCCTACCAGGCCAACAAGCCGATCCTCGACAAGCTGTTGAAGGAGGCGGGCTTCGAAGGCGATAACGCGATCTCATCCCTGCTTGGCAATCTTGATGGCGCCAAGCCCGCGGCCCCACACGTCGTTCCGGCCGCACCCGCCGCCCCCGCGCAGGCGGCTATCGCCGCTGCACCTCCGAAGGAGTAATCCGCTATCGCGCGCGAAGGCGGCCGGCTACCGCAGCCAGCCGGTCGCCAGCGCACTCGCCCAGTCTGGCCGGCGGTTTTGAGCCGCCAGCCTCGATATCGCAAGATTGTCATAGGCGACGTTGCGGAACTGCCACGTCCATCCCGCAGACGTCTTTTCCAGGATGGCATAGCCGGCCAGAGGATGGCCGGCTTCGACCCTGTGGTAGCAGGGCTGATCGTCGTCATAGGCAGGGCAGCCGACGCTACCGGGGTTGACGATCAGCCGGCCGTCGGAGAGACGGACGGCGCGAGGAATGTGCGTGTGCCCGCAAAGGATCAGAGGCAGGTCTATGCCCTCAGCCAACGCCTCGATCGCTTCGATCGGCTTCGGGAAAACGATACCGTCCGGCGAGACTGACTCCAGCCAGTAGAAGTTGTCGTCTTTCGGCGTTGCATGGCAGAGATAGGCCTCGCCGCGATAGACGGCATCGAATGGCAGGCTGCGCAGCCAGTCGAGCTGGGATGGCGACAATTGCCGATAGGCGGCGGCATCCGAGGCATGCATGGAAGCCGGATCCTGCTCAATGAGATAGCGGTCGTGATTGCCGCGCACCGACGTCAGGCCGAGCGGCATCAGCAGATCCGCCGTCCGGCCGGCCTCCAGCGGACCGCTGAAGACATCGCCGAGATTGACGATCTCCTCGACGCCTTCGGCGCGAATATCCGCAAGCACCGCCTCGAGCGCCAGATGGTTGCCGTGGATATCGGCGATCGCGGCAAATCTCATCTAGCTACCTCGATAGGTGGAGTAACCATAGGGTGAGATCAGCAGCGGCACATGATAATGCGCCGTGACGTCGGCAATGCCGAAACGGATCGGCACCAGATCGAGGAAAGCCGGATGCGGCAGGGGCGTGCCGCAGGCTCTGAGATAATCGCCGGCGTGAAAGACCAGTTCGTAGGTTCCCACGTGGAAATGTTCGCCTGATAGAATCGCGCCGCCATCGATCCGGCCGTCGGCATTGGTCTTGACCGTCTTCAAATGCCTGCGGATCTCGCCCTCGAGCTGGAAAAGGTCGATCCTGAGGCCTGCTGCCGGCTTGCCGAGGGCGGTGTCGAGAACATGCGTGGTCAGTCCGGTCATGAGGCTGGCTCTTTGATGACGAAGGGGATTTCGAAGAAGAATTCCTCCAGATTGTTGCCTGGCCCGTCGCGATCGACGACCAGGAAATCTGAGGTCTGGCCAAGCGCCATCAGCGGATGATGCCAGACGTTGCGGCGGTAATTCACCCCCTGGTCCCCGCGCGCGAGAAACACCTGCGGCCGGCCGGGGCGCCCGCCTTCATCCTCTGAAACGACGACGAGGAAGGGCCGGCCGGAAAGCGGCGAGAAGCTCTGGCTGCCGAAAGGATGACGCTCCATCATATCGACATCATAGGGAAAGCTGCGCGGCTGGCCGCGAAACAGATTTATGATGACGCGCGCGCCCTCGCCCGCCGCCTCGGCTGCGGCCAGCGCATGAAAACGCTCGGTCGTGCCGCCATTGATGAGCCGCATCGAGGCTGGATCGGCTTCGATCACCTCGCCGAACGGGGCGAAGGTCGATCTGGTCAATGGACGGATGTCGAGAAATTCGGGCAACGGCTTCACTCGCCTTCGGCATGCCAGTGACGAATGGCATCGATCTCGACAAGAAGTTCCGGCAGCGTGCGATAGGTTGCCTCCCAGATGTCGGAGGGATCAAGGGCGAAGACGTCTTCGAGGATACGGTTGCCGGTACCGCAGATTTTCGTCCACGGCAAAGTGGGATGCTCGGTGGCAAATTCCGGATGGGCTACGAGCAGGCGGGATGCAGCCGCGCCGATGGTGAAGTGGCAGAAGGCAACGGCCTTGAAAGTGAGATTGTCCTCGGCGAAGGCCGCCTCATCCATTCCGCCGACAAAATACAATGCTTCGGCGGCCGCCTTCTGCATTTCATTGAGATAGTCGATAGCACGCGGCTCGCTCATTCACCCTCCGGCAACATCGATGTCAGGCGCAGCAGTGCGATCCGTTCGACCTGCGCCGTTGCGGTCGCGAATTCTTCATCCGGGCCATTGCCGATCCGGGTCTCGAAGGCCGAAAGGACGTCGTCCTTGCCGAGCCCTTTAACGGCGATGATGAAGGGAAAGCCGAATTTTTCGACATAGGCCGCATTGAGTTCGCTGAAGCGGGCATGCTCGGCCGGGCTCAGCCGGTCGAGACCGGCTCCCGACTGCTCCTTGCGGCTGTCCTCGGTGAGTTCGCCTGCGATCGCCAGGCGCCCGGCGAGATCCGGATGGGCTCGGAGCACGCCGAGACGCTCTTCTCTGCTTGCCGCGCGGAAGACGGCGGCAAGCGCCGCATGCACGCCTGATGCCGTCAGCGGCTCTATTACGCTGCACTTGTCATAGGCACGCTCAGCGATGAAAGACGAATGCTCGAAGACGCCGCCGAAGCGGGAAACGAAATCCTCGCGCGACAGCATCAGAGCGCGTCCGGCTGATGGTGCTTGTGCCAATGTTCGGCAATCTCGATGCGGCGCGGAATCCAGACCTTGTCGTGCTTCAGCACATATTCGATGAAGCGCTTCAGCGCCGCCGCCCGGCCGGGCCGTCCGACAAGGCGGCAATGCAGGCCGACCGACATCATCTTCGGGCTGCCCGCCTTGCCTTCCTCGTAAAGCGTGTCGAAGGCATCCTTCAGATAGGTGAAGAACTGATCGCCGGCGTTGAAACCCTGCGGCGTGGCAAAACGCATGTCGTTGGTTTCGAGCGTATAGGGAACGATCAGGAATGGTTTGCCGTCGATGCCCTTGACCCAGTAAGGCAGGTCGTCGGCATAAGAATCGGAGGAATAGAGGAAACCGCCCTCCTCCTGCACCAGTCGAAGCGTATTGTCGGAGGGCTTGCCCTGATACATGCCGTAAGGCCGCTCGCCGGTCAGTTCGGTGTGCAGGCGCACGGCTTCGAGAATATGCTTGCGCTCGAGATCCTCGGGGAAATCCTTGTATTCCAGCCAGCGGTAGCCATGGCTGGCGATCTCCCAGCCCGCCTCCTTCATCGCCGCGACGGCTTCCGGGTTGCGGGCCATGGCCAGCGTCACGCCGTAGACGGTCGCCTGCACCTTGAGATCGGTGAACATCCGCCAGAGCCGCCAGAAGCCGGCGCGCGAACCATATTCGTAGATCGATTCCATATTGAGATTGCGCTGTCCCGGCCAGGCAGCGGCGCCGACGATCTCCGACAGCAGGTTTTCGGACGCGGGATCGCCGTCGAGGATAGAGCTCTCGCCGCCCTCCTCGTAATTGATGACGAACTGCACGGCGACGCATGCCTCTTCAGGCCACTTCGGGTCGGGCGTCTGGCGCCCATAACCGACGAGATTGCGCGGATAAGTCTCGGATACCATCAAATCACCTTCTGAAAGGACGGGGAACGGTATCATCCGCAGCCGGAATGTCGAGACGGAAACTGCGCGGCAGAATTTATCTTTTCGTCACAATCACTTAGCTCGACGCATCGTCAAGCGATCCTGCGCGCGCTAACCTTGCCCATGGGGTGCAGCGAGTGGACGCGGAAGGGACCGCCAGTGCCCTCTTCGATCATCAATGCCACGTTCGAGACCATCACCGGCTCCTTCAGGACGGGCTCGAAGATCGTTCGCAGCGCCGCTTCGATGCGGGGCATGTCGATCGCGTTGATCGAGCCTGTCACCGGCATATGGAAGCGGAACTCGTCCATGACATAAGGGTTGCCCCAACGATGCAGATTGGCGAATTGCGCCGCCGATAATCCATCCGGATCGCTGCGCTCGATGTCGGCCTCGCTCAGCGGCGCCCGGTAGCGATCGAACTCCTGGACGATCGCCGAAGCCAGATACTGGATCTGCTCACAAGGAGCGCTCGGCATCAGGCTGTAGAAACTGCCGAGCCGGGCAATTTCGAGACGTGAAATCTGGAAGGGAGCGAATGTCCCGGCAAAACGCATGAGATCGCGCAGGAGTTGCGATTCGGACATATCGCCGGACAGATGGAACGGCGCTTTCAGAACGCCGTGGAAACCATAACGCCGCGGCACCGCGGTATGAAAGGCGATCTCGTGAATGCCGAGGCCGCGGACGGCCGGAGGCTCCAGCATATCGCCGGAAAATACGTTTCGACCGAGCCAATTGGCGGCCACAAGCGACAGCGGGTCGCTCGCCGGAGGCGTGAAGCAAATGGCATAGCGCATGCAATTTCCTCCATCAAGAAGTGAGCGCCGATGAAATTGGGCGCTGCCGATGCGCAAGCAGATAGGTGATTTGCATGACAGAATAACGAAACGCAGCTGTATCCAATTCGCGTCTAACGTGAAGCCACAGCGATATGACTTGAAATCGCAAAGCTTTCCGGCAGCAAAAAACCGCAATCTGTATCGTCTGCGATACAAACTGCCGCCTCCGCCAGCCGGTGGGCAAGACCGAAGCTGACCTTGAAACCGCCGGTCAATGCGATGAGCCGCGGGTGGTCGGGATGGCGGCCGATCATCGGATCGCGGTCGATGGCTTTCGGGCGAAGCCCCGCCCAGCGTTCGACGATCGGCGCGTCGCGAAGGATCGGAACGATGGCGCGCGCCGCCTCGATCAGCGCGTCGAGCTGGGCATCGGTGGAAACGGGATCGTCGAAGCGGTTCTCGCTGGTACTGCCGATCGCCGCATGCCCGCCCTCATGCGCGACGACGTAGAGACCGTCGAGGAAGATCGTCGGCAGCGCCGGATCGATCTCCGCCTTCAATAGCGCCGCTTGCCCCTTGACCGGCTGGCCGAGAGGCTGTTTCAGCCCCGGCGTCAGATCCTGCAGCAGGGGAAAAGACCGATGGCCGGCGGCCAGGATGCAGCGGCCGAAGGTGACGGTTTTGCTGCCTATCGCGGCCGTGCCTCGGTCCGGATCGAGATCGGCAACATCGGCGTTTTCCATGATGCGCACATGTTTTGCTTGCTGCAGGAAGGCGACGAGCACTGAGATCAGCGAGCGGGGAGCGACGCGGCCGGCAAGCGTGTCGTGCACAAAGCCGCTCTCGCCGGCAGAGGCCTCGACCCAGCCGTCTACATCGGGCCTGTCGAGCACATGCCAGTGGAACCGGCGCTCGCCTGCCCGCCAGTGGCGCTCGGCGTCCTCGGAATGGCCGCGGGCTATACGGTTGAGATGCGGTTTCGGCAGCGGGATCAGTCGTCCGGACCTGTTGTAGCCGGCGGAAAGCCCTGTTGCCGCTTCGAGCGCCGCGATTTCGGCTTCGAGCGAGACCAGCGCATCGAACTGGAACTGCTTCTTCTGCGACCAGCGGTCCGGCATATGCGGCATCAGCGCCCCGAGCAGGCCGCCGCTCGCACCTCTGCCCAGCCTGCCGGCGTCGGCAAGAAGGGTGCTGATCCCGCGCCGCTCGGCATGGACGGCCGCCCAGAGGCCCATGATGCCGCCGCCGACGATCAGCAGGTCGCAAGAAGATTGACCGGACGCCGGCACAGGACTATCGGCTTTTTCCATGACAGACGTGAACCCAGATCAGATTGGCGCTGGCGCGCCGCAGCCGCTCGAATGGCGCGACGGCGATATGCCCTATTCCACCGCCTTTGGCGATCATTTTTATTGCCAGACGGATGGACGGCTGGAATGCGGCCACGTCTTCCTCACCGGCAACGGCCTGCCGGAGCGCTGGAGCGGTCGGCAGACATTCGTGATCGGCGAACTCGGCTTCGGCACCGGCCTGAACTTCGCCGAGACCTGGCGGCAATGGAAGCAGCATCGCGCCGCCGGCCAGCATCTGCATTTCATCTCCTTCGAACTCCATCCGATGCACGGCGAAGAGATCGGCCGGGCGCTCTCGCACTGGCCGGAGATCGATGCCGAGCGCGAAGCGCTGACCGCGGCCTGGCCACAAGCGCCTAATGGGACCGTCTCGCTCGACCTCGACAACCAGACGCGGCTCAGCGTCGTCTGCGGCCCGGCCCTCGACGGCGTCATGACGGCGAAGCCGGGCTTCGACGCCTGGTATCTCGACGGCTTCGCCCCGTCGCGCAATGGCGACATGTGGTCGGAGGAACTGATGCGGCGCGTCCATCAAAAGACCACGCCCGGCGGCACTTTCGCCACTTACGCCGCGGCCGGCTTCGTACGCCGCAATCTCGTCACTGCAGGTTTTGCCGTCGAGCGCCGCCACGGCTTCGCCGGCAAACGTGAAATGCTATGCGGCGTGAAGGCGGCCTGCGCCTAGAAGCCGAGCGCCTAAAATCAACGTTTTGTAATGGCGATTTCCCATATTCATCCTATCGCAAAGATTGCAATTGGCGTTAAGACGGTCTATCGGCAAATCGAATTCGAAGGGCCCGACATGGAGAATATCGTTCCAAAGACCGTGCGACGACGCTGAAAAGCTCTCAAGCTTCAGCGAACCTTCAGCCGTGCAGTCAAAGGGAACGACCCATGTCCATAAAATCGGCAGCGCTTGCCGCACTCGCCTCCGCATATAAACTGAACGGCCTCGGAGCTGTCCCATCCGTCATCCGGTCAACAAAGCCTGAATTCGGCGACCTCCAGTGCAATGAGATGATGCGGCTCGCCAAGGCGACTGGTAAGAACACGCACGACCTAGCCGCCTCCGTCGCTGCAGCAGCGCGCAATGACGTCTTCGACGAGGTTTCCGTCGCAGGTCCGGGTTTCGTGAATTTCCGGTTATCGAACGAGACCATTGCCGCGGAGGCATCAGCGATGCTGGGAGATCCCGCGCTTGGCGCGGAGAAACAGCGGCCAATCCGTACCGTCATCGACTTCGGCGGCCCCAATGTCGCAAAGGCGCTGCATGTCGGCCACCTCCGGTCATTCGTTATCGGTGAAAGCCTTCGCCGCATCTTGTCCGAGATTGGACATGACGTGATCTCGGACATTCACCTCGGCGACTGGGGTCTCCAGATGGGCAAGCTCCTGTACGGCGCTGCCATCGCTTCCGGCTGGCAGCACGGAGATCCCGTGCCTTTCATCAAAGACTTCTCCTTCGACGAAATGTCCGTCGAGGAGCTCGGAATACTCTACAAGTCCGGCAATGCGGCTAGCGAGGACGAAACCGCGCTTGCCGTCGCCCGATTGCTCACGAACATGCTCCAGGACGGCCATCCCATCCTCACGGCTGCGTGGAAGCGCATGCGGGAGATTTCTCTCGAAGCGGTGTCAGCCACGGCCGAACAGCTCGGCGCGCATTTCGACCTGCTTCTGGGCGAAAGCGACGCCCACTCCGAGATCGCTCCCATGCTCGATGACCTCGTGTCACGTGGGCTCGCCCGGGAGAGCGATGGAGCGCTGGTCATCGAGGTCTCCGGCGAAGAATTGCCTGACAACGCCCCGCCACTTCTACTCCGGAAGAGCGATGGTGCCGCGCTATATGGCACCACGGATCTGGCGACGCTGCGGCGGCGGGTGCGGGACATCGGCGCGCAACAGATCATCTACTGCACCGACGACCGCCAAGCGCTTCACGTCGGAAGCGTTTTCTCGGCTGCACGGGTGGCAGGATATGCCAACGGGATTGAGCTGAGACATGTAACCTTCGGTACCGTCCGGGGATGGAATGGAAAGCCGTTCAAAACCCGGGACGGTTCCGCGGCGGCGCTCGGCGAGATGATCGAGCTGGCGCTTGCGAAGGCCGCCGAGAAAGTAAAGGACAAGGATTCAGCAACTGCAGTCGGCCTCGGCGCGCTGAAATTCACCGACCTCTCCATCCCGAGAAAGACCGGATACGTCTTCGATATCGACAGGATGACCTCGTTCGAGGGGAGGACGGGGCCTTACCTGCAGTACGCATACGCGCGGATCTGTTCGATCCTCAACAAGGCGGCCTTAGCAGGCATCGTTCCAGGCGTCACCATCTCGGTCAGTCATCCGTCGGATCGGGCGGTGCTGGTCGAATGCCTCTGGTATCCCCATTCCTTATCCGAGGCTGCCCGGCGGCTTGAGCCGTTCGAGATCGCCGAGCGGGCATACCAAGTGGCCGACACCTTCAGCCGCTTCTACACGGACTGCGAGGTGCTGACCGGAGAAGATCCGCCTGCACGTCTCGCCACCTGCAAGTTGGTAGCGCAAGTGATCGGGAAGTGTCTTGAACTTCTCGGAATGGAAACTGTGCGGAGGATGTGACCGATGCCACCTGTCCGTGAATTGCGAAAGATCAGTAGCTCGTACGTCCCGGCTGCTGGTCGTCCTTGCCGAGCCACTGCCGGATCTTTTCTTCCAGCAGTTCGGGGCTGATCGGCTTCGACATGTAGTCGTCCATCCCGGCGTCGAGGCAAGCCTCCCGGTCGCTTTCGAGCGCATGGGCGGTGACGCCGATGATCGGCACACGCTGGCCCTGCCCCTTTTCCCTTTCGCGGATCGTCCGGGTTGCCTCATGGCCGTTCATGACGGGCATCGAGACATCCATCATGATGATGCGCGGCGTGTGGCTCTCCCAGGCCGCGACTGCCTCCAGCCCGTTATTGACAACAAGGAAGGAAAGCCCGGTTCCCTGCAGGATCTGGGTGAAGACGATCTGGTTGACCTCGTTGTCTTCGGCGACGAGCACGTCGACGAATTCCGCCGCCCGCTTCTGCGACGCAGCCGCAGGCACCGGCGCCGGCACGGCCGTTTCGGCCTGCAACCGGGTGATTTCGGCCTGCGAAGCCTGCTTCACGCGCCGGACGCGAACCACCTCGACGACGGTGTTACGCAGCACGTTGGCGCGCGCCGGCTTCATCAGATGCGCCTGGCCGTTCAGCGCCGCGAACTCCTTTTCCGTGCCCGAGATATCCATCGACGTCAGGAAAATGATCGGCAGCTCGACAAAGCGGGGATCGGCGCGGAGCCGGCGGGCGACATTGGCGCCGTTCACGTCGGGCATGTGATAGTCGAGTATGACGGCATCGACGGTAACACCGAGATCGGCCGCCGCCTCCAGGATCGCAAGGCCGGTCTCGCCGCCTTCGGCAGCGACGCCGTCGAAGCCCCAGAGCGAAAGCTGCTCGGTGAGGATGCGCCGGTTGACCTCATTGTCGTCGATGACGAGGATGCGCGCGCCCTGCACGTTGATCGGCAGCGGCTTCGGCTCGAGGTGGGCGGCCGCTACCGCGAAGGGCAGTTTGACGGTGAAGACCGAGCCCTTGCCCCATTGGCTCTCGACCTTGATATATCCGCCAAAGAGGTCGACGAGCCCGGCCGTGATCGCAAGTCCGAGGCCTGTTCCCTCATGCCGCCGGGTCGAGGAAGCGTCGACCTGCGAGAACTTGTCGAACACCGATTCCAGCTTTTCCTGAGGAATACCGATACCCGTATCTTCGATCCGGATATTCGCCATGATCTCGCCGCCGACGACGGTCTCGAAGCCGACATCGACGAAGACATGGCCACGCTCGGTGAACTTGACGGCGTTGCCGACAAGATTGGTGACGATCTGGCGGAAGCGGCCGGCATCGCCGATTACAGCAGCGGGCAGATCGGGTGCGGCCCGCACCAGCAGCTCGATGTTCTTCTCGGCGGCATGCGAGGAGAGAAGCGTCGCCACGTCCTCCACCGCTTCAGTAATATCGAAAGCCGCTTTGCGCAGCGTCATCTGTCCGGCATCGATCTTCGAGAAATCGAGAATGTCGTTGATGATCGTCAGCAGCGCATTGCCCGACTTGACGATGATGTCGATGAAGGTTTTCTGGCGCGTATCGAGATTGGTCTTGGCCAGCAGCTCTGCCATGCCGAGCACGCCGTTCATCGGCGTGCGGATCTCATGGCTCATATTGGCGAGGAATTCGGATTTAGCGCGGTCGGCAGCTTCGGCGCGCGACAGCAGCTCACGCAATTCCTCCTCACGGCTCTTGAGCTCGGTGACATCGGTAAACAGCGCCACCCAATGCTGCCCGGTGCTGACCGTCGCATCCATATTCACCCAGCGCTCGCCGGCGACATGGAAGACGGTGGAGATCGGTTGCCTGGCCGCGATATTGGCGCGCCACTCCTGCAGGATTTCGGCCGCCGCATCGTGAAAATCGCCACGCGCCGCGCAAAATTCGAACATGCCGAGCCAGCCCTGGCCGGCCGCGATATAATGCGCTGGGATCTGCAGGATATCGGCCATCGCCTCGTTGGACATCCTGATGATGCCGTCCTGGACGATCGCAAGCCCTTGCGACATGGCGTGCGTGGCATCGCGCATCATTTCGCCGACCCGCTCGAGCGCGGCGCGGGTCTCGTGAATTTCCTTCTCCCGCTCGCGCACCGCCGAAATATCGGCATAGGTCAGCAGGATGCGGTCGTTGGAAATGCGCCGGCTGTCGAAGATAACGGATTTGCCGCCCGCCCAGCCGACCTCGATCGGCTCCGGCTCCTCGGCTTCGAACAAGTGCTTGCGAAAGGCGTAGAGCTCTTCCGGTGTTCGCGTCCCGTCGTAGCGCCCGAGTTCGTAGTTCCGGCGAATGACATCGATGAAGGGGCGCCCGTCGAAACGATCCTCGCGCGGCAGCTCCCAGATGCTGTAGAATTCGTCGTTGACATAGAGAATCCGATGGTCGTTATCGAGGATCAGCACGCCGATCGGCAGCGAACGCAGGATGCTCTCGATATCCCGATGCAGCACTTCTTCCTGCTTGCGCGAGGCGATCAGCGCCTTCTCGCGCTCCTTGAGCGGCGAGATGTCGGAAAAGGAGCCGACGACATAGGTTCGTCCATCCGCGGTGATGACGCGGTTGACGCGCGAGATGACGGGATAGACGTGGCCGCCCTTGCTCGGCATCTCGCTCTCGAGCTCCACCGAAATGCCATTCCTGAGCGCCAGCAGGTTTTCCTGGTAGATCGGCTCAGCACCTTCCGGCCCGAACATCTCGTGTTCGGTCATTCCCAGATACTCGGAGCGGGCGCGGCCGCTGAAGGTCTCGTAATATTTGTTGGCATAGATCAGGCGATGCTTGTCGTCGCGTACGAAAACGGCAACCGGTAGATCTTCCAGCACTGTGCGCAGCGCGTCGAGTTCGCTGACGCTGTCACCCCAGGCCGAATCGCCGGCGGGCGCAGGAGGTGCGCCCTTGCGATGAGCGGCGTTGACAACCAGCGGGCGGCCGTCTGCGGCGAAGATGCCGATCGGGTAATCGAGCTTTTCCAGCGCCTCGCGCACCTGGGCGAAATCCGCGTCGACTCCGGAATCGTTTACAGTCCGAGAGCTCCCGCCGTTAGCCCTGTTGCCAGTGGCGCGGCGCTCACCGGGTTCGAACATGCCGAGCACATAGATCCGGTCCGGCGACGGCGAGAAGCTTTCGATCTGAATGCGCTCATGGGTAAGGTTCGCCGCGTCGAAGCAAATGGCGTTCTCCTCGGTGCCGAACACAAGTGCGCGGCGTTCCTTGTCCTCGCGGTGCTCTTCTTCAGGGCGATCGAAGAGTTCGCGGCTTCGCCTGCCGATGAAATCGGAAATCTCTCGGCCGAGGAATTTCGCATAAGCCTCGTTGACGGCGACATAGCGCAACTCGCTGTTCTTGACATAGGCCGGGGTATCCAGATCAGCGATCCGGCGGCAAGCCAACTCCAATATGTCCCCGGCTGATTTCAAGAAATTGTCGCTCCCGCAATAAATGAAATATCAACGACAAAGACTATAACGCCAAGGCTTTTAACAAGGTTTTAACCATAAATTTGCAAAGCGCAATTTTGCGAACCAGCTCACCTATCTTGAGACAGCTCATATGGGCAGCCCTGCTCCAGGCGGCTGAAAGGGCCCCACCAGCAAGCTGCGATCCTGCAACCCCCGGATCGTTTCCTGCCACGTCCGCTCCATTGAAATCATGACGAAAATTTAATCCTCGAAGCGCTTGCGCGGCCATCGCTCCGCCGCGATCCGGGCAGAGTCTTGAAATGGCTTTATGGAAGCCAGTCCAAATTGAGGAAAATACCATGTCCGTTCTTCATAAGACCATGGCGACGGGCCTGACCGCGCTGATCCTTGCCGGCGCCTCGCTCGCTACCGCCACCACTGCCGATGCCCGCCCGCGCGATGCCTTCTGGGGCGGCCTCGCCGCCGGGGTCGTCGGCGGCGCTCTCCTGTCGGAGGCCGCCCGCCCCGCCTATCCGGTCTATCCGACCTACCCTGTTTATCGGCCCTATCCCGTCTACCGGACCTATTACCGGCCGCACTATTGTCATATCGAATGGCGGCACGATCGCTGGGGCGAGCCTTATCGCGTCAAAGTATGCCCTGAATAGAGCCCCCGCATCCGGCGCCGCTTGACCTCCCGGCGGCGTCGGTCCAAACCTCCCGCAGAGGGAGGATCAGAATGCCGGAACCGCTCAAGAACCTGCTGCATGACGCGTTGATTGGCGATATGGCCGATCGCCTCGCCGCCAACGCGCCCTCCTTCGAGAAGGCCCGGTTCGTGAAGCTCGCGACCGACGGCCTCGTGGCGCTGGAGCTGATGGAACGCTCGGCGCTGATCCGCGACGCGCTTTTCGCCACGCTTCCCGAGGATTTTCCTGAAGCAGCCGCCATCCTGAAGGCAAGCCTGCCTGCGTCAGGCAGGCCCGGTCTGACCGGCTGGATGCTGCTGCCGGTCAACCAGTTCATTGCCGCCCGCGGCCCCGATCATTTCGAACTCAGCCTCGATCTCCTCAAGGCGCTGACACCGCATTTCACCGCCGAATACGGTATCCGTCCCTTCATCCATCGCGACCAGCAGCGGGCGCTTGCCATCATCTCCGGCTGGATCGGCGATCCCGACCAACATGTGCGCCGGCTGGCGAGTGAGGGAACGCGGCCGCGCCTGCCCTGGGCCATGCGCCTGCCGGAGCTCATCAAGGACCCGGCGCCGATCCTGCCGATCCTGACCGCCCTGATGGATGATCCGGAGGATTATGTCCGCCGCTCGGTCGCCAACAGCCTAAACGATATCGCCAAGGATCATCAAGATCTGGTCGCCGCCTTCATTGCCTGCCATATTAAGGGTGCCTCTTCCGAGCGGCGCCGCCTGCTGAAGCACGCTTCGCGCACGCTCCTGAAGAAGGGCCATACGCAGGCGCTCGCCAATTTCGGGTTCGCCGCTGCCGCGTCGCTCCAATGCGAACTGCGCCTGGTTAAAGGGGAGGTGATGTTCGGCGAAGGGTTGGATTTCGCAATCCGAGTGACCAATGGCAGCAAGGCCGCGCAATCGGTGATGATTGACTACGCCATTCACCATGTGAAGGCTGATGGCTCGCTGTCGCCGAAAGTATTCAAGTGCAAGACGATCATGCTTGCGCCCGGGCAGAGCCAGGCGATCGAGCGCTGCCACGCTATGCGGCCGATCACGACGCGACGCTATTATCCCGGGCAGCATCGCATCGCCATCCTTGTCAACGGTGCGGAAAGCGCGTCGGAAAGCTTCATCCTGAAAATGCCGTCGTCCAACCCGGGCTAAGGCTTTTTGTGCACCGCACTTGACTTTCCACGCGAGATAGCCCAAATGCGGCTCAGCTTTCACCCTTCCGGCCGCCGCGTGAGCGTGCCCCTGCTCAAAAATACGAAACGCAGGAAGAAGGGACAAAAGCGCATTTCGATAGAGCGCCGCACTCCCAAGAGCGGCCAGAAGCGCTGGAAAGCTTTTTCCAACTCACAAGTTCCCACTTCACGCGGGGTTCTTGACGCCAGAATGAAACCGGATCGCATGGTGCGTTCCGGCCATAGTCATTGTGGCGCCCCGAAAGGTTATGCCTTGACTAATTTTGAATCGCTTGGTGTCTCCAAGCCGATCGTCGCCACCTTGTTCCAGCTCGGCATCGAAACGCCGACGCCGATCCAGGAACAGGCCATCCCCCTCCTCCTCCAGGGCCGAGACCTGATTGGCCTTGCCCAGACCGGCACCGGCAAGACCGCCGCCTTCGGCCTGCCGCTCATCGAAAAGCTGCTTGCCGACGAGCGCCGCCCTGACAACCGCACGACGCGGACGCTGATCCTGGCGCCGACCCGCGAACTGGTGAACCAGATCGCCGACAATCTGAAGAAGTTCATCCGCAAGTCGCACCTGCGCGTCAACGTCGTCGTCGGTGGGGTCTCGATCAACAAGCAGCAACTGCAGCTGGAGAAGGGCACCGATGTCCTGGTCGCCACCCCGGGCCGCCTGCTCGATCTCGTCAATCGCCGCGCAATCACCCTGACCACGGTGCGCTATCTAGTTCTCGATGAAGCCGACCAGATGCTCGATCTCGGCTTCGTGCACGATCTGCGCAAGATCGCCAAGCTGGTCCCGAAGAAGCGGCAGACGATGCTGTTTTCGGCCACCATGCCGAAGGCGATCGCCGATCTCGCCGGCGAATATCTCGTCGATCCCATCAAGGTCGAAGTCACGCCTCCGGGCAAGGCTGCCGACAAGGTCGAGCAGTATGTGCATTTCGTCGCCGGCAAGAACGACAAGACCGAACTGCTGCGCAAGTCGCTGACCGAAAACCCCGATGGCCGAGCCATCGTCTTCCTGCGCACCAAGCACGGCGCCGAGAAGCTGATGAAGCATCTCGACAATATCGGCTATTCCGTCGCCTCGATCCACGGCAACAAGAGCCAGGGCCAGCGCGAGCGGGCGCTGAAGGCCTTCCGCGACGGCAGCATCAAGACACTGATCGCCACCGACGTTGCCGCCCGCGGCATCGACATCCCGGCCGTCAGCCACGTCTACAACTACGACCTGCCCGAAGTTCCCGACGCCTATGTTCACCGCATCGGCCGCACGGCGCGCGCCGGCCGCGACGGCATCGCCATTGCCTTCTGCGCCCCCGACGAAGCCAAGCTGCTGCGTGATATCGAGCGCCTGATGGGCATCGACATCGCAGTCGCAAGCGGCGAACCGCCGGCCAACATCGGCAACAGCGGCCCCCGCCGCGGCAACGGCAATGGCAACAACCGCAATCGCGGTGGCGGCCAGGGTCGTGGTGAGGGTCGCGGCGAAGGCCGTGGCGACGCCAACCGCTCGGAACATCGCGGCAGCCGCCAGGAACGCCGCCCGCGTCCCGAGCGGACCGGCCGCAACGAGGATTTCCGCGGCCAGCGCCGCGGCGAAGCGGCCCCAGACCTCGGCCCCGACAACGACCTGGTCTCGACCTCCGACTTCCGTCCCTCGGCAAAGCCGCAGCGGCCCGCGCATGGCGCCCATGCCAATGGCGAGCCGAGCGGTCATCACCGCGGCAATAACCGCCACGCCCACGGCCGCCCGGCCCGCAAGCACGGTGAAGACCGCGGCCAGCACCAAGCCCAGGGCGGCGAACCGCGCCGTGAGGGCGCTGGCGGCAACCGCCGCGGCGGCTCTGGCTCCCGCAATGGCGGCCAGCGCCGCGAACGCGCCTGAATCAGCGGTTGATTGAAAAGTGTAAAGGCCGGGGAAACCCGGCTTTTTGTCTTCTAGGCTTCCACCGGCCGGCGGCGTTCGACCGCCTTGCGGTTGGTCAGATAGACGCCGACGACCACGATCACCGTGCCGAGAATCAGCGGCACGGTCAGCGGTTCCCCGAAGGCGATGAAGGCTTCGAACGCGACGGCAGGCGGCATCAGATAGATCAGCGAGGCGGCACGGGAGACCTGCCCCCGGCGGATCAGATAAAGCAACAGCCCGACGCCGCCCATCGACAGTCCGAAGACCGACCAGATCAGCGCGGCAAAGGCCTGCGTTGTGCCATCGAAATGTTGATGCTCGAAGATCAGCGAAAGTGGCAGGGTGAGAATCAATGCCCCGACATATTGCAGCGTCGCGATCGACCTGAGATCGCCGGATTGCAGGTGCTTCTTCTGGTAGAGCGTGCCGTAGGTGACGGCCCCCATGGCGAGGAGGTTGATCGCCAGCGGCAGCGCGGCATGCTTCAGATCGGCAGTTGCCGGATCGAGGAACTTCGGCGAAATGGCGATGGCAATGCCGATGAAGCCGAGGACAAGGCCGACCTTCTGCATCTGCTGCAACCGCTCGCCGACGAGGAAGGGAGCCGCCATCGCCGTCAACAACGGCTGCAGCGCCGCGATGATCCCCGATATGCCGGCCGGCACACCATTGGCGATCGCCCACCACAGACCGGCGAGATAAAAGCCGTGGAGGAAGAAGCCGGAATAGATGGCGCGAAGCCAGGTCGCCCGGCCTTTCGGCCATTGCGCTTTGGTCACCAGGCAAAAGGCGAGGAACGCCAAGGCCGACAGCGCGTAACGTATTGAAAGGAAGGTGAAAGGCTCGGAATGCAGCGCCGCATATTTCGCCACCACCCAGCCCGTGGACCAGAGCAGGACGAAAACGGCGGGGGCGAAGCGGTCGAGGGACATGGGGCTGCTCAGCGGAAAAGAGTTCGCCGTGCTGATAGCTGCAGCCGACGGTCGCAGTCAAAGGCGAAGCGTTGATGCTTATTTGAAATTTCGCTGATGGTGAGGACGCCGACCGGCCGGAAGATGATACTTTCAACATGACGAACAAGCCTGTCGGAAGCTCGCCAGCATGCTGCAGCAGTGAGGATTCGCCGGCGCTCCCCCACACTCCACCTCATCCTGTGCTCGTCACAGGAATCCAGTGCGCCCAAGTCCTTGGGCGCGGGAGACTCCCTTCACGCGGACGCGCGGTGAATGGATTCCAGGCTCAAGGCCTGGAATGACGGAGGTTGGCGGTGTTGCCGCCAAACGAGCCGTTGACGTTTCGGACCGCAGGCGGTGATCCCGCCCGTTATAGCGCCGCCTTCGACCAGCGACCGGCCTCGTACGCTGCGCCGACGGCGAGTTTGGCGCAAGTGCAACCCTCACCCTCCGTCATTCCAGGCCTTGAGCCTGGAATCCACGTCTCCACCCTCCGTCCTGCTCGGCCTTGAGCCGAGCATCCACACCGCATCCTCCAGCGACAATAGACAGGTCGCATCTTCTCTTGCTCCCTCCTGTGCTCGCCACGGGAATGAGCGTGTGGTGAGGCCATGCTCCCTGATCTCTGTCGAACTAAAAACAACCACATGCTCACTTTTCACGCAGGTCTCAACGGCAAGACCATCGGCCACTCCACGCCCCACCCCTCGAACACCCGATTTCCCACCCCTTTTCCCGCAGCGCAAAATCTTTTCCCCGAACTGCGCATGGTTCTTGCATTGCAATTTGCGTTGTATTCAAATGAACAAAAAAGGGGAGCCGCACCTTTGGCATTTGACGAAATGATTACCGGGGACGAAAGTCCTCGCCCGCCTTATGAAAAATATTTCGAGTGGTACAATAGCCAAGACCGGTCGCATCTGATTGCCAAGTCCCGCGATGCGGAAAACATCTTCCGGAAGACCGGCATCACCTTCGCGGTCTACGGCCACGCCGACAGTTCCGAAAAGCTCATCCCCTTCGACATCATTCCCCGCATCATCTCCGCCCGCGAATGGCGCAAGCTCGCCCAGGGAATCGAGCAGCGGGTGATCGCCCTCAACGCCTTCCTCGACGATATCTACCATAAGCAGGAGATCATCCGTGCCGGCCGCGTCCCGCGCGAGCTGATCGAGCACAATGTCGCCTTCCTGTCGGAGATGATCGGCTTCTGTCCGCCCGGCGGCGTCTACACCCATATCGTCGGCACCGACATCGTGCGCACCGGCGAGGATCAGTTCTACGTGCTGGAGGATAATGCCCGCACCCCTTCCGGCGTCAGCTACATGCTGGAAAACCGGGAAACCATGATGCAGATGTTCCCGGAACTCTTCCATGAGAACAAGGTGCAGCGCGTCGAAGACTATCCCTATCTGCTGCGCCAGAGTCTTGCTTCGCTTGCGCCTCCCGGCTGCACCGGCAAGCCGCGCGTCGCGGTGCTGACGCCCGGCATCTATAATTCGGCCTATTACGAGCATTCCTTCCTCGCCGACATGATGGGCGTCGAACTGGTCGAGGGCTCTGATCTGCGCGTCATCGACGGCAAGGTGAAAATGCGCACGACTCGCGGCTACGAGGCCATCGACGTGCTCTACCGCCGCGTCGACGACGACTTCCTCGATCCCCTGACCTTCCGAGCCGATTCCGCGCTCGGCATCCCCGGCATCATGGACGTCTACCGCTCCGGCAATATCACCATTGCCAACGCGCCCGGCACCGGCATTTGCGACGACAAGGCGATCTATTCCTACATGCCGGAGATCGTCGAATTCTACACCGGCAGCAAGGCGCTGCTCGAAAACGTGCCGACCTGGCGCTGCTCGGAAGCATCAAGCCTGAAATACGTGCTCGAGCACCTGGAGGAGCTGGTCGTCAAGGAAGTGCACGGCTCCGGCGGCTACGGCATGCTTGTGGGACCGACGGCGTCGAAGAAAGAGCGCGCCGATTTCGCCGAAAAACTGAAAGCCAAGCCGAACAACTACATCGCCCAGCCGACGCTGTCGCTCTCCACCGTACCGATCCTCGTCAACAAGGGCATTGCGCCGCGCCACGTCGATCTGCGCCCCTATGTGCTCGTCTCCGACAAAGTTCAGATCATTCCGGGCGGGCTCACCCGCGTGGCGCTGAAACAAGGCTCTCTGGTGGTCAATTCCAGCCAGGGCGGCGGCACCAAAGACACCTGGGTATTGGAGGACTGATGCTCGGAAGAACTGCAAACGGCCTCTACTGGATGTTCCGATACATCGAGCGCGCCGAAAATATCGCCCGCCTGGTCGACGCCGGACTGCGCATGTCACTGACCCGCAGCAGCGCCGGCGACGACAACTGGGATGGCGTGCTGCAAAGTGCTGGCGTGCGCGAGGCTTATGACCAGGGCCACGCGAAGCTGACGAATGCCGATGCGATCGATTATCTCCTGCGCGATCGCGCCAATCCGTCGAGCGTCATGTCCTGCATCGAGTCCGGCCGCAACAATGCCCGCATGGTGCGCACCGCGCTGACGCGCGAGACCTGGGAAGCGACCAACGAATGCTGGATCGACCTGAAGTCGCTGCTCGAAAAGCGCGTCAAGCCGGCCGAGATGCCCGAGGTGATCGACGCCATCAAGCGCCGCGCCGGCCTGATCCGCGGTGCCTTCCACGGTTCGACGCTGCGCAATGAGCTCTATAACTTTGCCCGCATCGGCACCTTCATTGAGCGGGCCGATAATACCAGCCGCATCCTCGACGTGAAATATTACGTGCTGCTGCCCTCGGTCTCGGCGGTCGGCTCCTCGCTCGACAATGTGCAGTGGGAATCGATCCTGCGCTCGGTCTCCGCCCACCGCGCCTATAGCTGGGCCTATGACGGCGAATACCGCGCGATGAACATTGCCGACTTCCTGACGCTGAACGTCCAGATGCCGCGTTCGCTCGCCTATTGCTACGAAAAGATCGTCAGCAATCTCGGCTATCTCGCCCAGGATTACGAGGCACGGCTGCCTGCCCACGATACCGCCGATGCGATTCGCACCACGCTGCAGACGCGGGCGATCCGCGACATCATGGATCAGGGCCTGCACGAATTCCTGGAGGATTTCGTCTCGCGCAACAACCAGCTCGGCGCGGAAATTTCCGACGGCTACCGGTTCTATGTTTAAGCGGATCAGACCATGAGACTGAAGATCAGCCACCTCACCGAATACCGCTACGACGAACCGGCGCAGTTCTCGCTGCAGCGCCTCAGGCTGACGCCGCCGACATCAGCTGCTCAGAAGGTGCTCGGATGGTCGTTGAACGTCGAGGGCGCCACACCCGAGGTGGAGTATGACGACCAGTACGGCAACCACGTCAATCTGGTCTCGCTGGAAGGCGCGCAGCACGTGACGCGCATCTTGGCCGAGGGCGAGATCGAGACGGCGGACAATAATGGTGTCACCGGCCCGCACACCGGCTTCTGCCCGCTTTGGCTCTTCCTGCGCGAGACGCCGCTGACCAAGGGCGGCAAGCTGGTCAAGGAACTCGTCAAGAGCGTCGGTGGCGACAACGAGCTTGCCCGCATGCATGCGCTGATGGCGGCAATCCATGAGACTGTCGACTATAAGCCAGGCACCAGCAACGCCGCGACGACGGCCGAACAGGCGCTGGAGAAGAAGAGCGGCGTCTGCCAGGACCATGCGCACATCTTCGTTTCCGCCGCCCGCGCCCTGCACGTCCCGGCCCGTTACGTCTCCGGCTATCTGATGATGGAGGAAAAGATCGAACAGGCGGCGACCCATGCCTGGGCCGAGGCCCATATTCCCGGCCTCGGCTGGGTCGGCTTCGATCCCGCCAACGAGATCTGCCCGGACGCCCGCTACGTCAGGATCGCCTCCGGCCTCTGCTACCGCGACGCCGCGCCGATCTCCGGCATGCGCATCGGCACGCCGGGCGAAACCCTGTCGGTCACCGTGAAGGTGGAAGATAGTGGGCAGATGCAAAGCCAGAGCCAGAGCTGAGGGCTCCGCGAAGGCTGCAAACCAGCTTCGGCTCGTCCGGAAACTTAACCGCTGCGCTCAAGCGGCGGGCGTTCCTGGCCCATCGAACGTGTTTATGAAGGAAAGCAGGCTGCAGCGGGTCGCATTTCGACCCGCCTGCGTCGCGCCTTCCGCCGCAAACGGCCTGCGATCTGCACGTCTTTCGAATAAGGATGAACACCGCATGGCGCCTAAGTCCCGATCAGCTAGCCCGCAGCAAGAGCCTGCAGGTGGCCGCGCGCACCGTAGCTGAGGATCGCCTGATCGGCTGTAAGCAGCGGGACACGATGGAAACGGGCCGTGGCGACGATGATGCGGTCGGCGGGGTCGGCATGAAACTCGCCGGGCAGCCTGACGCTGTCTACCGCGATGGACGGCTCGATCGGCGCAAGCTGGAGTCCGGGCAGAGACAGCGCGCTGTCGACCCATCGCCCGACTTCGTCGCCAAGCGCCAGGCGCCCCTTCTGCACCAGCATCGCGATTTCCCAGGGTGTGATCGCCGACACCAGGATCCGGCTTTTCCCAATCATCTCGTCGATGATGCGTCGGGCTTGCGCGCCAAGACGGGCATCGTCCTGCATTGTCCAGACGAGAACATGCGTATCGATGACGATCAACGGAGGGAGTCCCAATCTTCCGGTTCAACGACCGGAGACAGCGGATCGTCATAGTGCACAACGCTGCCCTTCATCGCCCCGATGATGCTCTTGCGGCTGCCGGTGTCAGGTGCCGGCGAAAGCACCGCCACCGGTTTGCCCCGCTTGGTGATGACGATGGATTCATCGTCGTCCCGCATCTGATCGATCAGATTCAGGCACTTCGCCTTAAATTCAGCCGCACCGATGACCTTGGACATGACCATATCTCCTGTACACTTGTACAAGATATAATACCATATCGGTATTGAACAAGGGCAAAGGAAAAGGCGGGGCTCTCACCCCGCCTTTTCAACGATCCAATTTCGGATGCGTCCCTACTCAGTGGCTGTCCTTGCCGACCGCGTTTCCGCGACATCCCTTGAGGAAGTCGAGGTCGGCGCCGGTATCGGCGCCTTCGACATGCTGCTGGTGCAGGTAGGCATAGCCCGATGTGGGCAGATCGTGGTTCGGCTGCCATTCGGCAAGCCGCCGCGTCAGTTCCTCATCTGATATGTCGAGATGCAGACGGCGGTTCGGCACATCCAGTTCGATCATGTCGCCGTTCTTCACGACCGCAAGCGGTCCGCCGACTGCGGCTTCCGGAGAGGTGTGCAGCACGACGGTGCCATAGGCCGTTCCGGACATGCGGGCGTCTGAAATGCGCACCATGTCGAGGATGCCTTTCTTGAGCACCTTCGGCGGCAGTCCCATGTTGCCGACTTCGGCCATGCCGGGATAGCCCTTCGGCCCGCAATTCTTCATCACCATGACGCAGGTCTCGTCGATGTCGAGATTGTCGTCGTTGATCTTGGCCTTGTAGTCGTCGATATCCTCGAACACGACTGCCCTGCCCTTGTGCACCAGGAGATGCGGCGAGGCAGCCGAAGGCTTCAGCACCGCGCCCTTTGGCGCGAGATTGCCGCGCAGCACGACGATGCCGCCCGACGAGGTCAGCGCCTTTTCGGCAGGCAGAATGACGTCTTCGTTCCAGTTGACGACGTCCTTGACCTCGTCCCAGACGGTTTCGCCGGAGACCGTCAGCGCGTCCTTGTGCAGCAGCCCGGCTTCGCCGAGGCGCTTCAGCACGACAGGCAGGCCGCCGGCATAGAAGAATTCTTCCATCAGGTATTTGCCCGACGGCATCAGGTTGACGATGGTCGGCACGTCGCGGCCGCAGCGGTCCCAGTCGTCGAGCGAAAGATCGATGCCGACACGGCCGGCGATGGCGAGCAGGTGGATAACGGCATTGGTCGATCCGCCGATCGCCGCATTGGTGCGGATGGCGTTTTCGAAAGCCTGCTTCGTCATGATCTCGGACGGCTTCAGGTCGTCCTTGACCATCTGCACGATGCGGCGGCCGGTGAGCTGCGCCATCACCTTGCGGCGGGAATCGACGCCGGGGATCGCGGCATTGCCTGATAGCGCCATGCCGAGCGCTTCGGCCATCGACGCCATCGTCGAGGCGGTGCCCATCGTGTTGCAGGTGCCCGACGAGCGGCTCATCGAAGCTTCGGCTTCGAGGAACTCGGCCTGCGTCATCTCGCCGGCCTTCACCATCTCGGAGAACTTCCACAGATGGGTGCCGGAGCCGACGCGCTCGCCGCGGAAATAGCCGTTCAGCATCGGTCCGCCGGTGACGACAATCGACGGCAGGTCGCAGGAGGCCGCACCCATCAGCAGCGACGGCGTGGTCTTATCGCAGCCGACCAAGAGCACGCAGCCATCCATCGGCTGGCCGCGGATCGCTTCTTCCACCGCGAGCGCCGCGAGGTTGCGGTACATCATCGCGGTCGGGCGGAAGGTGTTTTCGGAGGCCGAGAATACCGGCACCTCGAGCGGGAAACCGCCGGCTTCCCAGACGCCCGCCTTCACCTTCTCGGCGAGCTCTCTCAAATGACCGTTGCACGGGGTCATATCCGACCAGGTGTTGAGGATGCCGATCACCGGCCGGCCATCGAACAGGTCGTGCGGATAACCCTGGTTCTTAAGCCAGCCGCGATGATAAATCACGTCGCGGCTCGTGCCGCCGTACCATTCCTGCGACCTCAGCCGGCGCGGCCATTCCGCTTTCTTTTTCATTTTCTCTGTCCTTCAGGTGAATTGCCGGGCCGATTCGTACAGCCCGGGTCATCGGATATGTCTCAAGCCAGCGTGTAGGCGGTCTTGACCACGGTAAAGAATTCGCTCGCATACTTGCCCTGCTCGCGCGGACCATAGGACGAACCCTTGCGGCCGCCGAACGGCACGTGGAAGTCGACGCCCGCCGTCGGCAGGTTGACCATGACCATGCCGGCCTCGGCATTGCGCTTGAAATGCGTCGCATGCTTCAGGCTGGTCGTGGCGATACCGGCCGAAAGGCCGAACGGCGTGTCGTTGGCCGTCGCCAGCGCCTCGTCGTAGTCCTTGACCCGGATTACCGAGACAACGGGCCCGAAGATCTCCTCGCGCGAAATCCGCATCTGATTAGTGGCTTCGGTAAACAGCGTCGGCTGCAGGTAGAAGCCGGGCGTCTCGCGGGAAATGACCTCGCCGCCGAAAGCGAGCTTGGCGCCTTCCTTTTTGCCGATCTCGATATAGTCGGTATCGGTCTTCAGCTGCCGCTCGTCGACAACAGGGCCGATATGGGTGCCGGCCTTCAAAGCGTTGTCGACGACCAGCGTCTTCAGCTTCTCGGTCAACGCGGCGACGAACTTGTCGTGAATGCCTTCGGTAACGATCAGGCGCGAGGAAGCGGTGCAGCGCTGGCCGGTCGAAAAGAAGCCGGAATTGGCGGCGGCTTCGACGGCGACGGAAAGGTCGGCGTCGTCGAGCACGACCATCGGGTTCTTGCCGCCCATCTCGAGCTGGAACTTGCGGTTATGCTCGATGGAGGCGGCGGCGACGCGCCGGCCGGTGCCGGTCGAACCGGTAAAGGTGATGCCGGCAACGTCAGGGCTTTCCAGCATCGCCTGGCCGACGACCGAGCCCTTGCCCATGACGAGGTTCAAGACGCCCTTTGGCAGGCCGGCGCGGTTGAGGATGTCGACGATCGCCCAGGAACAGGCCGGCACCAGCTCGGCCGGCTTGAAAACGATGGTGTTGCCGTAGCAGAGCGCCGGCGCGATCTTCCAGGCTGGAATGGCGATCGGGAAATTCCATGGCGTGATGATGCCGATGACGCCGAGCGCTTCGCGGGTGATCTCGACGCCGATGTTCGGACGCACCGACGGGATGACCTCGCCGGCAAGCCGCAAGGCTTCGCCTGCGAAGAATTCGAAGATCTGCGAGGCACGGATGACTTCGCCGGTGGCTTCCGGCAGGGTCTTGCCTTCTTCGCGGGCGAGCAGCGCGCCGAGCTCGTCCTTGCGCGCCATGATCTCGTCGCCCGTCTTCTTCAGGATGACATGACGTTCCCAGATGCCCGAGCGCGACCAGGCCGGAAAGGCGGCCTTGGCAGCGGCGATGGCGTTCTTGGTATCCTCGGCGCTGCCGTCGGCATAGAGACCGACGACTTCGTTGGTGTCGGACGGATTGATGTTCTTCGTCGCGTTCGTGCCGACCCATTCGCCGGCGATCAGGTTTTGATAAATGGTCATGGGCTCAACAAGCCTCCTTTACCGTTTACAAACACGGCCCGGCCGCGGACGCGGACCCGGCCTCGAAAATCAGAGCTGCTTGACGGAAATCTCTTCTTCGGCCGCTACCTTCAGCGGATTGCGCAGCGGCAGGCCGAATTCGGCGACTTCGATCTCGAAGAGGTCGCCCTCTTCCGTCTTGATACCGTCGGCGAAGGATAGCGTCGCCGTGCCGAACATATGGACATGGACATCTCCCGGAACCCGGAAGAGGCCGTATTTGAAATGGTGATATTCCAGATTGGCGAAGGTGTGAGACATGTTCGCCTCGCCCGACAGGAAGGGCTTTTCGAAGATCACCTTGTCGCCGCGCTTGATGCGTGAGGTACCACGGATGTCGTCGGGGGCCGCACCGATGCGGATTTCCGGACCATAGGCGGCCGGGCGCAGTTTCGAATGGGCGAGGAAGAGGTAGTTGATCCGCTCGGTGACGTGGTCGGAAAACTCATTCGACAGGGCAAAGCCGATCCGGAACGGTGTTCCGTCTTTGGCGATGACGTAGATGCCGGCCATTTCAGGCTCTTCACCGCCGTCGAGCGCAAAGGAGGGCGAGACGAGCGGTGCGCCGGGGGCAGCCGCGCCATAGCCGTTGCCCTTGTAGAACCATTCCGGCTGCACGCCCTTTTCGCCCGCTTTCGGCTTGCCGTTCTCGAGACCCATCTTGAACATCTTCATCGAGTCGGTCAGCGTTTCCTCGGCCGCCTCGGTGGTTTTCTTGTGCATGGAATCGCGGGTGGCGGCGGAGCCGAGATGCGTGAGGCCCGTGCCGGTCAGATGCAGATGGGCGGCGTCCGGATGGGTGATCGGCGGCAGGAAGCGGCCTTCCGCATAGGCTTTCTCAAGATCGACGGCATCGCCGTAGCCATGCGCCTCGATGACCGCGGCCAGCGACTTGCCGCCGTCGGCGGCTTCCATTGCCAGCGCATAGACGCTGCCGGCGTTGTTGACCGTTCTCGCAGCGCCGCCCTGCTCGCGCACGGCGACGACGATCTCTCCGTTGGCACCCTTGATCTGGGAAATAAGCACGACTTTGATCCTTCTCGTTTCCGCGAAGACAGAAAAGCTCCGCCTGTCCGGCTCCCTCAGGAGCCGGAATCCATCATTCATATGACTGCGAATGCCGGGGCTGGCGCCTTTTGAGCGCTCAGCCCTTGTTCTTGTTGTAGACGTCGAAGAACACGGCGGCGAGAAGCACCGCACCCTTGACCATCTGCTGGAAGTCGATGCCGAGGCCGACGATCGACATGCCGTTGTTCATGACGCCCATGATGAACGCACCGATGACTGCGCCGGTGATCTTGCCGACGCCGCCGGATGCCGAGGCGCCGCCGATGAAGCAGGCCGCAATCACGTCAAGCTCGAAGCCGACGCCGGCCTTCGGCGTTGCCGAGTTCAGGCGGAGAGCGACGATCATGCCGGCAAGGCCCGCAAGCACGCCCATGTTGACGAAGGTGTAGAAGCTGAGGCGCTGCGTGTTGATGCCCGAAAGCTTGGTCGCCTTTTCATTGCCGCCCATGGCATAGATGCGGCGGCCGATCGTCGTGCGCTTGGTGACGAAAGCATAGATCGCGATCAGCACCAGCATGACGACGAGAACGTTCGGCAGGCCCCTGTAGCTGGACAGGAGATAGCCGAGCCACAGAATGGCGACAGAAACGACCAGGTTCTGGGCGATGAAGAAGCCCATCGGCTCGACGTCGATCCCGTGGCTCTCGTTCACCCTGCGGCGGCGCCATGCGAGATAGAAGAGGATGACCGGCAGGATCACCGTCAGGATCAGCGAGGTCGACTGGACGGGCGTGCCGAAGACGTCGATCATGTCGCCCGGCAGGAAGCCGGTGCTGATGACCTGAAATTCCTTCGGGAACGGGCCGATGTTCTTGCCGTTCAGCACCGTCAGCGTCAGGCCGCGGAAGACGAGCATGCCTGCGAGCGTCACGATGAAGGACGGAATGCGGTGATAGGCGATGAAATAGCCCTGCGCCGCGCCGATGATGCCGCCGACGATAAGACAAATCAGACCGGCGACCCAGAAATTCATGCCCCATGTCACGGTGAAGATCGCCGCGAGCGCGCCGACGAAGGCGACGATCGAACCGACCGAAAGGTCGATATGGCCCGCCACGATGACGAGCAGCATGCCGAGCGCCATGATGACGATGAACGAATTCTGCAGGACCAGGTTCGTCAGATTAACCGGCTTGAAGAGGATGCCGCCGGTGTAGAACTGGAAGAATACCATGATCGCGACGAGCGCGATGAGCATGCCGTATTCACGAATGTTGCCGCGGATGTAGTCGGCAACCGAAACGACGTTGCTTTCTTCGGTTGCTGGGTTGACCGGAGTCATTGTCTCTTCTCCCCTGAGCGCATGATAGCGCGCATGATGGTTTCCTGGCTTGCTTCTCCCTTCGGCAGTTCGGCAACGATGCGTCCTTCGTTCATCACGTAGATGCGGTCACAAGTGCCAAGCAGTTCGGGCATTTCCGATGAGATCATCAGAACGCCCTTTCCATCGGCGGCAAGCTGGTTGATGATAGTATAAATCTCGTACTTTGCGCCAACGTCGATGCCGCGGGTGGGCTCGTCGAGGATCAAAATCTCGGGATCGGAGAACAGCCACTTCGACAGCACGACCTTTTGCTGGTTGCCGCCGGAAAGATTGACCGTTTCCTGGAAGATGCCGTGCGAGCGAATGCGCAGCTTCGACCGGTAATCGGTCGCGACCTTCATCTCCTTGATGTCGTCGATGACGCTGTTGTTCGAAATTCCGTCGAGATTGGCGAGCGTCGTATTGTGCAGGATCGTGTCGTTGAGCACGAGGCCAAGCTGTTTGCGGTCCTCGGTGACATAGGCAAGACCTGCATCGATCGCCTTGCGCACGGTACTGACATCGACGGCCTTGCCGTCGACGAAGACCTCGCCGCTGATCTTGTGCCCGTAGGACTTGCCGAAGACACTCATGGCGAATTCGGTGCGGCCCGCGCCCATCAGGCCGGCAATGCCGACAACCTCGCCCTTGCGGACATTGACATTGATGTTGTGCAGCACCTGGCGGTCGCGGTGATGCTGGTGGTAGGCGTTCCAGTTCTTCACTTCGAAGATCGTCTCGCCGATCGGCACCGAGCGCGGCGGATAACGGTCGGCAAGGTCGCGGCCCACCATGTTCTTGATGATGATGTCTTCGCTGATCTCGTCGGCGTGACAGTCGAGCGTCTTGACGGTCATGCCGTCGCGCAGCACCGTGATCTGGTCGGCGACCTTGCGGATCTCGTTCAGCTTGTGGGAAATGATGATCGAGGTGATGCCCTGATTGCGGAACTCGATCAGCAGATTGAGCAGCGCGTCGGAATCCTTCTCGTTGAGCGAGGCTGTGGGCTCGTCGAGGATGAGCAGCTTCACACTCTTCGACAGCGCCTTGGCGATCTCGACGAGCTGCTGCTTGCCGACGCCGATATCGGTGACCAGCGTATTCGGGGATTCGCGCAGGCCCACCTTCTGCAGCAGCTGCTTCGTGCGGTTATACGTCTCTTCCCAGCTGATGACGCCCTTCTTGGCGTTCTCGTTGCCGAGGAAGATGTTTTCGCCGATCGACAGCAATGGCACGAGCGCCAGTTCCTGGTGAATGATGACGATGCCGATTTCTTCGGAATCCTTCAGGACCTTGAAGTGGCGCGTCTCGCCTTCATAGACGATGTCGCCTTCATAGCTTCCTGTCGGATAGACGCCTGAGAGCACTTTCATCAGGGTCGATTTGCCGGCCCCGTTTTCGCCCACCAATGCGTGGATCTCACCCTGGCGAACCTTGAGGTTCACGTTCTCCAGCGCCTTGACGCCCGGGAACGTCTTGGTGATGCTCCGCATTTCGAGGATGGTATTGTCCATAGTCAAAGTTCCAGCGCCTTGAGCCGCCGAGCGGCTTGGCGATCATAAAATCGAAGGCCGGAACCCGCAAGCACGCGGGCTCCGGCCTCGTGTTTAACTTACTTCAGCTTGTCTTCGGTGTAGTAACCGCCGTCGACCAGGATCTGCTTGTAGTTGGTCTTGTCGACCGAAACCGGCTTCAGCAGATAGGACGGAACGACCTTGACGCCGTTGTCGTAGGTCTTCGTGTCGTTGACCTCGGGCTCCTTGCCGGACATGACGGCATCGACCATGGCAACAGTGACCTTGGCGAGTTCGCGGGTGTCCTTGAAGACCGTCGAGTGCTGTTCGCCAGCGATGATCGACTTGACCGACGGGACTTCGGCGTCCTGACCGGAAACGATCGGGAGCGGCTGGTCAGCCGAACCGTAGCCGACGCCCTTCAGCGAGGAGATGATACCGATCGAGAGACCGTCATAGGGAGACAGGACGGCATCGACCTTGGCGTCGGTGTAGTTGGCCGAGAGCAGGTTGTCCATGCGGGCCTGAGCGGTTGCCGCATCCCAACGCAGGGTGCCGACCTTGTCCATGCCGGTCTGGCCGGACTTCACGACGAGCTTGCCGGAGTCGATGTAGGGCTGCAGGACCGACATTGCGCCATCATAGAAGAAGAAGGCGTTGTTATCATCAGGCGAACCGCCGAAGAGTTCGATGTTGAACGGGCCCTTGCCATCCTTGAGGCCGAGGGCGTCAACGATGGAGGTTGCCTGCAGAACGCCGACCTGGAAGTTGTCGAAGGTGGCGTAGTAATCGACGTTGGCCGAGTCGCGGATCAGGCGGTCGTAAGCGATGACCTTGATGCCGGCATCGTGAGCCTTCTGGAGAACGTCGGAAAGCGTCGTACCATCGATCGAAGCGATGACGAGAACCTTGGCACCCTTGGTGACCATGTTTTCGATCTGCGACAGCTGGTTCGGAATATCGTCGTCAGCATACTGCAGGTCGGTCTTGTAGCCGGCGGCCTCGAGCTGCTTGACGATGTTGTTGCCGTCGTCGATCCAGCGAGCGGAGGACTTCGTCGGCATTGCGATGCCCACGAGCCCCTTGTCCTGCGCCATGGCAGGCATAACGAACGAAGCGACGCCGAAGGCAGCCGCAGCCATCAATGAGATAATGGATTTCATTTCTCTCTCCCTTGTTAATAGATCAGCGGACGAAAAATCGCCCGCCCGAAACTGTGGCAGGTTCCGTATTGGATAGTTACTTCAGATGGTGAGAAACGAAGTAGGTCTCCTCCACGATCTCACACGTGTTGAGTGCCAACCAGCACACGGCGGCAAACTGGTATGGATTCCTATAACTGTCAAATAGAATAAGTGGTAATGTGCATAACAATTTTGGTATATCGTTAAAAAGTATTACTTTTGATGGAGCGCAGTGGGGAGGCTGCAACCATGACGATCGTTTCAGAGCCCATTTCCATGGATCACGTCGATATCCACAGCGACAATTTCGGTGATGACGGCCTTTTACGGGCAGGACTTAAGCTGAATCACCTGCGCATGATCGTCGCAATCGAAGATAGCGGACAGATTTCCGCAGCTGCGGAAGTCCTCAACATTTCGCAGCCCGCCGCATCGCGCATGCTGTCCGAAATGGAGGCGATCACCAAGACGCAGCTTTACGAGCGCGTGGCCCGCGGCGTGGTGTTGACGACCTTCGGCGCGGCCCTTGCCAGGCGAGCAAGAAAGATCCTGCTGGAGCTGCGCGAGGCGAGCCGCGAGATCGGCGAATTGAAAAGCGGCAAGGGCGGTTCGGTCTTTATCGGCGCGGTAACGGCGCCGGCCATGAGCCTGGTGGTGCCGGCGATCAACAGGGTGCGTAAGGCCTATCCCGGCATCGAGATCAACATCCAGGTGGAAACCAGCAACGTGCTCGCCCGCGAGCTGCTCGCCGCCCGCCACGACTTCATCATCGGCCGCATCCCCGACGACCTCAACCCGCGCTTGTTCGAGGTGACGGAGATCGGCATCGAGCGGGCCTGCCTGATCGTGCGCAAGAGCCATCCGCTCTTAAAGCACAAGGTGAGCAGCCTTGCCGACGTCAGGGGTTACGACTGGGTATTCCAGCCGCCGGGCACGCTGCTGCGCCGTACGATCGAGGATTTCTTCCTGTCGCAAGGCGTGGCGCTGCCTGAAAATATCGTCAACACCTCCTCGCTCTTGCTCACCTGCGCCATCGTCTGCGAGACTGACGCGATCGCCCCCGTCGCCGTCGACGTTGCCCACTTCCTGGCGAGCCAGGGCGCCAAGGCCTCCGACGTGCGTGTGCTGCCGATCGATTTCGACATCAACGTCAAGCCATACAGCCTGATCGCGGCAAGCGAACGGGCGCTGCCGCCGAGCGCAAGGCTGCTCTACGACATCATCCTCGAGGAAAGCCGGAAGCAGGCGGGATAAGCCCGCAAGCCCTGCGCCATCTTCTGCACCTTTAATGCGCGTCGGAAGAATTCCGGAAAAGTGCCCAGCGGTTTTTGCCTCCGGAAATTGCGTGAAAAAATTAGAACACGTCCGTCGCTCGAAGACGGAAATGCTCTTGAGGAAGCGGGATGCTGTTCGGACAGTCGATATTTCAATCAGTTCTCGAGCGGCTGAAGGCAGAGGACGAGACGGCCGAAGATGAGGCCGGATCGCCAGCCGCCCATCGCGTCTCCGGCCTCGGCACCGGGCTTGCCTTCGATGTGATGCAGGGTGTCTCCGTCGCTTCGCAACGGGTCGGGGAGGCTTATTTCGACAATCTCGATCTCGACGCCGCCGGACTCACGGAGAAACCGGAGCCTGTGCCGGACCCCGAGCCCGTCATGCCGGAGCATCTGACCCGCACGACGCTGCAGGAGGTTGCCGCCGAACTGGCGATCTCGGCGGCCGATACGCCGCTGACGCTCAGTGAAAAGCGCCGCGCCTTCGCCCGGGCCAATCACCCCGACGGCGTCGCCCTGCCCTTTCGCGACAATGCGACGAAGCGGATGATGCTGGCCAATCTCCTGATCGACGAGGCGCTGCGGCGAGTCGGTCGCTGACCAATCTTAGTCTACCTGCCCGTCCTTCGACGGCTTTTCCGCGGCTGGCGCCGCGGGCTCTTCGTCGTCATCAGCGTCAGCCACGGCTGCAGGCTCGGCGACCTCGGGCTGCGGATTGAAGCTCCAGAACAGCATATAATAGGCATAGGCACCCGCCCCGGCCGAGATGACGGCCCAGAAGGGATCGCCGCCGATGATCTCGACCGTGGCCCAGCCGAAGCAGACGGCAACGATGGCAATCCGCACCCAGAGGCGCCGGTATGCAGGATGGTTCGGATCGATCAGTTGCATCTGTGCCCCGCGGTCGGATATGTCACGCATGCCCCCGGCATGCCTCGCACGGCCCACGGCCTGTGCCGCGCTTGTCTTTAGTTCGAATCTTGCAAATGTGAAAGAGCCGCGGGCTTGACGCGACGCAGAGAAGATGGAATGAAAATTCCAGTTTTTCGGTAATTCGGTTTATTTGTTCCGAATTCAAGGGAGGTTGAAATGACAGTGAGATTCGGTCTTCTCGGCGCCGGCCGCATCGGCAAGGTTCACGCCAAGGCCGTCAGCGGCGACGCCAATGCGACGCTGGTTGCGGTGGCGGACGCCTTTCCGCAGGCCGCCGAAGCCATCGCTTCGGCCTATGGCTGCGAGGTCCGCACCATCGAGGCGATCGAGGCCGCTAAAGATATCGACGCAGTCGTCATCTGCACACCGACGGACACCCATGCCGACCTGATCGAGCGTTTCGCCCGCGCCGGCAAGGCGATCTTCTGCGAAAAGCCGATCGATCTCGATGTCGCCCGCGTCAAGGCCTGCATCAAGGTGGTGGAAGAGACCGGCGCCAAGCTGATGGTCGGCTTCAACCGCCGCTTCGACCCGCATTTCATGGCGGTTCGCAAGGTCATCGACGACGGCAAGATCGGCGATGTCGAGATGGTGACGATCACCTCGCGCGATCCCGGCGCCCCGCCGGTCGACTATATCAAGCGCTCGGGCGGCATCTTCCGCGACATGACGATCCACGATTTCGACATGGCCCGCTTCCTGCTCGGCGAAGAGCCGGTCTCGGTGCTGGCGACCGCCGCCGTGCTGGTCGACAGGGCGATCGGCGATGCCGGCGACTATGACAGCGTCTCGGTGATCCTGCAGACCGCCTCCGGCAAGCAGGCCGTCATCTCCAATTCCCGCCGCGCCACCTATGGCTACGACCAGCGCATCGAAGTGCATGGCGCCAAGGGCATGGCGGCCGCCGAAAACCAGCGCCCGGTTTCGATCGAAGTCGCCAACGGCGACGGCTACACCCGCCCGCCGCTGCATGATTTCTTCATGACCCGCTACACCGAAGCCTACGCCAACGAAATCGCCGCCTTCATCGCCGCGATCGAGAAGGGCACGAAGATTTCGCCCTCCGGCGCCGATGGTCTTGCAGCGCTGGCACTCGCCGATGCTGCGGTGCAATCGGTCAAGGAAGGCAAGCTCATCAAGGTTGGCTGACGGCCCTCTCCCGACCGCCAGTCATGCATGAGATGGCCGGGCATATGCCCGGCCGTTTTGCGTTTGATGGTAGCGACGGCGGTGTGGATGCTCGGCTCGAAGCCGAACGGGGCGGAGGGTGCAGCCATGGATTCCAGGCTCAAGGCCTGGAATGACGGAGGGTGAGGGTTGCGGTCGCGCCAAATTTGCCGTCGGCACACCGGATGAAGTGTTACTTGTTGGAGCAAGAGGAGATGCGACCTGCCAATTGTCGCTGGAGGATGCGGTGTAAATGCTCGGCTCAAAGCCGGGCAAGCGGAGGGCGGCGCCGTGGATTCCAGGCTCAAGGCCTGGAATCCACGGAGGGTGGGAGTTAAGTTTGCGCCAAATTCGGCGTCAGGCGCAGCGGATGGGCGTCGCGGCGCAGAGTCGAAGGCGGCGCTAAAACGGGCACCGAAAGCACGACTCGCCGTCCGAACCGCCGACGGCTCGTTTGGCAGTAGCCCGCCACAACCTCCGTCATTCCAGGCCTTGAGCCTGGAATCCACGGCCGCAGCCGGTCGAGCCGGGCAGTTGTGCAGTTGTTTGGACCCTTTTGAAAGACCCCTCCCCAACCCCTCCCCACAAGGGGGAGGGGCTTATCAGCGGCAGCCCCTCGGCCCAAAGCAACGCAGCTTCGTACCGTGGCAAGGGACGTAAAGTGCGGCGGGTGCGACACGGTAGCCCCTCCCCCTTGTGGGGAGGGGTTGGGGAGGGGTTTTGCGCTACTCCCCGCCTTGAACACCCGAGACTACAATATCCTGGTCGATCACTGACAGTGCCCGGTTGAGGTGGCCTTCGAAGACGAGGATGGGCTCTTCGGCGACAATGCGGATTTCCGGCATGCCTTCCATGCGCACGATGTGCGACTGGCCGAGGCCCTCTTCGATACCCTGGCGCAGCAGGTCGTAATAGCGGGTGCCGGGGCCGGTGATGGCGATGGGCATGCGTTCGGTGAGGCTGAGCATGCGCGACAGGCCGTTGCCGAGGGCGAGCCCCGCCTGGCGGAAGGCGAAGGCGGAGGTGCGGTGGCCCTGGCGGGCCTTTGCGGCGATCTTGTCGAGTTCGGCGACGGGCACGAATTTGGCGGGGATCGTATCGAGCGGCACTTCGAAGGCGCTGCGCAGGATGGCGTAGAAGCCGGCATAGGCCTCGATGCAGCCGCGCGTGCCGCAGCGACAGAGGCCGCCACCCGCCATGTGCAGCATATGGCCGAAATTCGGCGCCGAGACCTCTTGGCCCGTCTGCCCTCCCCGCCGGACGATGCCGAGGCCGATGCTGTGGCCGAGCGAGAGCGCCGCGAGCGAGCGGAAATCGGCGCCCTTGACGATCTCCTCGCGCGCGCCAAGTGCGGCGGCGACCAGCAGTGTCTCGTTGTCGAGGATGACCTTGGCCTGCCAATCCGGCCGCAGCGCCGATTCGAAATCGATCTGGTCGCTGCCGAAGATCGGCGACCAGACGAGCACCGGCTCGGTGGAAGCGACCAGGCCCTTGCTGCTGATCGAGATCAGCAGGACTTTTTCCTGGGTAATGCGGGAGCGATCGAGAATGCGCGAAAGGCCGGCGCGCACGCCTTCCATGAAGCGGGCAGCGCCTGAGGGATCATGCGAGCGCTCCTCGCTGAAGCGGTCGATCAGCTTGCCGGCATAATCGACCAGCGAATATTGCACGGCATCCGAGGAGATGATGACGACGATGAGATAGCCACAATCGCGCCGTTGCCGGAGCAGCACGCGCGGCCGGCCGCGGCCGCTTGCCGCCTGCTGCTCGGATTTTTCGATGATCTGGGCGCGTTCCAGATCGGCCGTGATCGCCGAGATGGTGGCCGAGGAAAGGCCGGTGAAATCGGAAATTTCGGTATGGGCGAGCGCGCCGTGGCGGCGCAGCACGGAGAGCACGAGCACGCTGTTTCTCTGCCGGACCAGTTCCGTGCTCGACTTGGTCAGCATGAATGCCGCCCTCTCCTCCTGATCTAATTCAATAGTTTAGAGCATGATGTCATCCGAAAACCGCTCACACTTTTCGGCATCATGCTACTTACTCCGCCCCCGGTTTCCACTGCATCTCCGGCCGCCGCCGCGCAAGGGGCTGAGGCCGAAAGTCCAGTGTTGACAGCTGAAAAAATCTCTGACATCAAATTTCTCGACTGTCGAGAAAATAATCCGAACTTTCCTCGACAGGCGTATCGCGGTGGCCGGAGGAAGCATGGGCTGGGCCGGTCGCAACTCACTCGGGAGGACATTATGAAGTCTATTTTGAAATTAATGGCGGGCGCTGCCATTCTCGTTTCCGTGCACACCGCCGCCATGGCTGCCGATCTCGTCGTCGGCGTTTCCTGGTCGAATTTCCAGGAAGAGCGCTGGAAGACCGACGAAGCCGCCATCAAGAAGGCTCTCGAAGCCAAGGGCGCCAAGTATATTTCCGCTGACGCGCAGTCTTCAGCCGCAAAGCAGCTGACCGACGTCGAATCGCTGATTTCGCAGGGCGCCAACGCGCTGATCATTCTCGCCCAGGATTCCGACGCTATCGCTCCGGCCATCGAAAAGGCCGCCGCCGAAGGCATCCCGGTTGTCGGCTATGACCGCCTGATCGAAAATCCGGCCGCCTTCTACATCACCTTCGACAACAAGGAAGTCGGCCGCCTGCAGGCCGAAGGCGTCTTCAAGGCGAAGCCGGAAGGCAACTACGTCTTCATCAAGGGCTCGTCCTCCGACCCGAACGCCGACTTCCTGTTCTCGGGCCAGCAGGAAGTGCTGAAGGCCGCGATCGACGCCGGCAAGATCAAGAATGTCGGCGAGGCCTATACCGACGGCTGGCTGCCGGAGAACGCCCAGCGCAACATGGAGCAGTTCCTGACCGCCAACAACAACAAGGTTGACGCCGTTGTCGCCTCCAACGATGGCACGGCCGGCGGCGCAATTGCAGCGCTCGACGCCCAGGGCCTCGCCGGCTCCGTTCCGGTTTCCGGCCAGGACGGCGACAAGGCGGCGCTGAACCGCATCGCTCTCGGCACGCAGACGGTTTCCGTCTGGAAGGACAGCCGCGAACTCGGCAAGCGCGCCGCCGAAATCGCTCTCGAGCTTGCTGGCGGCACGGACATGAGCAAGATCGAAGGCGCCCAGGCCTTCAAGGGCGGCCCGAAGGGCGTGGAAATGCAGTCGGTCTTCCTGAAGCCGCTTGCCATCACCAAGGACAATCTGAACGTCGTCATCGACGCCGGCTGGATCTCCAAGGCTGAAGCCTGCCAGGGCGTCAAGGCCGGCACGGTCGCCGCCTGCAAGTAAGCAAGCTTCGAACGAAATGCCGACGCCGCAGCGGAGAGACCGCTGCGGCGCCGGATGCGGATGCGAACTCCAAGGATGCAGTTCCTCCGCCCCGCCGCACCATCGCGGATTTGCATTCCCTGCCGGAAGGGTGTCGCGACGCCAGGCGACCGGTTTCCGGAAGCATCACGATGGGCAGTTGAAGAACAGACGATGACGCCGCCCACAACTCGGGCACGCTGGCGCAGCCGTCCAAACACAATGGGGGAACGGCAAACCCATGGCCGAAATGGTAAAATCCACCACATCAAGCGGACCGCGAACGGCGGAAGCCAATCCGGTGACCCGCTTCTTCCGCGCGACCGAAATCGACACACGCCTGCTCGGCATGATCGGCGCGCTCGTCATCATCTGGATCGGTTTCCACATCATCACCGGCGGCCTGTTTCTGACCCCGCGCAACCTCTGGAACCTCTCGGTCCAGACGACCGACATCGCGATCATGACGACGGGCATGGTGCTGATCATCGTCACCCGCAACATCGACCTGTCTGTCGGATCCGTGCTCGGCCTCTGCGGCATGATCATGGGCGTCACCCAGGCCAAGATCCTGCCTGAGTATATCGGCTTCGACAGCCCCTTCACCTGGGTGATCACGCTGCTGGTCGGCCTGATTGCCGGCGGCCTGATCGGCACCTTCCAGGGCATGATCATCGCCTTCCTCAACGTGCCCTCCTTCATCGTCACCCTCGGCGGCCTGCTGGTCTGGCGTGGCGCGACCTGGCTCGTCACCAGCGGCCAGACGGTTGCCCCGATGGACCAGACCTTCCGCATCATGGGCGGCGGCGCCGAGGGCTCGATCGGCGCCACCTGGAGCTGGATCGTCGGCATCGTTGCCTGCCTCTTCGTCATCGCCAGCATCGTCGGCTCGCGCCGGCAGCGCCGCCGCTTCGGCTTCCCACGCCGGCCGATCTGGGCCGAGTATTTCCTCGCGACGCTGAGCTGCGTGCTGATCCTCGGCGCCGTCTCGATCGCCAACAGCTATTACTGGCCGATCAACATCGCCAAGAAATATGCCGAGACCAACAATATTCCCTGGCCCGAGACCGGCCTGGATATCCCCTACGGCATCGCCGTGCCGGTGCTGATCGCCATCGTCGTCGGCATCATCATGACCTTCATCGCCACAAGGCTGCGCTTCGGCCGCTATGTCTTCGCGATCGGCGGCAACCCGGAGGCGGCCGAACTCGCCGGCATCAAGACCCGCTGGGTGACGGTGCGCATCTTCGCGCTGATGGGTGTTTTGGCCGCTATCGCCGCGGCGATTTCCACCGCCCGCCTCAACGCCGCCACCAACTCGCAGGGCACGCTCGACGAGCTCTACACCATCGCCGCCGCCGTCATCGGCGGAACGTCGCTGGCGGGCGGCACCGGCACGATCGCCGGCGCCATGCTCGGCGCGCTCGTCATGCAATCACTGCAATCCGGCATGGTTCTCGCCCATGTCGACACGCCGCTGCAGAGCGTCGTCGTCGGCACCGTCCTCGTCGTCGCGGTCTGGCTCGACACCGTCTATCGCGCCCGTGCCAAGTGAGAGGAGCCTCAAAATGACTGATCACCGCACTCCCCTCGTGGAACTGAAAAACATCTCGATTTCCTTCGGCGGCATCCACGCCGTGGACAATGCCTCGGTCGATCTCTACCCCGGCGAAGTGGTCGCCCTGCTCGGCCACAATGGCGCCGGCAAATCGACGCTGATCAAGATCCTCTCCGGCGCCTACAAGCGCGACAGCGGCGAGATCCTGATCAATGGCGAGCCGGCCGACATCCGCAATCCGCGCGACGCCAAGAAATACGGGATCGAGACGATCTACCAGACGCTCGCCGTCGCCGATAATGTCGACGCCGCCGCCAACCTCTATCTCGGCCGCGAGCTGAAGACCCGCTGGGGCACGCTCGACGACGTGGCGATGGAGGCCTCGGCGCGCGAAGTGATGGGGCGGCTCAACCCCAACTTCAAGCGCTTCAAGGAGCCGGTGAAGGCGCTTTCGGGCGGCCAGCGGCAATCGGTGGCGATCGCCCGGGCCATCCTCTTCAACGCCCGCATCCTGATCATGGACGAGCCGACGGCGGCACTCGGACCGCAGGAAACGGCGCAGGTGGGCGAGCTGATCAAGCAGCTGAAGAAGGAAGGCATCGGCATCTTCCTCATCAGCCACGACATCCACGACGTCTTCGACCTCGCCGACCGCGTCTCGGTGATGAAGAACGGCCAGCTGGTGGGCCACGCCCGCACCGAAGACGTGACCAAGGACGAAGTGCTCGGCATGATCATCCTCGGCAAGGTGCCGCCCAAGGCCATCCCCGGCCCCGGCGCCATGCAGATCTGACCGCCGTAAGGCGCCCTGCCCCTGACAATCCCGCTCCGCCGCCCGCAAGGCCGGCGGAGTTTTTTATGGGGTTCGCGAGGCTGACAGATAAAAATACCCGCCAAATCGCAAGCATCGGTATTTCTGAGAATTTCGCGATTGAAGCCGGCCGCAAGCTAGGCTAAGAACCACCCATCGGACAGGCGATTCAAACCGCCTCAGGCATGCACCCGTAGCTCAGCTGGATAGAGTGTTGGATTCCGATTCCAAAGGTCACAGGTTCGAATCCTGTCGGGTGCGCCATATTTCCAACGTCCTGATATTGGTCTTCTCTCGTCCTCGCGCATGCTGCAAAAAGCTAACCCAGTCTTAGCCCAGTAGCGCACGCCCCCATGCGCAAGTCCTGCCACTAGGTCGCCAAAGCTCGCATCAACCTAGCTTTGATAGATAGCCACGTAGACTTGGCCTGTTTGGTCTGACGCTTCTGATTGCAGGCGAAACAAACAAGATGAAGATTTTCGAGGCGACTAGTTCCGCCCTGGCTCGCCGGCTTGATGTGATCCCATGTGGCCAGGTTTGGAACCGTCGCGAGCCTGTTGCGCTTGCGATCCTTGTTATGCCATCCAGGCAAAATCATAGCGGCCTCGCAAATACCGCATTGCCCAGCCTGAATCTCGAATGCTTTCCGCTTGCGACCGTGTCTGTACTTCGTGATTTTGCTCAAGATAGTTGCCCGACTGCAATGTCTGGTTGATTTAGCAAAGTCGCAATTCGGATCGCTGTCAATTCTCCTTAAGTGGATACCTCCCGGCTGGCGAATGTCGCAGGGGGCTAAGCCCGGCTAGGCAACGAGTCTCGAGGGGAGGTTCTAGGCATGCATTGGACCCGGGGAGGCAGCGCGGGGGAACTCGCCGCCGCGGCCACGCGGGATGGTCTCTAAGATATCTGCCCCCATCGATACTTGCTTACACTCCAAGCAAACAAGTTGCCACCACATTGGCTTCGATCCGCGCATTGCTTCTTCTAAATATCGCGCTGGCTACTTCAAGTCGGAGAGGGAATCCAATCGTCCATGGAAGGCTCCGCAATGCTGATTTACAACAGCGCAAAAAATAAAAATTGAAATCGGCCCCGCCCGCCAATTTTTTATCAGGCCACACTGTTCTCCCTCCAACATCTCTGTGTTAGGCAGCCCAAAGCGCCTCTCTTGCGCGCGACAACCTTACGCTCTCGATATCGGAGGCAGGCGCTGGCATTGAAGGTTTACCGACCAGAGATCGATGGCTTAAGGGCCATCTCGGTGACCGCGGTTATTCTTTATCACGCCGAGTTCACGGTTGCCGGCCACACCTTGCTGCAGGGCGGATACATCGGCGTCGATGTGTTCTTTGTGATCAGCGGCTTCCTGATTTCCCAAATTTTGCTGACAGAAATCGAAGCAACCGGGCGCATCGATTTCCTTAAATTCTATACGCGGCGTGCGCGGAGAATTCTGCCTGCCTTGTTCGCAGTCATCTTCGCGACAATGCCGTTTGCCTATTACCTTTTATTGCCGTCAGAACTGCTGGATTACGCGAATTCCATCGGTTCCTCGCTCCTGTTTGGATCGAATATCTATTTCTATTTCACTGCGGCCCAGTACGGCGAGCCGGATACCCTTCTCAAGCCTTTTCTTCACACCTGGTCGTTGAGCGTCGAAGAGCAGTTTTATATCGGCTTTCCGCTCTTATTGCTGATCACGCGCCGGTATTTGAAATCAAGATTTTTGCCGTGCGTGTTGCTCATGGCAGCCTTAAGCTTCGTATTCTGTGTCCTCACGATGCGGTATGATCAGCAACAGGCCTTCTACTCGCCGCTCACCCGGGCCTGGGAACTCCTGGCCGGAACACTTCTCGCCTATTACGAGGTGAGGCGCGGACGCGCGCGCCCTCGGCCGTTGCTCGCGGCGGTCGGGCTTGTGCTCGTGCTTGGTTCCCTCATCTTGTTCAGGAAGGACACAGTTCATCCTGGCCTGTTCACGGTCATCCCCGTCGTTGGGACATGTCTGGTGCTTGCATTCGCCAGTCATAAGCATGCCGTCGGGCGCCTGTTGGCTTCTCGGCCCGCGGCGCTCACCGGGATCGTCTCCTACTCCCTATATTTGTGGCATTACCCGGTCTTCGCCTTCGCGCGGCTGACAAGCCTGGATTTCGACAACGGCGATAAGCTCGTTGCCGTTGCGGCGACCGCCGTGATCGCGGTCGTCAGCTTCGTCGTCTTTGAAAAGCCCATTCGCTACACCAGAAGAAACCGCGCTTTCTGGATCTCCCTCGGCACATCCGTTGCAACCATCATGGCTGCTGTTGTGTCGGCGATCACTATGGCCGGTTTTCCTCACAGATTGGATCAGGTCTATCCATCTATCGCGCGGACGAACGAGGACCGACTGGAAAGCACATTTCTCGGCTTGAACAACAACATTCAGGCCGGCAAGCCGGTTATCTTCATCATCGGGGATTCGTACGCGAGGAACTGGTCAGTCGCGCTGAAAAATTACATTGATACCGACCGATATGAAGTCGTGGCGCTCAGCTATTTGAACTGCATGGCGGAGATCAAGGACGATAGTGTTAAGGCCCCCTCACGCGCCAGCATTTACGACAAATACTGCATTCCCTTTGAAAAATATATCAATGACAAGTCATTGCTCAGGCGAACGAAAGCGATATTCCTCGCGAGTCACCGGCCTTTTGAATACACCGTCAACCCGTTCAGGTTTGAGCTTCTTTCCTGGATGAAAAGCCATTCAGACGACGCTAAAATTTTCGTTTTCGGAAATTATTTCCAGCTGGACCGATCGCACACCTGCCTGGGGCTGATGTTTCGGACAAAATCTGACGCCTCTACCTGCATGCGATTGGCATCTTATCCGGCCGCCAACCAGCCGGTAGAGCAGATGCCGTTTTTCCCGTCCGGTCTTGCATTCAACTACATCGATATCATCAAGCTTCACTGCGATTACGACAAGCAGGGGTGCCTGACCAGCAGCGGCGGTGTTCCGTTCATGACAGACTGGGGCCATCTGACAGCGGAATTTCTGATAACCTTGCTTGGTGACATTCTGGAAAAGAGAGCCGACGACCTGCGGGGCAGCGGGCTCCTGGATTTCCTGGTATTGCCGCAGGCCATACAAGCCGGACGAACGGCAAGTTCTCAGCCGAACGCCGGCCTCACGTCTTCCGCTTCTCCATCAGAGTAGACGGTCACCCGTGTCACTGGCACAAAACATCATCCATCTTTCAGGGCGGACCCTTTTTGTCTAGCCTCACCACCATTGAAGAGATTTCGTCAGGATAACAATCAATACGATTCCGAAGAGCGCGAGAATCGCAAATGGCCCTTCCGCTGCCGCCTCGACCAACAACGGTATGCGTAAAAATATTCGATTTTTTTTGGACACCATCTCACTGCTCTGCTTGTTTGATGATTTCGACAATGCAGGACAAATTAGCGTTGCGCAGTATCTATTTGGCGCAACGAGACCTTGGTATCCGTCAGCGGGATGAGCGCACCGTTCTCATCGAACATACGCGACCACCGCTCGGTTTCACGCTCGAACTCGCCTTCGGCAAACCACCGCTTTACAGTGCTGGGAGCTACCCTCAGTAAACCTGCCAGCATCCTCAGCGTCGGAGTGATTCCTCGGGCCTTGAGCTGTCCGCCCATGATCGCAGCGCGCATCCTCTGCTCGTGCGCCCGCGACGCCTGTTCATACTCGGGGTTAGATCCGCATAACCGTTCCCGGATCAATACAATCAGATCTCGTGGTACTTCAAGATTGTCAGTCCAGCTCAATGCATCGAGAGAGCAGCAGATGATCCAGTCGATGAGTTTGTCTGGAATGGCAAGTCCTCGTCGAGTTAAATGAGTTCCGCCTCCCTTCGACAGCTTGCGTCTCTCGATCATCTTCTCCATCAACTGCAAAGATAGCTCGCTGATTGCAGAAGGGTCTGCATCCATTGCTCCAGCTACAAGCTCCGGATCGATGGCAAACCGGCGCAGTTCCGATTCCATAAAGAAAAGTTGGTCAATGCCTCCAATCACACCGACTTCGATTTCAGCATCCGGGTTTTCCCGCCGCAGTTTGATGTAGTTCTCAATCGAAGGATCATTTTTGTATGCCTTCGAATAAATATTGAAGCCGCCGGTGATATCGCTGCCATATCCACTTTCAGGCATAACATTGCTCGCAAACGTGGGTTCATTCGCCATATGAAGCTTACTTCAATCCAGGAACGATCCCATAAGGTAATTGTCCTCCGCAATCGCGATTGTTCGAGATATGAGCCGCCGCTGAAATCTTTGGCCTTTGTACTCCACAATCTATTTGCCGCCAGCGTTGGAAACATCCTGTTTTTCATCCTCGCTCATTGGGATAATTCCGGCCAACTTTAGGCCGCTGCTCCAGTCTGCGATCTCAGCTTTTGCCTTTTCCAGATCATCCGCATCCTCAACTTACCGAACTTCGGCATCCGCTCGTTAGCAATTTGTTGACTATAAGCTGGCTTTACTGAGCCTGATGGATGCGGAGTTTCCCGCCCGTCGTCGAGTGTTTGGTGTAAGACGGGATTGTTGGTGTTGAAGTACCAAGTGGAAGAATTGTGGAGCGGAATCGCCGCACTCCTGTCGCGTGCAAAACGTGTTGCAGCGCAGACCATTCTGCCGGCCCTGTTTGCGCTTCCCGCGCTTGTCGGCTCCGCATCATTCGCCTCAGCAGAAGATCGCGCCCTGAAGCTGTTCTTTACCCATACGGGCGAGAAGGCGACGATTACCTATAAGCGGGATGGAAAGTTCGATCCCAAAGGCCTTGCCCAGATCAATCGGTTTCTGCGCGACTGGCGGAGGAACGAGCCGACCCGGATGGATCCCCGGCTGCTCGACCTGGTCTGGGAGGTGTATAAGCGCAGCGGCGGCAGGGATTACATCCACGTCGTTTCGGCCTATCGCTCGCCTGCCACCAACAACATGCTTCGCAACCGTTCGCGCAGCACCGGTGTCGCCAAGAAGAGCCAGCACATGCTGGGCAAGGCGATGGACTTCTACGTTCCCGGCGTCAAGCTTGCGACGCTGCGTGCAGTTGCCATGCAGATGCAGGTCGGCGGTGTCGGCTATTATCCGACCTCGGGATCGCCCTTCGTGCATGTCGACGTCGGCAATGTCAGGGCCTGGCCCCGCATGTCGCGGCAGGAACTCGCGCGAATATTCCCAAATGGGCGGACGATGCATCTTCCGGCCGATGGCCGGCCGCTGCCGGGATATAATCAGGCGGTTGCCAACCACAGGAAACGCGTCAGCTCCACCTCGATAGAGATCGCCAGCACCGCTGGAGAAGACGAAGATGCGGGAGCATCGCCGAGCGGCGGCGGCACGAACAGCAAGCTCGTGACGGCGCTTCTGCCAACGCCGAAAAGCCGGGCATTGAATGCGCTGGCGGTGCAGACCGGCGCGGGCGAGCCGGATGACAAAGGCGCCGCTCCGGATGTAGCGCCCTTCCGCATCCCAGTCCCGGCGATGCGCCCGCCTGCCCTTGCGCATGACGCGGACGCGGACAACGAACTCAAGACTGCCTCGATCGGCCCGATCGCCGCACTTCCGGAGAGACCGACCTCGGCATTGCCTGTTCACGCCCGCTTCCATCCCCGCCTTGTTGCATCGGAGACCGGCAGGCCGGGCGCTGCCCTGATCGCCTCGCTGCCGATGACCGCCTCCTGGGAAGAAGCAGATTTCCTCGGATCGACCTCCGAGGCGGCGCTGATGAAATGGGCGCTGCATTCTCCCGGCGAGGCGATGGGATTGAGCATGCCTCGTATCTCGCCCCGCACGGTTCATCGTGAGGCTGACGTCGCGATGTCGAGCGAGGATGTCACCCCGGTCGCAGCCAGAGGCCCGTTCGATGCCAGCCGGTTTACATCGCCCCCGGAGGGCTGACCGCATTCATCGGGTTGATGGGCTGCGCCCGTGGCAAAACCTTCAAGTGTCGCCCTCCACCAGCCGGTAGGTAGAAAGCTTTCGAGGGAGATGGCGGCGGGCGGCAAGTTTAGTTCGGTGAGGTCGTATGGGCCGCAGGATGCCCTCGCTTCGTCCGATAGCGTACGGGAACCTGGCGGAGCGCTCCTCGTTATGATCGCGGGATCGCACAGGTGGCCCCAGTTTTGGGTCCGTCCGCTCTTCCTTCCTGAGCGATCCCGTCCTTTCCCCTCAATTGCCCCGCTTCGGCGGGGCATTCTTTTGCCTGGTCCAGCCGGCTTGCGGTCAGTCGCAGACAATACCGTAGACTTCGCGATATTGCTCCAACTGTTCTTTCGGACCTGATAACAACAGCGGGCAAGCGGTGTAGTTTCCCTTTATTTTCCCATTCTCGACATAGAGCCAGTCGAAGATATCCGCCTTCTCGAACGCGACGCGATCCCCTTGTTTGATGTTGTGGATGTATTCCGGCCTGTCGCCGAGGAGACCGGTGAAACGATCACCTGAGGCCTCGATCTGGTAGACCCACATGAATTCCACATCCGGCGCCATCTGATCGGTGGTCAGGACCACGCTCTTGTCCTTGTCCTTGAAACCAAGCTTGAGGCTGTAATTTTCGGTTCCCGCCGGTGGATTTTGCAGTTTCTCGAGGAAGCCGTCCAACTCCCCTATCGATTTCTCATGGGCTTTGGCCATGGCCGGATCGCCGGGCTTAATCAGCTGGATGTTTGGATTGTCTTGGGCCAGCGCGCGTTCGGCGGGAATGGAGAGTACAAGCATGGAGAGGAGTGAAATGACACTGCGCAACATTCGAGATGCCCTAATTCGTCGTGACTATACGACGCAACATAGCTATCTCTGGTTGATCTTCAATAGCGGCTTGATGCGACGGTGGCGCCGCTGTTAAAGCGCGTCGGATCAGAAATTTGATTCATGCGAGGCGCTTTAGGCCGTTGTTTTTATGCATGTCGTTGTCCCGGAACCGCTGCACACTTCCGGGCGACATGCATCGGCGTCGGATGGTGGGGAGAATGGCATTGGTTACCGACGAGTGGATTGAACTGTGGGTCATGTTCTGCGCGGCCGGCGGCTTTTGCGCCTACAGCTGGCATTGGTGCATCCGGTCGATCATCTTCTACCGCAAAAACGGTTATGATTTCAGCCAGGATTTCGGCCCCAGAATTTATTGGTCCGCTCGTGGAGGTGATGATCGCCTGTTGGCGAGGCCGAGAGCGAAGTTCCTGATCGCCATGCCTTGTTCCGTGCTGGCAAGCTCTTTCATGCTGCTCTTCACGGTTCTGGCCCTGGTGGGGATTACCAAACCTTGTCTCGATTGCCGTCCATAACGCTCGGCTGATCACTCCAAAGGCAAGCCCTATACCCCCATCGAATGACTGGCGTTCCCTTCGGCTTGAGCGTTTACTGGATCGATCCGGCGGAGGAGGCAAACCATGGCCATGTATCTCACGCGCTTCAGCTACACGCCCGAGACCTGGGCGCGCATGATCGAAAAACCCGAGGATCGCCGCGAGGCGGCGCGGAGCTACATTGAATCCGTCGGCGGAAAGCTCCACGGGTTCTGGTACGCCTTCGGCGAGCATGACGGATGGAATTTGTGGGAGGCGCCCGACAATGTGTCGATGGCGGCTGTCACGCTCGCGATCGGTGCGGGAGGCGCGCTCAGCTCTATCGAGACGACTGTCCTCCTCGACGTGGAGGATACGATCCGGGCCTTGGAAAAGGCGAAGTCGATCCGGTATCGCCCGCCGGCAGCCTAGGCGGTACGATGTCGGGCGAGAAGTTCAACAAGCCGGACTGTGAGGAAGACCCCGCCGCTGATCGACGCCGCCGTGGCGTGCTCGCCAAGAGACCGGGTGCGTCACTTGCTGATTTCGGCGAAGGCGTTCTGTGACGGCCTGGCAGGAAGCCTGGGGAAATCTCAGTGAACAACTGAAATTACTAAAATTCCAGATTCCTCCGCAGCGCGAATGAGTGCGGCACGGGCTAGCTTGGACGGGACATTGCCCTGAATGGCCTCCAGGCATGTTTTCACCGCCGCGATATATTGCTCGCCATCGTCCGACGGCCAGGCGCCAATCAGCGCGTCTGCAACGTCGCTGAGCGACCGGACCCGTCTGTGTTTTTCCCGCCCTCCCATCACAAGCATGAGAGGAACGAAGTCTTCGCTTCGATGCCAATCCACGATACCAGCCGTTTGCATTGCAAATACTCTCCTTGTCTCCCGGAAACCTTCTCGCTTGCCATGCACCTCCACCGCCCGAGATGGATCAATACTTTATGAGGAAGGGTCTGAGCGGAGCTCAGCAACAACGACGAATCCTCCCTGATGCCCTTTCAACAAGGACGGGCAGAATTTAACTCAGATGCCCGCGAGGGGAAGCGGGACCTAAGTCGGACTGGTCGTCCTCGGGATCCGCTCTCATATCTATGTGAGGCAATGTGAATATCCGCGGGAGGGGCGGAACAGGAGGAGGTTATGAAATTCGGTCCCGCCAATCACGAAGAGCGCTGCTCGGAAGGCCACAGTTCGGCATCGACCATCGCAACGATCGAAGCCGCGCTTTCGGCCGATCCTGATATCGACAGCTCTGCCATCGAGATCAGGATGCTCGGGCCGGTAGTGCTGCTCGAAGGCTTTATATCCAAGATCGAAGACCGCGAAAAAGCGATCTCCATCGCAGCAATGATCGTCGGCTGGGAAAATGTCCACGATCGGATGCTGAGCCGCTTTCCCATGCAGGGGTGAACGGCTGTCGGGCCGGGTAGGACCAAGGTCCCGGGTGCCCCCGTCTGAAGTCCCAGCGCAGGAACACTTCCTCCGTCCGACGGTTTGGCCCACCAGCGGTGCAAGCCGTATCAACAGGAGGAAACTGATGAATATCAAAGTAGTAGGAATTGCCGCCGGCCTTCTCTTGGCGTCGACATCTGCCTTTGCTCAATCGTCGACGGTCACAGGTGCGGCCGGTGGCGCTGCAACAGGGGCGATTGTCGGCGGCCCGGTCGGCGCTGCCGTCGGTGGCATCGTCGGCGGTGTCGCAGGCAGCGTCATCGATCCGCCGCCGCAGCAGGTGGTGACCTATGTTCAGCAGGCTCCTGCCCCAGCCGAACGCGTCGTGGTGGAAAAGGTTGTCGTCGGAGAGCCTTTGCCGGAAACGGTCGTCGTGACGCCAGTGCCTGATGATCCGAAATATGCATACGCGATCGTCAACGATCAGCGTGTGATCGTCGAACCCTCCTCCCGGAAGGTTATCCAAGTCATCGAGTGACCAACGGCGGCCAGAGCCGCCATCCCAACAATCAGGGCACGCATGCGACGCATGAGAATGCGCGCGGGATCGCGTGTCGAACCGAACCTCGGAGATTGATGATGAAGAGCAACCGTCTCACCATGCTCGTGGCAGCGCTGTCACTTGGCGTATCGCCGCTTGCGACATTGCCGGTCGCTGCCCAGCAGGGCACCAACACCGGCAGCCAGGCCCAGCCCAGTTCGCCAGCTGGAACGGATGCCGGAGCGCAATCCGGCTCCGGCGCTACCGGGGCGCAATCCGGCACCGGCGCTGCCGGCGCCGACTGCGTCCCCGACGCCTCGGGAGCCTGCCCGGGCCAGTCAACGCAGCAGCAATCCGGCCAAGGCTCCGATACGCAGAAGAGCGCTGAGCAGCCTGCGACCGACAAGTCTTCGACGAGCGCAAGTGCCTCCGGCAGGGCCTCTACAGAAACCAAGCCCGGATCACAGGACGCCAGCGGCGGTGCCACGACCGAACAGAAGCCCGCAGCCCAGTCCGGCAGCACCGACAGCACGAAGAGCAGCACGCAGAACGCCACGCCTGCAGAGGGCACCGGCAGCGGCACCACCACACAAAGCGGCGATGCGGCCAAGGGTTCGACCGACCAGAACGCGACGACGACAAACAAGAGCTCTTCCGCAACCACCGTCAACATCTCCGTCGAGCAGCAGACCGAAATTCGAACGGTGGTGAAGGAGGTCAATGTTGCGCCGGTGAAGGACGTGGATTTCACCGTCTCCATCGGAACGACGATCCCGAAGAAGGTCCGGCTTGAACGGCTGCCGCCCCGCGTCGTGAAGATTGTTCCGCAGTATGAAGGCTACCAGTTCTTCATTCTTGCAGACGGCCGGATCGTCATCGTCGATCCTGATGCTCTGACGATCGTCTACATCATCGAAGTGTAAGCGTTCAGACTCGCTTGCTTGCCTGTCCGGCGTCCCTGTTCGCCGCCGGACGGGCAAAGGCTTGTCGAGATGCGCCTACTCGCTCTGCCTGAAATTGCGGATCCGGTCGAACAGCACCGCCAGCACGATCGCCCCGCCGATAAACGTGCCCTGCCAGAAGGCGTTGATGCCGAGCAGGCCGAGGCTGTTGCGGATCACCTCGATCAACGCGGCGCCCACCAGCGCGCCGAAGGCGGTACCGATGCCGCCGGCCAAATTGGCGCCGCCGATGACGGCGGCGGCGATGACCTGCAGCTCCATGCCGGCGCCGATATTGGTAGTGACGGCGCCGAGCCAGCCGGTCTGGACGATGCCGGCAATGCCGGCCGAAAGCGCCGAGATCATATAGACGGCGACCTTGATGCTGCGCACGGGCACGCCGGTGAGTGTGGCGGCATGCTCATTGCCGCCGATGGCGAAGACATAGCGGCCGAAGCGCGTCCAGCGCAGCACGAAGCCGGTCAAGAGCGCCAGGATGACCATATAGAGGACCGGGTTGGCGATGCCGAGAAACCAGGCGCCGCCGCCGAGCGCCAAGAGCTTGTCGTGGTCGGGGCCGAACTGGAAGACGACGGTGTTGTTGGAGGCGACCATGGCGAGGCTGCGCGCCACCGACAGCATGCCGAGCGTCACCACGAAAGGCGGAAAATCAAGATAGGCGATCATCACGCCGTTGAAGGCGCCGACGAGAAGCGCCGTGCCGATCGCCGCCGCGATGCCGATCTCGATGCCGTAGCCGGCATGCATGGTGACCGCCAGCACCATGCTGCAGAGGCAGAGGACGGAGCCGACCGACAGATCGATGCCGCCGGTGATGATGACGAGCGTCATGCCGAGCGCGATGATGGCGACGAAGGTGACATTGCGGGTGATATTGTAGAGGTTCTTCGCCGTCGCGAAGGAATCGGTGGCCACCGAGAGGAAGAGGCAGGCGAGAATGACGGCGATCAGCACCCAGAAGGTCTGACTGCCGACGAACTCCGACAGCCGGCTTCGCTCTCTCTGTGCAATTGTCTGGTCGAGGGTGACTGCCATCGTTGACCTTCTTTTCTGCCGTGAACCAAGCTGCGCCGATCAGACTTGTTCGATGGCGCCTGTTATAAGACCCGTCACTTCCTCCGGCGAACTTGCCGCGATCGCTTTGTCGGCGACCTTGCGGCCGCGGCGCATGACGATCACCCGGTCGGCGACGGTGAAAACGTCGGGCATGCGGTGGCTGATGAGGACGACAGCGATGCCGCGGCCGCGCAACTCGCGGATCAGGTTGAGGACTTCGGCCACCTGGCGCACCGAAATGGCCGCGGTCGGCTCGTCCATCAGCACGATCTTCGCCTCCGACAGCATGGTGCGGGCGATCGCCACCGCCTGCCGCTGGCCGCCCGACATTTGCTTGACGAGATCGCGCGGGCGGGTTTCCGATTTCAGCTCCTTGAAGATCTCGCCGGCGCGGCGGTACATCGTCTTGTAATCGAGGATCTTCAGGGGGCCGATGCCGCGCCTGAGCTCGCGGCCGAGGAAGACGTTGGCGGCTGCGGTCAGATTGTTGCAGAGCGCCAGATCCTGATGGACGATCTCGATGCCGTGCTGGCGCGCCTCGACCGGGCGGTGCATGACGATCTCCCTGCCCTCGAGTCGCATCGTGCCTTCGCTTGGCCGGAAATTGCCGGCGATCATCTTGACCAGCGTGCTTTTTCCGGCGCCGTTATCGCCCATCAGGCCGACGACCTGGCCGGCTTCGAGCGCAAACGACACGTCGTTGACCGCCTGGATGGCGCCGAAATGTTTCGAGATATTGGTGAGTTCGAGAACCGCTGCCAGCCGACCATCCTCCCCGCAAGCTGCAGGCTCGCCATCACCGCGGTTGCCCGCCTGGCGCCTGCAATCCCGCTATTGCCGATCTCCTCCCGGCAAAGCGATTATGTTCATTTACGCAAATGCTTGGAGAGCCGTCAATCAATTGTCCGTGTGAACGGCCCGCCGCTGCAAAAATCTACTTCGCCGCGCAAATACTGATTGACGCCGGAAACGGGTGGATATTAGCTGTTGCTGGGAGAGAGAGCATGCTGATCCTTGTCACCGGGGCTACGGGCAAGGTCGGGCGGCGCTTCATAACTGGGCTGCTTGACGAGCCGAGATTTTCCAAAGCACACATCCGCGCGCTTTGTCACAATCGCGCGCTCGAAGAGACCGACCGTTTGTCTGTGGTCAAGGGCTCGATCGCCGACAGCGCCGTCGTGGCGGCGGCGATGGAGGGCGTCACCCATGTGCTGCACCTCGCCACCTGCAAGGAGACGCCGGACGAGGTGATCAACGTGACGGTCAAGGGGCTGTTCTGGCTGCTCGAGGCCTTCCGCTCCAGCCCGACGGCGCAGCAGTTCATCCTGATCGGCGGCGATGCCGGCATCGGCCATTTCTTCTACCGCCATGACGGGCCGGTGACCGAAAAGACGCCGCATCGCGCTTATCCCGGCTGCTACGCACTCTCCAAGGTGCTGGAAGAGGTGATGCTCGAGCAGTTCGCCATCCAATACGGCATCAACAGCTGCTGCTTGCGCGCGCCCTGGATCATGGAGAAAGACGATTTCAAATATACGCTCTCCTTCGGCGACGACGTTTTCGGCGGGCCCGACTGGAAAAGGCTGGTGCCGCCGGCCGATGCCGAACGCTATGCCCGCGACGGCACGGTACCGCTGCTGCGCGATGCCGACGGGCGGCCGCTGAAGCGCAATTTCGTCCATGTCGACGATCTCGTCTCGGCGATCCTGGCGGCGCTCGACAATCCGCGCGCCCGGGGAGAGCTCTTCAATATCGCGATGGATCAGCCGGTCGATTACGGCGAGGTGGCCGCCTATCTCGCCCGCACGCGCGGGCTCGGATCCGTCGACATCGCCAGTGAATTTCACTCGAACTGGATGGACAACAGCAAGGCGAAGTTCCTGCTGGACTGGCGCCCCGTCTATGATTTGGAAAAACTCATCGATTCAGCCTGGGAATACCGGCGTTCAAGGGAGGAGCCTCGGATCGTCTGGTATCCCGGTTGATAACAGCGCGGGCGATGTGCCCGTCTTTTCAAAAGGGAGGAAGTTATGAGGAAGGCATTATTGCTGGCTGCTGCTGCAGTCCTGGCGCTCGCGGCCGGGCAGGCCATGGCCGCCAAGAAGCAGCTCGTCATCGTCGTCAAGGGCCTCGACAACCCGTTCTTCGAGGCGATCAACCAGGGTTGCCAGAAGTGGAACAAGGAAAACGCCTCGGCCGAATATGAGTGCTTCTATACCGGTCCGGCATCGACCTCGGATGAGGCCGGCGAGGCGCAGATCGTTCAGGATATGCTCGGCAAGGCCGATACGGCGGCCATCGCCATCTCGCCCTCCAACGCCAAGCTGATCGCCCAGACGCTGAAGACGGCCAATCCGAGCGTGCCTGTGATGACGCTCGATGCCGATCTTGCGGCGGAAGATTCGGCTCTGCGCAAGACCTATCTCGGCACCGACAATTACCTGATGGGGGCGCGGATCGGCGAATATATCAAGAAGGCCAAGCCGAACGGCGGCAAGATCTGCACCATCCAGGGCAATCCCGGCGCCGACAACATCCTTCGGCGCGCTCAGGGCATGCGCGATACGCTGAGCGGCCAGAAGGGGCTCGCCGCCCTGAAGGGCGAAGGCGGCTGGACGGAGGTGGCCGGCTGCCCGGTCTTTACCAATGACGACGGCGCCAAGGGCGTGCAGGCGATGACCGACATCCTCGCCGCCAATCCCGATCTCGACGCTTTCGGCATCATGGGCGGCTGGCCGCTGTTCGGCGCCCCGCAGCCCTATCGCGACCTGTTCAAGCCGATGGCTGACAAGATCGCCAAGAACGAGTTCGTCATCGGCGCCGCTGACACGATCGGCGAGGAAGTGGCGATCGCCAAGGAAGGCCTGGTGACCGCGCTGGTCGGCCAGCGGCCGTTCGAAATGGGCTACAAGGCGCCGACGGTGATGATGGACCTGATCGCCGGCAAGCCGGTCGAGGATCCTGTCTTCACCGGACTTGACGAATGCACAAAGGACACGGTCGACACCTGCATTCAGAAGTGATGCCGGTTAGCGTCAACCGCTGCCCTTACCCTAACCCTCTCCCCGTTCTGACGGGGAGAGGGAACGTGCCCTGCGCGGAGTGGGTGGGAACCGAGAGGGCGCGGATATCCCCTTGGCCCCGTTTACGGGAGAAGGTGCCGGCAGGCGGATGCGGGGCTGCGGCGAGCTCTGCGCGGGCACCCCGGACATCACGCTTGCGCAAAGATCCAATCGGAAAAGGCGCGCATGGCTGACGTGACCGGCCGTGACTGCAGCCGCGTCAGCCAGTAGCTCCCGAGCGAGATTGCGGTGGCGAAAGGCTGCACGATCGCACCCGAGCAGAGGTGCCGTGAAAACATCATTGGCGGCGCCAGCGCCACGCCAAGCCCCTGGAGCGCGGCCTCCATCATGCCGACCGAGGAATCGAAGACGATGCCGGCATTGACCTGGGCGGTCGGCGGCACGCCGGCGGCGGCAAACCAGGTGCTCCATTCATCCGTGCGGTAGCTGCGCAGCAAAGTTGCGCCGGCAAGGTCTGCCGGCGACCGCAGATCCTCTGCCAGTGTGGGGATGCAGAGCGCCGAGAGCGGCGCCTCGAACAGGCGTTGCGCCTCGGTGCCGTGCCACGAGCCGCTGCCGAAGCGGATGGCAAAATCCAAGCCCTCAGCGGCGGGATCGACGCGGTTGTTGTTGGTCGAAACCCGAACATCGATGAAGGGATGTCGGCGCTGGAAATCCGCAAGCCGCGGCAGCAACCAGCCGACGGCGAAGGTGCCGACGACGCCGAGGAACAAGAGCTCGCGCACCTGCCCGGCCTCGATCCGGTCGAGCGTCGTCGCCATCTGGTCGAAGGAGGCGGTCACCGTCGGCAGCAGCGCTTCGCCCTCCGCGGTGATCTTCAAGCCGCGGGGCAGGCGCTGGAACAGCGCCACGCCCAACCGCCTCTCCAAGCCCTTGACCTGCTGGCTGACGGCCGCCTGGGTGACGCAGAGCTCGATTGCGGCGCGGGTGAAACTCAGATGCCGTGCCGAGGCTTCGAAGGCCCTGAGGCCGTTCAGCGGGAGGAATGGGCGAACCATTGGATTGTCTATCAAGCCCTAGAAATTCTTGCAGCTGCTGCGAGATATCATCGTTTGTCGTTGGAAAACAGCGCCGCTAGACGCCTATTCGGGCGCGTTTGCGCTCGCATGCGACCCCCTGGCGATTTGGAGGATGACTGTGAGAAACCTTGGCATAAAAATTTGCTCGGCCGCTGTGATCTCGGTATGCGGCTGCGGAGGCGGCTTTGCAGCCGACGAGGCTGATGTGAGAGCGATCGCGGATGCGGCGATCAAGCCGATCATGGAAAAATACGCCATCCCCGGAGTGGCCGTCGGCATCACCGTCGATGGCCAGGATCTCGTCTTCACCTATGGCGTCGAATCGAAGGAGACGGATAGACCGGTGGCGCCGACCACGCTCTTCGAACTCGGCTCAATCAGCAAGACCTTCACCGCGACGCTCGCCTCCTACGCCGAAGCGACGGGAGACCTCTCTTTGTCCGACCCGGTGGCCAAACATCTTCCCGCCATGCAGGGAAGACCGTTCGGCGATATCGCCCTGATCGATCTCGCCACCCATACGGCCGGCGGCTTTCCGCTGCAGGTGCCCGACGAGATCAAAAGCGAAGGCGAGCTGATGGAGTTTCTGGCCGCCTGGCGCCCCTCCTACCCGGCGGGAACCCAGCGCAGCTACGCCAATCCGAGCATCGGCATGCTCGGCTTCATCACCGCAAAAGCCATGCGTGGCGATTTCGCCGATCTGATGGAGAGCCGGCTGTTTCCCGCGCTGGGATTGACCAGCACCTATCTGACAGTGCCGAAGTCGCGGCAGGGCGATTACGCCCAGGGCTATAAGCGTAGCGGCGAGCCGGCCCGGCTGACGCCGGGGCTGCTGTCTGCCGAAGCCTATGGCGTACGGTCGACCGCCGGCGACATGATCCGCTTCGTCGGCGCCAATATCGGCCTGGCCAAGCTCGACGGGAAACTGCAGCAGGCGATCGACAAGACCCACACCGGCTATTTCAGCGTCGGGGCGATGACCCAGGATCTGATCTGGGAGCAATATGCCTATCCCGCCACCCTGCAGAGCCTGATCGAGGGCAATTCAGCGGCGATGCTGAAGACCATCCCTGTCGCTGCGCTGCAACCGCCGATGAAACCGCGTGGCGATGTTTGGATCAACAAGACCGGCTCGACCAACGGCTTCGGCGCCTATGTCGCCTTCATCCCCAGCGAGCGGCTCGGTATCGTTATCCTGGCCAACAAAAACTATCCCAATGAGGACCGGGTTGCCGCGGCCTATCGGGTATTGACGGCGCTTGCGGCCGATTGACCGAAAACAGCGTCACGGACGCGGGAGCAGGCTGGCTGCCGGATCCTGCGTCCATTCGAACCGATCCGCTATCCGATTGAGGGTCGGACTTTAGCCCGATGCGCGCCTTCGACGGTGTGATAGAGATTTGCCGTGAAGAATATGCTGCGGTGCAACAGGGCCATAATCTCGCCAAATACACTGCGAAAATCGAGGGGCGGCAACACGTATATACCCAGGGTCGCTGCCCTGTCTCCCAACAGGGATAATACTACCCAGGGTAATGGGAATTAACAATTAAGATTAATAGGCGAGTATTTTTTTAGAATTCTTCGAGGTAATTGCCAGTTCTTGAAGGTGATGCTAATGAATACTCACCTTTTCTTAAGTCAAGAGGCCCAATCCAGTGAAAAACGTATTGATATCTGGCGGAGCAGGGTTCATCGGTTCGCATCTATGCGATCGGCTTTTGCTTCGAAATGACGTTCAGAAGCTCGTCGTTGTTGATAATCTCTGGACAGGACTTTTCGAGAATATTTCGCACATCAGGGATCCCCGCTTTCACTTCGTGAAATCGGACGTCGAGACGCTGCAGACCTCGGAGAAATTCGACGAGATCTACCATCTCGCCTCGCCGGCCTCGCCGCCCTGGTACATGAAGGAACCGAAGCGGACGATTTCGGCGAACCTGCTCGGCGCCTTCCGGCTTCTCGACCTTTTGAAGAAGGGCGGGCGTTTCGGTTACACCTCCTCCTCGGAAATCTACGGAGACCCTCTGGTGTCGCCGCAGCCGGAATCCTACAAGGGTCAGGTCGACTGTACCGGGCCGCGCTCGTCCTATGACGAGAGCAAGAGATGCACGGAAGCGCTGCTGTTCGAGATGCAGCGCACCAAGGGGCTGAACGTCAAGGTCATCCGCCCCTTCAATATTTATGGTCCCCGCACCCGGCCCGACGACGGCCGCGCCGTCTCCAACTTCGTCACCCAGGCGCTTTCGGGCCGCCCGATCACCGTGTTCGGCGACGGCAAGCAGTCGCGCAGCTGGGGCTATGTCGATGACATCGTCGACGGTTTCGCCCGTTATTTCTGGATCAACGAAACCGACTACAAGGGGCCGCTGAATATCGGCAACGACCGCGAGATTACCGTTCTCGAAGTCGCGAAATATGTTTCCAAGCTGGTCGGCGGCGTGCCGATCGTCTTCGAGCCATCGCCGCCGCAGGATCCCACCAACAGGCGGCCGGACCTGACGAGAGCCTACGCCGTCATGCCCGAGTGGTCCTGCAAGGTCAGCTACGAACAGGGCGTGGCGATGACGCTCGACTGGTTCAGAGAAAAGATAAAAGTGGGGGCGGCGTAATAGCCACCCGGATTTCAAGCCCCTTCCCGCATTCCGGGCGCGGCTTTGCGCCGGCCTGTGCTCGTGATGCGTTGAGAGAGTAACGATGCAGGAAATCATTCCGTCCGATCTGGCGACTGTCAATTTTCCCGTACCGATTCACTATCTCGATCTCGCCTCGCATCAGCCGGATGCCGACGCGGCGCCGATCTCGGCCGGGCTCGTGGTTTTTCTCGCCGACGGCCTGCCCGTCGGACAGGCCTATGTCGACAGGCCCGAGGCCGCGGCCGAGCTTGCCGGGCGTGTCGTGCGGCCGGATACGCTCGCGCATGCGCGTCAGGTCGCGCAGACGGCTCTTCAAAATCGCGACGTCAGCATTCTGATCTGCACCAAGGACCGGCCGGAAGAGCTGCGCCGGTGCCTCGCCTCGATCCCCGAGCAGTCGCTGACGCCGGCCGAGATCATCGTGGTCGACAATGCCTCTTCAGGCGACGCGACCCGCCGGGTGGTTGAAGAAGCAGGCGCCACCTATGTGCGCGAAGACCGGGTCGGGCTGGATTTTGCCCGCAATGCCGCCATCCGCGCGGCGAAAACCGAATTCGTCGCCTTTACCGATGACGACGTCGTTCTCCACCAGCGATGGCTGGAGAACCTGATGAAGGCGTTCGACCGGCCGGAAATCGGCTGCGTCACCGGGCTGATCCTGCCCGGAGAACTCGCAACGCCGGCGCAGTTCATCTTCGAAAAACACTGGGGTTTCGGCCGCGGTTACATCAGGCAGGATTTCGGCCGGGATTTCTACGACAGTCACAGGCGATACGGCGCGCCGGTCTGGACGATCGGCGCCGGCGCGAGCCAGGCTTTCCGCCGCAATGTGTTCGACGAGATCGGCCTGTTCGACGTCCGCCTCGATATGGGGGCGGCCGGCTGTTCGGGCGACTCCGAATATTGGAACCGGCTGCTGCATCACGGCCATGTCTGCCGCTACGAGCCGACCGCGGTTTCCTGGCACTTTCATCGTAAGGATATGCAGGGGCTGGCCAGGCAGATCCGGCAATATATGAGCGGCCATATCGCCGCGCTGCTGGTGCAGTATCAGAACACCGGCAACGGCGGCAACCTTCGGCGCATCCTCATCTCCTTCCCGAAATACTTCGCCGGCAGGTTGCGCAAACGCCTGCGCAAGGGTGCCACCTCGCATGATTTCTTCCTGAAGCAGGAGATGCTCGGCAGCGTCAGCGGCGCGCTCTACGTCCTGCGCCGCTGGAAGATGCGCACATGGTGACAGTTGTGGCGCCCGAAATTTCCTTCCTCATTCCTGCTTATAACGCCGAGGACACGCTTGCCGAAGCGCTGGCCAGCCTGCAGCGGCAGACGAAATCGAACTGGCAGGCGGTGGTGGTCGACGACGGTTCGAGCGATCGCACCTGGGAGCTGCTCGAGGTAATTGCCGCAGCCGACAGCCGCATTGTCGCCGCCCGCCAGGCCAATGCCGGCGCCGCGGCGGCCAGAAACCATGCCGCCCGCCTGGCCGCAGCCCCCCTGCTCTGCATGCTCGATGCCGACGACTGGCTGGATCCGGCCTTCATCGAAACCATGCTGCCGCTGGCGGAGGATAGATCGCCACTCGCCATTGCCTATTGCTCCTACCGCCGGGTCGCCCCGGACGGCCGGCTGATGCCGGTGGAACAGGCGCCGGTGCTCGCCGGCGATGCCGCCAGGCGCGAATTCTCGTCCTTCTGTGCGCTCGCCATTCATACGGTGGTCTTTCCCAAAAGCCTCTTCGAGCGGGTCGGCGGCATGGATGAGCGCCTGCAGACCTGCGAGGAATGGGATCTCTGGCTGCGCATGGCCTTTGCAGGCGCAGAATTTCGCCGTGTCGACGCCTGCCTGGCCTTCTATCGCATGAAGCCGGGCTCGCTTTCCGGCGATCCGGTGAAACTGGTGCGTGACGCCATTTGCGTGACGACGAAGGCCGAGGCGCTGCGCCTGCAGCACGGCTTGCCGGCCGAGGGGCCGGAGACCGGCTGGATCACGCCGGCCGTCAGCCGATTGCGCATGCTCGTCTGGGTCGTCGCGGCCAAGCACGATCCGAACCTGGATATAGCGGCCCTCGCCGCACTGCTGCCGGACATCCCGGATGCCGCAGGCTATGAAAGCTTTTTTGCCGGCGTGATCCTGCACGGCCTGCAGACCGGCCTCCTCCCCGACCGGGCAGACGATCTCATCGATGCGCCCGAGCAATGGTGGCCGACTTTCCATCTGCTCGTCCAACTGATCCAGCGGCATTCCCTCCCCGGCACCGGCCGCAAGATCCTCGAAGCCGCCGCCTGGCAGTTATCCGCCGGCAACCTGCGGCGATCCTTCACGCTCGGCACGATCCAGGTGGTGAGCGTCGAACTCGGCGCGCTTTCCAGGGTCGCCAGGGCCGAACAGGCCGATACGCTGATCATGCACGGCTTTTCCGGCGACGAGCATGTCGGCACCTTCGTCGGGCCGCTCTGGGGCGATCTGTCGATCCGGGCGCAGATCCGGCTGATCCTGCAGGAGATGCAAGCCGGAGAACATCTCGAGCGGCAGCCCGCCCTTGCTTATGCCGCCGCCTGGACAAGGGAGGCGCTGCGCGGCTACCGAGCCTTCGGCGGCCTCATCATCCGCAGCGGCCGGCGGCGCGGGCGGCTCGAACGGCTGCTGGCGCGGACCGGCCGCAATGCCGTCCTGGCCCGGGCGCCGGGCGACGGACAGGATAATGACGCCCGCCTGTCCAATATCCTGCGCGATCTCGAAGGCGACCTGCCGCCGGCGCGACGTGCTGCGGCCGCGGCCCCGGCGAAGGAAGAGCGGCCTCCCCAGGCTCAGTCGCCAGAAGACTATTGGGAGCAGATTTTCGAACGCCCGGATCCGTGGAATTACCTCTCGGTCTACGAGCAGGTCAAATATGCGCAGACATTGAGCCTGATCCCGCAGGGGACCGAATCGGCCCTGGAACTTGCCTGCGCCGAGGGGATCTTCACCGAGAAGCTGGCGCGCGCAGTCGGCCGGGTGACGGCCACGGATATTTCGCAGCGGGCGGTCGACAGGGCGGCAAAGCGTTGCCGCGATCTCTCCAATGTCGAGCTCCGGGTTCTCGACTTCGTCGGACAAGAGCTTCCACCCGATCAGGATCTCATCCTCTGCTCGGAAGTGCTTTACTACATGAAGGATGAGGAAATGCTTGCCGGTGTCTGCCGCAAGATGGCGGCAGCGCTAAGACCGGGAGGCTGTCTGATCACCGCCCATGCGCATCTGCGCCAGGACGAGCCCGGACGAACCGGCTTCGATTGGGGCCATCCCTTCGGGGTCGGGACGATCAAACGGGTTCTGGCCGAACAGGCCGGGCTTGCCCTCGACGAGACGATCGACACCGAGCTTTATGCCATCCACCGCTTCCGCAAAGCGGCCGCGGCCGATCCCATCCTGCGGGTCGAGCCGCACGGAACGCCGATGGAAGTCGATGTGGCAAAGCACATCATCTCAGGACCGGCGGGCGTCGCGCGCGAGGCCGCATGGGCAACCGAGGTGACGACCTCCATCCCCATCCTGATGTATCACCGGATCGCCGAGGACGGCCCGGCCGCGCTGCGGCGCTTCCGCACGCCGCCGGAAATGTTCCGCAAGCAGATGCAATTCCTGCGGCGGCACGGTTATTACGCCGTGACAGCGCCTACGCTTGTCAATCTTTGGCGCAGCGGCAAGCCGATCCAGGGCCGGCCGGTCATGCTGACCTTCGACGACGCCTATCTCGATTTCCGCACCAACGCCTTCCCGATCCTGGCCGAGAATGACTTCAGCGCCGACGTCTTCGTCGTCACCGATAAAGTCGGCGGCCGCTCGGACTGGGACTGTGCCCACGGCGAGCCGGCGCCGCTGATGGCGTGGCCGGATCTGCAGGAACTGCAAGAGAAAGGCATCAGCTTCGGCTCCCATCTCGCCTCGCACACGCCGGCGACCGCGATGGAGAACGACGCCTTGCTCGCCGAAGCCCTGCGGTCGCGCCATGCGCTGGAAAGCCGACTGGGCAGCCCCGTGGTTTCCATCGCGCTGCCCTACGGCGCCACCGACTTCAGGGTGCCGGGCATTCTTTCCCTTGCCGGTTACACGATCGGCCTCACCACACGCGCCGCAACAGCCGGCTTTTCCGACAATGTCTTCGGCCTGCCGCGCCTCGAAGTCCGCGGCGACCGACCGCTTGAAGCCTTCCCCGCACTGATGGGCCTGCCCGGAGCCATTATCGGATGACAATCATCACCACCGCAGCGACCCCTCTGATCACCGTCGTCATTCCGGCCTACAACGCCGAAAAGACGCTTCTCGAAACCTTGCAAAGCGTCTCGAACCAATCCTACGGCAAACTCGAAATTATTGTGGTCGACGACGGATCGCGGGACGGCACCTTCGCGCTTGCGAGCGACTATAGCCTCACCGATCGCCGTGTCCGGGTTCTCCGGCAGGCCAATGGCGGCGTTGCCCGCGCCCGCAACCACGGCATCGGCGAGGCGCGGGGCGCCTATGTGGCGCCTATCGATGCCGACGACGTATGGCATCCCGAGAAGATCGAACGGCAGCTGCAGTCGCTGCAAAAATTTCCCGGCGGCCACGGCGTCGCCTACAACTGGTATGCGGCGATCGACGAAGACGGCGTCATTTTCGGTCATTCACGCCCGGTCCTGCATGAAGGCAACATCTTCGAACCGCTGCTGCGGGAAAACTTCATCGGCAATGGCAGCACGCCGCTGATGCCGCGCGCCGAGGTTCTGGGCTGCGGCGGCTACGACGCCGGGCTGCGCGACAGCGGCGCCGAGGGCTGCGAGGATCTGAAGCTATATCTCGCCTTGGCCGAGCGCCTGCCCTTTGCGCTGGTTCCCGATTTCCTCACCGGTTATCGCTTCACCCGGGGAAACATGTCGAGCAACGCCTATCGAATGCTGAAATCCCACGCCCTGGTGATGGCGCCGATCATCGAGCGCTACCCGCATCTGAGGCGCGATATCGAGACCGCCAAATTCAACACGACGCACTGGTATTTCAACAAGGCCCTTGCGAACCGCGACTATCTCCAGATCAAGAAGCTGGCGCCGATGATGATGCAATGTGGCCCGCAGCTGATCGTCCATGGCCTGCGGCAGAGCTTTCGTCTGGCGAAACGCCACGGCCTGCGCATTGCAAGACAGATCCTGCGAAAGCCTTCGGCCCGATCGAAAACCCACTTTGCGGGTGCCGCCGTTCCTGAGGCCGGCACGCGGTTCAGCGATCGTTTCATGCCGTTTGGGCGGCGTGCTCAGCCCGATATCGTCGCGGATGGCCGACAATGAATAGGTTCCGGACATCCGCCTCCCGGCCGGGCGGCGCCTACAACATGGTCATCGCGGCCCGCTACCGCGAGCTTCTGCAGCTCGTGCCGGCGCTGCGGCTGAAGATGACGGTAATGATCATCCTCGGCATTCTCACCGGATTTTCGGAGATGGTCGGCATCACCTTTCTGGTGAGCCTCGTCTTTGTTCTCGGCCAGCAGGGCGCAGCTTCCGGCTCCGCCGCTGCCGGGCTTCCGGCGTTTTTCGGCGGCGTCGATCTCAGTCTTTCCAAACCCGTGCTGATCGGCATCCTTATCGCCTCCATTCTGCTGCGCATTCTTCTCGGATTCGTCAATTCGCTGATCACAAGCGCGATCAACCACAAGATCAGCGATCGCATGCGCGACCGTCTCTACGCCAAGATCCTGACCATCCCGTTCCAGCGCTTTCAGCACTATGAGCGCAGCGATCTGATCAATGTAATCGCCACCGAAGCCTATGCGGTATCCTCGGCACATGCGAGCCTGGTGCGTCTGGGTGTCAATTTCGGCACGATCGTCATCTTCGGAATCGGCATGCTTGTCATGGCCTGGCCGATCGCCTTGCTTGGGCTAGCCTTCGGCTTCATCCATAACTTCGCCTTGGGGTTCTTTGCCGGCGCCTATCGACGCCTCGGCGCTTCGGCGCTGGCCGCCGTCGAAGCCTTGACGCAGCTGAGCTGGACCACGCTGCAGACCTTGAAGGCGGTCAAAAGCTTCGGCCTCGAACAGCGCCACCAGCAGCTCTTCGCGACACTTTCCAGCGAAGTCGGCCGGACCTGGCGCCACTCGGACTGGATGGGAGCGGTGACCTCCCTGCTAAGCGAAATCCTGACCTTCGGCGTCATCCTGACGATCATCCTGTTCTCGGAATTCCTGCCGGTGGATTTCAAGGCAGCGCTTTCGGCCACCATCCTTCTTTACAGGCTTCAGCCGCATATCAAGGGATTCGACTCCCAGATCCTGCGCCTTTACGAGATGGAAGCGTCGCTGCAGAACGTGCTGGCGCTGCTTTCCGAAAAGGACGACGCCAAGCAGGCCGCCAAAGGCCTGCCGGTCACTCGCCTGGCGGAAGCCATCGTCTTCCACGACGTCTCCTTCACCTATGAGCAGGCGAACGCGCCGGCCGTTCAAAACCTAAACTTCTCCATCAAGGCAGGCGAAACGACGGCTCTGACCGGGCCAAGCGGCTCCGGCAAAACGACAATCCTGAATATGATCCTCGATCTTACCCGGCCGACGCGAGGCAGGATCACGATCGACGGCAGGGACCTGGCCGATGTCGACCGCGCGAGCTGGCTGCACCTGCTCTCGGTCTCGGGCCAGGATGTCGAACTGATGGAAGGCACGGTCTTCGACAACATCCGCTTCCGCCGCGATATCTCCGATGAGGACGTCAGGTGGGCCGCCGATGTCGCCTGCGCCACGGAATTCATCGAAAATCTGCCGGAAGGCTTCGACGAATGGCTGGGCGACGAGGCGGTGCGGCTTTCAGGCGGACAGCGCCAGCGCATCGGCCTGGCGCGCGCGCTGGCCGGCCGGCCGCAGATCCTGCTCCTGGACGAGGCCACCAGCGCGCTCGATGAAAATACCGAGATGCGGGTGTTTTCGGCAATCAAGGAAGATGCCGGCCGAACGCTGATCGTCGTCAGCCATCGCCCTGCGGTCGCCAGGATGATGAAGAACCAGATCGATCTTCGCCCGCCAACACTCGCATCGAAGCTCGGGTGACGGCGATGGAGATGTCGACCACGGCAGAAATTTTAGTGGCGGTCGTGATCCCCGCTTTCAATGCCGGGGACTACATTGCCCAGACGCTGCAATCTGTCATCGATCAGACCCACAAGGCGCTGGAGATCATTGTCATCGACGACGGCTCGACCGACGAGACCGCCTCCATCTGCCGCCGCTTCGCCGCCACCGATCCGCGGATCCAGCTTCTGTCGACGGAAAACCACGGCGTCGCCGCGGCGCGCAATACCGGGATCGCAGCATCGAAGGCCGGCTATCTTGCCTTCCTGGATGCGGACGATCTCTGGCATCCGACCTATGTCGAAAGAATGCTGTCGGCGCTCCATCCGCTGCCCGAGGCCTGGGGTGCGGTCTATGCCCTGCACCGTTTCGTCGATTCCGAGGGATATTGCACGCGGTCCGGCTCGTCGCTCAGCGCCCGGGAATCCATTCTCATGCGCCATCTCGTCTTCCGCTTTGTCGGCAATGGCAGCGGCTTCATGGTGCGCCGCGCCGTCATAGACAAGATCGGCGGCTACGATCCGAGCTATGCCAATCAGGGAATCGGCGGATGCGAAGACTTCGATTTCGAACTCCGCACCGCCGAGCATTTCAAGATCGAGGCGGTGCCACTCGGCCTGGTGGGCTACCGCGTTCACGCCGCGGCCATGTCTGCCGACAGATCCCGAATGGCGCAATCGCTTCTGGCCGTCTATGAGCGATGCGTCGCCCGCAATCCGCAGCTTCCCGCTTTCGTCGTCAGCTGCGCCCGCGCCTCGGCCCACCTTTATGCATTCTCTAAATTTGCGGCTTTGAAAGATTGGCACAGCGCCGCGACCTCGCTCAAGCACGTCTATCGTCATAGCCCAATGCTTGCTGCCAGCGTCATCATTAAGCTGATCTTTTCAAAAGCGACGAGAGCCGCAAACAGGGTGCTGTCCAAAGCCCGGCCGCCCAAGCGGCAAAAGCAGCCTGATTTCAAGAAATTCGAGGAAATAGATCCTGTTATGCCGCTGGTTGGCGGATGGTCTCGTTTCCGGACGAAGGCCTTGTTCCGGCGCTTGTCGGAGATCGACCGTTGTGGCGGAGATTGCGCTGCGATCTCGAAGAGATAGCCGGTTGTAAAGGCCGGCACCTCCGCTCCGTTGGCAACTATTCTTGCTTTTTCAGTACAGATCGAACACCGCGACAAATGTTGGTCGAAGCGGAAATGAAAAAACTGTGGGAAACCGAGGTCAACCAATAATAAGCTGCGACAATATCAAGCTAAACTGCAATGTTAGCTTCGCACAGTGCAAGAAGTCTTACGAGAGGACCCGTCATCCACCCCGGCGGGTCCTCGACTTCGTTTGACGGCAGAGCAACGGTCATGATCGCTGCATCACTCCCGCGCCGACGACAATATGCGATGGGTCTTCGGAGACGACCCGGATGATCGGCAAGCAAGGACCGGCCTCGCGGTGCCGCCGAATGTTTCCGCTTCGCGACGAAATTGCCGACAGCAAGCCGCTGTCATAAGGATGATATTGACACTATATAGAGATATATAAAGCTCATCTTTATTGAGAACAGCAAACACTTCTTGCCGTCATTAACCATAAATAACTTAATATCTCAAAATCTACACTTATATACAACCTTTGTCTGAAATATATATTTTTACCTTTTGATAAAATTTTAATTTAATCGTATTTCCCGATTAACGTTATTTAATAAATTCCTCCACGGCATTGGCTTACATTGCTGTCGAAAACATGAAAAATAATCAGCTTCTTTCCCGCCTTGCCTTCGCCGCAGCGCCGCGGCCGGACAACACTCCGGGAGAAGCCGCTGCAACGAGACCCAACAATCCCCGGCATCGGCCGCCATCGCAGAATGGGCAGCGCAATTCACCCGTCGACAATGGCGATCGTGAAGCCGAACAAGCTTTAATAACCCAATAAATCAAAGGATTATAATTGGTGATCACGCTGCGGACAGAACCGTCATTGGCGCGCCTTCGACCGTCTATTTCAACCGCGCCAGGTGGTCCGAGACCGTCCAAAGCGAAGACCAGCAGCGCAAGAAATACCACGTTCGATCGATTGAATCCTGACAGGAAATAGTCAATCCGTCCGCACGAAAGACTTCGCTCAATTCAACACGGCGCAATGTTCTCTAACAGACCAAATCTGTGTCGAAATGGTCGCACCTCGTCATTGAATTAACCTTTCATAAAGCATTTGCTTGCTCAACTTATAATTTGTGTCATGGTCACTGCAAGTAGTGAGGAGCCGACCTGATGAGTGATATGGCATCGCAGATTCCGGAATTTGGTTATGATGAACGCGTGATGATCTGCCGGAAACAGATCGAGAAGGCGGTTTATCAGTTCATTGCAAACACGAAGGTCGAGGGGTGCGATCCGGCGGAAGTCGCAATGGCCATCGCGGACATTGCCGACGATTACATTTTACTGCTGGCCCAGAAGCGCAATTTGACCCATTGAGATAGCGATCGGCCGGCCCGGCCGATCATCAGACGAGCGCTGAAATCAACCTCGCCGCCGTCTCCCCGCCCGGAGACAACGTCAACGAAATCGCTTACCATTCGTTTCGACCATCTATTTGCGCCTCGAATACCATTCGAATAAGCGACAGCCCAAAGACCCCCGGATTTACCAAACCACGATCCAAATCGATATCTGAACAGATCGATGGCGGGGCCCGCCTATCCAGCAACACGCATCCATTGCCGCAGAGACACCAGTGCCCTTGATCGCCCTTTTCCTGCCGGGCGCCTCAAGACGCGCGCGGAGAGAGGGCGGCCTTTTTTGCCGGTGTTGCCGCCCCGGTCAATCGGCCGGGTCCAGCGCGCAAAGCAGGCCATGGACGGGTATCGCGGCCAGTCTTTCGCGCTTGATGTCAACCCGCCAGGCCTTAACCACGTTCTCCGATCGAAAGTTGCCATCCGGCTGTTCCACCATCCTGCCGAGCGCAAAGACGGAGTCCTGAGGAAACCGGCTCGACGAGCAATAGCTTGGCTGCAGAAGTTCGTGGCGAGGGCTGGGCTTGGCAATCGTCACCTGATCGATCGTGCTCCAGACGGGAAGGTTTCCATCCCTGCCGGTCTGGCGCTGCAGCACCAGCAAGAGCTTTGCGCCGCATTTGAGCTCGGCTGCCGAATAGGCCGGGCCTCCCGCCATTCCGGCCAAGGCCGTTCCACTGACTTCCACGCAGCCCTTCGCAGCGGGAGGCGTCGATTTTCCCCGCGCCTCGCTGGCATGGCTGGCGGGCGGGATCAGAGCGAGAAGAGCGGCGATCGCAGGAAGAGATCGTGACATGTTTTTCCCGCCTTTCACAGAGCAGCTGAATTTCACGCGGCCCCCCTCGACCCGGAAGCGAAGACCGTAGCCTTGATCGGAGATGAGTCAATATCCTGCGATTTACGCAGCTGCGGCCGCGGTGGTTGGCGGCCGACCTCGTCGTTGGAGAGCTCCGAAAGCTAAAGCGCGTCATATCAAATTTGATTGACGCAACGCGCTTTAGCTCTTTGTCTTTATGCATTTCGTTGTCCCGGAACCGCTGCACAGTTCCGGGCGACATGCATTGGACTAATGTCTTTTTACGCTCACTTGCGGAACCGGGGAGCTCAATTCAGCCAGATCCCTGGTCAGTCCCTCCCCGACTTCCTGCTTCACCGCCTCGAGAGCAAGATCGAGGCAATTCGTCGCGAATGGCAGTTTGACATCCTGAGCAACCTGTCGCGCATAGGCGATCATTCGCGCCAGAGCGAGCAGTTCCTCCAGACCCTCTTCCGTCCTGAGGTCTGTATTTATGTTAGCAGCCGATGTCACGCCCATGCCCATTTCTCCAACGTATTGAAGGAACAATACGCGGGCTGGCGTGGCCAAGCCCGTGAAAAAAGCGTGACACAACTCCCGGTGACGATTACCGATTTCGATTCACAATGCGAGCCGTGTAGGAAATGCGGTCTCGTGCAATTTCCAGGACAGGTCGGCATTCACGCGAATATCGGCGGTTGCCTGCACTGCTTTTAACAACTCCAGCGCATCGATGCGCTTTTGATCGACGGAATGGGCGACAAGGGCCGTCAATAGTTTCGCACGTTCCGGCGCGGCTATGCCGGCGCATTGCTCGACGATCGCCCGCCACGTTCGCCTCTTGAAGAAAACCGCGCTCGCGGCATTTTCAAGCTCGCGGCGCACCCCTCCTAGGAGCAGTTCATTCCTTTCCATGGCGTCGAGCGTGGCGCTGACATTGACGAGCGGTATCGTCAGCGGTTTGCTGCCCAACGCGCTCGGCGCGTGTACGAGCGCGACGGCGGCATCATCGACCAGCCGGCCTGAGCGGTAGTCTTCGAAAATACGGCCGATCCCGATCATGCCGAACGAATGGCATTCTGCAGCCCGCAGCGCGCCCATGCTGGCCGCCCCCAGCACCGTTACACCATGGGACAGAGCGTGGAGAATTTCCTTATGCCAGACCGGCGCGGCATATTCGAAGCCGCCATCGATCAGTCCGATGACATTGGCACCCTGTTCCGCCGCAGCCAAAACATCCCCCTGCGTCGCAGGCTGCAGGACGCGTATCGCCTCGCCGGCAAGTGCGGCTGCGTCGGGAAGACTGGGACCTGCGAAAATAACCTTCAAAAGCCGATCGCCCTCGCCAGCGCCCTTGTTCCCAACCGCCGAGCACGCTCCCCCTCCGGATTTTCGAGCGCAGGAATAACGACCTTGACGACGCTGAAGGGAAGCGTGTCCTCGCTGAGGCGTACGGCTATGACCGAACCGATCCCTTTTGTTCGCAAAGCCTCCAGCACATGCTGCAGCATCTGCGTGAGATTCCCTAGCCGATGTTCCGGCGCCGGGCGTGGCGATCCGGGAACTGCGTCGAAGGCTCGCCGCATCAGCGGCGGCAAGGATCGCGTAAAGGTGGCTGGCGAAATATCGTCCCTCGCTCCGCTGATGTAGGTGAGCCGCGATTGCACGGCTTCCGTTACCGCTCGAATGGCCGCGCGCACCGGAGAGGGATGGGCCCCCGTGCCGCCGGTCACCTCGACAAGGCGGAAGTCCCTGCCGCCGTGGGGATCCCGCGGGTCTGGAACGCAATCCCCCGGGCCCAGCATGGCGGTGTAACAGGGAATGGCGATGTCGCTGGTGATATCGAAGAGCCTGAGCGCCAATCCGGACGCGTCGATCTTGTCGATCAACCCGTCCAGGGCGCCATCCTGGAAACCGCGGGGATCGACGCAGCCGGCATAACGATCCGCTTCCGTGCTGACTTGCCACAGCACATGCGCGTCCCGCTCGATCCGCTCGAGCACACCGTGAAAGATCGCTTCCTGGATGTTGTTTCCCGAGGCCAGGCCGTCCGATGACATCCAGTACCGGGCATCGCGCGTACGGTCGAGCACCACCGCTTCAAAGGGGATGTAAATCTGCCCGCCGCTGAGCATATCGATGCCGGCCACCCAATCCGTCTCCTCGTCTGGCCCGAGGTCGGGTTTATGGATGGCGATCAAGCAGTCCAGCCTATCGATCTTGTGTCCCATCGCCCGCAGGCTGGACGCGCTGCCGCGGAACCGATCTACGAAAGGTTCGCCGGCAACGGCCCGTTCCAGGGCTTCCATGACGGTGGACACTTTGGCATCGACATCGGTCAGGCCCTTTCCCTGAGCAATGACGATCGATCGCGAATTCGGGGTATATGCGCACCAGACGGGGATTCCAATATCGTCGAGCCCGGTATGTCGCGCCACCCTTGTAATGCCGAATCTGGCCAACAAGGGCTCGACGCGGGAAAGGGTTTCCCGCGGCGATATGATCCTGTCGGAATATGTCGATTGATCCGTCAGATGCCGGCTTAGCCGTCGAAGTGACCGGAAAGGGCAACCTGCGCCGACGAAACGGCGACAGCCAGATCGACGCCCTTCACGATAATGCCGCCGGCTTTGCGCAGGTTGCTCGCAGTCGCCAAGTCCCCCGTCGGATTGAGCGGCGTAACCGTGCCCGCGTCGAGATCGACGAGCCAAAGACCAGTCTCGCCCGGTATTCCTATGATAACAACTTTCGTCATGTAAATGCCCCTCAGCTATTGTTAAAAACCGGCCCTCAACAGGCCCTCTCGATAGAGCTCTTTTTGCCACTGTTCCTTCATGGGAACAATGGCGAGCCACTTCTCGACGTCGAACACCGGGTTGATGCTTTCGGCGCGTTGCCGATGGAAGAGTGCCCGTTTCCGATCGCCGATCATTGCGCAACTGGCCGCGGCAATACGATGGGCCGGCGCTTTGTCTTTCATCGCCTCGACATAGGCGATGGCCTCCTCATACTGTTCCAGAAAGAAACTGGCTCCGGCAGCGCACCACAGATAGGCGTCGGGTGCGATCGGATTGAGCGAAATTGCTTTTCTGATCTTTTCGAGCGCGTCGCCGGGGCGGGATGCATGCACGAGCGTGTCGGCATGGCTGTAGATGACATCGGCAAAATGCGGGCTGAGCTCTTCCGCCAGATGAAGGGCCTCGACGCTGGCATCGACATCGCCGAGATAAAGTTTGGTGACGCCAAGCTCACGATGGCCTGCCGCCGATTCCGGATCCCGCTCGATCGCCCGAAGCGCATTCTGCTCTGCCAGATGCAGCAGCTCGTTGTTTCCTTGCGCCGTGACGAGCCATTCGCTGGTGAAGGTTCTTGCCAGTCCCGTAAACGAGGCGGAGAAATCCGCCTTATACGACAGCGACTGCTTGAACGCCTTCCTTGCCCGGCGAATATGCGGCAATGTCAGCTTGCTCATCAAGCTAGAGCCGACGAGGTAGGCGTGGTAGGCCCCGGGATCGGCCTCGAAACGCAACCGCTCCTCCTCGTTTTCAGCCAGCTCGCGGGCCACCGACTCGGTCAACTGCTGGGCGATCACCCGCCTGTGGCGCGGCAATGTAGCGCGCGTCATCGCAAAGCGGTTGGCCCAGATGATCTCATCCGTGGGAAAGTAGATCAGCTGCGCGAACAACCCCTCTTCCGAAAGTCGAGTGTCCAGAAGATAGGCGATCGAGTGCCGTGCGACCACCGCAGCCTTCTCGGAGTCGCGGCGGATCTGGCCGGCCGTATGCGGCGCGACGATGGAAATGTTTCGAAGTGCGCACAATTCTATGGTGACGTCTTCGATCAGGGCGTTGGCAAGGGCAAGTCCGGCATCGGCATGCTTGGCTGTCGGGGGAAGCAACACCAGACGAGGCAGGATCAGCGGCGCCGCCGATATGCGTTCGATGTTGGCCGGCTGGCTGCCAGGCTCGGAGCGCTTCACCTCCACCCTTGGATGGCCGTCGTCATTTGCCGATCTCTCGGAAAACGATGAGCCGCGGGATATCTGGTGCAGCAGCGCCCTCACCTGCTCGTCATTCGGATCCCGCTCGAGGACTTGCAGGGCGGCGCTCGAAACGATGCGCGCCGCGCCGGGCTTCTGCACTTCGGGCAGCGCCTCCAGCAATGCCTGCCGCAATTGCAGCGCCTGGGCGTCTCGCTGCGCCCTGATCCACGCATCGATCGGCTTTGTCGCAGGCTTGATATTTCCGATGAAACCGCGCTGGGTCAATTCGGCGATCGCCTGCAGCCGATCCAGCGGCGTACCGCCGGCCCGAAAGACATCCAGATCGCTGCAAACCACCTGCGTGTTGAGGCGAACCGTCGTGGCGGTGAAATCGAAGGCTATTTCGGCGCGGCCACCGTCCATTTCGCGGATGCGCGACAGCATTTTGCGCAGATTGAGCCGCGCCAATTCCGGCTCGACGTCGCTCCAGAGAAACTGCGCCAGTTCATAGCGGCTGAGCTCATGGCTTGCCCCGGCATAGAGATGGGCCATCATCAACAGACCTTTGATCGGATAGCGAACCAGCTCGCCATTCGTCTCGGTCAACCGCAGATCGCCAAATGTCTGCAGATGAAGCACGATCCATCCTCAGTTGTGCGCCACCGGATCCTGCAGCTCGCTGTCGATGTCGGGCAAGCCCGTAACCGCCAGGCTTTTGGCCAGTGCCACCAGTTTTTGCCTGATATTCGGATCCTCAATGGCGATAAACGCCTTGTTGAGCGCCAGTCCTTCCTTCGACGACAGGAATTTGTTCAACTCGCTCGTCTCACCTTCGATCGGTCCGGCACCGCCGTTCTCGAAGAAAAAGCCGACGGGCACGCGAAGGATCTCGGAAATGCGCTGAAGACGGCTGGCGCCGATACGATTGGTTCCTTTTTCGTATTTCTGAATCTGTTGAAAGGTAATGCCCAGAAGTTCAGCCAAACCATGCTGGGTCATCCCGAGCGTCTTTCGCCGAACTCTCACGCGGTTGCCAACATAGACGTCGATCGAATTCGGCGATTTGGCCTTCATGAAAACAAGTCTCCCGCTTTATCAGCACGCCCGCTGTATAATGGAGAATTTGCGCAAGAATGCAACTAAAAGTAAATATTTTGTAAGGATTTTTTTCAGCGCTGCACACAGTACAAACAACCTGTGGATTACCGCAGGCGCGTACAATGACAGCTATATAAGGAGTACATTATCGCGCAAGTCAGAGCGAAGGCGGATCGTCAAAATCTGCCTGCCGCCCTGTCTTCCTAAAGAGGCTTTTCAGCCACGGCGATCATCGACTTGGCAAGAGCAGGTATCCTTCCGACATATTCGAAACGAATACTGTGGAATCCGGCATCAAGCAGCAGCGTGCTCAGGGTGTTTCTCGACCAGAACTTGATATGTCCATGATCCTTCAGCGGCATGAAGTGATCATCCATTTTCCCAAGCGCTGCCAGGGCGACATTCTTCAGATAGCCATGATAGGGCGTCGATACCACGGCGATGCCGCCAGGCTTGACCAGATCATACATTGTCGAGGTGAAGGCCTTGGGATCATAGACATGCTCGACCACCTCCAGGCTGATCACAGCGTCGAAGGTGCCGTATTCCCCGGAAAGCTCGTCATAGGCCGAACCGACATTCAGCGGCAGCCCGGGATATTTGACATTGGCTTTGGCGATGCCATCGCTTGAAGGATCGACGCCGACGACGCAATATCCCTCTTTCGCAAGAGCTGCGGCCGCCCCGCCCGTGCCGCATCCCAGATCGAAGACATCGGCCTTCGCCGAGCCCGCAAAATGGCCTTCCAGCACCCCAAGCACAGTTGGCAGGATGTAGGAATGCGCGGTTGTCGGTTTAGCGTGGATATAGGTGGTCGCGTCCAGTTCGACGGACATATCCTCTCCTTTCTGCAAGTTCGCGGCAGACCCTATAGAAGAATACGTCGAAAATTGGGTAAAACCCGGCAAAACTGGATGTCCATCAAGAATATAACCGGTAGTTTTTAAATAAAAATCTTAACCTTTGCGCGAAACATGAAACAAAGATGGCAGCAGCAACGGATGGCTGCACGCACTGAGATTGGATCTGAACCGGTCACTCTGAAATCTCGTCGACATAAGCAAGAAAAACCGGAAGAGGCCGAGAAGCATAGGAGACTGCATTGACCGTTTTGCCTGTCACGGCCGCGGATCATCCGCGATCTTGGCTGCGGCCATAGCGGCCGGTGCATTTGAGAGTATCAAGATCGGGAAATTCAAGCCGCTTCCGGCAGATCTGAAGCGCGCGCTTCTTGCCGATGACACGCCCGACGCGGCAGAATGCCGAACAGCAAGCCAAAGATATTTAACGGATGGATGTATACTGCTGTATCAAGACAGCCCGATCGAAACCCTTCTCGCGTATTCGGAGAAGATAAGCTTGCCCGACAATCCGTCGCCCGTATATGCGAAACAGCCTGTGAGAAAACCGCGGATTCCCGTGGTCTTCTGGTTGCTGCTGACGATTTCCCTGTCGCTCATCATCGGAACCGTGCTTCTTTCCAACGACATGAAGCACTTGAGGACGATCGATCGCTATTTCGGCCTCGATCTCTTTTCATATGAGGTCAAGCCACCGCCACCGAAGGCGCTTCCCCGCCCGGCACCACCGGCCTCCGTCAGGCTTCCCTTACATGCCTTCGCACCGCCTATGGCGCAGACCGCATCAACCTTTCTGCGGACGTGGCGCATCTCAGGAGCGGCAATGTGCGCTGCCCTGCGCGACGCCGGCATCCAAACCAGCGATTGGGCGGCAGCGAACTTCAACGCCGCTACCTTCGAATGTTTTTTCGAACACAGCGGCAAACGTGAAAATGATCAACTTCCCAGTTCCATCTTCGTCATTGTTCGCGGCGACGCAGCCGGCACGATCAACAACATGCGCGTGAAGATCATCAATCCAGAGACCGACCAGAACGGCCAGCTCGACCCGAGTATCCTGCGGATTTTCGAGGTCATGCTCAGCCAACCGCAATGGTTGGATTTTCATGAGGCGCTGAACGCAATCAAGAATCTGAGGGAGATCAAGGAAGACGGTTTCGGCGCCAGCATCACCTTCAGCCGCGAAGTGCTCAACCCGGAACGCTACAATTTTACGCTCTCGCTGAATGCGGCCTCGGGCCCCCAACAGAGAACGAGAAATTATTTTTCCGACAGAACCTGGCTTCCATCGCCGGAGCCGACGGCTGAGACCGACCCCGCGCAATCGGCGCCGGCATCAGCGCAATAAAACGGGAATGAGCAGCTGCGGACGCAGGTCGAGGCCGCCCGCGTGACCTGTCTGTCAGGCATGCGACCTGCGTCGTCGTGACGCCGGGCCAGAATTTGGTAAAGCTCTTTTCAAAACTGTCCCCGCCCGGTCGTTCGCTGCCGTAAAAAACCAAGGCTGCGCACTGTAGGTCATCGAGACGAGAGAAATCGTTTCGAAGGGTCGCCATAAAAAAACGGCATTTTGAAATGCCATATGAAAAACGCTCATTACGCAGCTGAACCAATCTTCCATCACGAGCGTCCTCCGGGAAGATCTATCTCTTGGCACAGACTGAAAAGCCTAGCGGATACAGTATTCGCTCCAGGGAAAGTAAGAGGTTGCATCACTCCGCCAAAGCAAACGCAACTCGGTACGGAACCGCCGCAAACCGACCCGGCTGCCGCAAGTTCGGTCCCGGACATGAGAAAAGCCCACAGCGAGGATTAGAATGAACAGAAGACGTTTCCTCGCTTCGCTTCCGCTCGCGCTGTCTTTTGTTCAGGCGGGCGCGGTCCTGGCCAAGGCGCCGGCGGAACCAGGGCTGCGCGCCCTTGCCGACAGCAAATCGTTACGGTTCGGATCGGCAATCGACCTGCAAAATATTGGCGATCCAGCCGCCTGTGAGCTCTATGTCGACAATGTCAATTCCATAACGCCGCGCAACGAATTGAAGTGGAAAGCGACGGAAAAAAGTCCCGGCGTTTTTTCCTTCGGTGGCGCCGACAGGATGGTTGCATTCGCACGAAAAAACAACATGAGGGTTTATGGGCATACGCTGATCTGGTATCGCGCCCCGGATTGGGTGTCTGAGATCTCCGACGCGCGAGCCCTCCGGACGGTCATGAACCGTCATATAAAACAGGTTGTCGCTCGCTATAAGGGCTCCGTCGATGCCTGGGATGTGGTGAACGAGCCGTTGGAATATGATGCGCCCGACCTCAGAAATTGTGTTTTCCGACGCCTTCTCGGCGACGATTACATTCGCATGAGTTTCGATATGGCGCATGAGGCCGATCCGGCTGCGACGCTGGTACTCAACGAAACGCATCTTGAGAAAAAATCCGACATTTTCGAACAAAAGCGCGTGCACATTCTCAAAATCGTCGAGAAGCTCGTCGCCAGCAAGACTCCGATCAACGCGGTTGGGCTGCAGGCGCATTTCCGCCCGGGTCTCGACCGGATCGATCCGGAGGGAATGGGGCGTTTTTGCGCGGCTCTGAAGGATATGGGTATCGGTGTCTATATCACCGAACTCGATGCTTCCTGCCACTTCCTGAAGCACGACCAAGGCTTCACGCCGGCCGCCTACGCCGATATTTTTCGTGACGTGATCACCGTGGCGGCCGAACGCGGCGACTTGAAAGGCGTCACCGTATGGGGCATGTCGGAAAAATACGGCGAGCCCGATGAAACGGAGACCGATGCCGATGCAGCCTGCACAAAGCGCATTAATCTCTACGATGAAAACAACGCGCCGCGCAGTTCAGCTGATGGCATCCGGCGGGCAATAGAGGCGATGTGATGCGCAAGACAACGGAGACGTCGACAGATTCATGAAAAAGGCAGTTATTTATGTGGAAAAATTTCTGCCTGCCAGCCAGGCATTTGTCCTCAATCAAGCGGTAGCGTTTCGTTCGTTCGAGGCGGAAATTCTTGCCGGTACGCGAATTTCCTCGGCCCACACAAAAAAATCCACTGTTAAGGTTCACGACATCCGCCGGTCCCCGATCGCGCGGGCCGGTGAACTGCTGTTGAAAATTCCACAGGTCGGCCTGCCTTCGCTCTTTCCCGCGATCGGCCGGGCCGATCTGGTTCACGCGCATTTCGGCAAGAACGGCTACGTCATCGGTCCCTTGGCGCGGGCCGCCGGCAAGCCGCTCGTCACAACGTTTCACGGCTTCGACGCCACCTATCGCGGCGATCCGAAAAAACCGGGCGGCTTCAATCAGGTGCGCTTCTTCGCCAAGGGCCGGAGCGAGATGGCCGGTTGGAACAGCTGGAACATCGCCGTTTCCGATTTCATCCGCGACCGGCTGCTGGCGCTCGGTTTCCGTGCCGACCGCGTCTATCGCCACCACATCGGCATCGATCTCGATCTCTTCAAAATGGAACCTCGCCCCCGAAAAAAGGGACTGGTGGTTTCCATCGCCCGTTTCGTCGACTATAAGGGCCACCGCTTCATGATCGACGCGCTGTCGCGTGTGGCGGCGACCGGCACGCCGGTCGAATTCGTCATGGTGGGTCAGGGACCGCTGAAAGAGGAAATCGAGGCGCTAGCGCGTCGTTCCTTGCCAAGCGTCACGATCCATGAAAATCTGTCGCAGACTGAGATAAGGGATCTGCTGGCCAGTGCAGAGCTTTATCTCCACGGCAGCGTGACCCTCGACAATGGTCACGCAGAAGCGTTCGGCCTCGCCAATCTTGAGGCCGAGGCCGTCGGCACTCCGGTCGTCGCATTTCGCTCGGGAGGCGTGGGCGAAGCGATCGAGGAGGGGAAAACTGGCTATCTCGTGGAGGAGCGGGATGTCGCGGGAATGGCGGAAGCGGTTGGAAAGCTGCTCAACGACCAGGCCCTGTGGACAACCTTCAGCGCGCGGGCACCGCTTCTGGTGGCCGAGCGCTTCGACATACGTCGACAAACGGGGATGCTCGAGGACTATTACAGTTCCGTGCTAGACGAATTTTCCAGCCGGGGTCGGACTTGATGGTGCAGATAGGAAAGAAGCCGAAGTGGGGACTGAACGTATTTCGGCCGCTGCGGAACGGAATCGTCAGGGCCAAGTGGCTCTACTATACGAAATTCTGGGGAATGGACATCGATCCGACGGCAAGCTTTTCCTTAAGCGTGCGCTTCGATAAGACCAACCCGAAAGGCTTGCATATCGGCGCTGAGACCTATGTCGCCTTCGAAGCCGCGATCCTGACCCACGACCTCACGCGCGGCCTCTATCTGCACACGAGGATCGGCAAACGCTGCTTCATCGGCGCCCGCAGCATCATTCTGCCCGGCGTCGAAATCGGCGATGAGTGCGTCATCGGCTCGGGCTCGGTGGTGACCAAGAGCGTGCCGCCGCGCTCGCTCGTCGCCGGCAACCCGGCAAAGATAATCCGCAGCGACATCAAGATCATTTCGCGTTACGGCCGCATGGCGAGGAATGAGTCATCGGATGCATTTAAGGCAGCAGGCGAATAATTGAAGCTTTCCAGATTAGGCGCAGTGTCTCCGAGGAATGATATGACAGGTATTAAAATCACCGTGTTGTTTTCTACCTACAATGGTGCAAGGACGCTTCCGCGCATGCTGGATGCACTCTGCGCCTGTACACTTCCGCCAGGTCGTTGGAAGATCGTCGCGGTCGACAACAACAGCACGGACGATACGGCCAAGATTCTGGACTCTTACAAGGACCGTCTCCCGCTCGAGGTGTATTTTGAGCAGAAGCAGGGGAAGGAAAGCGCGTTGGCGCTGGGGTTTCGCCACTTGGAGGGCGACCTCGTCGTTTTAACGGACGACGACGTCATTCCGGATCCGGATTGGCTCGACCAATTCATCCGCCTCTCTGAAGAACAGCCGGAATTCAGCATATTCGGAGGACTTATTTTACCCGAGTGGGAAAGCCCGCCAAGATTTCCGTGGCTTCTGAAGGATAATCGCGCAGCCATCCTCTATGCCCTGAACGAGAGCCTCGAGGAAGGCCCCACCTTAGCCGGATATATTTTTGGTCCAAATTCAGCGTTCCGCCGCGCCATTATCGGATCAGGCTATGTGGTGCACGATAATCTAGGGCCAAATGCATCGGTTAAACAGTATCCAATGGGGCAGGATACCGCCTTCGCAATGCGGCTGGAGGGCGCCGGGGCAAAAGCCTACCATTCCCGCCGCCCAAAAGTCCGTCACATCATTAAGTCAACCTATGTCGAGGAAGACTGGGCAATAGCGCGCGCCGAGCGCTATGGAATGGGTATGGTGGTGCTCCGCTCGGCGCTCTTCGATAGAAAACGAAAAATCGCTGGCGTTCCAGCAAGCACTGCCCTTCTCTGGCTCGCAATGGCACCTGTCTGTTCGCTGTTTCGCAGACTGCCTTCTGGTGAAACACGCTTTAGGTTGCTTTGGAAACAGTCCCTACGACAAGGCATCTTACATCAATTTATAAAGCAGCGCGGTGCTCGCGCCCATGCGTCTGAACTGGGGGTTCGCGCCGGTGGCTAAGCATTTTGAAGAGGATGGCTTTAGTACCGCTAGCCACGTCGAAGCCGACAACTAGGCTGAAGGGCCTGGCTCACAACCACGCCGCAGAACCAATATCATAGACGAGGAATAACTTGAAAGTTACGTACTTCTCTCTGTCTTTTCCCGAGCTGACACAAACCTTCGTCTTTAACGAGATGAAAGCTCTCGGGAATCTAGGCGCCGATATTGACGTTGTCGCTTTGAGCCGACCGATCGACAATATATCGACTTTGCCAGAAAATTATGGATTTGCCGATCGCATTCGATATGTGACAGCGGTTAAGAGACGCTCAGTCCGGATAGCAATCATGGCAAAGGGGGCGGCTGAGCTTCTCTCACGCGGAAAAATACGCGCGCTTTGGCGCCTCCTCACTTCTCGTGACGGTGAGATCAATTTGCCGATCTCATTGAAATTCAGTATCGCCGCCAAACTTCGATCAGACGGCGCAACGGCGAAAGTCATCCATTGCCACTTCGGACCGGCGGGACGCGTCGTCGCGCATCTGAAAAGGCTCGGGCTCATTGACGCTCCAATAACGACTGTTTTTCATGGGTATGACCTCACACAATATATGGACGGTCGATCCCCGCGGGTCTATCGCGAGCTTTTTGAACAATCTGACCTCTTGATTCCGATCAGCGATCTGTGGCGCAGCCGCTTGATCGACCTTGGGGCCCCCCCGGAGAAAGTGAAGACGATCCGCCTTGGGATCGATTGCGAGGCGTTTGGCTGCAAGGCCAGAAGCATCGTCCCGGGTGAGAAAATACGCCTTATAACAATCGGGCGAATGACAGAGAAGAAAGGACATCGTTTCACTATTGAGGCTTTTTCTCAGCTTGTGTCTCGACGGCCAGATCTGGATCTATCGCTCGACGTCATTGGCAGCGGACCGCTGCTCGACGACATGCGCAACCTCGCTCAGGATTTGGGGTGTGCAGACCGGATTCATTTTCACGGCGGCATGGCTCACCAAGAGATCAGACGACTTTTAGGTCAAGCACATATCTTTGTACTGCCAAGCGTTACGGCTGCCGATGGGGATATGGAAGGCATACCCGTGTCAATCATGGAAGCTATGGCAATGGGAATTGCCGTTATCAGTACCCAACACAGCGGTATTCCAGAACTAGTCAGTCACAAGCAATCAGGTCTGCTCGTACCAGAAAGCGACACGGAGGCTCTATCGCGCGCGATGGAGCAATTGATCATCAGTCCTCACCTAATCCAAGCGATGGGATTGCAGGGGCGTCGGATTGTCGAAGAAGAATTCAACGAAGAAAAGCAGACACGCGCACTGCTTCAATCATTCAACCGCATCACTGAGCAACCGGGGTCTCGTTCCATGGACCGACTGACGGTGCAAGAATGACGACGTCAGATGATTGTGTAGAAGTTTCTGTCATCATAGCTGCCTTCAATTGCGCCAGCTTTATTCGGCGTGCGATTATGTCAGCTTTGACTCAGGATCACCCCGCCCTTGAAGTCATTGTTGCGGACGATTGTTCCACCGATGATACAGTCGACGTTGTCCGCCAAATGATGGCTTCTGACAACCGCATTAGGATTACTCGTCTCCAAAAAAACAGCGGCCCCTCGGCCGCCCGCAACGAGGCTATTAGAGCTGCTAGCGGAAAATGGATAGCGGTTCTTGATGCCGATGATGCTTATGCGCCTGGACGGATAAGCCGACTGGTTGAAGCTGCCGAAAGGCACTCTGTGGATTTCGCAGCCGACAACTTCCTTTATTTTGATGCCCAATCCGGAGAGATGGGGAAGCCCGCCCTGTCCACGACTCCAAAAGAGGAACTGGTCGATCTTCATGCTTTCCTACGTCAAGCGCGCCCTTACGCAACAGAAGCTGACTATGGGCTTTTGAAACCACTCTATCGGCGTTCATTCCTCATCGAACACGATATAGCTTACCCAACAGAGCGGCGGCACGGAGAAGATTTTCTTATTTACGTCAACATTCTTCTGCACACGGGCCGCATGCTGCTTTTGAGGGAACCTGGCTATATCTATACGACCAGATCCTCAGGATGGAGCCGCACGGTAGTCGACTATCGGGATCAGGTTGAAGCGACAGCCCGCCTGATGAAAGACCAAAGGGTCGCAACCGACAAATCGGCAAGGCACCTTCTTTTAGCGAGGAAAAAGGCACTCCTCCGCTTATCCACAGAGCGAGCATGTCACCACCATATGGTATCAGGAAACCATGTCACTCTAGTTCGCGCTATATTTGGCGATTTTTCGAACGCGGATATTCCCCTGAGAATTCTAACCCGCGCGATCACCAAGAAAATCGCAAACAAATTCAAGAACGCATAGGACCCTCTCCATGGACGTATTCTATTTCAAAGATCCGAAGTTCAATTTTGGAGACGATCTGAATGCTTATATCTGGAAGGAGGTTTTGCCGAAAAATGTCTTGGAATCACCAGATCTAACCGTCGTTGGCATTGGAAGCATTCTCACCTCAGAGCGCCTGGAGAAGTTTGTCGGCGGCGACAGGAAAATAGCGGTTTTAGGTACCGGAGTATCTTACGGAACGCCCCCGTCCGATATGTCCGCCTGGTGCCTGGCGGCGGTCAGAGGCCCCCTATCGGCTGCGGTCTTGGGTCAGCCGAATCTCTCGGTCACTGACGGGGCAATCCTGCTGGCCCTGACCCAGAATCTCTACACAAAACAGGACAAGCCTGAAAAAATCATATTCATGCCGCATAGATCGTCACTTCAAAGAGGTTCGTGGGAACCGATCGCGACGGAACTGGGCATGGAATATGTCAGCCCCCAAACAGATACACTCGAGATTTTGAGGAAGTTCGGCGAGGCAAAGCTGGTCATAACTGAAGCCATGCATGGCGCTATCGTCGCAGACACAATGAGAATCCCGTGGATTCCCGTTACGATTCATCCTCACATTGATGAATTCAAATGGAAAGACTGGACGTATTCAATGGGCCTTGATTACAGACCGATATCACTGCCGTCGATAAGCGCAGATGATTTTATTTACTACCAAGGCCTTCGCGGGAACATGAAGAAATTCGGCATCCACGGCACAGATACAATTCGGCCGGGGCAAGATAGGAAAATGTACTTAGATTACCTAAGCCGCCGATTTTCGCCGAGCTATGAACAACTACACCATCTTACGAAGAGCATACAGCATACTAGAAAGGCAGTTTCAAAATTTGCTCGAATTACTAAACCCTTATGCAAAGCTAACGCGAGGCGGGCGTTGGGACAGGCTATGAAATCTCCTCAATACTTAAGTGGACAGGCTTTGTTCGACGAGAAGCTTCTAAGGATGCAAGAGGCGATCAGGACAGTCGAAAAATTTGTGTCTTGAGCAAGGGCTCGTTGTTCAATTGGAGAATGCAAACTTGGCTGGCCAGAAGAACGAAAAAATCGGGGCAAAAGCGCTAAATGCGTCGGCGATCTTGCTCTTTGGTGTGATTTATAATCGCACTGTTTTCCTCGCGACGACCGTCGTCCTTGCTCGCCTTCTATCCCCGGAGGACTTCGGGCTGGTTGCATTGGGAACGAGCCTTTTAACGATTCTGCTTGCAATAACGGAATTATCCCTCGGCAGCGCACTAATTCATCAAAAGGAAATCACGGACGATGATTTCCACACAGCCTTTACCTTAGGGGCGATCAGAGGCGTCTTGCTTGCAGCTGTTATGGTGGTAAGCGGCTACATAATGGCCGAAGCTTACGGTGATGAGCGGCTAATCGGTGTATGTGCGGGTTTGGCAGTTCGACCGTTGCTAACGGGCCTCGGAAGCCCGAAGTACATCATTTACTCTAAAGAATTGAGCTTCGGGACAGTCGCCTTCCAAGAGGGGCTCAATTTCACGATACAATTCATCGTATCCGTCGCATGGGCCTATCTAACCGACAGCTACTGGGCAATCGTCGCGGGAGCGGTAGCAGCGAGCGTTGTCGGAACGGCCATGACGTTTATGGCGTCACCTTACGTCCCAAAAATTTCCTTCCGATCGCTATCCAAGCTTCTACACTTTTCCATATGGCTGACGCTGAACCAAGCCGTATCAGCTGTAGGCAACCGATTTGATAACTTCCTGGCCGGCGGGTGGCTCGGAATCGCCACCTTTGGCGCCTATAACGTTGGAAACAATACTGCAGGCTTGATAACTCAATCAGCAATTTTGCCCCTACAGCGCGTTCTATTCCCGAGTTTTGCGAAAATATCCGATGACAAGCAACGCGTTCAGAGCGCGTTTCAACGGAGCCAGTCCTCACTTTTCGCGATCGGCATGGCTGTCGGCGCTGGCCAAGCTTTGGTTGCCGAGCCCTTTGTGTATCTTGCTCTGGGACCGCATTGGCCCGTAGCGGTACTCGTAATTCAGGTTATCGCTCCGATCTTGGGCTGGCAGATTGTCTTTGGCCCGGCAAATGCGCTCGCTTCCGCCCTTGGCGAGACAAAGATGCTCTTCAACAGGACGCTCCTTCTCCTGATGTTCAGAGTGCCAATTGTGTTTATCGGCTTATATTTCTATGGGCTGCCCGGCTTGCTCATATCCAGAGCAATATCTGGTGGGGTCGTTGTTTCCATCGTCAATATCTATGTAGTTAAGAAACTCACCGGATTGACATTGTGGGATCAACTTAGCGTCACCTGGCGTTCGTGGGTCAGTGGCCTTGCGATGACAGCGGTCGTTCTGGGATTGGGCGCGAACTCCGCACCGATTTCCAGTCACCTTGATGCGGCCTATGCGTTGGCGTGGATGATTTCTGTTGGTGGAATTGTCTATTGCGGCGTTCACGTATTTCTATGGGTAGTTGGGGGTCGTTCAGAGATCGGCATTGAAGCCGAGATCGCGAAGGTTCTTACGAAAATATACCAACGCTATCGGAAAATACCTCAAAGATTGCCGCTTTGATGTGGGCAGCAGAGCGTTTCGGCGGGCAAAACATGCGGCTTTTCTCTTTCGACCTCACCACAAGGATTGGTAAATGATGTCGGATCTCTTCGTCAGCGTACTCTTTTCATCCTACAACGGCGCCAGCCGCCGGTTGCGCCACACTTTGGATTCCTTATTGAGGCAGGAGCTTCCTCATGATCAATGGGAACTAATTGCCGTTGACAACAACAGCAATGACGACACGTTTGATCTTTTGAAATCTTATAGCGACAAGCTGCCCATCATCATCCTGCAGCACCCCACGCCGGGTAAGTCGGGGGCGCTGAACCTGGCTCTGGACCGGGTGAAGGGCGATCTCATCGTCTTTACGGATGACGATGTTCGCGCCGAACCCAACTGGCTGAAGGCGATCGTCGATTGCGCCCTCGCCCATCCGGGTTATGGCGTCTTCGGCGGCAGAATCGTCCCCGATTGGGAAAAAGAGCCTAAAGACCCTTTTATCGAATGGATTCCGATGGGATCCACCTTTGCGATTGTCGATGAAACACAAAGCGGACCGTGTGATCCGACAAAAGTCTGGGGTCCGAATACGATCATCCGGCGGGAGCTGCTTGGAACGAGCGTGCGCTATCGCGAAGATATCGGTCCTCTTCCGGGAAAGATTTTTGCCATGGGCGAGGATGCCGAAATCATCATTCGCCTCGCGGCAAATGGCGTCAAATCCTATAGATGCGCCGAAGCCGTGGTTCATCACTGGATACCGGCATCCAGCGTCACTGAGGATTGGGTGCAGAAAAGAGGTGAGCGGCTTGGCTACGGCATGCCGGCGCTCTTTCCCGACGAGGTGCCCGGAGGTGTCAGATTAAGCGGAGTTCCGCTTCCAACCTGGATCGAAAGCGCGCAATGGGCCTTCCGTGCAGCCCTGCTTTATCTCCTGCCGCGATCGAAGACGCGTTTTTGGGCGATCTGGAAATATTACTATATGCGCGGCTACCGCGCCGGAATTCGCCGATACGCGCCTGGGACCCTGGCGCGGTAATCGATTGGCCAGCTGCATGCTTCCTTAAATCAGAAACAATTAGAGGATAAGTCATGCGGCACCTCAAAGCATTACAGCGTCCTTTGCGCGTTTCAAAAGACGCGGCGCTGTCGGAGACGGTAATTTGAAACTCTCGGTGCTGATCAACAATTTCAATTATGGGCAATTCCTGCGCCCATGCATCGACAGCGTTCTGTCGCAGAACTATCCGGACTTCGAGGTCATCGTGGTCGACGACGGCTCCACGGATGATTCCAGGGAGATCCTCGCTTCCTACGGCGCGCGCATTCGGTCCGTGCTGAAGGAAAACGGCGGCCAGGCCTCGAGCTTCAATGCCGGTTTTGACGCGGCGAGCGGGGATATCCTCTTTCTCCTCGACGCCGACGACGCATTCCTTCCCGGCAAACTGGCGCGCATTGCCGAAATCTATGACCGCAACGAGATCGACTGGTGCTTCGACCGTGTGACGACCAAAGAAGACGACCAGCCTCCCGTGGAGCTGCAGGTGACGCTGTTCGACAAGCGGGAGACGTTGCGCAAAGGCGGTTTTCCTTCGCTTCCGGTGCCGACATCCGGCTTGAGTTTCCGCCGCGCCCTGCTGTCTCAGATATTGCCGATGTCCGTGGCGACGGATGTCGTTCTCAGCGACAATTATATCAAGTTCGCGGCAGCATATCTCGGCCGCGGCGCCATCGTCGAGACGCCGCTGACATTCCAACGCATTCATGCGTCGAACCGCTACACGGGCACGAGCAGGGCAAAGACGCTTCGCCCGCGGATCATGATCGCCACCGGGCTGGAACTGGCGCGCCGTTATGACGGGCTGCAGGCGCTCGGCAAGAGTCTGGTGGCCGGCGGTATTGCGCAAACGACATCGCTGCTCAAGCTCCGCAGCGAAGCCCGAAACACCGTCGCCGGCGGTCCCTTCGGTCAGGATGCCGCAACCGAAGTGGCCTTGATGGCCGTGCGCAAGCGACTGGGAAATATGTTGCGCGGAGGACAGTCATGAACCGGCAAGACACCTTCCCGCATTCATCGGCTAAAGCCGATCAGCCAGGCATGTCGGCGTTGAACATCGCCGTCGGTGTGCTGACCTACCGGCGGCTGGACGGGATCGCCAAGCTGCTAGATGTGATGACACGCCAGACCAGGCATCCGGCTCGCCCCTATCATTTGACCATGGTAATCGTCGACAATGATGCGGCCGGCAGTGCAAGAGCCACGGTCGAAGGCTTTGGCCAGACGGGCGCCTATGATCTGATCTATGTCGTCGAGCCGAACCAGGGCATACCCTTTGCGCGCAACCGCGCCATGGATTCAGCTCCTGACGGCACCGACCTCTTCTGCTTTCTCGATGATGACGAATGGCCGGTCGATGGCTGGCTCGATGCGATGCTGGAGACCCGGGAGAAAAACCGCGCCGACTGCGTCTACGGCCCCGTCCAGCCTGTCTATCCCGACAACCCGCCGGAATATTTCATCAAGGCGAAGGTTTTCGAGCGCAAGAAGAACAAGGACGGTCAACGCATTTCCTATGCGGCCTCGAACAACGTCATGTTCGATTATCCGCTGATCCGCTCGTGGAATCTGCGTTTCGAAGAGAAGATGCGCTTCACCGGGGGCACCGATTATCTCTTCTTCAATCAGGCCATTCGCCGCGGTATGCAGGTTTTCTGGGCTGACAAGGCACTCGTCTATGATATCGTTCCTGCCAGCCGTATGACCTGGAAGTGGGTATTGCAGCGGCAATACCGGCTCGGCAACACTTTCGCCGTCAGTGAGGTCCTGCACGGCAATCTCAAGCGCCGGCTCTATCGCGCCGCCTATGGCGCCTCGAGAGTGATGCTCGGGCTGGCCATGCTGCCGGCAATCGTGATTTCACCCTATTGGGGCATGCGGGCGCTCACCCACGTGCTGCGCGGCGCCGGCATGGTCAACGGCATCCTCGGACATGCATACCAGGAATATAAGCCCAATGCCGCCCTCTGATACTGTTTGCAGGAGCGTCCTCGGATGAGTGTCAGCCCTACCTATGTTCGAGACGGAGATATCGGCCTGCGGCCGGCCACCCGCGCACGGCCGCGCCACGGCATAAAAAAGGAGACGCTCGTCCGTCTGCTCCTGACGGGCATATTCTACCTCGCACTGCTCCGGGCCACCGGCATGTGGTATGGTTATCCTGCGAATTTCGACGAAGGCGTGTCTGTTGATCCGCTTCCTCAGAAGCTGATGCTTTATTCGCTGATCCCGTTGATCGGCCTTTATTGTCTTCTTGAACCGAACCGCTTCCTCGCCTTTTTCCGCGGCATTTCACCCCTTGTCTGTGCCGTGATCTTTGCGATCGTAGTGTCATTCGCCGGTTCGCTCGATTTCGGCGCCTCCGTTCGCGGCGCCGCGGCCGTCGGTCTGCTGGCGCTCGGTCCCCTGCTCTTTCGACTGCGCTACGGCAACGAGGAAACCCTACGTCTCCTTGCCAATTTTGCCGTTTTCTCCGCCTTCGCAAATGTCCTCTATACGGCCGCCTTCCCGCGTTTCGGGATCATGGGCGGCTCGCTGGCTGGCGCCGTGAAGGGGCTGTTTTATCACAAGAATACAATGGGACAGTTCTGCGCGATCTGCTTTATCGTGCTTATTTCCCATCGCCTGCCCTCCCCCAGGCTGCGCTACAGCGGCTTGCTGAGAAGCTTCGCCATCCTGCTGACCCTGCTCCTTGTCGTGGTCTCCTTGTCGTCGACGGCCGTCGTCATGGTGGCGATCGGTCTCGCGACGATTTTCGGCCTGAAGATGATGGAAAGCGTCAGGCACAGCATGGCCCGCGCTTTCATCGTGCTCTTCCTCTGCCTCCTCATCGGCGTCGCCGGATCGATCGCCTATCTCGGCGTCGCCCAAGCCGTCGCGGAAGCTTTCGGCAAGGACCTGACGCTGTCGGGCCGCTCCGATATCTGGGAACAGGTGATCCCGCTGATCTACGACAGGCCGATCTTCGGCTATGGCTTCGCCACGTTCCGGCAGGCCGACATTGTCGAGGAATATGTCCGTCTCGGCCACACCGTCCGCTCGCTGCACAACACCTACCTCGAGATTTGTCTCAACATCGGTATTCCGGGCTTTCTCTGCTGGATCGCTTTCCTGTTGACGCGGATCTTCAAGAAGATTGCCGCGGTCTACAAGAGCCATCAGCTTCAGACCGTCCAGGCGAAAGAGGTCGCCCTGATCCTTCTTGTCATGATCGGCGCGATGACCGAAGCGGGAATGATGCTCGCGCCGATCGGTCTATGGCCGGTCCTCGTCTCCGTCTTGCCCATGACGACGGAACCCATTGTCCCGCCGCGTCGGCGGCGGCTTCTCTCGAGAAGATCGGCCGGGCGGCGGAGATTCGACCATTCACAACCCGTTTCAGGAGAGTAGGCAATGACCAGCGCCCCAATGGCCGTGCCGGAATCGAAGAGAGCCACGGTCAGCGTCGAACGCGAAAAGTTGCTGGATATCGAGCGCGGCAAAGGCCTCGGCATCCTGCTGGTCGTCTACGGCCACCTCGTCATGCAGGGCACGCTTGGCGAACAGGCATGGTACCAGGCGACGAAAGCGGCGATCTACACGTTCCACATGCCCTTCTTCATGTATCTCAGCGGCTTCGTGTTCTTTTTCACCGGCGCGCACAACGCGCTTGACCGGAACTTCGGCGCGTTCTTCGCCAAGCGGTTTGACCGGCTGCTGATCCCGTTTATCGTGATGTGCCTGATCAACGTCTTCGGCAAGCAGTTCGCCGAGATGTTCATTCACGTCGACGATGGCGTCAGCGGCTTCTGGCAGGGGCCATGGGCGGTAATTTCGAACAGCCCGAACAACCCGACCATTTCGATCTGGTACCTTCTGGTGCTTTTCGTCTATTCGGTGCTGACACCCATCCTGTGGCGGCTGAGCGGCCGGCAGATCGGCATCCTTTTCCTGTTCTCGCTGGCGATCTACTTCATCCCCGCTTCGGAGAGGTTTTATGTCGCGCGAATTCTAAGCTATTTCGTATTCTTCGCCGCCGGCATGCTGAGCTGCAAATACTCCGCCTACGCGCTCAATATATTCTCCAAATATATCGTCGTCTGGCTGATCGTTTTCGCGGCCGCGCTTTATATCGGCCGGAGCTTCCCCTATTGGCTTCTTCTATGTGGGGCGGCGTCGATCCCGTTCCTGCATGCTCTGGTCAGATTGCCGATTTTCGAAAACGACAAGATCCTTCTCTGGTTCGGCCAGAATTCGATGGTGATCTATCTGCTCAATACGATCTTCATTGGAATAGCCAAGGGTGTCTATGTGAAGATCCTGCCCTATCACGGGCCATGGTTTGCATTCATGATCGCTATATTGATGATATCAGGAACATTATTGCCGATTTTGGCCAAGATGGCGCTTCAGGCAGTGCCGATGGCGGGATCCGTTTATAAGTATGTCAGGTGAGCCACTGCCCCGAATTGAGATTTTCCCGACCCATGCGCTCGACCTGCCGGCCAATGATGTTAGAATTCGATTAAACTGCCGTGCTACAGCCACGGTTTCGGTGGAATGGTCTTGCCTCTAATCATCGGTCAAACATAGGAGAAGCCTGTCTATGGCTGAGAAAAAATTGAAGGTTCTCGCTGCGTCGTCAGGGGGCGGCCATTGGGAACAGCTGATGACCATGCGCAGCGCCTTCGAGGGCTGCGACATCATTTTTGCTACCACCATCCCGGGACTGCTTTCCAAATACGACATTCGGGACGGACTGGTCCTTCCCGATTGCAGCCGCGATTCGATCACCATGTCGATCCGGTGTTTTTTCAGCGCTTTCGCCATAGTCATCAGGCACAGGCCTGACGTCATCATCTCCACTGGTGCCGCGCCCGGGCTTTTTTGCCTGCTTGCCGGCAAATTGACAGGCAAGCGCACGATCTGGATCGATAGCGTCGCCAATGTCGAGAAACTGTCCCTTTCGGGGAAACTGGCCGGCCATATTGCCACGCTCTGGCTCACGCAATGGCAACATCTGTCGCGGCCGGACGGCCCGCATTACGCAGGAGCTGTCCTTTGATCCTGGTCACCGTCGGAACCCAGCTGCCGTTCGACCGCCTCGTCAAGGCGGTCGATGCCTTCGCCAAAGAGTTGCCCAGGCCGGTTCTGGCGCAGATCGGCAAAGGCACCTACACGCCTGAGAACATGAAATGGATCAAGAATATCGAACCTGCCGACTTCGACAGGATGTTTCGCGAGGCGAGCGTCATCGTTTCTCACGCGGGCATCGGCACCGTGCTCACGGCGAAACGTTTCGGCAAGCCGATTATCCTCGTTCCCCGCAAGGCAGCCCTTGGTGAACACCGAAACGATCATCAGCTGGCGACCGTCAGCCAGCTCGTCGACCGGCCGGGCATCTATGTCGCGCATGACGATGACGAACTGAAAGATTATCTCCTGCAGGACCTCAGCAGTCCCTCTCATGAAGATCCGTCCGATGTCGGCCGGACGTCGCTGGTCAACTATTTGAAGGGTTATCTCGCGGCAGGCTGAGCCCGCGACCGGCCGCAGACGCCGTTGGGAAGGCGGAGATTCATTCTCCGCAATCGCGGCCGGCAATGTGTCCGAGGAGTGCTGGCACGATGATCCTCGTAGCAGCTTCCGGCCGCGGATGCGCGCCGTCGGGAATTGCGGCGGCCCGATCGTCCGCGCTTAGGCGCTCCCAGCCCGGCCGGTTGTCGACGAACTCCAAACCGCGCTTCTGTGCCTCCGCCTGATGGGCCGAGATATAACTGCCGACGAAGGGACGGATCAGTCCCCGCAGTCCCGAAAACGGGTTCATCGCCATGAGGATGATCCGCGCGCGCGGCAGGCGCCGATGAAGCTGATCGAGAATGTCGCCGATATTCTTCCGGCTTTGCGCCAGCGACACGAGCCGGTGCAATGTTGCGTCATTGGCGTAGAGCTCGATCAGAATGATATCCGGCTCTTCGGCAACGACGCGGTCCAGCTGGCTCAAAGCCCAGGCCGACGTCTCGCCGCTCTTGGCGACGCTGTCGACCCTGACCGGTCTCTGCAGGCAGGCGGCAAGCTTTGCCTCCAGTCCGGCCTGCCATCCCCCGCGCGCCGTCAGCGATGTTCCGAAAGCCACGATTTTCACCGGCGGAAGGTCCTCGGCATCACTCTCCCCGGTCGATGAAACCATGACGAGGCAGGCCAAAAGCAGAACCCACGCCCATGCCAGTCGCCTCTCCGTCGGCACCGCTCGCCAAAGCCGCAAACATATCATGAAGAGACCCTATCGCGGCGGGAGCTATCCGTCACGCGCCGGGATGGCGCCAAGGCAAGCTTTGCCCCAGCCGAATGGGCAAAGCTGACCTCAGCGGCTGCGTTATGCAGCAGCGGCGCGCGGAAGCCGCCGATCATTCCTCACGGAAGACGTGCTGCATCTGATCGGTCAGCGGCTTGGTGAGATAGGAGATGACGGTACGATCGGCAATCTTGATAAAGACCTCGGCCGGCATGCCGGGATAAAGCTTGATCGACTTCAGCTTCGCGATACTTTGCGCCTCCGGCTTGACGCGCAGGGGATAGTAGCTGATCCCGGTTCGCTCATCCTTGACGGTATCGGGCGCAATCGAGGTGATCACCGCCCGCACGTCCGGCGTCGTGCGCTGATCAAAGGCGCTGAAACGCACATCGACGGATTGCCCGACATGGAGCTGGTCGATATCGCGGGTGGCGACCTTCGCCTGGACGGTCAGATCGTCGTTTTCGGGAACGACGAGCATCAGCGTCTGGCCCGGCTCAATGACGCCGTTGATCGTATGAACGGCAAGTTCGTGGACCCTGCCGCTCAATGGCGCGGTGATATCGAGACGGCGGAGCTGATCGAGCGCGGTTTCACGGCGCTCTTCATTTTCGGCGATCTTCGCCTCGACATCGGTCAGTTCCTTGGCAATCTCCGAACGGCGATCCTCGTCCAGCTGGATCGACTGGCGATCGATTTCGATCGCCTTGCCTTCGGCCTCCGCCTTTGCGGCGATTTCCTGACCGCTATTGCCCTGAAGGTCGGCGCGTGCACGCTTGAGCGCATTCAATCGCTGAAGTGTGACCAGTCCCTTCTTGTAGAGCGCATCGACGCCTTCCAGTTCCTGTTCGATCAGGCTGAGGGAATCATTGGTGGCGTTGATCTGAACGACCAGACCCTTGATCTGCTCGGCCAGCTGATCCTTGCGCGACGCCAACTGGCTCTTCATTCCGACGAGCGCCGACCTGCGGCTGTCAAACAATTTCTGTTCGCCGTCGAGAAGATCCTGTGCGGCATTTCTGGACGCCGCCTTGTTGGATGCGGCAGCGCTGGATGTCATCAGATCGCTGATGTTTTCCTCGACCTTGAACGAATCGGCGCCGATCCGTTCAGCCTTGAGACGGGCACGACGCGCATAAAGCTGCGCCAGCGTGCTTTCGACGATCGAGAGCTGCGCTTTCGTCGTCGTTCCATCGAGCCGTATCAACACCTGTCCAGCCGACACATGGTCGTTTTCGGCGACCAGGAGTTTCGACACAATGCCGCCCGTGGGATGTTGGATCTTCTTGACGTCGCCGTCGACGATGACCACGCCTTCGCCGATGACGGCGCTGGAAAGCTCGGTCGTCGCCGCCCAACCGCCTATGCCGCACACCAGCGCGAGAGACAGTGCGCCGACAACGGCGACGTGACGGTTGAGGGACCGCTTTGATTCATTGGTGATTTTGCTCATCATCGTCCTTCCGGCCTATTCGGCCGCATTACCTTCGACCACGACCTTGAGCTGAGCCACGCGTTCCGAAATCGAAGTGCGCGTCGCCTCAGGCCGGCTGACCCGCGCCAGAACTTCTTCCTTGGGGCCGAATGCGATCATTCTGCCCTCCTGCATCATCAGCACGAAGTCGCATACGGCGAGAACGCCGGAGCGATGCGCGATGACGACGACGATGCCGCCGCGTGCCCGCACGCTCATGATCGCAGCGCTCAGCGCCCGCTCGCCTTCCTCATCGAGATTGGAATTCGGCTCGTCGAGCACGACCAGGAACGGCTCGCCGTAAAGCGCTCTCGCAAGGGCGATACGCTGTCTCTGACCGGCCGAAAGCGCCGCACCGCCCTCGCCGATTTCGGTCTCGTAACCGTTCGGCAGACGCAGGATGAGATCATGAACGCGCGCAGCCCTCGCCGCCGCAACCACGGCCTCCGGCGACATCTCCTTGGCGAAGCGGCAGATATTCTGCGCGACGGTGCCGGAGAAAAGCTCCACGTCCTGCGGGAGGTAACCGATATGGCGGCCAAGGGCGTCGCCGTCCCACTGGTCGAGTGCCGCGCCATCTAGGCGAATGGAGCCCCTCACCGTCGGCCAGATGCCCATCATCGCCCGCGCCAGCGACGACTTGCCCGAGGCGCTGTAGCCGATGACGCCGAGCGCGCTGCCTGCGCGCAGACCGAAGCTGACATCGGAAATGACCAGCCGCTGGCCGGACGGCGGTCCGCTGGCCACACCCTCGACCGTGACCTGCTTGGAAGGCGCCGCAAGCGTCAGCGGAGCCGGGATCTCCGGAATTGTCTTCAGCAGATTCGACAGCCGGCCCCAGCTCTGCTGGGCGGACACGAAACCGCGCCAATTTCCGATCGCCGCTTCCACAGGCGCCAGAGCCCGGGATGTCAGGATCGAGCCGGCGATGATGATGCCCGAAGAGGCCTGCCCCTGAATGACGAGGATGGCGCCGGTCGCCAACGTTCCCGATTGCAGAGCGATACGGAAAATCTTCGACAGCGTCGCATATCCGTTCCCGACATCCGATGCCTGCCGGGTGATTTGCCGGTACTCGCCGTTCCTGCGATCCCAGATCTCGGCCATGGTACCTGCCATGCCCATGGCGTGGATGACCTCGGAGTTGCGGATCGAGCTCTGCGCAAAAGCGTTGCGCATATTGGCGGCTTCCGACTGCTGCTTAGAGAGTGTACGCGTACCCTGGTTGGTCAGGAAAGTCAGGATGGCGAGCACCAGCGATCCGCCGATGGCGATATATCCGATCGCCGGATGGAACAGGAAACAGATGACGATATAGAAGGGAAGCCAGGGCAGATCGAACATCGCCGTCGGACCCATGCCGGACAGGAAGGTTCTGATCTGATCGAAATCGCGAAGGGGCTGCAGCCCGTCGCCGCCGATCTTGACCTTCAGCGGCGCCTTGATGAGCGCCCGAAACACCCGCCCGTTCATCATCTCGTCGAGCGCACCGGCAACACGAACGAGCATTCTGCTCCTGAGAACCTCAAAGGCTCCCTGAAAGGCGTAAAGCGTTAACGCAAGAATCGCCAGCGCGGCGAGCGTCGGTATGCTTTTGCTGGGAATAACCCTGTCATACACCTCAAGCATAAAAAATGAACTTGTAAGGTAGAGGATATTGATAAGCGCGCTGGCTATGCCAATGAAGATCAGCCCGCTTTTGCATTTCCGCAAGGCTTTGGACGGTTCATTGACGTCAGCTGTTGAACTCTGAAACACGAAGCAATCCTCTCCTGCCGCACGCGGACGCAGCGAATACGCCGGTCCGCACTGCAGTTGCAGGCCCCTCAGGCCCGATCATTGACATGGCTGCCCTCGGACTCGGCACCCTCGCCGAACCCGTTGGCACGCTCCTACACTACTACATGAATCCCACCGAAACGTGACCGAAAATACAAATTTATCACGAACAATTTCAGAGGCCCTAACTTTAACGGTACGATAAACATGCCGTCGCAAGCAAGTGAAAAGCGCAAGTCGCCCAATAAGGGTCCAAAGCGGCGAAAGCGTGGCGCGTTAGCTTCGGTATCTACTACCATGTTAACTATAAATGCAATCTATAGTTCGATTTATCTGGCCATGGCGGAACATTTTGCCGCTCTCATCGGTCCGGCAGACGGAACCCGTCCCAACTTGGACGGCAATCGAGCGGCCTCGGCGGGGACATGCCGGGGCCGCCTCAACCTCAGGAAAGCAAGTGCGAGCTCTGGCTGCTGTGGAATGTGTCGACATTGATGGAGACGCTCAAGCTGTCGGCGTCAATATGGGAGGCGCCATCGGAGATCTTGTATAGGAAGGATTCGCTGACCTTGCCGCTGAGGCCGACGAGTTTGGCGGCATCGACCGTGTAACTGTAATCGCCATCCTTCTCCACGTGAATGACGCCGTATTTCCCGGTCAGCGTCAGCCCGTGCTTGTCGACCGCGCTGTCGCCGAACCGGCGAAGCAGTATCGTGCCGTTGCTCGCACGGTCGTTCTCAAGCAGGTTGCCGTGAAAGGCGCTGCCGGTATCTTCCGTGATCTTCAGGCTGTCATGGACGGCGACAATCTTTTGGATGGCGGCTGGCGGGGTGGCGACCAGCGGTTCCGTGACAGGCGCAGGAGAGCTGACCTGCGTATCGCCGGTCGTACTGCCGGCGGCGCTGTCGATTGCGGCCTGCGCTTGCTCGAGCGTCTTGCTTTCGCCCATGGTGAACGTGTTCTGGGCGGCGATTGTGGCGGGCATCGTCAGCGTCTGCACGGCGCTGTCGATGATATTGTCGTAGAAGGAGCCCGATGCCGGCTTGTCGACCTTCAGCGCCGACGACGACAGATCGTCGAAAACATTGTCATGGATGACGATATTCTCGCGGATATAGGCGGGATTACCGATCGCACTGATCAGCACGCCGTAAACGCCCCCGTGCAGATAATTGCCGCTGATATCGTAGTTTATCGCGTTGCCCTGATCGCCGAGGCCGATGCCGTAGGACCAGCTGTAGCCGCCATATCCCGAGATGTCATTGTCGTGGATGGCGATGTTCGTGCCCGCCTGCGCACTTAGCCCGAAGCCGCCGCCCACCAGCGTATTGCCCTCGACCACGGCGTTCTGCGCCCGGATCAGCACCAGCACACCCTTGGCGCTGTTGGTTTCGGTCTGCTCCAGATGGTTGTCCTTGACCAGGATATTGCTGCTGTCGTTGAGCTGGATGGCGTCGGCAGCGCTGCCCTGGCTGTTGGTGACCGTATTGTTGACGAGGGTCACGCCCTTGACCTTGTCCATCCAGATGCCGTCGGAATGCACGCCGGTCAATGTGCTGTTCTCGATGGTGATGTTCTGGCTGCTCTGGAAGCTGACCGACCCCGGCTTCCCGGAAAGGCCGGTATTCGACACTTCGACATTGCGCACGGTCCAGTTCGAGACATTGCCGGCATAGATCGCGTTGGCGCCGGTATCGGCGATCTTGATGTTCTCGATGATGATATTCGACGCCTTGGAGCCGTGGATCCCGTCATTGCTGCTGCGAATGACCGGCGCCTCACCAATGCCATAGCTGCCGATGGTGATCGGAGCGCTGACGCTGCCGGAGTATTTCAGGTCGAACTGTTCGTTAAACACGCTTCCGGCGGCAAGCAGCACGCTATCGCCCGGATTTAACCTCAGGGCTTCAACAGCAGCCAAAGTCGCGAAGGCTGAACTCTCACCGGTTCCGTTGTTACTGTCGGATCCTGTTAGTGAATTCACGTAATAGACGGTCATGCTGCGATCTCCCAAGGTAATGGAAAATCTTCTAACCGCCGACCTCTCTCCGGCTGCTAAAATGAAACACTAAAATGCGTGATATCTGGCAATAATTCTTGCGCCATCAATATAAACAGCTTGGTGTACCAATTATACTTCATCGCGACAAGGTTGCAGCCTCACCGCGGCAAGCCGGCTTACTGGGCCGGATGCAGTTGCCAAGCTCGGATCCCGAGCAAGCAGGACTTCGGCTGACCTACGCCGCGCGAGGACAGCGCTCACGGAAAATCCCTGTATGATGGTAATATGACAGGCATTGCCTCCGGGAATCTCCGCCGGAACTTGCAGAAATAATCCATAATCCAAAGTGATTACACGCTGCCTGCACAACAGAATAAAGCATCATCCGTTTTAACTACCCTTGATCCTGAATAACGATTCTTTCAGCGAGAAGAAAGCGGCACCGCAATATGACAACTCGAGACAATCACTTATTGTTAAAGCAACATTATCTAAGTCTTTCATTGCGTTATGCGCATTGTACGTGTGTCATTATTGATAAAATACACCTATAAAGGTGAATCAGTTGTTAACCATACGCTTGACTCCCTGTATTAAGATATACTTAATCGGGCAGCCCGCTGAAGTCAAAGATGACCGGCGGAGATCAATTTGAAGGAGAGAGGCACATGGCTATTCACGCAACCGACGATACTGCAACATTTCTGGAAACCGATGTTATTTCGGGTAACCTGCTCAGCAACGATACATCTGACGGCAATCTTTTTCTGCGCGCCTTCGACCAACAGAGCGTCGGCGCCAAACAGCCCGGCCAGGTCACCACGATCCAGGGTGATTACGGCACCTTCTACGTCAAGGCCGACGGCAGCTACACCTATGTGCTGAGCGATGCCGCCAAGATCGGCTTCGCCAACGGCGAGCTGCTTCAGGAGAAGGTTTCCTACAAAATCTCCGACGGCGCCGGCCACACCGATATGGGCCTGTTCACCCTCAACATTCAGGGCGTAACCCAGGTCAAGCCGGTCGCGGTCGACGACCATTATAGCTTCAGCGAAGGCGATCTGATCAGCGGCAACGCGCTGGCCAACGACATTCCGGGCGACAATGGTCAGCTTTTCCTCCGCCAGTTCGACGGCACGAACGTCAACGGCAATAGCGGCGCCATTACCGATATTCTCGGCACCTATGGCACGTTCCACGTCAAGGCGAATGGCGAGTTCACCTATGAGCTGACGCAGGATATTGCGCCCGGCGATCACGTCACCGAAACCGTCCAGTACTACAAGATCTCCGATGGCCAAGGCCACACGGACGCCGGCATTCTGACGCTCAACATTACCGGCACCGACGTCGTTTCCGGCGGCGTCGAAGTCTGATCATCGACAACCATCAAGAAACAACGCCCGCGGCACAAGCAGCGGGCGTTGTCGCCTCGATGGCGACGAAAGCTGATACCGTGTCACCCAGCTTCTTCAGTCATGGGCCACAGACCGCTTCAAGGCGCCGACTTTGATTGCCGAAGCTTTGCAGCCGTAATCACCGGCTGCAGCGCTGCCGAAACCGCGCCGTCGCCCCTTCCCCGACACTTGCCCAGATCCGATCGAAGACCGGACGGAGCTGCGGGCTGATGGCTTTCATGGTGGCATTGACCCTGCAGCGGTCGCCGAGTTTCAACATCGTCGTCAGATCGCCGTCAACGGCGCTGCTGGCCGCCGAAAGTGTTGCATCGGTGAAATCGTTCCAGAAATAAAACCGGGTCAAAACGATCGACTCATCATAGGGCGCGAGAGCGACCGAACGTTTCATCATTTCTGCAATCGCAAGCGGCTCTTCGGCAATTGTCGACTGAACGGCGGCGAGACGAAGCCAGAAATTGCTGTTGGTCGGCATGCAGGAGAGCGCATATTGGAGGTAGCGGCGGGCATTCGAGGCCGCGGCAACCCAGGCGTCGTAGTTGATATTGACATTCTGCCGATCGAGCTGCGCCAGAACCAGCGTGACCCCGGCGGCGACAATGTCCGATCGGCAATAATGTCCGTCAACCACGGCGATGGCGCGCGCCGCATATCTGGCCGCGATGTCATCCGTGACGGTGTCGCCGCGCTCGATCCTTTCGGCAACGATCGAGATGCTGGCGGTTCTGATCGAAGCATACAGTTCTCGGCCGGCCAGCACCGCGAAGACCGCGGTGACGATAAGGAAAACGATCCTTGCAGGTGAAAGAAGCCGACCGGCGAGCATCACTCGGTATAGTATCGCGAATAACGCTTATAGTAATATTCGCTGGAGCCGAATGTCCGGTAGAGCTTCATCTGCGACGGATCGACCTTGGTCAATATCGCGCCGACGCATTTGGTGTAGAGATCCGGCTCGGACAACAGAGTCGATTGAACCACCTTGCGCGAGGTTTTGCCCCACTCGATCACGAATACGACGGCATCGAGCTTCGGGTTAATGGCGCGCGCGTCGACGACAGGAGCGAGCGGCGGCAAGTCGACGATAATGTAATCGAAGCTCTGGCGCGCCATTTCAAGCAGCTGATCCATGCCACGCGAGGCCAGCAACTCCGAAGAGTGCGGAACGCGATATCGCGCCACCGTTGGCAGGAATGCAAGCTTCGTTTTGGGATCGAGAAGAATAAGATCCTTGAGCGGGCGGTTGTCGACGATTGCTTCAAGCAAGCCGGCTTCGGCATGGCGGCCGATCGCCCGGGTCGCTCCGGGATTTCGCATATCGCCGTCGATCAGCAGGCAACGCGCGCCCTGCATTGCCAAGAGCTTGGCAAAGTTGATGGCTGTCGTCGACTTGCCCTCGCCCGGCAGGCTCGACACGACGCCGATGACCTTGCAGCGCTGATCGGCCGCGCTGATATCGATGGCGATCTTCGCGCTTCGAAGCGTCTCGGCGAATGCCGAAAGCGGATGCTCCTCGACATAGGTCGTCGTCTTGCCGCCCCTGGCGATGCTGCGCGGATTGCCCGGATCGACGAGGGTCGGATCCTCGACGTTGTTCTCGATCAGCGGCATGACACCGAGAGACTCGACGTCGAGCATGTCCTTGACATCGTCACCGGTGCGGAAGAAGCGATCGCGGAATTCGCGGAAAGCGCCGATGCCGCTACCGAATGCACATCCCAGGAACATGGCAAAAGCGACAACGAGGCTTCTCTTCGGCGCGCTCGGCTTCGTCGGCGTCTCCGCGATTGTGATGATACGTGCGGCGGTAATTGGGAAGCTCTGCTGCTGGATTGCCTCCTGATATCGCGTCAGGAAGTTCTGATAGAGATTCTTATAGGTATCGCGCGTCCGCTCGAGCTCACGAAGCTGAACCTGCGTCTCGCCCGCCGTTGCGGCCACGCCCGTTGCCTGGTCAACGCTGTCGCGCAGCGATTTCTCGCGCGATTGCGCAACCTGCAGCTCGCTCTGGTAGCTCTCGGCGATACGATTGAGTTCGTCGAACATCAGCCGTTCATATTCGGCCATTTCGGCGCGCAGCCGGACGGCCTGGACGTGGTCCGGACCCAGCCGTGCCTCGATCTCGGCCTCCAGCTTCGACGCTTCCAGATATTTCTTGCGAAGATCGTTCGAAATCGAGCTGTCGAGCACGTCGGTCACGATCGCATCGGTCTGCTTGGCCTGGATGATCGACTTGATGCGGGCGTATTTCGCCTCGGCCTGGGCCGTCGCGGCCTGGGCGGTGATCAACTGGCTGTTGAGCTCGGAGAGCTGCTGTTCGCTGAGCAGCGTGCCGGATCCTGACTCGACAAGCCCATGCTCGCTGCGGAATTTCTGCACCGCGAGGTCGGTGTCCAGCGCCTGTTGCCGAAGCTCTTCGATACGCTCCTGCAGCCACTCGCCGGCCCGGCGTGTCGCCTCATATTTGGAATTGAGCTTGTCGACCATGTAAACGTCGGCGATCGCGGCTGCGATTTCACGCGCTAGGTCCGGCGATTGCGAGGTGTAGCTGACATCGAGAACGTAGGATTTGCCCACGCGTTCGACATCGATATTGCCCGCGACCGTTTCTGCGGCCGCTCTCCGTTTCGCTTGCGGGTCGGGCGCGACAGCCGCGTCATCGGCAAACCAGGAACGAAAATTCATCAGGGATTTCAGCGTCGCGACAGAAAAAAGCGAGTTCTTCGGTGCGTTGAATACCGGGTCATCGACCAATTTCAGCTTGTCGACGACCGCGTAGGCGATCGTGTCCGACTTCAACAGCTCGACCTGGCTGAGAACGGTGCCTTCGTCGTCGTCCAGCTGGCCGAACGCGGCGAGCTGATTGATGACCTGATTGTCGCTGCGGTCGATCAGCACGCTCGTGTCGGCCGTGTAAACCGGAACGGACGTGAGAACATAGACGATGCCGAGAATGGCAAAGGCGAAAGCACAAGCCGCAACGATCCGCCACTGCCGGCGAGCAATGGCAATGAGCTTGTCGAAATCGATGAAATCAGCTTCGTTTCCCGTATCGCGGGAGGGGTCGATACGCGGCGTAAGTTTATCTGGCGACAGCAATTTCGATCTCCAACAAAGGCGTCAAGCGCTAAGATCTACAGGCAAATCCAGCTATTGTGTGACGGGCACACTCTGACTCGTCGATTGCGTCGGGTCGGTTGACGACTGCCCTGCCCCGCCCGTGCTGATCAGTGTCGTCGTTGAGGTCGACGAACTATCGCCGTCCCCCGCAGTCGAAACCTGCAGCGTGCCGGCAGTTGTGGCGCTGCCCTCAAACGGCGTACCGTCATCCGCCCCGGGACCGGTGCGGCCGATCGATCCGTCATTGCCGATACCCGATGCTGCCGCAGCCGCGCTTGCGCCCGGACCGAGTGCCGCTGTGCCGCCTTCAGCGAGAACCTTCGCAAAGGCCGCCAGCAGCGGCGCAAGGTTAGGATCGGCAGTGGCCGCCTCGGCGACCGCTTTTTCGATCGCGAGCTTGAATTGCGGGTCCGAGACCTGGCAGCTGTTGGCCGCCCGTCCAAGACCGGCGCCGATCGCCGCCATCTGGGCGGCATTGGCCTTCTTGGCCTGCTCGATCACCGGCGACAGGGCGTCGTCGCTGCTTCCGACCAATGCGCGTACACGCGATGACAAAACCAATGGATCGGACATGTCGAGCAGCACGGCGGGATTGGCCGTAAATCCGCTGATGTCGACCGGCGTTAGATTTGCCGGCCCCAGGCAAGCAGCCGCAAGAGCGCTTGAAGTCATGCCGGCAAAAGCCGCGATGATAATTCCGCTATAAGCAAGCCGACGATAAACAGCTGACCTTGCCATACCCACAATTTCCTTCATCAAATCCGCTAGCCGATAGGCCGCCGGCCTCGATCACTAACGATCGCCGCCGGCCCGCCCATTTCAATCAACGTCCGAGATTGCGCACTGCGTTGCGAGTATCGTTCACGTCATGCGACACGCCGGCGACAGTGGACGATACCGAGTTTACGATGTCAAGGAACTTGACCAATTCAACAGAGTCCGAATTGGAGATATAGATAACGTCCTTGTCTTCCATCTTGAATTGCTGAACAGCAAACAAGGTCGCCGGATCGCGAAGATTGGCGCGAACGATCACCGGAACCGTATCGCCCGCAAACCTGGTCGTATCGACATGCATCGCGGCAACCGTCTTCTTGGGGACAAGGCGATAAAGCAGGATCTGAGCCGGATCCGCGCGGTCGTCGCGCAGGCCACCCGCCTTGGCGATAGCCTCTCCAAGGGTGAGGTCTGACTCCTCGAAATCGAAGCGGCCGCTGACGCCGGCGGCGCCGAGCGCAAGATAGGTACGGCGCTCATGATCGACCGAGATCGTATCATCCGGCGCGACATAGATATTCTCCGCCGGGTTTTTCAACAGCGTGTTGTAAGCGACGGTTGCTGTCTTGCCGCGGCGCTGCAGCGTCACATTCGTTTCGATATTGTTGGTCGTCAAACCGCCTGCAGCGGAAATGACATCGAGAACGCGCTCACCGGCCGGGCTGATCGTGACGCGCTGAGGACTGTTAACGTCACCGAGCACGGCCACCTGACTGGAGCGGCTGGTCGTTGTCGTAATAACCACCTGCGGCTCGATCGCGCGGCTGGCCAGCCGATCTTCGACGTCCTGCTCCACGGTCTCCTTGAGGCGACCTGCGGCCGGAACGCGACCAGCATAGGGGATCGTGATCGTTCCGTTTCTATCGATGGTCTGCTCCGGCAGAGAGATGTAATTGCCGGGTCGGCTGCCGGCATCCGACGGAATGAACAACCCGCCGGACTGAGCTTCGAAGATAGCAACCTGGACGACGTCGCCATAACCAAGCGGAATTTCAGGCGCCCCGCCGCGACCACCGCCAAATCCCTTGAAGGAGGTCGGCTGCGGAGAGGAGAAATATGGCAGGACGTTCTTGCTGAGATCAACCAAGGCGTAGTCGATACCGACGCGACGCTCCTTCGTTGTGACCTTCACTGCCGCGCCTCGATCAACATCTTTGTGATCGGGACCGGATCTTGGCAACGACGTGCAGCTTGCCAATATAGTCGTTAGCGCTACAACAATGGCGACGCGTGTACTACCGATAGGAAAACAACCCATAGAATAACCTGTGTTGACGCCCCTGAAGCTACTGCCTCGCAATCTTACAAAATACAAGACAATCCCTGACCAATAATCACTGTAGGCGGATTAACATTTCTCTAACTGTGGCAGGCTGGCAACGCCAAGCCCTTCACCAAGCGAATACGCTGCAATCCGGCTTCTCTTTTGCCGGCAACGCCCTGAAGGCTGCCCCCGCTATAAAATCTCTTGCGTTTCAGAGTCAACAGCGCGTTACCCCACAATCGGCATTTTCGAAAAACCTTCACGAAACCATCTGTTCAATCATCGACCGCTGGCCGGCCGCACATATTGCCGTTCCGCTTCGCCGCCGTTACGTCCAAGGCTGATGGTGACAACGGCACTGAGGAAAGCGGCGAAAAATACCGCAAAGCCTGGAATCTGCAGCGAAAAATCCACCGCGGCATGAAGGGCGACCAAAACCGTCGCCGCCAGTCCAAGAAGAACATAATGTCTCAAGCGGCGCCGTTGAGCGATCCCCCGCCAGAACACCCTGGCAAGCACCGCGAAGGCAATGATCGCCGCGATCGGAAATAAAATCCCGAGGCCTAGAAATCCTTCCAGGTAGAAATTATGGGCGCGATCGAAGATCCCGAAAATGCCGCAGGCCGGATCGCGATAGGCTGAAAACACGGTGCGGAAAGTGCCAAGACCCGTTCCCGTCAGCCAGTGATCCGAAATGGCACGCCAGATGCCCGGCAGGATGCAAAAGCGATCGTCATCCTCAAGACGCCGTTGTTGCGCGCGCAAAATCGCCTGGCCGGCAAACATGCTCAGCAACAGGAGGACGAAGGTCATCGCCGAAAGAAGCTTCACTATCGACCGCCATCTTGGCGTCGGTCTCATATGGCGCCTGGAGTTGTTCCAGGAGATGACGAGCCAGGGAAAGTAGATGAGAGCGGCAACACAGGTCGCGAATATCCCAGCGCGTGATCGGCTCAGCATCAACGCGGTGAAACATGCGCACAAGAGCAGAATGTAGATCCACACTCTCAAGAGAAGAACGTTTCGGCCGGGCTCGCCGGGCGGATGGTTCAAATAGGAACGGGCAAGGTCCCTGACCAGGGTCAGCATGAGCAGCGTCCCTAGCCCGAGAAAAGTCGCGGCGGTATTGCGGTTGACGAACACGGCCGTCAGGCTGTCGAGGTAGGCGTGTTTTTCGATGACAATCAGGACGTTGGGAAACATCGAAAATTGCATAAGACTGAAAACCGCGATTGCGCCCGCCGTGAGCCCCAGGCTGGCAAGAACTCTCCGCGCCCGTTGATCGGTGTCGCACAACACCAGTCCGGTCAGGAAGGTCACGAAAGGCAGAGCCACCCAGAGAATCGAGGCGAGCGTGTCGGCCGGCTCAACGGAGATCGCCGCGTATTGAACGCCCGCCAAGTCACGCGCGGCGCTCCAGGCAGGGTTTGCCAGCCAATTGGCTGGCAGTTCGATTGTCTGGACGAACGTCCACCCCGTCAGCACGACCAGCAGAAACAGCGCGATGCTGAACACCCATCCGGCCTGCCTCGGCTCTCCAAATAGCAGTCCCGCAATAATGGCCAGGGCAAACATCCCGATCGCCGCGAAGGCGAAAGGAAACGGCGTGACGCTTCCGAACGGAATGAGCGTCAATATTACCAGGCCAATGAAGGCAAAGAGGATCGTCTCCCGTAAGACCTGCGCGTTGATGAGTTTGGATAACATTTGGTTCGCTCACCAGCAGCGCAACGAGAGAGATACAACCATTACGGTTAATATACTCGTACTAACATAAGTTGCATATCAAACGCTTGCGTGTTAAAGTGCAACAGAATTCCACATCGTTTAAAATTGTCGCGAAAGGCTTAAGCCAATCGCGACCAGCCCCGATTATGCTCCGTCAAGCAGCAGAAACGGGACAGACGTTCTGTGCCCAATACTTGGCAGATCACTAATCCGCCATGCCATTGACTGAGAAAAAAGGCAAGCCTGATCTCAATCGGTTGCCCTGAAAGGGGATTAAGAGATGAAGAAGACGTTCGTTACACTTCTGGCGCTGGCTTTTACAGCAGCGAATGCCTGCTCTGCATTTGCCGCCGGCCCCGCAGGTTTCGCTCGCGGCCTGACCAGCACTTCGGCAGTGAGCTTTATCTCTGAAAAAGGAACGATCATCCCGCCTTTCGCCCAGGTGCTGTTCTGCGCCCAGAACCCTGCCGAATGCCGCGACAACAATGGTTTGTCGGTCCTCGCGCTGACGGACAAGGATATGCTGCAGTTGAAGGATGTGAACAACTCCGTCAACCGTACGATGATCGGCAGGAACGATCCCCGCAACGAACTTAACGGTGATGTCTGGAAGGTGAATGTCCGCAGCGGCGACTGTGAGGATTTTGCGCTGACCAAGCGCAGCCGGCTGATGGCAATGGGCTGGTCGTCGCGCGCTTTGCGGATTGCGACGGCGTACACGCCCTCCGGCGAAGGGCACGCCGTTCTTGTCGTCAGAACCGACAAGGGCGACCTGGTGCTCGACAACAGGAAAAGCAGCATCAAGAACTGGCGCGATACCGATTTGCGCTGGGACAAAATCCAATCGGATACCGACCCCTACGTCTGGTATCGCCTGTAAAAACGGGCGCGGCTGGAGCAAGTCCGGCAAGGCTGTGAAGTGCCTGAGCCGCCGCAATGCCTACATCTAAATAATAAAATCCACCCGTTCCGGGTTGAAGTCGAGCCGCTCCGATGCGCGGCTCGACTTGTCATATCTTCCACACAAATCTATGTTTTTGCTGTCGACAGGGCAGCCGGCGCGGGTCGCAGCGCCCTGAGTTGGAATTCCGATTTGGGCCACCAGGCGATCTTCGATGTTGTCTTTTCGGCCAGATTCAGTATGACGGGGCCCATGCTGCGACGCAGCATGACGTTCTACTCTAATGATTTGAGGGAAATATGCGCATCACGATGATTGGATCAGGCTATGTCGGCCTCGTTTCAGGCGTTTGCTTTGCGGATTTCGGCCACGACGTCATCTGCGTCGACAAGGATCTGAGTAAGATCGAGGCCCTTCGCGAAGGCCGCATTCCGATTTACGAGCCAGGTCTCGATCAACTGGTCGCCGAAAACACCAGCACCGGCCGCCTGTCCTTTTCGACGGATGTCGGCGAAAGCGTTCGTGGCGCCGACGTCGTGTTCATCGCGGTCGGCACGCCCTCCCGCCGGGGCGACGGCCATGCCGATCTCTCCTACGTCTATGCGGCTGCACGCGAGATCGCCACCTATGTGGAAGGCTTCACCGTCGTCGTCACCAAGTCGACGGTGCCGGTTGGCACGGGGGATGAGGTCGAGCGCATAATCCGCGAAACCAATCCAACAGCCGATGTCGCTGTCGTTTCCAATCCCGAGTTCCTCCGCGAGGGCGCGGCGATCGAAGATTTCAAGCGCCCCGACCGCATCGTCGTCGGCCTGAACGACGACCGGGCCCGCGAAGCCATGACCGAAGTCTATCGTCCGCTTTATCTCAATCAGGCGCCGCTGGTCTTCACCTCCCGCCGCACCTCCGAACTGATCAAATATGCTGCCAACGCCTTCCTCGCGATGAAGATTACCTTCATCAACGAGATCGCCGATCTCTGTGAGCGGGTTGATGCAAATGTCCAGGACGTTTCGCGCGGCATCGGTCTCGACGGCCGTATCGGCGCCAAGTTCCTGCACGCCGGTCCGGGTTACGGCGGCTCGTGCTTCCCCAAGGACACGCTGGCTCTGGCCAAGACCGCGCAGGATTTCGACGCGCCGGTCCGTCTCATCGAGACGACGATCTCGATCAACGACAACCGCAAGCGGGCGATGGGACGCAAGGTGATTTCGGCGGTCGGCGGCGACATTCGCGGCAAGAAGATCGCGATTCTCGGCCTGACCTTCAAGCCGAACACCGACGACATGCGCGACAGCCCGGCAATCGCCATCATCCAGACCCTGCAGGACAATGGAGCCCAGGTGGTCGGCTACGATCCCGAAGGCATGGATAACGCCCGCAAGGTCATCGAGAACATCGAGTATGCGAGCGGCCCCTATGAAGCAGCCGCTGGCGCGGACGCGCTGGTCATCGTCACCGAATGGAACCAATTCCGTGCGCTCGATTTCAATCGCCTGAAGCAGTCGATGCGGGCTCCGGTCCTGGTCGACCTGCGCAATATCTACCGCAGCGACGAGATCCACAAACACGGTTTCACCTATACCGGCATCGGCACCAATCTCTTCCAGGAAACGACCAACTCCTGATAAGGTCTGCAGAGATCCAACATCCTGACGCCGCGGAACATAAAGTCCGCGGCGTTTTTTATGCATGGCGTGCGGAAGTCTGCAGCGGCTCCGGGACAATGACATGGGTGTAAACCAGCAAAGCGCATCGTCGGACACCGCCGATTATCGGACGACACCTCGCCCTCCTCTTCTACAGGATTCCGACGCGCGTCCCTTTAATCGTCAGCACTGTCAGGCGGCCCGTCGCCGAAACCGCGGTGTCGATTCCGATGCGTTGCGGACCGAATGTCGGGATTCGCGCCGGAGTGTGTCCGTGGATCACCAGCACAGGAAGCTGCGGCCCTTCGTCGAGAAAGGGCTGCCGGATCCACATAAGGTCGCTGTCCTTTTGTTTCTTGAGATCGACGCCGGGTCTGACGCCCGCATGGACAAAGACGACCCTTCCCATCTGCAGCAAGATCGGCAGCGACTCCAGGAATTGGATATGCCGCTCCGGTATCATGTTGTGGATGACGCGGGCGATCATTTCGTTTCCAGCCGCCGATTGCAGCAAATGCTCGATGTCGATGCCATATGAATTCAGCGTCTCCGTCCCGGCAAAACCAAGCCATTCCAGAAGGCGCGTCGGCTTGCGATAGAGCTTCACCAGCTCCGAATCGTGATTGCCGCACAGGGCGATACGCTGAAATCCCGGCGGCGGCGGCTTGCTCAGGAATTCCAGCACTGCGCTCGAATCCGGCCCGCGATCGACATAATCGCCGAGCAGGAGAATGAGTTTCGGCCCCGGAATGCGTTCGGCATCCGCTTCGATGCGGCGATGCGCCTCGACGAGTTCGCTATAACATCCGTGGACATCGCTCATTGCATAGACCGCGGCGAAATCGCCTTCGGCATATGTCAGCCGAGCGCGCTTTTTATGGCTGCCAGTCAATATCGGTATCTGTTGTCGCCACGGGACGAGATAGTTAAACATGTAACCCATTTGTGAAACCCGGCCGTGTGGCGGGCTGTCGGATCTGATCCATTTCTCACCCATTGCCGCAACGGCACGAAGTTTAGTGATCATAAGAAGTTGGCCTGAACGCGGCCCCGTCGACATTGTAGCTGGAACCTATTGCCACATTCAAAACGAGGACCCATCGCCCTTTTGCTGAACCGCCTGCGCCAGGCTCGCCTGGCTGGTCGCGGCTGCGCGTCCGGCACATCGGGCAATGACCATCGTCCATCCTCGTCGCGCCCGGTGGAAAGCGCAAGCGTCTCCTGCGCGGTCGCCATCCGGGCGCCAAGCGCTTGAACGATTTTCGCATCGTGATGACCGACGAGAATGCGAGGAATCTCGCCTGCCGATCGGTTGTCGACGGCACGTGGTCAGGGTTCCTCACGCCGCTCGACGGGCATAGCAAAACGGCTGCCACGAACAAAGCACGTCGTATTGATCCATAATAGAGAAGATGTTTCGATTAATATTTCCAAGTCCCTTATTTAGGCTGGTTAACGGTTGATTAATCCTGTGTTTCTTTACCAGATTCTTCAAAATTTAGCTGCATTACCCAATATTTCTTCACTTGGAAGAACCGGAGACTGTTAATTTTCCACAGGCGGGGCCTTCGAAAAAGCTGCATTAATCAACTAAAACGAGAGGTGCCAGGAAAAAATGAACGTTAAAGCAGATCACTCTTGACGACCTTGCGACACCGCATAAAGATGGCGCGTTGCGAGCGCGAATGACATTGTTGATCCAGAATCTCAGATCCAAAACTGCGGGGTGCAAAGTGGAAACTGCGGTTGATTCGAAACTTATCGAGGCGATTACTTACGACGAAGACAGCCGGCATCTACGGGTCTATCTGACCAACGGTCAGAGGAGAGAATATGAAGGGGTTCCCAAAGGTGTCGTCGTCGGCTTGACGATGGCGGAGTCACCCGGGAATTTCTATATGAAGGCAATCAGGGGCAAATATCCTCCTCGTCCCTAGAACAGGATGATATTTGTCCCGGTCGGCCTCAATTAAAGAGTTAGAGCACTTTTGGTGGCATCCCTATTGTCGATGCCAGATCGTCGTTTGAGCCGAGATGCGGGACCGGTTTTCGCCGGCCCCGCAATTCGGCTGTCGCCGTTGGCGGCGCAATCGATCAATAACTGATGAAGAAATCGCGAATTGCATCGATTTCGAGCGGCGCGATCTCATGGCCACCGGGATGCCAGACTGTGCCGACCTCGGCGCCGCGGCCTTTCAAGTACTGCGACAATGCTTCGGTCACGGCCATCGGAGCGATCGGATCCCGCCGTCCGGCCGTCACCAGCACCTTTCTTCCCGCAAGCGTCGAGCGAGCTTCCGGTTGAAACGGAATGAGCGGGTGCATCAACACCGCCAGGTCGAAGATACCCTTCTCGATCAGCACATTGGCAAGAATATTGGCGCCGTTCGAAAAGCCCAGGCCAACAATACGGGAAGCCTGGTACTCGTCAGCGGCTGCCTTGACATAGGCGGCCATCTTCTCCGTCGCCCGTGAAAGGTCGGCCATGTCGTAGACCCCCTCACCGCTGCGCCGGAAGAACCGCGCAGCACCATGTTCGGAAACGTCGCCGCGAGGAGCAAGAACCGTTGCTTCCGGCAGCAGCTGTCGGCCGAAATCAAAGAGCTGGTTTTCGTCGCCGCCGGTGCCGTGCAACACGATCAGAAGCGGTTTGCCGGGTGCGCCGGCATGCAGCCGGTGCACATATCCAGTTTCGGTCATATCGCCTCTCCTTACGCCTCGAGCGGCTGCAGGTGCTGCTCGAGCAGCGCGCGGAGATGGGCGTGCTGCTGCGGCAGCTTCAGGGCCTCGCCGAGATGGGCCGTATCCTCGTCCCGGTTGAAGCCGGGTTCATTGGTCGCGACCTCGAACAGAACGCCACCCGGCGTACGGAAATAGATCGCCCAGAAATAATCTCGGTCGATCACCGGGGTCACCTGATAGCCGGTGTCCATCAGCGCCTTGCGCACTTCGAGCTGGTTTTCACGGTTTTCGACTGCGAAAGCGACATGGTGGACGGAGCCGGCGCCGGGAAGCGCTCGGGCAATGCTCGGCATGGTCTCAAGGTCGATCAGATGCGCGCCGTTGCCATCAGGCTTGATCAGCCGTTTGACCCCGTCCCTTTCCTCGGCGATCTCATAGCCCATGAACCTCAGCAGTTCGGCCGTGGCGCCGTCATCCCTCAGCCGCATGGCGACGGAGTGGAAGCCGCGGATCGCATGATCCTCACTGATGCCGCCATGCGTCCAAGGCTGTCGGCCGTCGTCCTTGACCTCGACGAGCGCGAAGCCGTCGCCATCGGGACCGGAGAAGTTCAGACGCTTTTCGCCGAAGCTCTCCTCAGCCTTCAGGCCGCCGACACCGAGCGCGGCAAAGCGATCGCTCCAGAAGCCGAGCGAACCTTGCGGAACGGAAAACACCGTCGTACCGACCTCACCGGTGCCGGGCCGCCCCTGCGCCATTTTCGGAAACGGGAAGTAGGTCATGATCGTGCCTGGCGCACCGGTCTCGTCACCATAATAGAGATGATAGACATCGGGGGCGTCGAAATTCACCGTCTTCTTGACGCGGCGAAGGCCGAGCGCATGGGTAAAGAACTGATTGTTGGTGCGGGCGTCCTCCGCCATCGACGTGACGTGGTGCAGACCCTTGATTTGATCGAGCATGTGAGACCCCTTTTTTGCCCGCCGCTTGCGGGCTTTCGATGGATCATAAATGCGCTCGGTCATGCCTCCGGAATAGACCTGCAGACCAAAACGCATTGTCTCCTTTTTGTGAACGCTGATCCATGCGCGTTCACTTTAAGAACCATGAGGATCGACCGGTAGCCGCCAGTCGATCGGCGCGCGCCCGCGCGACTGCAGGAAGGCATTCGCCTTGGAAAAATGCTTGCAGCCGAAAAAGCCATTATGGGCTGAAAGCGGCGACGGATGCGGCGCCTTGAGCACCATATGCCGCGCCGTATCGACAAAGGCCGCCTTGCGCTGGGCATAAGAACCCCAGAGCATGAAGACGACGGCTTCGCATTCGTCGTTGACCTTGCCGATGACGGCATCGGTGAAGCGCTCCCAACCCTTGCCCTGATGGGCAGCCGCCTGCCCTTCCTCGACTGTCAGCACGCTGTTCAGCAGCAGCACGCCCTGCCGTGCCCAATGCTCGAGAAAACCGTGGCGCGCCGGCGCTATACCGAGATCCGTCTCCATCTCCTTGTAGATATTGACGAGCGAGGGCGGTATGCGCACGCCGGGCCGGACGCTGAAACATAATCCATGCGCCTGCCCTAGCCCGTGATAGGGATCCTGACCGAGGATGACGGCCTTAACGTTGGCGATCGGTGTCAGATCAAGCGCTCGGAAATATTCGCTGCCTTTGGGAAATATCCGTTTTCCGACCTGCTTCTGCGCGACCAAAAAAGATTTGAGCTGCTGCATGTACGGGCTTGAGAACTCCCCCTCGAGGACAGACTTCCAGCTCTCCTCGAGACTGACGGATGTATCGCTCATCAGCAAACCTTCGACATGGGACAAAACGACGGACATACGGTTCTAACAAAATAGGCTGAAGCCGCAATGCCTGTCGGCCTCGCGGCCCCTTCGAAACCTGGCGAGTGGGCGCAAACCTTATTGGTGACTCCATCGTCCGTGTTTAACTATAAGCCTGCTTCGGTATTTACGCCGGCTGGTGGGCTGAGTAGAACTTTGATCGTGACAATCGGAGCTTGTCTTCAAAATGAAATTCGGCACGAGCGGCCTTCGCGGACTTTCAGTCGATCTCAAGGGACGGGCATCCGCCCTCTACGCTACCGCGTTCGGCAAATATCTGCTGGAGACCGGCAAGGCACGGGCCGGCGACATCATTCTAATCGGACGTGACTTTCGCGATTCGAGCCCTGAAATCTCGGCGAATTGTGCCGGTGCGCTGACGGCACTCGGATTCCGTGTGTTCGACTGCGGCAATGTGCCGACGCCGGCCCTCGCGCTTTATGGCCTCGAAAGCAAGGCCGCCTGCCTGATGGTCACGGGCTCGCATATCCCAGCGGACCGCAACGGCATCAAATTCTATCGCCCGGACGGCGAGATCGACAAATCGGACGAGGCCGCGATCACCGCACAGGCAGCCGAGATCGAACGAAGCGGCAAAGCACTGGTCGAGGCGCCGGCCAAGATGGAAGATCATGAGGCGATCTGCCGGCAGCTGTTTTTCGAACGCAATACGGCCCTGCTTCCGCAAGGTGCGCTATCCGGGCTGAAGATCGGCGTCTACCAGCACAGTACGGTGGCTCGCGACCTGCTGATCGAAGTTCTCGCCCACTACGGTGCCGAGATCACCGCCCTCGGGCGTTCGGAGAGTTTCATACCGGTCGACACCGAAGCCGTTTCCGACGAGACGATCGCGCTGATGAGGCGCTGGGTCTCCGAGCATAAATTCGATGCAATCGTTTCGACCGACGGCGACGGCGACCGCCCCCTGGTCGCGGACGAAACCGGCACGCCCCTGCGCGGCGACCTTCTCGGCCTTGTCGCCGCCAACTTCTTGCGAGCCCGCACGGTGGTGACACCCGTGACCTCCAATTCCGGCATCGAGGCCGCCGGCACTTTCACCGTCAGGCGCACGCGTGTCGGCTCGCCCTTCGTCATATCAGGCATGGAAGAGGCGGTGGCAGCCGGCGAGGATAACGTCATGGGCTTTGAAGCCAATGGCGGCTTGCTGACCGCAACCACGTTCGACGTCAATGGCCGGAAACTGCGCCCCCTGCCGACGCGTGACTGTTTTATTCCCATGCTCGCAATCCTGTCGCTCGCCGCCGCTCGCAGGCAGCCGCTTTCTGCCGTTGCCGCCTCTTACAAGCTGCCGTTCGCCGCTGCCGATCGTCTGGAGAATTTCCCCGTCGAGACGAGCGCGGCTTTGATGGAACATCTGCGCGCCTCGGATGAAAATCTTGCCTCTTTCCTGCAGCCGATCGGCGCGGTAGCGACAAAATCCGACATCGATGGGCTTCGGGTGACATTGAGGGATGGCCGGATCATCCACTTCCGCCCGTCCGGCAATGCTCCCGAAATGCGCTGCTACGTGGAGGCAGGGAGTGAATCCGCGGCTCTCGACCTGCTGCACAGCGGCCTCGACAGGATAAGAGGCTGGGCAGCCGCCCGCTAACATGCAACGAATAAGCCGTTTATTTCAAGGAACCCGCCTATGACGCAGAAAATCGTTCCCGTGATCATGGCCGGCGGCAAAGGCACGCGCCTCTGGCCGCTTTCCCGCGCCACCGCGCCGAAACAATTCATCCAGTTCGTCGGCGACAAGACGCTGTTTCAGGATACGCTCGAACGCGTTTCCGATCCCGAGCTCTATGAAGCCCCGATCATCGTCACAAATGAAGACTTCCGCTTTCTGGTCGCCGAGCAGGCGCGCGAGCTCGCCCGTCCGCTCGCCGCCGTCCTGCTCGAACCGGTTGCCCGCAATACTGCCGCGGCGGTCGCGGCCGCAGCGACGCTGGCCGGCGACCTTTTCGGCAAGAATGCCATCATCCAGATGCTCGCTTCGGATCACGAGATTCTCGCCGATAAAAGCTATTTCGACTGTATCCGCATCGCCCGCGAGGCGGCTGCCGACGGCAGGCTTGTCACCTTCGGGATCAACCCGACCGAACCGGCGACGGGTTACGGCTATATCGAGATCGGCGACGCGCTGGAGAACGGCGCTCACAAGGTGAGCCGCTTCGTCGAGAAACCGGCGCTGGAAGAAGCCCAGCGGATGCTCGCCGACGGCGGCTTTTACTGGAATTCGGGCATCTTCATGTTCCCGGTAACGGAACTTCTTGCCGAGCTTCAGGAATATGCACCGGAGGTGCTCAAAGCCGCAAGCAAGGCTGTTTTCAAGGCAAGCCGCGACCTCGACTTCACCCGACTCGATGCCGACCATTTCGCCAAGAGCCCTGACATATCGATCGATTATGCGATCATGGAAAAGACTTCGAAGGCAGCCGTCGTTCCCTCGCCGTTCCGATGGTCCGATATGGGCAGCTGGGATGCCGTGTGGAAATCGGGAAAGCGCGACGATAACGGCAATGTCGCGGCCGCGAATACGACCGTGGTCAATACCCGCAATTCGCTGGTCATGACCCATGGCGTGCATCTTGCCGTCCAGGGCATGGAGGATGTCGCCGTCATCGCCAGCGAGGACGCGGTCTACGTCGGACGGCTCAAGGACAGCCAGAATGTCGGACAATTGGTCAAGATGCTGGCCTCCTCTTCGGCGACAGCGAAGTTCACCGAAACGCATCCGACGTCCTACCGCCCCTGGGGCGGCTATACCTCCATCTTCAACGGCGACCGCTTTCAGGTGAAGCGCATCTTCGTCACGCCCGGCAAGAAGCTTTCGCTGCAAAAACACCACCACCGCTCCGAACACTGGGTCGTCGTCAAGGGAACGGCCGAAGTGACGGTTGGTGAGAATGTGCGCATGCTGCGCGAGAACGAAAGCGTCTACATTCCGCTCGGCGAAGTCCATCGTCTCGCCAATCCCGGCAAAATCCTCCTCGAACTCATCGAGGTACAGACGGGCTCCTATCTCGGCGAGGATGACATCATCCGCATCGTCGACGAGTTCGGAAGAACGTGAGGCAGGCTTCGGAACGGCCGGCGGGCTCAAGACAACTCGCCGCCGGTTCCGTCCCGATCAGCATTGCTGTTGAATTTTCTCTCGGGATTCTCGTAGAATGAGGACGCCGACCGACATGACCGGAGATATCCCCTGATGCGTATCCTGCCCGCCCTCGCCGGATTTCTTTCACTCATGCTGCCGGTCATGGCGTTCGCCCAGACAGCGAATATGCGCGTTGCAAGCGAGGCCGAAATTCGCCAGCACCTGCCCGGCACGGCGGAGCTGAAAGAAAGCAGCAACGGCTACGAATATCGCGAGGGCAACGAGAATGGCTACAAGATAGAAAACGGCCAGGTCTGCGTTCTGTTTCCCAATAAGTCGAAGGATTGCGTCAGCGTGAAAACCGACGGCAAGACCTTCCAGATGATCGACCGGAAAGGCGGCCGAACGCGATTCTGACTTGCCGCATGCGTCACCTCACCGGTGACGTTTCATGGTCGAGAGCGAATTCGGCGATCAGACCGGAATGGTTTGAGCCGAGATTGTCGTCGAGACGTTTGAGCGAGATCAGCCGAAGCGGCGCCCGCGCGAATATGTGGTCGATGGCGATCCCGAAGGCACCTGCTGCGATCGGCCATGTTGCCGGTTCAGGTGCAAGCGTCTTCAGTTTCTGTTCGCGGAGAAGACCCTGGATGCTGGGCGCGATGGCCGACGAATTGAAGTCGCCGGACAGCACCAGAGGGCCGGAAATCGAACCGAGCGCCTTGCCGAGGTCATCCAGTTCGCCCATCTGGTAGTCGTCGTAATAGGGTTTCGACAGATGCGCCGACACGAGATTGATGGCTTGGCCGCCGAAGTCGACGCTTGATACCACCAACCTGTCTTTCCTGAGACTGCCAATACTTGCGACCTGCCGCATCACGAACGGCCGTTTGGACAGGACCAGCGTATCACAGCTATCTTTGCCGTTGTCGCAGCCGATATGGTAGGGATAGGCCTTGAACAATCGCTGCAGATGAAATGTCAGCGGCTTGGCTTCCAGCAAATTGACGACATCGGCGTTCGAAGCGATCACCATGTCGGCAAGGGCCGTCGAGTTTTTCCAATTGTCGATGGCGATGTTGAACGACATCAGACGGAAAAGCGGCGCGGCACCCGGCCGCTGGTCATCCTGTGCAAATTCGCGCAGCATGACGAAACCGTGAGCGGTGAGAAAAAGCGAGGCGAGCAGAAGAACCAGGCCGTAAATCTGCCTCTTGACTGCCAGAATGACGAGACTGGCGGCAACAAAGATGACGCCGAGATGAATCTGAAAGCTGTAGACAAAGGACAACAGCCAGAAGTTCGTGACGTAGCGCAGCGACACGATGGCAATGGCAAGGGTCAGAAATGCGCAGAGAATCCAATAGATTATATCTCGCATCGATCCTGATTCCGCTTGCCGACGACTGGGCGGGCATAACATGCAGGTCGGCATGTTGCAACGCAGCATGACAATCGGACGCTCATCCCGGCAGATGAGCAGTATCGATGGCATCCGCCAAGTAGACCGCGCCGACGCCCGTGAAACCCGCATGGGTGCCGCAGTCTTCTCCCTCAAAGACCTATCGACTCGGCCTCTTCTTATCTTGTAAGGGGGGTCACGTGATACGGAATCGGCTCTTTGCCGTCGGCAGGGGGCCAAGAAAAGGTGGGAATGCGCTACTTCATTACAGGGACGGCCGGTTTCATCGGTTTTCATCTGGCCAGGCGCCTGCTGCAGGAGGGGCACGAGGTAACGGGCTTCGACGGCCTCACTCCCTATTACAACGTCAAGCTCAAGGAGATGCGCCATGCGGCCCTCTCCCAGTTCCCGGCCTTCAAACCGGTCATCGCAATGCTAGAGGACCGGCCGGCGCTAGAGGCGGCTGTCCTCGCGGCCAAGCCCGACATCCTGATCCACCTCGCCGCACAGGCCGGCGTCCGCTACAGCCTGGAAAATCCCGAAGCCTATCTACATTCGAACGTCGAAGGCTCGTGGAACATAATGGAAATCGCCCGGCGGGTCGAAGTCCGCCATCTGATGCTGGCCTCGACATCATCGATCTATGGCGCCAACGCGACCGTCCCCTTCCGCGAGACCGATCGCGCCGACGAGCCGCTGACCATTTACG
>NZ_RQIH01000013.1 GCF_003939025.1 Rhizobium sophoriradicis
TCCGTCCAGCTGCCTGCCAAATCATCAAATTCAGCCACCATCACCCCGCCACACACCGAAGCGGGGCAAGCACAGATGACGGCAATCGCCTGACCCAAGCTGCAACGCCGGTTATGCAACAGTCCCCCTCGGGGAGAAGGTGCCGGCAGGCGGATGAGGGGGCCGCCCGGCACAAGCCTCACATACCGATCCCAAATTCAATGCCGCGCCCTAACAGGGCCGAAACGTTTCAATCACGGCCATCCTGCAGAAGCGCAAAGCCGGTGCCGCCGGCCCCCTCACCCGCCCTGCGGGCACCTTCTCCCCGCTGGGGAGAAGGGGACTTAAAGCCCGATCTCATGCGCCCAGGGCGGGTTCGCGCCGGCGCGGGAGACGGTGACGGCGGCGGCTTTGGCGCCGAGCGTCAGGGCGTTGCGCACCGCCTGTTCGTCGAGCGAAGCGACCTGCGCCTTGGTCAGCAGGTTATCCCTCTTCAGCGAGGCCAGCACGCCGGCATCGAAAGTGTCGCCGGCGCCGACCGTATCGACGACCGCAACGCGCTGGCTCGGCACCGTCACCTTGCGCTCCCTGGTATAGCCGGAAGCGCCTTCGGCGCCCTTGGTGATGACGACGAGTTTTGCGCCGTGGGCGAGCCAATGGGCGGCGAGCGCGTCATGGTCGCCTTCAAGGCCGAACCAGTCGAGATCCTCGTCGGAGAATTTGATGATATCGGATTTGGCCGCCATGCGCCTGATGCGGGCCATATGCGCCGGCTTGTCCTTGATGAAGCCGGGGCGGATGTTCGGATCGAGCGAGATCACGCGCCTTTCGGCTTCGCGGTCGAGAAGCGCTTCATAGGTTTCACCGCAGGGGCTCGGGATCAGGCTGATCGCGCCGAAATGCAGCGCTTCGCAATCATCGCCGAGGACGGGCAAGTCGGCCTCGGTGATCATCCGGCCGGCCGTGCCCTCGTCGTAGAAGGCATAGGTCGCCTGGCCGTTGACGAGCTTGACGAAGGCGATCGTCGAGGGGCGCTGCGTGATGGCGCAGGGGCTGTAGTCGACATTGGCGGCCTTCAGCGTCGCAAGCAGGATTTCGCCCATCATGTCGTCGGCAATGCCGGTGAAGAAGGCCGTCGGTATGCCGAGGCGGCCGAGCGCGATCGCGGTGTTGAAGATCGCGCCGCCGGCATAGGGGGCAAAGCCCTTTTCGCCAAGGGTCGTTTCCCTCGGCAGCATGTCGATCAAGGCTTCGCCGCAACACAAAATCATCGGTTCCTCCCAACAGGACTTACGCGTTCTTCAATCGATTAAGCGAGCTTTTGTCAAAAGGCTAGAGCGAAAGCTCACTGACGCCACCATTCCTTCCCGACCATGCGAGCGGCCCGTCGAGGAAGGCCTCGACTTCTTCGAGCGTCTTGTCGTCGAACAGCTGCTGCGCCTTGGCGACGGCCAGGACATTGCGCCAGGTGGCGATATGATGCAGCTTCACCTTGCCCTCGGTAAAGCGCTGTTGGCCAAAAATGTCGTAGAAGAACAGCGCGATGCCGTGATCGACGGTGCCGCCGGCGGCGCGGACCGCATCGATGAACTTGAACATGCTGCCGCCGGCCGTCGTCAGGTCCTCGATGACGAGCACGCGCGAGCCTTCCGGCATATTGCCTTCGATCTGGGCATTGCGGCCATGGCCCTTCGGCTGCTTGCGGACATAGACCATCGGCAGACCGAGGCGGTCGGCAAGCAGGGCGGCAAAGGGAATGCCGGCGGTTTCGCCGCCGGCGATGCAATCGAACTGCTCGAAACCGGCGTCGCGCATCAGCGTGCTGGCGGCGAAATCCATGACCGTCGAACGGATGCGCGGGTAGGAGAGCAGCTTGCGGCAATCGATATAGACCGGGCTCGCCATGCCGGAGGAGAGCTTGTAAGGCTGAGCGGCGTTGAAGTGCACCGCCTTGATCTCCCAGAGCATCTTGGCCACCAGTTCGGCCATCAGGGCGCGGTCGGGAAATGTGGTCTGGATCATGCGGCTCTCCTTCGGCTTTGCGTCTCCGGCAATAGCAGCAAGAGCCCTCGGTTTCCAGACGCAGGCTTACCTATTCACCTCAGCAGGCGGCCGATATCGGCGATCTGCATCTTCTTGAACAGAGCGATCGCCTGGGCGCCCTCTTCCTCTTCCAACGAAACGGCATAGCGCACTGCGGCAGCGAGAAGCTGCATCGTCAGCCGCGCGATCGCCAGAAGCTCCCTGGATTCACGCTGCGGCCACAGGCGGACGAGCACGACGAGAAAGGTCCGAGCATGAAATTCCATGTCCTCGGCATCAATCTGCTGCAGCAGCTTGTCGGTATGGGTCGCATGCCAGATGTCACGCATAACGGGCTCTCGGCGAAAGAAGGCGTAGTATTGGTCGACGATGTTGGCGAGCGCGCCTTGGACGGCCGAAACGTCCGTCACCTTCGCCAGTTCCTCCTCCACACACCGCCTGCCCTCTTCGTTGAACCGCTCGGCCAATGTCCGGATGATCGAGCTCTTGTCGGGGAAATATTGGTAGAGGGCGCCGAAGGAGAGGCCTGCCTTCTCGACGATCTCGCTCATCTTCAAGCCGTCGCTGCCATGGCTTTCGATCAGTTCCGCGGCAACGGCGAGGATCTTTTCGAAGCGTTCGCGGCCGCGCTGCTGGCTGGGAATGCGGCGAGGCTGGCCCGTTTGCTCCGACGAGCGTCTGCGCGTTGCGGCTGGAGGTTGCGACATCGTTTCTCCTTTGGCGATTGACAAACAAAATAAGAGAGATTATCTCATTTTGCAAATAAGAGAGTTTCTCTTGTTTTGGAAAAGGAAGGAGCTACGACATGCAGAATTCCGAAATCGTCCTCGTCGGTGGATCCGGAAAGACCGGCGGCCGCATCATGAAACGCCTGGAAGAGCGCGGTCTCAAGGTTCGCGTGGCATCGCGCTCCAGCGTCCGCCCGTTCGATTGGGAGGACAGTTTAACCTGGCCGGGCGCGCTTCAGGGCGCGTCGAGCGCCTATGTCGCCTTCCAGCCCGATCTTTCCGTCGCCTGGGCAGCCGAGGCAATTGAGGCGCTCGCGAAGACCGCGGTGGAATGCGGCCTCGAGCATATTGTGCTGCTTTCGGGCCGCGGCGAAGAGGGCGCGCAGCGCAGCGAAACGGCGCTGAAGTCCTCAGGCATCGGCTACAACATCCTGCGCGCCTCCTGGTTCTGCCAGAACTTCTCCGAAGGCGCGTTTCTGAAGCAGATTCTTGCCGGCCGGCTGCAATTGCCGGCCGGAGATATCCCCGAGCCCTTCATCGATGCCGACGACATCGCCGATGTGGCGGTCGCCGCCTTGACCGATCCGAGCCATCGCAACAAGGCTTACGAGCTGACTGGGCCGCGGGCGCTGACATTCCGCGAGGCGGTCGCCGAGATCGCCGCGGCAGCGGGACGGCCGATCACATATGAGCAGGTCTCGATGGCCGATTTCATCGGCGGACTTGCGGCTGCCGGCCTGCCCCAGGACCTCATCGATCTGCTGGAGGAGCTTTTCGGCCAGGTGCTCGACGGGCGCAATTCCAGCAGCATGAGCGGTGTGCCCGACATTCTCGGCCGCCCCGCCACCGATTTCAGCCACTTTGCCCGCCGGACCGCGGCATCGGGAATATGGAGCGTCTGACGATGCAGACGATCCTGATCCTATCGCTCGTCGCTGCCGCTATCGGCAGCGGCCTCATCGCCGGCATCTTCTTTGCCTTCTCGACCTTCATCATGACCGCCTTTTCCAGGATCCCGGCGGAACAGGGCATTGCCGCCATGAACTCCATCAATGTGACGATCGTCCGCTCGCCGTTCATGGCGCTCTTCGTGCCGACGGCGATCCTCTGCCTTGTCATATCAGTGATGGCGGTGATCAACTGGCGCGGCGGGGCGTCGGCGCTGATGCTGGCAGGCGCCGCCCTCTATCTCCTCGCTTCTTTCGTCTCGACCATCGTCTTCAACGTGCCGATGAACGATGCGCTGGAGAAGGTGAGCGGCAAAGAGCCGCAAGCGGCCGAGCTCTGGGCGACCTATCTCAGGGACTGGACATGGTGGAACCATGTCAGGACGATCGCCTCGCTGCTTGCCTCGGTCGCCTTCGTGCGGGCGCTGATGCTGGTTTGAGAAGCAGGCGCCGGCAGCCAAGAGAGCCTCATCCTGAGGGGCCCCAAAGGGGCCTCGAAGGGCGAGGCGGGTGCGCCGGCGTTGGAGGCATGCAGGAGCAGCGTTGCGGCTTGTCTTTCGAGGCTACAGCCTCCGGCTTCCGCACCTCAGGATTAGGGACGTTGGCGGGTGCCGCGGTTTCGCACCCGCCTTCGTCCGTTTATTTACCGGCGTCCCGGCGTCGGAAAATACGCCAGGCCGAGATCATGGCGAGCAGCAGGAACAACCCTGCAAAACCGCCCCACAGGGAGCCGCCTTGCGTCAGGTTGCCACCGTCTGGCGTGAGGCAACTGGATAATGCTTGAGATATGCAATCTCGAAACCTCCAGTATCTTTCATAGAACAGCCATCCGAAAAAGATCGACAGAAGCGCTGAAACCAAGACTGAAACATATTTCATTTTGTTCCTGCCCGCCGGCTGGGAGTTATTGTGAGTTGAAAAATCGCCGTCACAAGTGACCTCGGGCGATCAGCCCTTCAGCGCGGCTCGATATCTTGTTGTAACTGTAGGTTTAAAGCACCCGGATGCAAGCGCCGGCAATCACCCATCCTCCTTCCTGTGCCTGTCACAGGAAGGAGGATGGTGATTGCCGGCCTAATGAAGCACCCGTTGTTGTGTGTCTCTGTACGCTGACAGCCGCGTTTGGCGACAATGCGAACCACACTCTCCGTCATCCCAGGCCCTGAGCCTGGGATCCATACGACTGCTGCTGCTGGATGCGGTGTGGATGCTCGGCTCAAGGCCGAGCATGACGGAGGGTGGGGTGGGCAGGAGAAACCCATTCACAGCGCAGACGCCGTGTCACGACGCCATCCGCTAGCGAAACCAGACAATGCCAGTCACGGCCTAAACTGACTTGAGGGTCGAGACCGCGCATATGACAAAGAGACTGACCTTGTCAGCGCTCCGCCTATCTCTGCTCGCAAAAGGCGATGCGGTTGCTGAAGGGGTCGGTGACGGTCATCTCCAGTCCCCAGGGCGCTTCCTCCACGCCGGGTTTCATGTAGCGGTAGTCCTTGCCGGCGAGTTCGGCGTGGTAGGCGCGGACATTGGCCACGCGGACGAAGGCCTTGGCGCCGGGGCTGGCGTCGCCGGAATGTTCGCTCAGATGCAACGCCATGCCGTCACGCGAGACCTGGCAATAGAGCGGGAAGTTTTCGCCGAAGCGGTGCTCCCAATCGAGGTGGAAACCCAGGAAGCCGCAATAGAACTCCATGGCTTTCTCGACCGAGAAGATGCGGAAGATCGGCGTCGGCGGCTCTATGCCGATAGCCGAAGGCGAGGCCCCGGCCGCCTCGATCTTCGCCGAGAGGATATTCCATTGGTCGAGCCCGAACTGCCGGGCGACGATTTCGAGGGTCTCGCTGTGAGTGAGGGAAATGTGGCGGTCGGCAAGGGCCTGCCGCAAAGTCTTTGCCATGAGCTTGGCATCGCGAAAATCGCGCATGATGTCATCCTTCCGTTGGCGGCAAACAGGAAGATCAGTGCCCGCGTCTGCTGACCCGTTCGCCATCGATCGCCAAACGGCAAGGGATGTGAAGGTTGGTATCGGGATGCATTCACCATAACGCCATTGTCAAAACGTCGGCGTCGCGGGGCGGCTGGCCGCATCCGGCCGAGGCCGATACTAAGACACGCGCAGTCCGGGATCAAGACGCCGTGCGCGATACCTCGAGGGGCACCGCCTGCAGGTGGCCGGCAAGCTCGACGCGATTGCGGCCGCCGCGCTTGGCGGCGTAAAGCGCCTTGTCGGCGGCGCTCAGCATGGCATCGAAATCGAGCGGCGTAGAGCGGCCGGGCGCCACTCCGACGCTGACCGTGCATTTCAGCACGTCGCCGTCGATCGGGATTTCGCGCGCCTCGAAGGCTCGGCGGATTCGCTCAGCCGTCAGTTCAGCCCGGCCGGGCATGATCTCCTTCAGCACAAGCGCAAATTCTTCGCCACCGAGCCTGGCAGCGGTGTCGCCGGGGCGGCAGTGGGCGGTCAGTTCGTCGGCGAAGACGGTGATCACGCGGTCTCCGGCGGCATGGCCATAACGGTCGTTGACGGATTTGAAATGGTCGATATCGAAGACGATGACGGCGGCGGTCGAACCCATGGGGCGCGTGCCATACTGGTCGAAGACGGCGCGGCGGTTGAGCAGGCCGGTCAGCGGATCGGTGATCGCCTCGAGACGATGGCGGGCAGCAAGCCGCCACTGATGCAGCGCCAGCGACAGCGCGCCGATCCCGGTCATGCCGGCGATGCAGACGGCGAGGCTCAGATCTTCGGCCCAATTGTTTGGTGCTGCGCCGAGCACCAGCTTGCCGTCGGCAATCAGCACGCCGGCGCAGAGCACGAAGGAGATCGCCGTCAGCATATAGAGTGCGGCGATGCCGAGGATCGGCGCCGGCGCCTCAGCGCGGGCGAGCCAATATTGCCGGGCGGTGGCGAAAAGCAGCAGGGCGATCGCAAGATTATCGGCGATGAAGGCCAGGCCGTCATAACCTGCCAGCATCGGCACGACCGAAAAGATCATCGCGGCCAGCGCGCGGATGGCAAGGGCCGGGATCGGCAGCCGACCGGTGAGGAACTGCTTGCCGGCGCCCCAGATGGTGGCGAAACCGGCATGGAACAGCACGAAGCTGGCGACGCCGAGCCATATCTGCGGCCTATTCACATAGGCGCTGTAGACGAAGATTCCGCTAACCACGAAGACGAGGCCGATGGTGGCGGTCAGCAACACGGTTTCGGCCCGGCGGACCAGCCAGCTGCCCATCAGGGTCACGGCAAGACACGCCGCGGAGACACCGAGCGCCAGCAGGAGGGAGTTATAGTCAAGCGTCATGCTCTTCAGTCTCCGCAGCTGTTGCCGCGCCGGAATATGGGCAACTCATCGGGTCCGCGACGAGGACTGTCTTATGCATCCGTTAACAAATGATGCACCGCACAATGCAAATGTTACGCGTTTAACGTCGCGCCTGAGATAATGATGAATTTTCGATTTAAAATTGAATTCCGGACGACCTACGCCGGAGCCGCGACCTGCCAATGCAAGGGAAACATTGGATCGAACACGGTAACAGGGCCCGCGCCTGTTTCTATCTTAGCGGGAAAAACGACCGGGTCAGCCTGCTTTGACAGCGTGATCCGCTCTTCATTCGGCGAAAGCCCATACCAGGCCGGCCCATTCAGCGAGGCGAAGGCTTCGAGTTTGTCCAGGGCGCCTTCCGCTTCGAAGACATGGGCAAGGCAGCTCATCGTGTTGATCGAGGTGTAGATGCCGGCGCAGCCGCAGGCGCATTCCTTCAAGGGGTCGACATGCGGGGCCGAATCCGTGCCGAGGAAAAAGCGGGGATTACCGCTCACGGCGGCGGCGCGCAGCGCCAGCCGGTGGTTTTCGCGCTTGGCGACCGGCAGGCAGTAATAATGCGGCTTGATGCCGCCGACGAGGATGGCGTTGCGGTTGATGATCAGATGGTGGGTGGTGATCGAGCCGGCGAGATTGGCCTTGGCCGCCTTGATGTATTCGATGCCGTCCGCGGTCGTCACATGCTCCATCGTCACCTTCAGCTCCGGCAGGCGTCGGCGCAGCGGATCGAGCACGGTATCGATGAAGACGGCCTCGCGGTCGAAAATATCGACCTCAGGGGTGGTCACCTCGCCATGGACGCAGAGCGGCAGGCCAATCTCAGCCATGCGCTCCAGCACCGGCATCGCCTTTTCCATGTCGCGCACGCCGCCGTGCGAATTGGTGGTGGCGCCGGCGGGATAGAGCTTGACGGCGGTGATGAGGCCGCTTTCCGCCCCCGCCTCGACATCGTCAGCGCTGGTATGTTCAGTGAGATAAAGCGTCATTAGCGGCTGGAAGCGGTGGCCGGCCGGCAAGGCTTTCAGGATGCGATCGCGATAGGCGGCGGCATCCGATGTGGTGACAACAGGCGGCAACAGATTGGGCATGATGATGGCGCGGGCGAAGGTGCGGCTCGTATCGGCAATCACGCCTTCCAGCATGTCGCCGTCGCGCAGATGCAGGTGCCAGTCGTCGGGACGGCGGATGGTGATCGATTGCATGGCAGGCCTCCGAAGCGATGCGTCTGCGGCCTCGATAGCATTATAACCCAGCTGAAAACAATCGTCGCGGAATCAGGCCAGCGCGATCTCCAGCGTCACATCGGCCGGGCGGCGGTGTTCGAGGATCAGCCTTCCGTTCGGCAGGTCATTGCCGTAGACCTTGGCGCTGGCCGCCTCTTCGCTCAGATTATAACCGCGCCAGCGGGCCCAGAGGCGCTCCTCGAGCACCTCGATCGGCGGCGCCAGCATGATCGAGAAGTCGAAGACGCCGTCGAGTTCGGCCCATTTGCCCTGCGTGAACAGCAGATAATTGCCCTCGACGATGATGAAGCGATCGTTCGGATCGATCGGCCGGGCCGATGCGATGGCGAGCTCGCGCGAACGGTCGAAGACCGGCGCCAGCACCTCCTGGTCGGCCCGCTTGACGGCGGCGATGATATCGAGGAAGCCGCGGACGTCGAAGGTCTCGGGAATGCCCTTGCGCGCCAGCAGGCCGCGTTCGATCAGGATGGCATTGTCCATGTGGAAGCCGTCCATCGGCAGGACCGCGGCGCTTTCGCCCTTGGCCTTCAGCGCCGCTGCCAGATTGTCGGCCATGGTCGATTTGCCCGAACCCGGCGGCCCGGCGATGCCGATCAGGAAACGTCTGGCGTCGCCGGCGCGGCTAAGAACCTCGCCGGCGATTTCGTCGATGCGTACACTCATGCCGCAACCGGCTCCGTCGGCACCGTCTTGGCGCCGGTCATGAAGGCGACGGCATCCGACATGGTGTATTCCTTCGGATTGATCACCGTCAGGCGCCGGCCGAGGCGGTGGATATGGATCCGGTCGGCCACCTCGAAGACATGCGGCATGTTGTGCGAGATCAGCACGATCGGCAGGCCGCGAGCGCGCACGTCGAGGATCAGTTCCAGCACCTTGCGGCTTTCCTTGACGCCGAGAGCCGCGGTCGGCTCATCCATGATGATGACCTTCGAGCCGAAGGCGGCGGCGCGGGCGACGGCGACACCCTGACGCTGGCCGCCCGACAGCGTCTCCACCGCCTGGTTGATGTTCTGGATGGTCATCAGGCCGAGTTCGGAGAGCTTGTTGCGCGCCAGCTTTTCCATCGCCGGCCGGTCGAGCATGCGGAACAGCGAGCCGAGCGGGCCCTTTTTGCGGATCTCGCGGCCGAGGAACATGTTGTCGGCAATCGACAACGCCGGCGACAAAGCGAGGTTCTGATAGACAGTCTCGATGCCGGCCTCTCGCGCTTCCATCGGCGAGCGGAAATTCACCTGCCGGCCTTCCAGCGTGATCACTCCCTCGTCGGGGGTGACAGCGCCGGAGATCGCCTTGATGAGCGAGGACTTGCCGGCGCCGTTATCGCCGATGACGGCAAGGATCTCGCCCGGATAGAGGTCGAAATCGGCATTGTCGAGCGCGGTCACGCGTCCATAGCGCTTGACGAGACCGCGGGCGGTGAGAATGGGTTCGACAGCCATGGTCACACCGAAACCTTTCTGATCCACTGATCGATGGCGACGGCGGCGATGATGAGCACGCCCGTCAGCAGGACTTTCCATTGCGGGTCGGCGCCGAGCATGTTGAGGCCCATCGACACGACGCCGACGATCATGGCGCCGAACAGGGTGCCGAGAATGGAGCCGCGTCCGCCGAAGAGGGAGATGCCTCCGATCACGGTCGCGGTGATCGCCTGGAGGTTATAATCGGTGACCGCCGAGGACGGCGAGATCGAGCCATTGCGGCCGATCGAAACCCAGGCGGCGAAGGCGGCGATGACGCCCGATATGGTGTAGACGGTGAGCAGCACCTTCTTGGTCTGGATGCCGGAGAGCTTGGCCGCCTCGGGATCGTCGCCCACCGCATAGACATGCCGGCCCCAGGCGGTGTGATTGAGCACATACCAGAGCAGCAGGACGAGCAGCACCATGGCGATGACGCCGAGGGTGAGCACGGCGGTGCCGGCCCTGAAGCTCATGGCGAAAAGATGCAGCAGCGGAGCCTGTGCGTCGACATCGGCGTCGCGGATCGTCTCATTGGCGGAATAGATGAAATTCGTCGCCATGACGATGTTCCAGGTGCCGAGCGTGACGATGAAGGGCGGCAGCTTCATGAAGGCGACAAGGAAGCCGTTCAGCAAGCCGCAGAGACCGCCGACAAGCATGCCGGCTGCGACCGCGATCGGCGTCGGTATGCCGTAGGTGATGGCGACATTGCCCATGATAACGGCCGAGATCACCATGATGACGCCGATCGAAAGATCGATGCCGGCCGTCAGGATGACCAGCGTCTGGGCGGCGCCGAGAATGCCGACGATGGCGATCTGCTGCAGGATCAGTGTCAGGGTGTAGGACGAGAAAAACCGTCCGCCGAGCGTTATCCCGAAGATGATGATCGCCAGCACCAGCACGATGAGCGGCACGGCGGCCGGCGTCGAGTGCAGAAAATGCTGCGCACGCTTGATCAGCGGGACGCCCTGGTGCTCGAAGGAGGCGACGTTCTTGTCGCTGCCGTCGAGGACGCGTTCGAATTCCTGTGCTCCGGTCATGGTTCCTCCTCCGCATCCGCGCGCCGAACCCGCGCGGAGGCCGCCACCCATTGTCATCCGTTCGTTGGTTAGCCGGTGGGGTGACGGCACATCGTCCGTCCAAAACGGCCGGGGATCAAGCCCCGGCCACTTTCTCTTTCAATAGATCGGGCTCAGCCCCAGCACTTGTCGGTGCCTTCCTTGGTATCGATCGACTTGACGCCGGAAACCGGCTTGTCGGTGACGAGCGAGACGCCGGTGTCGAAGAAGGACTTGCCTTCCGTCGGCTTCGGCTTCTCACCGCTATCGGCGAACTTCTTGATCGCCTCGATGCCGAGCGACGCCATCAGCAGCGGGTATTGCTGCGAGGTGGCGCCGATGACGCCTTCCTTGACCGACTTGACGCCGGGGCAGCCGCCGTCGACCGAGACGATCAGCACGTTCTTTTCCATGCCGACAGCCTTCAGTGCCTGATAGGCACCGACAGCGGCCGGCTCGTTGATCGTGTGGATGACGTTAATGCTAGGATCCTTCTGCAGAAGGTTTTCCATGGCCTTGCGGCCGCCTTCTTCATTGCCGTTGGTCACGTCATGGCCGACGATGCGCTTGTCGTCTTCGTCGCCGATCTTGTCCGGGTTCTTCGGGTCGATCCCGAAGCCCATCATGAAGCCCTGGTCGCGCAGAACGTCGACCGTCGGCTGCGACGGCGTCAGGTCGAGGAAGCCGACCTTGGCGTCCTTGGCCTTGTCGCCGAGCGTTTCCTTGGCCCACTGGCCGATCAGCTTGCCTGCCAGCAGGTTGTCGGTGGCGAAGGTGGCGTCGGCGGCATCGGCCGGCTCAAGCGGCGTGTCGAGCGCGATAACCAGCACGCCGGCATCACGCGCCTTCTTGACCGAAGAGACGATGCCCTTAGTGTCCGAGGCAGTGAGCAGAATGCCCTTGGCGCCGTCGGCTATGCAGCTTTCGATCGCCGCAACCTGGCTTTCGCTGTCACCGTCGACCTTGCCGGCATAGGACTTCAGCGAAACGCCGAGTTCCTTGGCCTTGGCCGTCGCACCTTCCTTCATCTTGACGAAGAAGGGATTGGTGTCGGTCTTGGTGATGAGGCAGGCGGAAACATCAGCCGCCATGGCAGGTGCGGAAAAAGCGACGCCGAGCGCGAGCGCGCCGAAAGCGAGAACTGATTTCTTCATGAACTCCTCCCAGAGTTTGCCGGCGCCGCCCGTGCGGGCCGGAATTTTCGAGATGTGACACTTCGCTTCGGTCGCTTGTCGCTCCCGAAGCCGCCCGTGCCCTTGACGCTGGCAATTAAGAGCGAAAGAAATTGGCTTGTCAATAAATAAATCCAATTGAATTATTAATTCGATGTGGCATGCTCGATTGAATTAGGGCATAGGCCAACAATCGGGAGGAGCGGCCATGTCGTCTTTGGATGGACGGGAACACACACCGGTCCCGCCGCCAATTCTAAATCCGGCCGGAGGCGCGAACCAGGTCAGGGTACGGGCCTATAATGAACGGCTCGTGCTGTCGCTGGTGCGCCTTTACGGCGCGCTGTCGAAGGCCGACATTGCGCGCCGCAGCGGGCTTTCGGCGCAGACGGTGTCGGTCATCATGCGGGTCCTGGAAAAGGAAGGGCTGCTGTCTCGCGGCGCGCCGGTGCGCGGCCGCGTCGGCCAGCCGTCGATCCCGATGCATCTTAATCCCGACGCGGTCTATTCCTTCGGCCTGAAGATGGGCCGGCGCAGCGCCGATCTGGTGCTGATGGATTTCGTCGGCCGCATCCGCATGCAGCTGCACCGGACCTATGCCTATCCGCTGCCGCACGAAATCCTCGCCTTCGTCACGTCGGGCATTCAGGAGATCGAGAGCCGGCTCGACGACAAGCAGCGCAGCCGTATCGCCGGCCTCGGCATCGCCGCCCCCTTCGAGCTGTGGAACTGGGCCGAAGAAGTCGGAGCGCCGCCCGGCGCCATGGAGGTCTGGCGCGACGTCGACCTGCAGGCCGATATCGCCGCGCGCGTTTCCCACCCGGTTTTCCTGCAGAACGATGCGACTAGCGCCTGCGGGGCCGAGCTCGTCTTCGGCGTCGGCCCCTCATATCCCGACTTCGTCTATTTCTTCATCGGCTCCTTTATCGGCGGCGGCATCGTCCTGAATTCGGCGATCTTTTCCGGCCGTACCGGCACGGCGGGCGCGATCGGGCCGTTGCCCGTGCGCGACAGAAACGGCGAAACCAAGCAGCTGCTCGAAATCGCCTCGATCTTCGTTTTGGAAAACATGCTGCGCGAGCGTGGCATCGATCCCGAGCCGCTCTGGTATTCCGCCGACGACTGGGTGGATTTCGGCCAGCCAATGGAGATCTGGATTCAGGACACCGCCAAGGCGCTGGCGCAGGCAATCGTTGCGGCCGCCTCGATCGTCGATTTCAGCGCTGCCGTCATCGACGGCGGCTTTCCTCATTGGGTGCGCAGCCGCGTCGTGCAGGCGACGATCGACGAAGCCGCCAAGCTCGACCTGCAGGGCGTCGTCATGCCCGAGATCATCGAGGGCGCGGTCGGCGCGCAGGCGCGCGCCATCGGCGGCGCCAGCCTGCCGATCTTTGCGCGCTACCTCACAGACCAGAACGTACTCTTCAAGGAGATAGACCATGCTGAAGGGACTTGATCCGCTTCTGAGCCCGGAATTGCTGTTTACACTTCGGGCGATGGGCCACGGCGACGAGATCGCCATTGTCGACGGCAACTATCCCGGCGTCGAACATGCCCGCCGGCTGATCCGGCTCGACGGCCATCATCTCATTCCGGTGCTCAATGCCGTGCTCAGCGTGCTGCCGATCGACGATTTCGTGCCGGAGGCGATCTTCCGCTCGACCGTCAAGGCCGAGCGCGACAAGCTCGATCCCGTGCATGAGGAGATGATCGACTGCTGCGCCCGTCACGAGCCCCATCGGCAGGTGGTGCCGCTCGTCGGCCAGGATTTCTACGGCCGGGTGCGGGCCGCCCATGCGCTGATCCAGACCAGCGAGCCCAGGCTTTATGCCAACATCATCCTGCGCAAGGGCGTGATCTATCCGAGGGAAGGCGGCCAGACCGAGGTGGATCCGTTCGTCTACTAGAGCTTTTCCGGCCGGCCGCCCGATGCCCGCTAAAAGTCTTTCGTTATTACCTTGACGACCCACGCCATCTCCACAGGCTTCTCTAGCCGTTGGATTGTCTTGAACCTCGGGGGAATTCCACCGGAACCGTACCCGGTGACGAAGGCGAAGGAAATGTTCCGTGCCACCAGCCTGTCTGCGATCGGAATAGCCGACTCCCCGTCCAGATTGAGATCGAGCATGGCGAAGTCCAGATGAGCGGTAGCGTCGAGAAGCGCAAGGGCGTCGCCCACGGAAGCGACCGGGCCAACCACCTGGGCACCGGCACGAGAAAGGGAGCGCACAAGTTCGTCGGCGATGAAATAGTCGTCCTCGACCACGAGAATGGCGAGGCTGGCAAGAGAGTTCATCGTCGTCATGTCTTTCATTCCTTTCCCCCATCTATGGCTATGGGGGCCAGAATGGTGCAGCGAACGCCATCGGCGCCTATTTCATAAGTGGTATTCGCCTTGAGCTGATACGGGAGTGCCCGCTCAATCAGTTCGCGACCGTAGCCGGAACCCTGCGGTGGAGCGTCGTCAGACGGCATGTTTTCAACTCCGGTTTCCACCCACTCCAGGAACAGGGCCGGCGCCCCGCCGCCTTCATTCCTGAGGCGCCACCGGATCGTCAGGCCGCCCCGTGGAGACGCCAGAGCCCCATATTTGACGGCGTTGGTCGCCAGTTCGTGCAGCGCCAACGCGAATGTTTGGATCGCCCGCGATCGCAGCCGTATTCCGCGCGGTCCATCGAGCACTATTTTTTCTTTACCACCGACATGGGCAGCCAATTCGGCCTCAAGCAGTTCGTCAAATGTGACCCGTTGGTCTTCGCCCAGCCTGGAGAGAAGACTCTGCACTCTGGCGACGGCAGCAAGCCTACGACTGAATGCCTCGGCGAAGTCATCCAGCGTCAGACTTGACTCGATCGTCTTCAGCGACAGCGAGCGTATAACGGCAACGATGTTGCGGGTTCGATGCTGGAGCTCCGCCAGCATGACCTCCTGCCTGCCCTGGAGTTCCTTCAGTTGCTGCACATCGGTGCAGGTCCCCAGCCACTCGAATTCCAGGCCGGTTGCCGGAAGCGAGCGGCTGTGGTGCCAGATATATTCACCGTCCGAAGCGCGGCGAATACGATTTTCGCAGTCGAGCCCGCCCTTGGCTTCCGCGTCCCTCCAGGCCGCCATCACAAGGTCGCGGTCTTCGGGATGGATGACGTCCAGCCAGCCCATTCCAGCGCTGTCTTCGTTGCGCTGTCCAGTGAACCTCTCCCATTGCGGGCTCGACCAGATGCGATGGCCGAGCGATCGCGCTCGCCAGACCAGTTGGGGAACGCCTGCTATAAGCGAGCGCTGCAAGGCTTCGCTTTCATAAAGCCGCTGTTCGGTTCGCCGCCGCTCCGTGACGTCTTGGCCGACCTTGAGGAAGCCCCTCACCGAGCCGTCCGGGTTTCGCAGGCAAACGGTCGAGCCGTCGACGAAGACCCGCGAGCCGTCCTTGCGCAAATGCCATCTCACGTCGGGCGCCGAACCCTCGCGTCTGGCCGTCTCGATCTCGTTGCGATCCTCCCCCCGCGTCCGATCTTCAGGCGTAAATAATTCGCTGCACGACATTCCCGCAGCCTCCTCGGCCGTCCACCCGAAGACCTTCTCAGCGCCCTTATGCCAGTCGACGATCCGATCCTGCGCGTCTGCGACAAAAATCGCATAGTCGCGGGCCTTCTCCACGACGATAGAGAAACGTTCCGTTGTCGCCTGAAGGGCCTGGACCTTGTGGAGCCTGTCGATCACGGGTCCGAGGATCGTGGCGTAGGTACGAAGGAATTGAGTGTCTTCTTCGCCGAAATCCCTCGGCTCGACGTCGTCAACCTGCAACAGCCCGTAAGCACGGTTGGCCGGCAAGAAGATCGGCACATTGGCGAGCGCGGCGACACCGGCCTCTTTCATAAACATGGGAATTCTGAACCGCTCTTCCCTGGTGATGTCCTGAGTGATCACGGGCTCGCCAGTCCGGATCGAATAGGTTTCGGACGAATAGTCGTCCATGTCCAACTCGAGGCCGACGATGTCAGGCTGCCATCCGATGGCCGCTCGCACTCGAAGCTTTTTTCCACCTTCGTGAATTTCCAATACCTTGGAGCGCTGCGTTTCGACCGCATCGCTAACCAGACGACAGGCCTCGAATAGGATGGCGTCCAGATCATCTGAGCGAAGTGCGAATTCCCCGAAGTCGGCGAGGACTTTCTGGCGCTTGAGTAGCTGACCATGATCCAGCACTTGCTTCCTCGGACGTGTCATGTCGAATCCCTCGAACATCCCGCAAGAAGATCAGTTCCCAAATACGCGACCGGTGATCGCCGGCATCACGCGTACCTTGGATTGATCTAGCGTTGGTTCGGAATTTAACGAGTCATGGAGGCGACCGGCGTGGCTGATGTTGAACGCCAATCAGATGCGGCAGCAGCAGCCACAGACCGGGAACATTCCTGAGATAAGGCGGTTAGTCGGCATCCAACCAGGAGGACCCCAATGTATCACCATGTAAAGAAGCTCATGTATACCGTTCGAGTTGACGAACCTGATCCCAAATTCGGCAATATGCTGCTTGAGCAGTTCGGTGGCGCAAACGGTGAACTTGCCGCCGCCATGCAATACTCTATTCAAGGTTTGAACTGCGAGGATCCCGGCCGGAAGGACCTCCTGATGGACATCGGGACCGAAGAACTCAGCCACCTCGAGATCGTCGGGACTCTTGCGAGGATGCACCTCAAGCCGCTGAAGTCCGTCAGAGAAGAGGCGGAAGCCGACCCGCTGATCGCCATTGCAGGCGGAGGTGGGGTGAACCTTTTCAATTCGATGGGAAACCCCTGGACTGCCGATTATCTCAAAATAACGGGTGAATTGGACGTGGATCTGCGAAGCAATATAGCCGCGGAGGCACGTGCCAAGATCGTCTACGAACGCCTGATCGACTTCTGCCGCGATCCGGGGACCAAGGATGCGCTGCAGTTCCTGATGACCAGAGAGATCACCCACATGCGTGCTTTCGCCCTGGCCCTCGAAAGCATGGGCAAGCCGCCGCTGAGCGTCGGCAGGATTGCGCCGACTGCAGGACTGGTCGATCAGTTCTTCAACGATTCCACCGGTGAAGGGGATTTGGGTGAGGTCGACACCCGCGGCCCCTGGAATGAAGGAAAACCGTGGGAGTTTGTCGAGGCGCCGGCCTTCCATGATCTCCCGGGAGTGGAAAACGGGGGAACGGCAATCCACGCTCGAAGCGCCCCTCCGAACGGAGCAGAAGCGATCCAGGAAGTCCTTGTGGATGAACTCCGTGACCTCCTGCATGCGGAAAAGCAGCTGTTGAAGGCGCTTCCCAAGATGCAGAAAGCCGCCCGCACTCAACAGCTCCAGACCTTGCTGCGCAACCATCTTGTCGAGACGGAGGGGCAGGTCGAGCGCTTGAACGAATGTCTGCGCATTGTCGGCACGTCGCCTCGCGCCAAACCATGCAAGGGCATGGCCGGCCTGGTAGAGGAAGGCGAGGAGGTGATGGCGGAAGGCAAGAAAAAGGAAGACGCTCCCGCTGATCTGGCTTTGATCGGAGCGGCGTTGCGCGTCGAGCACTACGAGATTGCCGCCTACACCACCGCTCGCAATCTGGCCCTTCAACTTGCGCAGCCGGCGGTCGCTCAACTGCTCACACTGTCGCTGGGCGAAGAGCAGAATGCGGGACAGTTGCTGGATCAGGTTGCCCAACCCCTGATGTCGGCGGCGAGAATGCCAAGTAGCGTCCTGACAGTTTAGCCGAGAGGAGCGAGGAACGCGTGATCCGGCTTGACGGCGACGGGCCTACATAAGCCGAAGTTGCTACAGACGGCACCGCGCCTGTGAGGAGACGTGGTGCCGCCTGCGTGCAGGCGCATCGCCGCCGCAAGAACTGCCTTTGTTGACCGCCAATATTAATGATATGCATCATCAATGATTCGAGCTATAATGACGGCTGACATCATAGTTTAAAATGGCCGTCGAAAGGATCGTGACGTGCGGATCACGAAGGAAAAGAAGCAGGAAAACTACGACCGGATTATCGCAACGGCGTCAGAGCTGTTTCGCGAGCGCGGTTTCGATGGCGTCGGCGTGGCGGAATTGATGGAGCGCGCGGGGCTCACCCATGGCGGCTTCTACAATCACTTCCGCTCCAAGGAGGAGTTGATCGCGGAATCGATCGAAAATGGTTTGAGCGAGACCTTGCAGCGCTATGCCGGTTATGACGTCCTCGATGTCATGGAGCTTTATCTTGCACGCGAACACCGGGATGGGCGCGGCCAGGGGTGCACGGCCGCGGCACTGAGTTGCGATGCCGCTCGACAGCCTGAGGAAACCAAGGCGGTTTTCGCTGCCGGAATAGACAAGCTGGTGCGCGCGGTGGAGGGTGGCATTGCCCAACATCACGCTTCCGGCGCCGGCGGGCGGGCGCAAGCCATCGCCATCCTCGCTCAGGCTGTTGGCGCAATTGTGCTTTCGAGGGCATGCCCGGACGATTCCCCGCTGGCGGACGAGCTGCTCGACGCCTGCCGGGCGGATTGCCGCGACGCCATTGAGAATCGGATGCGGGAACGAAAAGGGCACGCCTAGACCGGCGCGACCTACGTCATTTCGCGACTGCGATGACCACCTTGCCCTTGGCGCGCCCGGTCTCGACATAGGCCAGCGCATCTCCGGTCTTTTCAAACGGAAACACCTTGTCGACGACCGGCCGGATCACGCCTTGTTCGATCAGGTTGGCAATCTCACCCAGCTGCCGCCCCTCTGCGCGCATGAACAGGAATGAATAAGCGACGCCGAGACGCTTGGCCTTTTTGCGAACGCCGCGGCTGAGCAGCCGCAGCACCAGTTTCAGGAACAAGTTCAGGCCGAGCTCCCTGGCGAATGCAGAATCGGGCGGACCGGAAATAGAGATGAGCCGGCCACCCGGCTTCAGCACGCCCAGCGATTTTTCGAGCGTCTTCGGATCCTGGCTGTTCAGCACGAGATCGTAGTCCGACAGGACCTTTTCGAAATCCTGCGTCTTGTAGTCGATGACCACATCCGCCCCGAGACTTCTCGCCAGCTCGGCGTTTTTAGCGCTCGTCGTCGTCGCCACCGTCGCGCCGAGCTGTTTGGCGAGCTGAATGGCAAACGTGCCGACACCACCGGAACCGGCCTGAATGAAGACCTTTTGGCCCGGCTTCACCTTGCCCACTTCGACCAGCGCCTGCCAGGCGGTCAGCCCCACCAGCGGGATGGACGCCGCTTCTGTCATGCTGAGGTTGCTCGGCTTCAGCGCCGCATCGGCTTCATCGATGGCAATGAATTCGGCGAATGTCCCGACCCGATGATCGCGCGGCCGCGCATAGACCTCGTCACCCGCTTTGAACCGCTTCACCCTGGATCCGACTTTGACAACCGTTCCAGCAAGATCATGCCCGAGGACGAAGGGCGGCCGATAGGGCAGAATAAGCTTGAACTCTCCATCCCGGACCTTGGAGTCCAGCTGGTTCACGGCTGCGGCCTGAATCCGCACGAGGACATCATTGTCCCGCAATTCCGGTTCCGGCAGGTCGGCCAGGCGCAGAGCGCCTTTCTTCTTGTACTTATCAACGACGAATGCCTTCATCGGGCTTTCTCCATTTCGAATTCTGTTCCGGCGTCAGGTGCCAAGGAAGGACAAAGCCTTCGGCACGAAATCGGCGTGGTTCTGGAAAATCCCGCCATGCCCGGCGTCCTGGTAGATCACCAATTGCGCGCCCGGAATGCGCCGGGCCATATCGGTGCTGTTTATTGTCGGGACCATGATGTCATTGTCGCCATTGGCGATCAGGACCGGGATATTGATGCGGCCAAGGTCCTGGGGCGCCTGTCGCCCCCAAGCCTTGATCGCCTTGAGTTGCCGCAGGAAAGCCCTCGGGGTGGGGCCCTTGTCCCTTCCGGCCTTGCGCTCTTTGAGGCGATTCAGAAAGGCTTTCGCGGCTCGGCGGCCATTGGTGGTCGACGTAAAAAACAGATAGGTTTTTGGGTCGCGTAGCGTCAGCAAGGCTTTGATGATCAGTGGCCAGGACACGGCTCCGACCTTCTCGATTCCAGTGCCGCCCGCTGGGCCGGTTCCGGTCAAGATGAGTTTACGCACAAGGTTCGGCGCCTTCAGGGCGATGTCCTGGGCCACAAATCCCCCAAGGGAAAAGCCGAGCAGATCGACCTTTTGGAAGCCGAGCGCCCGGATCAACGCGATAGCGTCGCGCGCCATCTCGTCGATGGTCAGAGGGGCCGTTCCGCCTGAGGCGCCGATACCCCGGTAATTTGTTGCAATGACGTGATGTTTGGCGGCGAGACCATCGACAAGACCGGGATCGAAATTGTCCAGCACCGCGCCCCAATGATTGAGAAGAATGATCGGAACGCCGCCTTGGGGGCCAAGGTCGCGATAGACGAAAGGGGTTCCCCCAACATTGATCCAGAGATTGGGCGCCTCGGCGTAGCACGTCGCCGACCGAAGGTAGCTGATAGACGTTTTCATCGTTCACTCCATCATCTCACCAGCACGCTTGAGAACCTTGCCGATGCCGGTCGATGCCGGGGAGAACATCGTTTCCCGATGCGCCCCGCCTCCCATCCTCGCCATTGCCATCAGCCATTGAACCGCCGGTGCGGCCCCGATTGTCATCGGTCATTTTAATGATATCTATCATCATAGATGATTAATGATACTCATCATCAAAGTTGTCAAGCGATATTTCCGATCTGACGCTTCATCCAATTTGCGGCGAAGCTATCCGTTGTGCGCAGCGAAACCCCGGCACCCCTGGTCAGGGCAACTCACCGTTAACCTTCGACGCTCACAATAGTCTTTCGAACTTGACTGCGCGCTTGACCGCGACCGCAAGCCGGCCTTTCAATTCCGCCCGAATGATTTGTGGCGGTCTCGATACCGCAAGGACGATGCGGTCCTGCGAACTGGCCATGATGGCTCTTTATGAAACAGGAGCCCGTTCACATGCCTCGCACCCAACCGACCAGACCCCAGATGGAGATATTGGGCTGGCTCTCGATCTTCCTGCTTCTTTTCTGCCTGTCCTGGTTCTTCGATTGGCACGAGAGGCTGGATGGGTTCATCGAACGGTATCACGGCTATCCCCTGGACCATGCGCTGCTTGCCTTGAATGTCTCCGGGTTTTTGGGAGTCGTCTATTCCGCGCTGAGGATCCGGGATCTCTCGAGGGAGGTTCATCGCAGGCTGCAGGCCGAAAAGCATGTCGACTGGATTGCCTGTCATGACACGTTGACCGAGCTGCCGAACCGCAGATTTCTGGAGTCCGTATGCGCGCAGGCGATGATCGATCAAAGGGCAGAAGAAACCTATGCCGTGTTCAGCATCGATCTCGACGGCTTCAAGAAGGTCAACGATCTCCTCGGCCACGATCACGGTGATGCGGTGCTGAAGACCGTTGCTCAGCGGCTCTCCTCGCTCTTTCCCCGTGAGCACGTTTTCCGCCTCGGCGGAGACGAGTTTGTGGTCCTGGCGCGCCGCAGCGGACATCCCGATCTCGTCGCTTTGGGGAACCGCATCGTCAGCGCCATCGGCAAACCGTTCACGTTCAATGGTGTCGCCGTCGACCTCGGCGCCAGTGTCGGCTTCGCAGTTTATCCAGAGGACGGCGATGAGCTCGGTCAGGTCATCCGGCATTCTGATTGCGCAATGTATGTCGCCAAAAAGCAGGGCCGCAATCTGGTGAAGCCCTTCGTGCCTTCGATGCAAGACGAGCTGGCGAAGCGGGTCAGGATAGAAGGCGATCTGCGCGCGGCCATCCGGAAGGGCGAGATCGTTCCCTATTATCAGCCGCTCGTGGATCTGAAGGCGAACAAGATCATAGGCTTTGAGGCGCTGGCGCGCTGGAAAACGGCGTCCGGCGAATTCATCCCGCCGAGCGAATTCATTCCAGTGGCGGAGGAAGCCGGCCTGATCGTCGAATTGACGGACCAGCTGCTTCGCAGCGCCTGCACCGATGCGCTTTCCTGGCCAAGCGAGCTTGTCCTGTCCTTCAATCTTTCTCCGATCCAGCTGAGCGACCGGTTGCTGGGCCTCAGAATTCTCAAGATATTGGGCGATGTCGGCCTGCCCGCGCACCGGGTCGAGCTTGAGGTGACGGAGAGCGCCATCATCCAGGACGCGGTCACGGCAAGGATTGTCCTCGACGATCTGGTGAATGCGGGGGTCAGGATTGCTCTCGACGATTTCGGAACGGGCTTTTCCAGCCTCTCGCAGCTGTCCAGCTACCCGTTCGACAAGATCAAGATCGACAGGAGTTTCGTCGCTTCGTTCGAGACCAATGACAAGCAGGACAAGGTGATCAAGGCCATCGTCGCTCTCGGCACCGGACTGGGCGTGAGGATTACGGCCGAAGGCATCGAAGAGGAGAGCCAACTTCAGCGGCTTCAGGATCTCGGCTGTGATTTCGGCCAGGGATACCTGCTGGGCAGACCTGCGCCGATTGAGGAGATCACCGCACATCAGGTCGACAGCAGGATTCTGCAGCGCCGTTGACGAAACCATGCGTTCGCCTGACGAGGGCAGGAGTGACAATCGTTTCCCCCTCGCCCGGTGAGATCAACCGTCGATTTCAACTTCCGCTTCGCAGTTTACCGGCGCATTCAATGGGATGGCCATGCCGATGGATGAGCGGGCGTGGGCGCCGGCGTCGGAACCGTAGAGCTCCAGTATCAGATCGGAATAGCCGTTTGTAACCAGCGGCGTCTCATTGAACCCTGGCGCAACATTCACCATGGCGAAAACGCGTAGCCACGCCGTCACCCGATCGAGGTCTCCGACGGCGCGTTTGAGGCTTGCGAGATGGGCCAAGGCGACGAGCCGCGCCGATGCGTAACCCTGCTCCGGCGAAACTTCGGCTCCGACCTTGCCCAGCGGTTTTGCCAAAGTCCCATCCGGGTTGCAGGCGACATGACCCGAAATATAAGCGCGGGCGCCGCGCACCCGAACCCAGGCAAAGGGCAATTTCAGGCCGTCGCGAACCTTCAAAGGTTCCGGCAATTGCAGACCCATTTCGGCCAGACGCTGTTCGATGATGGCCATGATGCACCTCCCATGTGATTAGATCGCGCCAAAGCGGCCAGTGGTTTTGCGATAGCGATATGCGACCGGGGCTTAGGGCGTGGCGGCCAAATCCAAGGATCGCGACCCGCTTAGGGCACGATGCCGTCAAGCTCCGGCATCAGAATGACGCTCTCGTTCGCCGCGGGGTCGTTGCGGGCACCGAGGAACTCGGCGTCCTCCAGGCTGCGATTGACGGCCACGTGCGGAACGCCGGCCGGAATGAACAGGTAGTCGCCGGGGCGCACCGTTTCGCGCCGTTCGAGCTCCGGCCCGGACCAGATTTCGATCTCCTGGCCGGCGGTCATGAGAAGGGCGGTCTCGTGCCCCTCATGGCGATGGGCGCTGGTTCGCCTGCCTGCGGGCAGCGAAATCCTCCCGAGCCAAAGCATGGTCGATCCGACGCTCTCAGCCGAGACGCCCGATCGGTAGACAGATCCCTGCTTGGCAATATGGCTGTCGCCGCCGCTGATGACTTTTGCGGTTACTGCAGAAGGATTTTTCGGCTGGGCTGCTTCGTTCTTCATGGCTCTCACCATTTTCGTGGCGGCGATGAAACAGACTCTGCGCGCTCAGCCGGCGCAAGTCCTGAAGCGATGCCGAAAAATTCCGAAAAGCTGCGAAATCGGCGTATCATAGCCGGCCATGAACACCCAGCACCTTGCATTCGGCCATTTCGAGTTCATTGCCGAGAACGGATGCTTGCTTCGTGACGATCGGCCTGTCGCCATCGGCGTCCGCGGCGCTTCGCTGCTTGCCGTTCTGCTTGCGGCACAAGGGGGCGTGGTCTCCAAATCGGCGCTGATGGACGCCGTTTGGCCGGGGTTGGCCGTCGAGGAAAGCAATCTTTCCGTTCAGATTGCCGCGCTTCGCAAGCTGCTCGGCCCAGCATCGGACGGCGGCGAATGGATCGTCACCGTCCCACGGCTCGGCTACAGGTTTTCCGGCCGGGTGGAGACCGCAAGCGACGGAGCCGATAGCGGGTGGCATGCGCGAGCCGAACCCAACCCCGGGATTGCAGTCCTGCCGTTTGAAAATCTGGGCGGCGATACTGAGAAACAATATCTGGCCGACGGTATCGCCGACGACCTGATCATCGCGCTCACCCGGTTTAGATGGCTGCGCGTCGCGTCACGCGGAGCGAGTTTCGCAAGATGGAATGGCTCCAGGGATCCGCGCACCGTCGGGGTCGAACTCGGTGTCAATTTTCTGGTGGATGGGGCTATCCGGTATACCGGCGATCGGATCCGGATATCGGTGCACCTCGCCGACGCGGCCAGGGGCGCGACGGTCTGGTCCGAGCATTACGACCTTCAGCTTGCCGAGATATTTGCGGTGCAAGACGCCATCGCCGAGCGGATCGCCGCGGCGATCGAACCGGAGCTGCTGTTGCGCCACGGGCTTGCGGTCGCTCCCCACACCGGCAACATCACGGCCTGGGACCTTGTCCGCCAAGGCACATTCAATTTCCACAAGGTCTCACAGCCAACCCACCTTCTGGCAAGACGATTTTTCCGCGAGGCCGCCGAGCTCGACCCCATGCTTCCGGAGGCGCAGATCTGGCGGGCGCGGGTCAACGCCGGCCTCATCGCCTATGGCTGGACGGACGATCCCGCCGCGGATGGTCAGGAAGGGTTAACGGCAGCCCTGCGGGCGATCTATCTCGACGCGCGAAACCCCTATTCACATTATGCGCTCGCGATCGTGTCGGCTTACACTGGCCGCGCCGACCAGGCGATCCTCGCCGCGGAACGGTCGATCGAGCTCGGTTCGAGCTTCGCCCTCGGGCATCTCGTCCTCGGCATGGCCCGGCTCTATTCCGGTGATGCGGCCGGCGCACGAAAGCCTTTGTCTCGCGGCCTCGAACTCAATCCGCATGATCCGCAGAATGGTGTCTGGTTCAGTCTGCTGATGCTCGCGCGGCTCTTTTCGGACGATGTCGAGGGCGCCCTCGACGTCGGGCACACGGCATTAAAGGCGCGGCCCGACTGGCCGGCGCTCATGCGCCTTCAGGCCTGCTGCCATATGGCCACGGGACATATTGAGCAGGCTCGCCGCTTTGCCGCTGCTGCCAAAGGCATTCCCGAATCTGCCGGCGATGCGCTTGGACCGTTTCGGGATGGCAATCGGCTGTGGGCGACCCGTCTCAGCGGGCTGCTGCAAGAAGCGGAACGTTAAAAGGACCCCTTTCGAGCAAGTCGCAGGCAAGGTCATACGCCTCCGGCCAGGCGGCAGAGCAATCAAATCTCTCCCGCCGACGGCCCCCAGACATCCGTCAGCGCGAAGCCCAAGGGATGCGGGTCGAAGGGGTCGAGCGCCACCTGGGTGAGGCCGAAGGTGAAGCCGCGGCCGGTGATGGTGGGGATGACGGCTTGGCGGCCGGCGACTTCCGTCACCGCCTGCAGGCCGACCTCGAACTCAGAGCCGATGATCGATTTCGAGGTGAAGACGTCGCCGACTTTTGCCCTGCCGCGGGCATGGAGCGCGGCGAGATTGGCGGAATTGCCGGTGCCGCAGGGCGAGCGGTCGGCCCGGCCCGGCCACATGGTGGTGCAGGTGCGCACCGTACCGTCGGCCTCGGTATCACGGAACATCACATAGGCGACGTCCGAAATTGCCGGGATTTCGGGATGGACGACCTTGATGTCGCGATTGATCAGCTCTTTCAGGATCATGCCGGCCTGGACGAGGCCGGCAGCATTGGCCTTCTCGATCGTCAGATTGATCTGGCCGACATCGACGAGGGCATAGAAGATGCCGCCATAGCACAGATCGGCTTTGATCCTGCCCCAATGCGGCGTGTCGATCTCGACGTCGAGCTCATGCACGAAGGACGGCACCATGGTGAGCTTGACCTTCTCGCAGCGCCCGTCGCGGCAGGTCGCCGTCGCCTTGACGAGGCCGGCTGCGGTTTCCAGCGTGACGATGGTCTCCGGCTCCTGCATCTCGACGATGCCGGCTTCGAGCAGCGCCGTCGTCACGCAGATCGAGTTCGAGCCGGAGCTCGCATGCGCCTGGTCGGGCTGCAGGATGATAAAGGCGGCGTCCGCTTCCGGATGCCTTGCCGGCAGCAGCAGGTTGACCGAGCCGATCGGGGCGCCGCGCGGCTCGAGGCAGAGGAAGCGGCGCAGCTCGTCGCCCTTCGGATCGGTGTTCAGCCAATGCAGTTGGGCGGCGATGGTTTCGCCGGGGATCTTCGGCACGCCGCCGATCGCAACACGGCCGATCTCGCCTTCGGCATGGACATCCAGCAACTGGATCGTGCGCTTCCATCTCATATCGAAAACTCCGGTTCTGAGGTCACGGCTCTCATCAGTATCGGTCGATGCGGAACGGGCGCATGTTGACCGGCGGCTCAATGCCGGTCACCATATCGCCGATCAGCCGCGCTGTCGTCGGGGCATAGGTCAGGCCGAGATGGCCGTGGCCGGTCGCATAAAAAACGCCCGGCATCTTCGAGGACGGCGATATGATCGGGATCGTATCGGGCAGAGCCGGGCGATGGCCCATCCAGTCCGTCGCCTCCTCGAGTTTCAGGCCGGGCAGCGCCCGCTGGGCGTGGCGCACCAGCACGCGCGGGCGGCGGAAGTCCGGCGCTGCATCGAGCCCGGCGAGTTCGACATTGCCGCCGACACGGAGGCCGCCGGCCGTCGGCGTCACCATGAAGGCCCGCGCCGGCCAGATCACCGAATAGCGCATCGATATGCCCGGCTTCATGATCTGGGTGTGATAGCCGCGCTCGGTTTCGAGCGGGATCGGCTCGCCCAGTTTTTTGGCCAGGAATCGCGTGTGGACGCCGGCGGCGAGCACGACGGAATCGGCCTCGGCGCGGCCGCCATCTTCGAAGAGGACGACGACGGCGCCGGCGCCCTTGCGCTCGATATTTCTGACAGCGCCGGAGACAAAAGCCGCGCCCGCGGCTTTGGCCGCCTCGGCCAGTTTGACCACCAGTCTATAGGGATCGCGGATCGACTTATTGTCGGGGAGCAGCACGGCCTTGGCGATGACAGGCGAAAGCGCCGGCTCATAATATTGGATGGCGCCGTTGCTCAAGACTTCGAATTCGAGACCGTAACGCTGCATCATGGCGAGGTGGCCGCGGTCGGCGGCAAATTCCGCTTCCGTCTCGTAGATCGCCAGACACCCCTCCTCCGTCATCAACTCGGAGGCGCCGATCGCCTGCAGCATCTGCCTGAAATCGCTGAGCGCGCGCTGCGACAGGCTCATGCCGGCATCTTCGATTTCCCTGAGGCGCGACGGGCGGCCGGCCGCAAGGAAGCGCAGGAACCAGGGCAGCATTTTTGCTGCATAGGAGGGCCGCAACCAGACCGGGCCTTCTGGATCGAGTAGCCATCCAGGCATTTTCTTCCAGGTCGAAGGGCCGGACCCAGCGGCAAAATCGAGCGCGATGCTCGCCATATTGCCGAAGGAGGTGCCGCGTCCCGGCTCGCCTTTGTCGATCAGCGTCACTTGAATGCCACGTCGCTGCAAGTCGAAAGCAATGGAGGCGCCGATCACCCCCGCGCCGACGACAACAACCCTCTTCTTCGTCTCTTCAGCCATGCCATCAACCCAACCGCACGGCAGACAAACCGCCGCTTCGCCAGCCTGATATATCAGAACGAGAATGATTGCCTATGAAATTTTTACTGGGTGGCGGGCAGGCCGGCGCCGACGCTGTCGCCGACCGAACCGACGGTATTGTCCACCGACTGGCCGAGACGTTTCAGCTGGGCGTCGTAATTGCGCCGGGTGCGCGGATCGAAGATGGCGATCGGCGTGCTGACAGCGACGCCAACGGCACTTCCGGCGGTCTGGGCAGCGCCCATCGCCACGGCGCCGACGGCCTCGCCGAGGCCGACATTGGAATCGGTGATCGTCTGGCCGGCGATCAGCCGGTCGCCGATCAGCTTCACCACCTCGGGGCTTTCGGCGAATTTGCCGTGGTTCAGCCGGTCGCCGCCCTTGAGCTTGGTGAGATCGAGCACGGTGATGCCGGCCGCTTCGAGCTTGCTGCGATAGGGCTCGGCCGAGGGATCGATCTGGCCGAGGCGATCGATATTGCCGGAGATGCGCCGCGACAAGGCGAGCGCCCGGTCGTCCCGCGAGACGAAGATGGTAAAATGCGGCCTGTCCTTGCCGAGGCTTGCGAACTGGCGGCCGAAGACGTCGACATCGAGATCCGGCGAGGCGAGGATGACATTGTTGATCTTGCCGGCGACGTGGCCGTTGCGGATCGCCATCTGCCTGAGTGCTTCGACGGTAAGCCAGGTGCCCATCGAATGCGCCATGATGGTGATGTCGCTGACGGCGGGATTGGCGGCGGTTCGCGTCAGCAGTTCCTCCAGTGCGTCGCGGGAATAATTGGTGCTTTCCTTGTCGTAATTATAATCGAAGATGCTGGCGCGCGAGGGCCAGGTGAAGACGACAGGTGCCACGTCGGCATGTGAATCATGGACGATCTGGGCGAAGCGGTATACGGCGTCCTCATAACGATTGTTGAAGCCGTGCACGAACACCAGCACGCGGCGGCTTTTCGGCATATGGGTCTTCAGCCAGGTCTCGCCCGCCCGCTCGCCTTCGAGCGGATCGACGGACACGGTGGCGAAATCGCGCAAGGGGTCGGCCGGCAGCCGCTTTGGCCATTGCACCTGGCCGACCTTGCGATTGGCATCCGGCGGGATGGAGACATCGACGGCGTTGACGGCAAGCCCGGTGCCGCGCTCGCCGGAGAAAAGCACCGCGGGATTGTCATCGGCAGCCCGCGTCGTCGCCACCAGCAGATCGACCTTCGAGGTGCCCGGCGGCACCGTGCCGGCCGCCTGCATGACGCCGACCGGCCTGCCGCCGCAGCCGGCGAGCACCAGCGCTGCAAGCAGAAGACCTGTCTGGGCCCCATGCGGGACGCGCCATCTGCCGATCATGATCAAACTCCAACCGGTGCGCGCACCGGACAGGGGCGCCCGTTCAAATAGTCCGTCGACGCCTGCCGAGTCAAACCGCGGTGAAAACTTTGGGGAAAAAAGAAAAGAGCCTGGCGCGGGAGGAGGTGCGCCAGGCTCTTGATCCTGACTGACAACTGGGAGGAGGAGTGTTGTCAGTCCGATGTAAGAGCGCTGGGAGGAGGAGTGCGCTGCTTACGAAGATAGTGATAGCCCATTCATTTGATCGGGAATAGCGAAAATACCGCAATGCAGCAATGCATCCAGTGCAATGCTTGCCCTCGAAATGACAGATCGACGCCTCATTTTGCGGCATGTTTGACCAGGTGGTCAAAATATTGCCGGAAAATGTGGCCTCGTTGATCGCCGACGGGCGCCCCTCATCCGGCTGCCGCCACCTTCTCCCCGCTCGCGGGGAGAAGGGGATATGCCGCGACCTCTACGTTCCCCACCAACCTCTCGCAGGGCACGTCCCCTCTCCCCGTAAAACGGGGAGAGGGTTAGGGTGAGGGGCAAGCCAAGCGCACTCTCATCGGCTGCCGTCGTCCCCTCACGCCGCATTGAATAGCTTCCGGCCTTCGGCATCCAGTGCCGAAAACTCCTCATCCGACAGCGTGATGTCGACGGCCGCGACATTTTCTTCCAGATGCTTGACCTTGGACGTGCCGGGGATCGGCAGCATGACAGGACTGCGCTTCAGCACCCAGGCGAGCGCGATCTGGCTGGGGGCGGCATTATGCTTCCTGGCAATCGTGTCGAGCAGCGAGCCCGGCTTGGCGAGGTCGCCGGCGGCCAGCGGGTACCAGGGGATGAAGCCGATATTGTGCTTGGCGCAATAATCGAGCACGTCCTCGCTGGTGCGATCGACGAGATTGTAGCGGTTCTGGACGGTGGCGACCTTGAAGTGTTTCGAGGCCGCCTCGATTTCGGCGACGGAGACTTCGCTGAGGCCCGCATGGCGGATGAGGCCGGCGTCGAGCAGCGATCTGATCGCATCGAACTGTTCCCTGGCCGGCAATTTCGGATCGATGCGGTGAAGCTGCCAGAGATCGATGCGCTCGACCCCGAGATTGCGCAGGCTCTTATGCGCCTGCTGGATCAGATATTCGGGCCGGCCGACCGGCAGCCAGATGTCGGGGCCGTGGCGGGTCAGCCCGCCCTTGGTGGCGATGACGGACTTGCCGCCATAGGGATGCAGCGCCTCCTTGATCAGCCATTCGGAAACGTCGGGGCCGTAGGAATCGGCCGTATCGATAAAATTGACGCCAAGCTCCGGCAGACGCTTCAGGGTGCGGATAGATTCGGCATGATCTTCGGGCTCGCCCCAGATGCCCTTGCCCGTGACGCGCATGGCGCCGAAACCGAGACGATTGACCTCGATCTCGCCGCCGATCCTGAAGGTGCCTGACTTGGCTGCGTTGTGACTGGCCATAATCTTTCCTCTCCTGATCAATGGAATGCTTGAAATCAGCGGAAGGCCGAAAGCGCCCGGCCCGCCCTGGCGGTGATGAGCCGGCCCTCGCCGCGGCATCGGCAAGCGGCGGCTGCGACGCTTGAGATATAGGACGGCACTATCGGGATAACAGGGATGGCGCCGGAAACATCGGCGTCAAAGCGACGCCGGAGCGGCGATAAGGATACCGGCTTTTCAGCTGCCCGTTTCGCCGGAAAAGGCGACGAGGTCAATGTCCGCCTCGCTGTCCCGGTACCGAAGGCGCTCGCGCGAGAGTTCGAGCGGCTTGCGGCGGGAAATTCGGTAGACGGAAGCGGGCGGCAGGTTGCGCACCGTGCCGCCGATGCGCACGGCCTTCAGGCCGAGCCGGTCGAGGATCGGCCGCGGCACCGGACAGCGCGGGCCATAGGTGAACTGATAGATCGCCCCGCCAGGCCGCATATAAGTGAAGGCGCCGGCAAGGATCGAGGCGATCTTGCGCGGCGACATCGACAGAAGCGGCAGGCCGCTGATGACGGCGCCGACCGGTTCGTCCTCGAAAATATCGGCCTGGACAAGGTGGGCGGCATCCATCTGCAAGACGCGCGCCGCCGGGAAACGCGCCTGCAGCGCATCGATAAATTCAGGCCCATATTCAATCAGGGTGAGATCCGCCTCGCTGATGCCGCGGGCGAGCAGCGCCCGGGTGAACACGCCGGTGCCCGGGCCGAGCTCGATGATCGGCCCATCCAGTGCGGCAATTTCGCTGGTCATGATCCTCGCCAGCGAATCACCCGACGGCGCGATGGCCGCCACCCGAAGCGGGTTGCTGACCCAGGAGCGGAAAAAATGCAGGAAGTCGGAGCATGCAGCCTTTGCGGTCATGACTGTTCCACCTGTCTGAAATTCAATTGAGTATCAATGCGACCATCGCGGCCAGCATGGCAATTCCAAGGCAGAGACGTCAATCGCCTGTGCAAGCCGGCGTTTGCGACGAATTTTTCGATCGGCGTCCGGCATGTTTGAGCATCCATGGCCGTTTCGGCCACCATCCAGATGGAAAAGGGGCGGCCCGGAAGCCGCCTCTCACACTGATCGCGCGGCCTCAATAGTTGCAGCTGGAGCTGCTGGACGGGTTGAAGCCGAGTTTGCAATCCATGTTGAGCGGCTTCTTCGGGTTCATCATATAGGGTGAAGCCATATTATTTGGACCGCGCTCGCCGATCGAACCGGTGGTGCGCCTGTCGTGCTGCATCTGGGTTTCTTCCTGGGCAACGGGCTGCTTGACCGCGCCTTGCTCCGTCGCGCTCGACTGGAGGGGAGCCGCTTCGGCCGAGAACGAGGAAAGGCCGAGCATTGCGCCGATGGCGACGGCCGCCAGGCCGCTCTTGAACGTCGTGATCATGATCGTCTCCTTGGGAGGATTTGAGGGAATTTACGCCGAGGAGTTAGGAAGCGGATCTGTCACATATTACCGCACCGCAACAGGGGTCACGAACATGTGAGCGGCGCCCCGAAATAGAAAAAGGCGGCTCATCGCCGCCTCTTTCCTTTGCCGGCTCAATAGCCGTTATCGCAGGGCATGCTACCGGGACCGATCGATCCCGAAAACGTAGGGTTGCACATTGTCGGAGCTGCCGGCCTGTTCACCGGCTGACGGATGACCGAGCCTGTCATGCCGGGCTCGACGCCGAAGGCGGCCAGCGGATACCAATAGCCATCGGAATGGCGGCGGGTGCCGGGGCGTTCCGCGGCATAGCCCCGATAGCCGTGCCAGGTGCCGGCATGTGCCTTATATTGCACTGCTTTCGCCTCAGAGATGATGGGCGGCCGAAGCGTGGGAACGGGCGCGGCCTCAGCCGGCGGGATTGCCGCGAGGGCGACAAGGGTGCCGAGGGCGGCGGTCAAAGGGACAAGGCTGAATATCTTCATGATAAACCCTCCTTTGTGGATTTACCTCAAGAAAATGCCTTTGCGGCGAGTGGAGTTCCGCCATCACGCGCAGCTTCCAAAACTCGTGATTGCAGGCGATCCGGCGTGACCTTACCGCGAGAATTTGTGAAAAGTCGCAATCAGGCGAAGCGCACCGACGGCGCTGGCAAGTAAATATGAATTCTCTGTTCTCAATTCGCGTATAATGTGCGGTAGCCTTGGCCGGAGAGGCAGGCGACATATTGCCGGTGGGCGGCGGCACGTGCCGTCGTTTCGGCTTCCAGCGCATCGGCCTGCGCATATCCGGTCAGCTGGGCGCGCAGCTCATACTGGCGCTTCGCCTCTTCATACATGGCATTGCCGTCGGTCATGCAGATGCCGCGTGCAACGGCCGGCGGATTGACCGGCACGCCGACGGCCAGCAGCACCGGGTCGTTGGCATGGTCGATGCAGCCGGCAATTACCGCCAACATCGCCGCCGCGCCCAGAGCCCGAAAAATTCCCATCGCCATGCATTCCTCCGGCCGAAAGCGCGTCAAACATCGTCACGCTCGCGGATACACCAGCAAGGTTGCGCGAAGCTAGAGCATTTCCTGGTTAGATTGAAGCATTCTGTTGGCTCAAACGAAGTCGGATGGTCGACCGGTCGGGGCGCGTCGGAGCCCAGCTCTACGGCCAAGCCGGCCGGTCGATCAGCCGGCCCGTTTCAGCCAACCCGAAGGGCCGGGCAGGTTTCCGCCAGGATCAGAGGCGATCGGCTCGGACGTACCTTGGGGTATGCCCGTCGCCAATCGCCTCTGCCCTGACGAAAACCTGCTCCGGCAGAATGCTTCAATCTAACCAGGAAAGGCTCTAGGCATGCGGGCAGCAGGCAACCGCTCTGCTAGCTTCCGGTTTGATCTTGCGGGCTCATCAGGAATTCCCACCAGAATCTATATAGCACTGCGGAATCCCGAAATTGGTAGGGGCATTGAAATCATTGCCTCTTCCCTCGCCCCGACCGCTCACGAGGCGCGGCGAATTTCGGGATCCCGAAGCGGGGGAATTTCGGCATCCCGAAGTGGCGCTTTTTTCTTTCGGCCGACCCGCCCGCGTTTTTCGGCGGCAAGCTTGCGGTCGATCTCCGACCACTTCCGGCACCTCTCCGCCGTGCATCGCCGCCAATCATCCGTGGGCGGAGCGCCTTCATGGTCACCGACAAAGGTCAGGGTGAAGAGGTTCGGATGCGCCACACCGCTGCCCGCCCGGCCGCGGCGGACCTTGATAAGGCCCTTATAGTCCAGCTCGTCGAGGGCATCGGCCACATATTCGCCGGTGACGCCGTAGGAAACGAACTGCGGATGGGTGACGACAAGCCTGCCATTTGCGAGGGCGGCGTGTGCGGTGTGCTCGATGATGATGCGGAAGAAGGCGCGGCTGGCATTGGCGCTCAGTGAGGTGAACGCCGGCGATTCCAGCAGCTGGATGGTCAACCATTGCCAGCGAAGGCTGCCATCATCACTCCCGCTCGGCGGCTTGGTAAATTTGCGCACCAGCGACCGCGTCTTGCCGGCACTGGTGCGGCTCCTGTCACGAGGGTTGAATTCCGCCATCAGACCATCACCTCGGCTGCCGGCACGCCCTTGCGAGAGACGACAGAGGAACTCGTTTTTTCACGCCTGCGGAGGGAAAGATCGGCCCAAGCGGAGACATCGGCAATCGCTACAATATTCTTCGACATTCAACATTCCATGGTTGCAACGCTCGGCAATCTAGCGTAAGAACGTTTCATGAACTAGGAAAATAATCTTAGCTCAATTCTGAATGTCATCTGAAGAATGGTGACAGGTTAATTGCGCGCGGTGGAGGCCAGGATGCGAAAGTTAGACATGAGGGAGAAGGGCGCGATGATCTATGGCCAGCGGCTGCTGGCGCTGGTTTCGATCTTGTTGGGAAGCGCCGCCCAGACTTTTGCCTGCGATCAGCCGATCGTGATTTCCAACTGGTCGCTCTGTGCAACCGGCAATGTTAGCGCTGAGGGCGGCGACGCTGATTGGAAAGTCGTTCCTGCATGGACTCGCCAGAAAGCCATAAGCGCGTATTTCGGAAACGAGCCGCGGCTCTTGGCAAACCACGGCCTTTGCAACGAAAAATTCCAGCGAGTCGTAACCTGCCTGCCGGGTTGGCAAATGGGCAATCCGGATGAGTGCTCTTATCTGATCTGCAGTGGCTATTACTCATCCGCGTTCGGGAAGAGAGAAAGGGAAGCCTTTGAGAGAGACTTCCCGACCGCTCAATAGTTTCGCTTCGCTGCCTTGGGGCCGCCACGTCGCGGCAAGTTTGTTATCCGCCCGTATTCCTGAACACGAGGCACTGGGTGAATCCGTTGCCGCTTTCGACTGCTTCAGACCAATTCACCATAATCTCCCCTTGGAGCGTCATAACCTCTGACAAAGCTCTTCCCAGATCCCAGACAAGTGGGGAGAACTGTTCGTTGGTCAGATTGTCGGCTTGAACGACAAGATAGGCGTTCGTCTTCATGCGTTGGCAGATCCGGCCGTATATTTCCTGCATTCTTTTCAGATAGACATCATAGCCGTCATAATCGGGATCGCCGTTATAGAGCGGGTTCCATTTGTGCCAATGGGGCATGTATGGCGGCGATGTGATGCAGAAATCCATCTCGGGAAGATCGAAGGCTGCCAGCTCCGCGCTATCACCGCAGATGAGATGATGCTTTGCCGTGATGCGTTCCCTGACCCATTCATATCGCTGCCGGTCGGCTTCTATCCCATAAGGGAGCCTGCCCCTCTGCTCGCAGACAAAGAACGTCGTTCCAAAGCCGACAAAGGGATCGAAGACGGCGTCTCCTGGTTTTGTAAACCGATCAAGCAATGCCGACACCAAAGCGCCGGGGAACCTGATTTCATCGCCGTTCTGAAAATCCGGCAAGGCGAATTGATGTCGGTTGGAGACCGTCAATAATTCTGAGATCGTCACGGCAAACCTCCTCCGCGCACATAAGTCACCGAGCACAGCAACTCTGCTGCGACCGGAAGAGCTTCATCGTAGCCGGCGGCAAAAGTTTCTGCGCACAGGCTGGGAGAAGCGTCGGATGACCTTACCGTTCAGGAGCCATGCGGAACTTCTGATTGTCAATTGCCACGCTATTTTGCTTCTGGAGATAGGGTAATCCATTGAGAATCGCGACGCAGCTTTGCCGCCTGCAGCAAGTTGCCCTTTTTGCCAAGACATTTCCCTCTATCGCGCTCAAGATCGAGTGCAGGAGGATGACGGCGTGTGCTTGGATCGCCGCCGGCCTTAGTGCTAGTCGTCCGGCCAATTGAAAGCGATTAGGGGACACACGTATGCCCCCAGCTGTGATCCAACCAGCGCAGCTCTTGAACGGAGTCTACTTGGATCGGTTGTCTTGAGCGTCGTTCTCCAAGCTCTGCGCCACCGTCAGGTAGTAGTTGCGGGCGGTCGCATTCATCTGACGTTCGCCGAGTTCCCGGAGCGCACGGATCTTGATCATCATTGCAGCGCCGTTCTGTGGCTCAAGGGCAAGAACATAATCAGCCTGTTCCGCCGCCCACTGGAATTCGCCGATCGAAAGCGACGCCTCAGCATGCTCAATCATCTTCGCTGGCCCGCCAGCCATCGCCACCAGCTTTTCTGCCCGTTCCTTGTCGGTCAGCGGGAAGATATGTGTCGGGTTGCCGTCAAACCAGCCGGCGTTCTGCGAATAGATTCCGCGCACCGCCCAGGCGACAGTACCGTAATATTCCTGCAGGTATGGATGGTGCGCCAACTCCGCGGGCAGCTTTATCTCCCGAACCAACTCGTCGGGGGTCTTGCCCTTGCTAATTCCTTCGATCGTCTTGTCGTAGACGAACTTGATACCGTCCCGGTAGGACATGAGCGCGTCCTTCGCTTCGTCTGCGCCCGTGATCGTGCCCATATGGCCAGGCACGACGAAGTCAGCGTTGAGCGCAATCAGCTTGTCCAGGCTGGCGATCCATTTCTCCACGGGACGGGTCGGAAGACCTCTCAGCGGCGCTATGTTGGGAAAGGTCTTCAAAAACACGTCGCCCGCGATCAAGACCTTACGATCCGGCAACCAGACAGAGATGTTCTCGTCGGCCTCGCCGGGCGTGAGGATCAGTTGCATCGGCACGCCCGCGATCGTCAGGCTTTCTTCCTCGCCGTCGAAGGTCTGGGTGGGCGGCAAAAACCCCTCGCGGGTATGAGGCGTCACCCTGCCGTATTCCAACTGCGTGCCGGCGTTGACGAACTGATCGTTAGGCAGAGCGATACCAAACGCATCGCCACCGTCACGACGTCCTCGACCTATGTCCGGCTTGGCCGTGACCAGAAGCTTGTGGCTATAGATTCGAGGCTTGTCACCGCCTGCGAATACTGTTGCACCCCCTGTGTGGTCGGGATGATTGTGGGTATAGATGATCGCATGCACAGGGTGGGTCATCCGATCACCGAAGGCTTCAACGATCGCCTTGGCATCGACCGGATTGGCCGAAGTATCGACAATGATCGAGCCACCTTCGGCCTGAATCAAGGTGACATTGCTGGCGGAGTAGCCGATCGCGGCGTAGACGCCCTCGGAAACTTTCTCGACGCGTTTGCGAAATTCCTGCGAGTGCGCCCTCAGCCTGTCTCGACCTGAGAAATCGTCGGCAGCGAAAGCCGGAGCCGTCATCCCGAGTGTTGTTGCGATAGCCATGACGACTCCTACTTTGCGTTTCAATGAGCCTGACATCTTACCCCTATCTCCAAAATGGCCAGCGGCCAGCATTCGGCCGCTCTAAGTGAGGGCGAAAAGTAAGATGCTCATTTACAAAACAGTAGCCCGCGATTTGACAAGCAGCCTCTCATCAGCGATAGGCACCTTATGGATTACAACGCTGTCAGCATGTTCATCGCGGTCACGCAGACGGGCAGTCTCTCTGCTGCCGCTACGCGAATGGGAGTTCCGCTCCCAACGTTGAGTCGCAAAATCGCGGAACTCGAGAGTCACCTGAAGGTGCAGCTTCTGGAGCGCACCGCCCGTGGCTGTCGAGTGACGGAAGCCGGATCGCGATTGTTCGAGCACGCCAGCGGCGGGATAGAGGCGCTGCAGGAGGCCGAGCGCTTGATCGTGAGTGCGCAGGCGCGACTGGTCGGACGCCTTCGCCTGTCGCTACCGCAATCCTTCGAGCCCTGGTGGGAGCTGCTAGGCCTGTTCCAACGCGCCCATCCGGACATTCAGATCAGCGTCTATTCGACGGAAAGACGTGTTGATCTCTTGTCGGACGGGGTCGATGTCGCGCTACGGGTTGGCGCGATCGCCGACGATACGGTTGTCGCCCGACATATGCTCACGTTCCGGCATGTCCTTGTCGCCAGTCCCAGGCTGGTCGAACGGCATGGCAGATTGAACCAGCCGGCCGATCTCAGCCGATATCCCTGCGCCGCATGGGGGTCCGCCCTCGACGCCCGCCCCGTCTGGATGCTTGGCGGTCATGCGAACCAAGTCTCAGCCACTTTTACGGTGAACGACTATCTTCACTTGAGGGCAAGGGCCGTTGCGGGGGACATTGCGACGGAATTGCCCTCGTTCCTCGCCGCGGAACCTCTAGAAAAGGGCGAGCTCCTAGAATTGCTGCCCAAGCATCCTTTCCCGGACACTGCTTTGCACCTCGTCTACAGGCGCCAACGGCATCCATCCACGATTGTTCGGGCTTATCTCGACTTCTGCTCGGCGCATCTCTCGATCATCGAGGACAGTTGCAGGGTTCCGTCGGATGAGGAGTGGTTCCAATAGCGGTTGCACCGCGATCCCGGAGAAGGGCTTGAACCCCGATGGAGCCCCGACGCTTAGCCGGAAAGGCAACATAGTGGCCAAAAAGGCAAAATAGCGTGGCAAGCGACAATGAATGGAAAATGGCGCACCCGAAGAGATTCGAACTCCTGACCCCCAGATTCGTAGTCTGGTGCTCTATCCAGCTGAGCTACGGGTGCGTGGCAGAAGCGGCGGTGCCGCTTGCGTGGGCGATCCTCTAAAGGGTCCTTTCGGACAATGCAAGAGCATTTCTGAAAAAATCGCGTCTTTGCCTGTTTGCGGCCACAGCGGGTGAAATTCCCTCACTTCTCGCTGTGCGTCCGGTTGCGGTAATCGTCCAGCGAAACCGGGCGATCGGGGATTTCGATGCGGAACTGGGTGCCGACCGTCGGTTTTTCCACAAGCGCGATGGTGCCGCCATGGGCGAGCACCAGCTCGCGGGCAATGGTGAGACCGAGGCCGGTGCCGCCGGAGCGGGCCGAACCGCGGAAGGCGGCAAAGAGGTTCTGGCGCGCCTTCAACGGCATGCCGGGACCGGTATCGTCCACCGTGATGCTGACGACACTGCCGACGCGCTGGGCGGAGACGGTGATGCGCCTGACGGCACCCGGGCCGCCCTCACCCGGCGCGGTCAGCGCCTGCAGCGCGTTGCGGCAGAGGTTGTGAATGACCCTGAAAAGCTGTTCGCCATCGGCATCGACCTCGAGGTCGGCAGCGAACTGCTCGATGAATTCGATGCCGCTTTGCGGGTCGATCGCCAGCATGTCCCTAACGTCCTGGGTCAGCTCCAGCAGCCGGACATGGCGGCGGCGCGGCGCCGATTCACTGGCCTTGCCGTAGGACAGCACCTCGGTCGTATAGCCGACCGCCCGGTCGATGGTGCGCAACAGCTTCGGCGCGAAGCTCTTGACCATCGGATCATCGACATCGACCAGCCGGTCCGACATCAGCTGGGCGGAAGCCAGGATATTGCGCATGTCGTGGTTGATCTTGGAAACGGCAAGGCCGAGGGCCGCGAGGTTCTTCTGCTGCTTCAGCGTCTTCTGCAGCTCCATCTGCATCGAGGTGAGATTGCGGCCGGCGACCGCCAGCTCGTCGCGGCCGCCGTCACCGATATAGACATGGGCCGGGTTTTCGGGATCGGAAGAGAATTGCTGCATGCTGCCGGTCAGCCGGCGGATCGGGCCGATAAGGAGGCGGTTGATCGCAAAGAAGATCAGCGTCGCCGTGAACAGCGAGATCAGCACCGACAGCAGCAGCACATTGCGCGAATAGGCGAACATCGCCGTGCGCAGCGGCCGGTCCTTCATCACCACTTCGACGCCGACCTGGGTGTCGCCGACGGGGCCGTAGACGCGGATTATCCTGCCGCCGCCGAAAATCAGCGTGTCGAGCGCGTCGCGGATCGCCGTCAGCGGCGGCACGTCCGTCAGGTCGTAGGATTCGTCGACCGAGGCCGGCATGTCCGTTGTCGCCAGGAGCCGCGAGGTGCCTTCTTTGCGCAGCACGATCGCCTTGGTGCCGGTCGCCTCCAGCGTCTCCTTCTGCAGCGCACGCGGCAGCTCGATCGGCTGCAGCCCATCGATGACGATGGCGGCGGCGGCGGCCGTGTTCAGCCTGTCCTGCAGCCAGCGCATGCGCATGCTGGCAACCGAGGGAAAGAAGATCAGGATTTCGGCGAGCATGATGAAGACGACGGTAAGCCAGAGCAGCTTGCCGGACAATCCGCCGAACATGCCGGCAGACGGGCACCGCCCCTTGGCGGCCTCGCCGGCCGCCGGGATGTCTGCCGAAGGATCGTTGCCCTGGTTTCGAACCGGCATTTGAGTCTCGCCCGATTAGCGGCATGCGGCCGCCCTATCGCTAGTTAGAGCATGATGTCGTCCGAAAACCGCTTACACTTTTCGGCATCATGCTCTGGAGCCTTATATTAGACCAACAGGCTCCGCTTTCAAATCTTTGCGATCAGCGTCACGTCGTCACAAAGAAACGCCCGGCCGGGAGGAGGAAGGCCCCTCCCCAACCCCTCCCCACAAGGGGGAGGGACTAATTTGCGGCGCCCGCGCAGCAAATATCAGCCTTTCCGCGGATGAGAAGATGAAGTGGGAAGCGCCGGTGCGACAGGTTAAGCCCCTCCCCCATTGTGGGGAGGGGTTTGGGGCGGGGTCTTTGCCCAGCACGGACCGGGCAGAAAAAACTAACGCCGCCCGGAGGCGGCGTTAAAATGGAGAGTGATTAGTAAGGATCAGAACTCTTCCCAGCTCTGTTCGGCAGGGGCGGCACTGCCGCCGCCGAAGGCGCGGGCGACCTTGGCGATCGCCCGGCGGGCGGGGGAGGCGACCGGCTGCCGGTGCGCCTCGTTGCGGACAAGCGCCACGGGTGCTGCCCCATCCGACAGCTTGAAGCGGGCGATGAGGTGCACCAGCCCGTTCGCCTCGGCCGAAAGCCTGTGGGTGGCGGCGGAGGTTTCCTCCACCATCGCGGCGTTCTGCTGCGTCACCTGATCCATCTGGTTGACGGCGGTGTTGACCTCCTTGAGGCCGGTCGACTGTTCGACCGCGGCGGTGGCGATCGAATGGATATGATCGTTGATGGCGATGACGCGGGTGCCGATTTCGGAAAGCGCCTCGCCAGTCGCCTGGACGAGCTTGACGCCGATCTGCACCTCGTCGCCCGACTTGGTGATCAGCGCCTTGATGTCCTTGGCGGCGGTTGCCGATCGCTGGGCAAGTTCGCGCACTTCCTGGGCGACCACGGCAAAACCCTTGCCGGCCTCACCGGCGCGGGCCGCTTCAACTCCGGCATTCAGTGCCAGTAGATTGGTCTGGAAGGCGATCTCGTCGATGACGTTGATGATCTGGCTGATCTCGCGCGAGGCCTGCTCGATGCGGCCCATGGCCTCGACGGCATTGCGAACGACGACGCCGGAGCGGCCGGCATTTTCCTTGGCCTCCGACACCATGACGGTGGCTTCATGCGCCCGCTCGGTGGAATTCTGGACGACGGCGGTGATTTGATCGAGCGCCGCCGAGGTCTGCTCGAGGGCGGCCGCCTGCTGTTCGGTGCGCTTCGACAGGTCGTCGCTGGCATTGCGCAGCTCGGCTGTGTTGCCGTTCATCGCTTCCGTCGTCTGGCGCACTTCGCGCATCGTTGCCTGCAGCGTCACGAAGCTGTTGTTGACATTCTGCTGCAGCTCGGCGAAGGCGCCCTGGAAGCTGCCGTTCATCGTCTGGGTGAGGTCGCCTTCGGCAAGGCTTGCGATCACACGGCGGGTCTCGCCGATGCCGGCATCGACGCTCGACAGCAGCGTGTTGATGTTGCCGGCGAACCGGTTGAGGTTCTCGTCCTGATAATCCTTGTCGATGCGGTGGCTGAAATCGCCTGCCGCAGCTGCGGCGACGACGACGGACATGCTCGACTGCAGATCGTCGCTCTTGGCGCGCATCGCCGCTTCCTGGGCGTTCAGACGCTTGATGGCCAGGCCGTTCTGCTTGAAGACCGCGACCGCGGCGGCCATCTCGCCGATTTCGTCCTTGCGGCCGGCAAAGGGAACCTCGGCGTCGAAATTGCCGTCGGCGACCTCCTTGATCGCATAGGTGACGCGCTTGATCGGACGGCTGAGATGGCTGGTGCCGATATAAAAGCCCATGCCGACGCCTACTGCGATGCCGATGCCGGTGATGCCGAGGACGAGCATCAACACCCAGGAACGGAAGCTCTCGACCTCATCATTGACGGCCTGAAGCGCAGCCTTGTCGATAGCGACCACCACGTCGATCTCGGCCTGGAATGCCTTGCGGTTGGCGCGATTCGCCTCGTTGTTGCCCTGGGCGCTGGCGGCCTCGGGGCCGACCTCGGTGCCCAGCCGTGCCGTTTCCGTGCGGAAGGTGCGGAATTCGGCGGCGCGTGCGACCAGCTTGGCGAAACTGTCCTTTTCGTCCTCGGGCACCAGCGGCGCCCAGCCGGCGATGACCTTGTCGATCTCGTCGAGGCCGGCCATCAAGCCCTTGGCGAAGTTCGTCGTATCCTTGATCGACTTGGCCGCGTAAATACCGCGCGATTCCATGACGACGGCCGTGACGAAACGGTTGAGGCGTTCGCCGGCATAGGCGCGGGCAGCGGCATGCTCGTAAGCCGTGAGATTGCGGCTGTATTCACGCATGGCGGATAACGCCGTTGCGCCGATCAGAAGCGCCACCGCGCCCATCACGCAAACCAGCAGATTAATTTTCCCGCGGATCTTCAATGCAATGCCTCCTAGCTACACCACAGCTTGGAAAGCAGTTCCCCCAGCCGATACGCTGAATATCGGCGAAATTGATTAAAGTTAGATTTCCAGTATTTACGATTATGCGCAGGAATTATTGCCGATCCAGCCATCTCCTACGGCTTCAAATCATTGAAAAATAAGGTGTTTTTGTTGATTCTTGAGCGAAGCACAACCTTTCGGAGCGTCGCGGATTTATTAACACCACAATGCGAAAACCGCAGTTGGCGGCGCCCGCGCAAGTGAAATTATCGGCTATAATTGACTTTGCCGGGCTTCATCCGTATAAGCCGCCGCACGTCCGGTCATTCAAGCCTTTCATGGCCCGCCCGTTCGAAAAACAACGCTCCTTGCATCATGCAAATTCAAGAAGGGCCGCACTCCGCGGTGTTTAAATAAATGAAGCGTACCTACCAACCATCCAAGCTTGTTCGCAAGCGCCGCCACGGCTTCCGTGCGCGCATGTCCACGAAGGGTGGCCGCAAGGTCATCGCTGCCCGCCGCGCGCAGGGCCGCAAGCGTCTTTCGGCTTAAGGCCGGGTTGCCCGGTAAGAGATGGCGGGCGAATTGACGACCAGTGAGAAGAAATACACTGTCGGGCGGCTGAAGAGCCGCCCGCAGTTTCTTGCCGTGCGCGAGGGCGAAAAACGCCGCGGAGCTCTCTTCCTTCTCGAAGTCCTCGACCGGAAGGAACCCGACAGCCAGGCCCGCGTCGGATTCACAGTCACCAAAAAACATGGCAACGCGGTCGAACGGAACCGCATGCGCCGCCGCCTGAAAGAGGCGGTGCGGCTTCATGCGGGATTTGCAATGCGGCCCGGACACGACTATGTGGTTGTCGCGCGCAGGGACGTGCTTGACGCGTCCTTCCAGGAATTGGCCGCGGAGCTGAAGCTTCGCGTGGAAACCAGGCCGAAACACCGGCGCTCCGGAGACGGACGCCCCAGGAACGTATGATGGAAAACAACCGCAATTACTTCATTGCGATCGCTCTCTCGGTGCTGATCGTCCTCGGCTGGCAGTTTCTTTACATGAATCCGCGCATCGAGGCCCAGCGCAAGGCGCAGGAAGCCCAGAAGGCGCAGCAGCAGACAGAGCAGGTGCAGCAGCCTGCCGCCGGCGGCACGACGCCGGCCCCGACGAGCGGTACGGCACCTTCCGGCCAGGCCGCCGCAACGGCGACCCTCGAGCAGGCGCTGGCAAAGAACCCGCGCGTTGTCATCGACACCCCTGCGCTTTCCGGCTCGATCAACCTTGCCGGCGCCCGGCTCGACGACCTGAAGCTCAAGGGCTACCACGAGACCGTCGACGACTCGAGCCCGATCATTACCCTGTTCAGCCCGGCAGAGACGAAGGACGGCTATTTCACCGAGCTCGGCTATATCGGCAGCGACGCGACGGGCGCCGTTCCCGGCGCCTCGACGCTCTGGACCGCACCTGAGGGCGCCAAGCTCACCGAAAAGACGCCGGTGACGCTCTCCTATACCAATGACAAGGGCCTGACGTTTACCCGGACGATTTCCGTCGACGAGCGCTACATGTTCACCGTCGCCGACAAGATCGAAAATACCGGCCAAGCTCCCGTATCACTGTCTTCCTACGGCCGTGTCACGCGTTACAACAAACCGACGACGCCCTCCGTCTACGTCCTGCACGAAGGCTTCATCGGCGTCATCGGCGATGACGGCCTCGTCGAAACAAAATACTCCGCCGTCGAGAAGGAAGCCGTCATGCCGGCGAAATCCACCGGCGGCTGGCTTGGCATCACCGACAAATATTGGGCGGCGACGATCGTTCCGCCGCAGACGTCAGCCTATGAAGCGCGCTTCTCGCATTTTGCCGATGGCCAGCCACGCTACCAGGCCGACTACAAGGACGATGCCTTCACCGTCGCGCCGGGCCAATCGATCGAGCTCAAGAACCTGGTCTTTGCCGGCGCCAAGGAAGTTCCCGTCATCGACGGCTACGAGGCCAGCTATTCGATCCCGAAATTCGACCGGCTGATCGACTGGGGCTGGTTCTATTTCATCACCAAGCCGATGTTCAAGATGATGGACTTCTTCTATCGCTTCTTCGGCAATTTCGGTGTGGCGATCCTGTGCACGACCATCGTCGTGAAGCTGTTGTTCTTCCCGCTCGCCAGCAAGCAATATGCCTCGATGGCGAACATGAAGCGCGTGCAGCCGAAGATGGAGGAGCTGAAGACGAAATTCGGCGACGACCGGATGGGGCTGCAGCAGGCGATGATGCAGCTCTACAAGGAAGAGAAGATCAATCCGATCGCCGGCTGCTGGCCGGTGGCGCTGCAGATCCCGATCTTCTTCTCGCTCTACAAGGTGATCTACATCACCATCGAGATGCGGCATGCGCCATTCTTCGGCTGGATCAAGGACCTTTCGGCTCCCGATCCGACGACGATCGTCAATCTCTTCGGCCTGCTGCCCTTCGAGGGGCCGGCGCTGCTGCATCTCGGCGTCTGGCCGCTGATCATGGGCATCACAATGTTCGTGCAGATGCGCATGAACCCGACGCCGCCCGATCCGACCCAGGCGATGATCTTCAACTGGATGCCGCTGGTGTTCATGTTCATGCTGGCAAGCTTCCCGGCCGGCCTGGTCATCTACTGGGCCTGGAACAACACGCTCTCGGTGGCGCAGCAGGGACTGATCATGAAGCGCCATGGCGTCAAGATCGAACTCTTCGACAATCTGAAGGGCATGTTCCGGCGAAAACCGGCGCCTTCGAAATGATGCTCTCGAGCCCCGCTCCGGCGGGGCTATTCATTTCCGGCCGGCCCTTGAAACGAGGCGCGGACCGCCAGAAAGCTTGACATCCGCCCGCAAAACCACGAAGCCGACAGAAGACCGAACCCTAGGATTGCCGAGCCCGCATGCCCGAAACCGAAAAGCCGCTCTTCGGCCACCCCTGGATCTTCATCCGCGGCGTCCCGTCGCTCACCTTCCTGCCGCCGGAGGGGCCGTCGGAAGTGGCCTTTGCCGGCCGCTCGAATGTCGGCAAATCGTCGCTGATCAATGCGCTGGTCGGCCAGAAGGGCCTGGCGCGCACCTCGAACACGCCGGGGCGCACGCAGGAACTCAACTACTTCGTCCCGGACGGCTATTCCGGCGAAGGCGGCGACCTGCCGCCGATGGCGATCGTCGACATGCCGGGTTACGGCTATGCCCAGGCGCCGAAGGAGCAGGTCGACAAGTGGACCAAACTCGTCTTCGATTACCTGCGCGGCCGCGCGACGCTGAAGCGGGTGTACGTGCTGATCGACAGCCGTCACGGCATCAAGAAGAATGACGAGGACGTGCTCACCCTGCTCGACAAGGCCGCCGTCTCCTATCAGCTGGTGCTGACCAAGACCGACAAGATCAAGGCGCCGGCCGTGCCGAAGCTGCTGGCCGAGACCGCAGACAAGATCCGCAAGCGCCCGGCCGCCTATCCCTTCGTGCTTTCCACCTCGTCCGAGAAGGGCGACGGGCTCGACGATCTACGCCAGGCGATCGCCGAAACGGTCGGAATCGCAAACTGGAAATAATGACCCGACCTCTATTGTACTCACCAAAACAGCTAAAAGTTTATTTTACCGGTCAAACGAAAACTAAAGGTTGACGATCCGGATTGGGTGGCCTATATAGTGCTTACCGAATTTTGCTTGCTGGCTTGGTTATCGCGCGATTAGCACCGCGGCCTGAACGAACTTCCTTTCAAAAATCGTTACCGCCATCCGCATCGCCTTAACGCCTTGCGGTTTCTCAATATTGCTATGAAAGGGTTCATCATGACCACTGGCACAGTTAAATGGTTCAACTCCACCAAGGGCTTCGGCTTCATTCAGCCGGACAACGGCGGCGCTGACGCCTTCGTTCATATCTCCGCCGTCGAGCGCGCCGGAATGCGCGAACTCGTCGAAGGCCAGAAGATCGGCTTCGATCTCGAGCGAGACCACAAGTCGGGCAAGATGTCCGCTTGCAATCTCCAGAAGGCTTAAATCGGTATCTGCTTCCCTTTGACCACGGATGTACTGGCACTGCCGGAAGCACCGATTTATTCAAGGCCGGGCGCTCTGCCTGGCCTTTTTGTTTTCGCTCGCAGTCGAGCCTTCAATATCGGAAAAGAAATGACAGAAACATACAGCAAATCCCGCCAGCGGGCGGAGATCGCCTTCGGCAACATCCAGTCCGAGTTTTTCGCGAAGAATAAGGCGATGGAAGAGCTGGAATCCGACGCCCAGTCGCAACAGGCAAAAACCTTGCGGTTGCGGGAAGCACGGCTTGCTAAGCAACGCGACGATCGCGCCTCGGCGATGTCTGCCCTTCTTGCGAAACGCGCCAAAGCCTGCTGATCACCGGCAAGAGGTTGCGGCCGACACCGATGCAGGTGGCCCGGAGACGTGGCATGCCGAGCTGCGCCGAATATCTTCTCGTGCACGAACCGCGCCGCATCGCCCTCTCCCGACGCACTTTCAAAGAAAGCTTTCGCGCCAAGGGGCGTCAACAGGCACGGGCAGAGCCGTGCTGACAGTTCACTCATACCAAAGGACGCCGTAATGGCAGAGGATACGAAGGAACTTCAGTCGATCAATACAGCATGGCAGATCGCCATCCAGGAGATTTTGCGCATGGTTATCCGAGATATGTATCATGGCGGCGGCGAGGCCTCGTTCAAGTCCCATATTAAGCGCATAGAAGAGGCCGCCGTGGACAGTATTTATACGGATTTGCGGCTGCGCGGGACGGATGAGTGGACCGAACTTCTGGTCAAAGAAAGGGCCAGCAATTTTGTCACCACGCTGCTAACCTCATTCACCTATGACCGGGCGTAAGCTCGCGACTGACGCTGACGCATGACCTTGCGGCCAACAGAGGCCTGCCGACAGTCATGTCGACCGTGGCTCACGGCGGTTTCGAGATCCCCGACAGTTGGCGCATTTAGGCACCGGCTGATTAGACCTGCGACATCGATTGTACTTGCGCCATCGCAGTTTTTGCAGCAACGCTTGATCTCATACTGTTGAAGAGCAGCGGCGTCCGCGAGAAATCATTCATGACAGACAGCACAGACGAAGCCCTTTCGCCAGAAGGCGTCGGCAACCTACCCCATCTTGCCGAAGCCCTCGACGATGACCGGTTTCGACACTTTCTCGATCATGTTCCGTTTGCAGTGGCGGTCTCCGAGCTCGGCACCTGTGAGAAGCTAGTCTACGTCAACCTCGAATTCGAACGGCTGACAGCGCTCACCGCCACACAGGTGGAGGGGAAGCGCTGGTCGGACATCGAGGTGAATTGCACTGCAGTCTCCGGCGAGGCAACGCTTACAGCCGCTGTGACCACGGCGGAGGAATATATTGGCGCCTTCTCGCTCGTGGCAGAACCCGAAAGCAGTGTGATTATCGACGTGTGGTCGAACACGATCGTCAACGATGATGACATCCCGCTGTTTCGTCTGGTCGCCTTTGCTGCCCGCAATGAGGTGACGGGTGGCCAGAGCTTCAGCGAGCTGCTGGCCGAGAAGGATGTCCTTCTTCGAGAACTTCAGCATCGCGTGAAGAACAATCTGCAGATGATAACGGCGCTGATCCGAATGGAAGCGCGTAATGCTCAAAAGAACGAGGAAAGCGAGCGGTTCGCACGTCTTGCGGGTCGGATTGAAGCCTTGGCTCTCCTCTATCGCGCACTGTCGGACGACGAGAAGGGCGCGATGATCGATCTCGGCAGCTATGTGAGCCAGATCGCCGCGTCGGTTATGGCCGCCCACGCTGTGGAAGGCATCCGGCTCGACATGAAGGTGGACACCTGGCCGGTTTCTGTGAACGTGGCGATGCCTGCCGGACTCGTCATTAACGAGCTGCTGACCAATACGTTCAAGCATGCCTTCGTGGGGCGGGATAGCGGAGAGATCACTCTGCGCTGTGTCGTCAGCGAAACCGGATGCAGGATCACCGTCGCCGATAATGGGGTCGGCCTTCCTCAGGATGCAGCCTGGCCGAACCCCGGAAAACTGAGCGCAATGATCATCCAATCCCTGAAACAGAACGCCCGCGCCGAGATCGAAGTAAGCTCTTCCCCCGGCACTGGCATGAGTGTCTCGCTCGTTTTCCCAAGGATCGAAGCGGCCCAATAGCTGTGTCAGTGGTGCTGGCGCCCTATTCGCCGAAACGCTTGACGCTGGGCACTATCCGCAGTCGGTTGGGGCGCGCCCGACGAGCGCGCCTTCCGCCGATGCACACACTTACATTTTCGGCAGTAGCACCTTGTCGACGACGTGGATTACGCCGTTCGACTGTTTGACGTCGGCGATCGTCACATGCGCGACATCGCCGTTCTCGTCTGTCAGGGTGATCTTGCCCATATTTTCCCGGGCTTTGATCACGCAGCCGCCGACGGTCTTGATGTCGTGTTCGCCGCCGTCAGCCTTGATCATCTTGGCGACGGTCTCGGCCATCGCATCGGCAGCCACGACGTGGCAGGTCAGGACCTTCGTCAGCGTCGCCTTGTTTTCCGGCTTCAGCAGCGTCTCGACGGTGCCTTTCGGCAGAGCGGCGAAAGCTTCGTTGGTCGGCGCAAAGACGGTGAATGGGCCTTTGCCCTCGAGTGTGCCGACGAGGCCGGCGGCCTTGACGGCAGCAACCAGCGTCGTGTGATCCTTGGAATTCGTGGCGTTTTCGATGATGTTCTTGCTGTCGAACATCGCCGCGCCGCCAACCATTGGGTTCTTGGCGGCGGCAAAGGCGACAGCAGAAAGGACGGTGGCGAGCGCGAAACCGCGCAAGAGGGACTTGATCATGATTTTCTCCTCACCGGACATCATCCGCGGGGCTTTATGCCTGAGCGTCGCCGGATATTTCGAACTACGGAGGTCCGCGCCGAAGAGTTTCAGACAGGAGAAATTGATTTGCGGACGCGCGGGCCTATGGCCGGTGCACCTTGCCGCTTGCGACGATCGGGCCGGTCGCCTGTCCGGTCGGCGAGCCGCCGAAGGGTTCGAGGCTGACGGCAAGGCTTGCGCCATCGGTGACATGGTTGCGCAGTTCGGCGGGAATGACGAGCTCACCGCTTTCGCCGGGCTGAAAGACGCCGAGCGATTTTGCCAAGCCGCCGCCCGGCACGAGCCAGAGTTCCAGCGATTTCTCCTCCGGCTTGCCGGCAGCGACCGGCACGATCTTCAGCCGGCCGCTTTGCAGCTCGTAGGATGCGCGGAGATTGATCGCGTTGTTTTCACCGGAAAGCTCGGCTACCAACGGTGCCGGCCCCTCTGGCTGCGGCACAACGCCGGAGGCGAAGATGACGGCGCTGACGGCGACGACGATGCACGCGAAGGCCAGCGAGCGCCAGAAGACCGCCGAATTCCACAGTCCATGCGAGAAGGAGGCGGGCTTGCCGGCATCGCCGAACAGCCGGGACTCGATCTGCTTGAAGGTTTCGCGGTTCGGCGCGACGCCGTCATATTCGTCGTTGAAGGCGGAGAGATTGGCTTCCCAACGGCTGACGATCGCCGCAAATGTGCGATCGTGGCGCATGCGCTCTTCCACCACCCGGCGGTCCTGCAGCGACAGGACGCCCAACACATACTCGCCGGCGAGAACTTCGTCTCGAGAGCGGTCTCCCTTGCTTTTGTCGGGCGATGTCATCGTTCCATGCACTCTCTCAGTTTCAAGAGGCTGCGCCTGAGCCAAGTCCGCATCGTATTCAGCGGTACACCAAACTGATCGGCCAGTTCCTGGTAGCTCAGCCCTTCGACATAAGCCCGTTTCACCGCGACCGCACGATCAGCTTCCAACTCTTCCATGCAGGTGTCAATCCGCCTTCCTTCATCCCTCGTCACTGTCTGCCTTTCCGGGTCGGGTGCGGAATCGGCAAGATCGTAAGCGCTGTCGAGTTCGTCGGCGCCGGGCTTGCGGGCGCGCAGCAGATCGATCGACCGGTTGCGGGCAATTGCCGAAAGCCACGCCGAGGATGAGCCCGAGGCGGCCTTAGAGCCTTTCCTGGTTAGATTGAAGCATTCTGTTGGCTCAAACGGAGTCGGATGGTCGACCGGCCGGCGCGCGTCGTAGCCCAGCTCTACGACCAAGCCGGCCGGTCGATCAGCCGGCCCGTTTCAGCCAACCCTCCCGCAGATTTCCCAGGCAAATCTGCAAGACTTGGGAATCGCCGGACGCACTTATCGCTTCGCCATAGCGAAGCGGTGCGGCCGGTGGGCCGGGCATCTTTCCGCCAGGATCAGAGGCGATCGGCTCGGACATACCTTGGGGTATGCCCGTCGCCAATCGCCTCTGCCCTGACGAAAACCTGCTCCGGCAGAATGCTTCAATCTAATCAGGAAAGGCTCTAAAGCTGCGGGCGCGTTGCCAGATGCTGATATAGACGTCCTGCAGCGCTTCCTCGGCTTGCCCGCGGTCCTTCAAGATACGCAGGCAGATTGCCAAAAGTTTCGGTGCGGTCTGGTGGTAGAGGGCAGCGAATGCCGTGCGGTCGCCGAGCGCGACGCGGCCGATCAGGTCCTTGATCTCATCGCCTTGCATGCCGTTCCTCATATCGTGCTTGCACCGTGCGGCCGAGGCGAACCCTCGGTCTCCGTGCCACATACGAAAAACTATTGCGTTCTGGATTATTCCCTCTGTCGGAAAGTTGCGATAAAAGGCCGCGATCAATTCCTGCGGGGTTCCCATGAACGAGTCCGAAAGCGAAATCCAGGCACGTCTTCTCGCCCAGGCGCTGCCCTTCATGCAGCGTTATGAAAACAAGACGATCGTGGTGAAATACGGCGGTCACGCCATGGGCAACCCCGAACTCGGCAAGGCCTTTGCCAGTGATATCGCGCTTCTGAAGCAGTCGGGCGTCAACCCGATCGTCGTTCACGGCGGCGGTCCGCAGATCGGCGCCATGCTGAACAAGATGGGCATCGAATCGAAATTCGAAGGCGGGCTGCGCGTCACCGACCAGAAGACGGTCGAGATCGTCGAGATGGTGCTCGCCGGCTCGATCAACAAGGAGATTGTCGCGCTCATCAACCAGACCGGCGAATGGGCGATCGGCCTTTGCGGCAAGGACGGCAACATGGTCTTCGCCGAAAAGGCGCGCAAGACCATCAAGGATCCGGATTCCAATATCGAGCGCGTGCTCGACCTCGGTTTTGTCGGCGAGGTGGTCGAGGTCGACCGCACGCTGCTCGATCTGCTTGCCCGCTCGGAAATGATCCCGGTCATCGCCCCGGTCGCCCCCGGCCGCGACGGTGCGACCTATAATATCAACGCCGACACCTTCGCCGGCGCCATTGCCGGGGCGCTGAACGCCACCCGCCTGCTGTTCCTGACCGACGTGCCCGGCGTTCTCGACAAGAACGGCCAGCTGATCAAGGAGCTTTCCGTCGCCGAAGCGCATGCGCTGATCGCCGACGGCACGATCTCCGGCGGCATGATCCCGAAGGTCGAGACCTGCATCGACGCGATCAAGGCCGGCGTCCAGGGCGTGGTCATCCTGAACGGCAAGACCGCCCATTCCGTCCTGCTCGAAATCTTCACCGAGCACGGCATCGGGACACTGATCGTTCCCTGATCGAGGCTGCGCTCGGGAACAAGGGCGCATCTCTTCTCACGCCGGACGTTTCCTGATTTCTCCAAAGTCAGGAAGTGACTCGAATTCACACTCAAGGCGATTCTTTGGCGCGGGCGCGCGCCTGGCTTTCTTTCTTGATCGGCCGACCGACCGGGCAGACCTCCTGCACGAAGCCGTTGAGCGTATTGACGAGATTGTTCTCGATCAAGGAATAGTGAACGAACTGACCCTGCTTTTCCCGTCTGATCAGCCCCGCAGTTTCCAGTATGGAAAGATGCTGCGAAACTGCCGGCTTGGACATATTGAAACGGTCGGCGATCTCGCCGGCGGTCAGGCCCGATGCCGAGAGATAGGCGAGAATCTTCCGCCGCGGCGCACTGGAAAGTGCATGGAATACACGCTGGGCGGCGCCGACAGAGCTGCCTTCTGAAGTCTCATCGAAAGTCTCGTCTTCCAAAGCCGGTCTCCGTGGCTGCGGCAATCATCGCGTCGATCTGTGAAACAATTAAGCAATTAGTGTATTGCTTAATTGTTTTTCTTGGCGCAAGGTAATTAGGTAATTGCTTAATTAACGAATTGCCGGGCGATTTTCAAGTGGAGAATGCGCCCGATGGGAAGGGGTTTGTCATGAGCAGTATTTCCACCGGACGCATGATCGACGATAGCAGCGATCCCGTGAAGGGCAGAGTGGTCTGGATGCCGGCAAAGTCGGTCTGGATCTCTGCCATGACCCTGGTTGCCATTATCGGCGGGCCGCTGACTTTCACCTGGAGCGCCTTTGCCGTTTTTGTCCTCCTGACCGCCATCACGATCTGCCTTGGTCATTCGGTGGGCATGCATCGGCTGTTGCTCCATCGTTCTTTCAGCACCCCTCTCTGGATCGAGCACTTACTCGTCTATCTCGGCACGCTGGTCGGCATGGCCGGTCCCTTCGGCATGATCTACGCCCACGACATTCGCGATTGGGCGCAACGGCAACGAGACTGCCATGACCTCTATGCCCATCGGCGGCCCTTCTTCACCGACGCCTTCTGGCAGATGCATTGCGCCGTGGCGCTCGACGAACCGCCACGTTTCGTCATTGAAGAGCGTGTCCGGCGCGACCGCTTCTATCGCCTCCTGGAGTCGACATGGATGGCGCAGCAAATTCCCTTGGGACTCGTGCTCCTCATTCTCGGCGGACTGCCGTGGCTGGTCTGGGGGATTGCCGTGCGGATCTCGGTGTCGCTGACCGGACACTGGCTGGTCGGTCATTTCGCTCATCGGAACGGCCATCAAGGCTGGAGCGTCGATGACGTCGCGGTGCAGGGATACAATCTGCCGCGTTTCGGGCTGGTGACCTTCGGCGAGAGCTTTCACGGCAACCATCATGCCTTTCCGGAATCGGCGCGGCTCGGCATCGAGCCGGGGCAGCTGGACCTCGGCTGGCATTTTATCCGGCTGCTGGCAGAGCTCGGTCTGGCTTCGGCGATCAAGCTTCCGCACACAATCGTGCCGCGGGAAGGGTTGAGACGTGTTGAAATCTCCGGAGACGCTGGTGGGGCTCATCCTGTCGAACAGTTTTGAACATTGGCTTTGGGTGCGTTTGCCGACGCAATCCTGGGCCAGCAGCTGACGAATGCAAGGAGCGGCGCTGCGGCGTGTCCTTCGAGGCTTCGCCCTGCGGGCTGCGCACCTCAGGATGAGGGAGGTTGGAGAATGGCGCGCCGAGGCACAGGCCGGGGAGAGACGGCACAGCCTCTGCATGAGACACGTCGGAGGCCGCCGCAGATCATCGTCCGCCTGCAAGCCCACCCAGACAGCAATATCAGCCGACAGGCCGCAAATCGCACGATCTAGCCTTGGCAAGGTTTCGAATCGTGCTTTAGGTTGCCCCCGAAAACTAACTGGGTCGAGAAAACAGATGCGCCTTACAGACTGCTATAATTTTCACGATTTCCGGCGCATGGCCAAACGGCGGCTTCCCGGGCCGATCTTCGATTATATCGACGGTGCGGCCGATGACGAGGTGACCTATCGGCGCAATACCGCAGCCTTCGATGCTTGCGATCTGGTGCCCAACGTTTTGCGCGGGGTGGCCGACATCGACATGTCGGTGACCGTCATGGGGCAGAAGCTGGCGATGCCGGTCTATTGCTCGCCGACGGCGCTGCAGCGGCTGTTTCACCATCAGGGGGAGCGGGCGGTCGCGGCGGCGGCGGCCAAACACGGCACGATGTTCGGCGTCTCCTCGCTCGGCACGATCAGCCTGGAGGAAGCCCGGCAGATCAGCGCCGGACCGCAGGTCTATCAGTTCTACTTCCACAAGGACCGCGGTCTCAACCACGAGATGATGGCGCGGGCGAAAAATGCCGGCGTGCAGGCAATGATGCTGACGGTCGACAGTATTACCGGCGGCAACCGCGAGCGCGACAAGCGCACGGGTTTTGCCATCCCCTTCAAGCTCAATCTCGCCGGCATGACGCAGTTTGCGATCAAACCCTCCTGGGCGATCGACTGGCTGACGCATGAGCGCTTCCGGCTGCCGCAGCTCGAAAACCACGTCAAGATGGATGGCGGGGCGCTGTCGATCAGCCGCTATTTCACCGAAATGCTCGACCCCTCCATGTCGTGGGACGACGTGGCCGAGATGGTGCGGGCCTGGGGCGGGCATTTCTGCCTGAAGGGCATTATGTCGGTCGAAGACGCCAAACGCGCCGTCGAAATCGGCTGTACCGGCATCGTGCTGTCCAATCATGGCGGGCGCCAGCTCGACGGCTCGCGCAGTGCCTTCGATCAGCTCGCAGAGATCGTCGATGCCGTCGGCGACCGGATCGACGTGATGATGGATGGCGGCGTGCAGCGAGGCACGCATGTTCTCAAGGCCCTGTCGCTGGGGGCAAAGGCCGTCGGCCTCGGCCGCTACTATCTCTTCCCGCTTGCGGCGGCCGGACGGCCCGGCGTCGAACGGGCGCTGGAGACGATGCGCACCGAGATCGAACGCGGCATGAAGCTGATGGGCTGCACCTCCGTCGACCAGTTGACGCGGAGCAATCTGCGCTTCCGGTCCTGAGCGGGATGTCGTTTTCGGGCCGCAGCCTTTCATGCGGATGCGGCCCGCAAAGATCTCAGAGCAGGCTGTAAATCGCCGCCGCTTCCTGTTTCAGCTTATCCATCATCGACCGGTAAGGCCCCGGCCCATAGCTGATGCGGCCGACGCCGAGCCGTGCCAGGGTTTTCACATCGGGGGCGCCCGCCCGCATCATGACATTGACCGGCAGCGACGATGCCGCGCAGATCTTTTCGATCAGACCGGGATCGATCAGCCCGGGCACGAAGAAGCCGTTGCCGCCGGCGGCCGCATAGGCCCTGCCGCGCTCGATCGCCTCGTCCACCAGACCGGCATGTTTTGCAAGATCGCTCTCGGCCAGGAAGAGGTCGGTACGGGCGTTGATGAAGAAGGGGATGTCCTTGCCGTCGGCCATGGCGCGAATGGCGCGGATGCGGGCCGCCTGGCTCTCGACGGGGTAGAGCCCCTCGCCGGCAACCACCCGGTCTTCGAAATTAATGCCGACGGCGCCGGCCTCGACCAGCCTGGCGACGTTGGCCGCCGCCCCCTCGGGCTCCGCCGAATAGGCGCCTTCGAAATCGACCGAAAGCGGCAGGTCGACGAAATCCGCGATGGATTTTGCCGTCTCGACAAGCACCGACATCGGCAGCTTCTCGCCGTCGGCAAAACCGTGGGCCGCGGCGACCGACCAGCTTCCGGTCGCGAGCGCCTTGGCGCCGGCTTCCGCCACAGCCTTCGCCGTGCCGGCATCCCAGATATTGTAGAGCACGATCGGATTGCCCTTCTGGTGAAGCGCGTGGAATGCCTTGGCCTTTTCAGTCTGGTTCATGCTGTCTCCTCCGTCTTTGCTTGCGTGCTGATCTTTTCTTCATGGCGCAGCAGCCATTGCTTGCGCCAAAGCCCGCCGCCGTAGCCTGTCAGCGACCCGTCTGCGCCGAGGACACGATGGCAGGGCACGATGATGGCCAGCTGGTTGGCACCATTGGCGCGGCCGACGGCGCGCACCACCTCCGGCCTTTCCATCTCCCTTGCAAGATCGCCATAGGTGCGCGTTTTGCCGACAGGGATTTCCATCAGCTTTGCCCAGACATGTTTTTCGAAGGGCGTGCCGCCGAGCGCCAACGGCGTCCTGAAGAGGCTGAGCCGCCCCTCGAAATAATCCCGGATCTCCGCTCCGATCTGATCGATGACAGGGGTGCGGCCGATCGCGACCGAGGAGCGGACGCGTTTCTGCAGCGCTTCGAGCTCGGCCGGCAGCGCCTTGCGATCGTGAAATTCGAGAAGATGCAGATGTGTCTTGTCGGCAACCGCGATCATCGGCCCGAGCGGGGTGTCGAACCAATCGGCAAAGAGCAGTTCGCGGTTCTGCGAAAGCGCCGGCGCCTTGCCGACGAGCCGCTGGAAAGCCGAGCGAAAGCCGCTTGGCGATTCATATCCGGCGTCGATCTGCGCATCGATGACACGCGCGCCGGCGGCGAGCTGCCTGGCCGCCTCGCCGAGCCGGCGGTAGCGGACGATATCATGGAATGTCATGCCGAGCGCCCGCTTGAAGGCGCGGCGCACGGTCGAGGGATCATGGCCGCGGCGAACGAGCTCGTCTTCGCTCCAGCGCACCTCCGGCTCGTCGTCGATCCGGGCAAGCAGGGTATCGACGATCGGCTCCCGGCCCGGCTGCTCCAGCGGCTTGCAGCGCCGGCAGGGACGAAAGCCGGAATGCATGCAGGCGGCGATCGTCTCGAAGAACAGGGTGTTTTCCCGCTTCGGCTTGCGCGCCGGGCAGGTCAGACGGCAGAAGACGCCTGTCGTCTTCACGCAGACATAGGCCTGACCCTCGTAATCGGCGCTACGCGCGATCAGGGCGTCATAGAGGATATCGTCATCGGGGCGTTCGAAAAGCATATCCGCTTTCTAGCATCCCGGGCCTGTCGCGTCCGCCGAAAATCAGGCGTCTATTTTATTCCGCCGCGTCGAGGCTTTTGATATGCCGCTGCGGGCGCAGCATGGACTCCTCCTCGGCATCCTGCGGCGCGCCCCAGAAATTCTCGAGCGTTGGGCCATTCTTTAGGTGGCGGCGGCGGAAAAGAAATTCGAGAACCTCATGAAACCAGACGCGGCGCCCCATCTGCGTGTACCAGCGCATGGAATGGCGCTGCTCGCGGTCGCGATGAAAGAGGATGCGCATCAGCGCCTTTGGCCGCGCCTGGACCGCAACCTCGATGAGCTTGACGCAGGCGATCAGCACGAAGGGGTGGAGGTACCGCATCTTCAAGACCTGATGTTTGTAATCCCATTTGCGGATATCGGCCTCGATCACCTGCCGGTCGCGGGCGATACGGAAGAAAGGGGTCCAGCGATGCGGGGTGACATAGAGCGCCTGGATCTGGTCGGGATCGTAGGAGAGCAATTGCCGGAAGCCGCGCCAGAGATCGCTGAGCTTCTCTTCTTCGAAACCGACGACCCAGGTCGCCATCGAGAGGATGTCGTGCCGACGCAGAAGGCGGATTGCCTCCCTGTCGGTCGCCTTGGCTCCGCCCTTCTTGATCAGCGCCAGGGTTGCCTCGTCGGTATTTTCCATGCCGAGCAGCCAGCGCACGACACCGGCCTTGCGATAGAGGTGCAGAATATCGGCGTCGCGGACGATGTCATCCGCCCGCGTCGAGCCGACGATCTGCACCGGCACATTCTCGGCGATCATCGCTTCGAGGAAGGCCAGCCAGGCCTTGCGCGACGAGGTCGGGTTCTCGTCGGCGAGGTTGATGAGTTCGACACCCTGTTCGCGATAAAGCCTGGCGATCTCGCGGGCAAACAGTTCAGGCGAGCGGTGACGCCAGCGGGTCCAGAAGCCGCGCTGGCCGCAATAGTTGCAAAGATGCGGGCAGCCGCGCGAGAACTGCATAACGACCGCCCGCTTGCCACCCCAATAGCTGTAGCGGGCATGATCGATCAGTTCCCAGCCGATGCGATAGGCATCGAGATCGGCGATCGCCTGCGCCGGTTGGGTTGCCTGGACTTCGCCGTGGCCGTCGCGATAGGCGACGCCGGCAATGGAATCAAGCGGACGGTTGGCGGCCAGGGCATCGGCGAGGCGCCGCATCGTTTCCTCGCCCTCCCCTCGCACGACAATTTCGAATGCCTCGGTCTCGGCCAGCACCTCTCGCCAATGGTAGGTGGGAAACACGCCGCCATAGACAATGCGGATGGCGGGATCGCAGCGCTTGACCGCTTCCGCGATTGCGCGGGCAGTAGGATGGGCCGAAGTCGAGCCGGAATGGCCGATCAGCACCAGATCAGGGCCGTTCGCCGTGATCCGGTCGGTGATTTCCGCAATGGTCAGCGGTCCGAATTCCGCATCGATGAGGCCGACATCATGACCGTCATCGATCAGCGGACCTGCGACCGAGAGAAGGCCGAGCGGTGGAAGGTGATCATCGGGAATACGGCTGCCGATCGCGGTATGCGGCGGATTGATCAGAACGATCTTCATGCGACTTTACCCTTGCGGGTCCCCCTGTCTGACGCAGGCAGAAAGTCACCAGCGATCAATGGCGATATTCAGCCAGAATCTCTTTAAAGTTGTGAAAATCTAGCGGCATTTTTAAGAAGGCGACGGGAAAGCGGACACTCGAGCAAAAGCCCTTTGGTTTCCCACGGCAGCCATGCCATAAGACCGCCATGACAAAGATCGACCGCACCCCCGAAAAAGCCGATTTCGACCACGTTACGGATTGGGTTTTCGACCTCGACAACACGCTCTATCCGCATCATGTCAATCTCTTCGCGCAGATCGACAGGAACATGACCGCCTATGTCGCCGCGCTCTTACAGATGGAGCGAGAAGAGGCGCGCAAGCTGCAGAAGCAATATTATCTCGAGCACGGCACGACGCTGCAGGGTCTGATGATCCATCACGGCATCGATCCGAACGACTTTCTCGAAAAGGCGCATGCAATCGACTATTCGGCGCTGATGCCGCAGCCGGAACTCGGGCAGGCGATCAAGGCGCTGCCGGGACGTAAATTCATCTTCACCAACGGCAGCGTCAAGCACGCCGAGATGACGGCAGGAGCGCTCGGCATTCTGGAGCATTTCGACGATATCTTCGACATCGTCGCCGCCGATTACGTGCCCAAGCCGGCGCAGGCGACCTATGACAAGTTTGCTGCGCTGAAGCGCGTCGACACGGGCAAGGCAGCGATGTTCGAAGATCTGCCGCGCAATCTGACGGTGCCGAAAGCGCTCGGCATGCAGACCGTGCTGCTCGTGCCGCGCAATCTGGAAGAGACAGTCGTCGAGTGGTGGGAGAAGACGAGCGGCGAAGAGGATCACATCGATTTCGTCACCGATGACCTTGCTGCATTTCTCGGCAAGGTGACCAGATCCGGTTGACGTCACCTTACCAAAGTTTCACCCAGCTTACCGATGTTTAACTGGGTCTTTCCGGCCCGCTGCCATAGCGTCTTTCGTGAGGGGACACCTTACGAAAGGGAAACACGATGTACCGCAACAAGCTGATACTGGCAGCGCTCTCCTCCGTCCTCGTTTTCGGCGCAGCCGCCGGGACAAGCTTTGCCGCACCGGGCAACGGGCCGCGCCCGCATCATGCCGGCATGGACGGTCCGGGCCGCGACGCCTTCCTCGAAATCACCTATGTCCGCATGCTCAAGGAGTTCGACGCGAACAAGGACGGCAAGGTCTCCAAGGAGGAAGCGACCAGCGGCCTCGACAAGATCTTCGCCGCGATCGACACCAACAATGACGGCTCGCTGACCCCCGGCGAAATCCGCCAGTACCGGCAGACGCAGCTGCAGGCGATGAAAGATCAGCACAAGCAGGAGACCGGCGACGAAAAGGAAGCGAAGGCCGCGGCCGACATGTCTGACGGCGAGCCGGGGCGGCCGAACCGCGGCGGTCGTGATGATCATCACTGGATGCGCCATGGCGGCAATTTCATGCGCGCCTCGATGATGATGCGCCGGGCCGACACCGACGAGAACGGCCAGATTTCCAAACAGGAAGCGGTCGCCGCATTCGATAAGCTGTTCACCCGCATGGACCGCAACAAGGACGGCGTCATCTCGATCGACGATATGCCCGACCGGCCGCTTCTGTAAGGCTCGTCGAACCATTGCCCTCTTTCCCCGCTCCGGTGGGGAAAGAGCCATGTCAAAGGGTCGATGAAACCATGCGACGCGCTATAACTTTTTCATTTTATGCATGTCGTAATCCCGGAACCGATGCACACTTCCGGGCGACATGCATCAGTGCTCGTAGAAATCCTGAACGATCTTCCATGCGGCGTCGGCCGTGTCGACGAAGCTGATCAGCTTGACGTCATCAGGCGCGATCGTGCCGAATTCGGCCAATGCTTCGAAATTGATGATGCTTCGCCAGAAGGCCTCTCCGAACAGGATCAGCGGCAGGCGCTCCATGCGGCCGGTCTGGATCAGCGTCAGGCATTCGAAGAATTCGTCGAGCGTTCCGAAGCCGCCGGGAAAGACCGCGATCGCCTTGGCGCGCACCATGAAATGCATCTTGCGAATGGCGAAATAGTGGAAGTTGAAGCTGAGCTCCGGCGTCACATAGGCGTTCGGCGCCTGCTCATGCGGCAGCACGATGTTGAGGCCGATCGAGGGTGCGCCCTCGTCGGCCGCGCCGCGATTGCCCGCTTCCATGACGCCGGGACCGCCGCCGGTGACGATGACATATTCCTGGAAATCGAAGCTCGCCGAATATTTCGAGCAGAGCCGGGCGAATTTGCGGGCTTCGTCATAATAGATCGACGCCGCCTCCAGATTGGCGCGCTGGATGTCGTTGCGCGCCGCCCAGGCGCTCTGGCCGGGGGCAGGAATGCGGGCGCCGCCGAACATGACGACGGTGGAGCGGATGCCGCGTTCCGTCAGCATCATCTCGGTCTTCAGCAGTTCCAGCTGCAGGCGGATCGGCCGCAGCTCCTCGCGGCAGAGGAAATCCTCGTCGACATAGGCAAGACGATAAGCCGGCGACATCGTCTGCGGCGTCTTCGGCACGGCTTGCGCCCGCTGCCGGTCGGTCGAACTGCTTTTCAGCGGGTCCCATACGCCATCCTTACGCCTAGAACCGCCGTTTCGTCCCTTCGACATGTCCAAATGCCTTTCAGTATTGCCAGCATCAACTGCCGGATATGTCGCTATAACGCCTTGAAACCAGATATGATCTTGTCGGAAAAATCATTCCGTTCTACGGGTGCATGCTATAGAGCAGGATATACCCACACCGATCGCATTTCAGGAGACTTCGGCGTCTCCACGATAGAGATCGAAGTTTAAGGAATTCTCATGAGCGCCACCGACCTCGCATCCCTCGAAAAAACCATCGAAACCGCCTTCGACAATCGCGACAATGTGAACATGTCGACGAAGGGCGAGGTCCGCGATGCGGTGGACGCGGCGCTCGATCTGCTTGATGGCGGCAAGGTCCGCGTGGCCGAACGCGGCACCGACGGCATCTGGAGGGTCAATCAGTGGCTCAAGAAGGCGGTGCTCCTGTCCTTCCGCCTCAATGACATGGAGGTGGTCAAGGGCGGCTCCGGCAATTCCACCTGGTGGGACAAGGTTCCCTCGAAATTCGAAAACTGGGGCGAGAACCAGTTCCGCGCCGCCGGCTTCCGCGCCGTTCCCAACTGCGTCGTGCGCCGCTCGGCCTATATAGCGCCGAACGCCATCCTGATGCCGTCCTTCGTCAATCTCGGCGCCTATGTCGGCGAAGGCACGATGGTCGACACCTGGGCGACCGTCGGCTCCTGCGCACAGATCGGCAAACATGTGCATCTGTCCGGTGGCGTCGGCATCGGCGGCGTGCTGGAGCCGATGCAGGCCGGCCCGACGATCATCGAGGACAATTGCTTCATCGGCGCCCGCTCCGAAGTGGTCGAGGGCTGCATCATCCGTGAAGGCTCCGTTCTCGGCATGGGCGTTTACATCGGCAAGTCGACCAAGATCGTCGACCGCGCCACCGGCGAGGTGATGTACGGCGAAGTGCCGCCCTATTCGGTCGTCGTCGCCGGTTCGATGGCTTCGGCCAATGCGACGATGGCAAACGGCCAGCCGGCGCCGCATCTCTACTGCGCCGTTATCGTCAAGCGCGTCGACGAACAGACCCGCTCCAAGACCGGCATCAACGAGCTGCTCAGAGATTGATGACACCGGCACATTGATCCGGTAAACAGACGGCTTCTTTTACGCGAGGCGGCTCCGCCTTGCCATGTCTTTGCCATTCCCGCCGGATAGTTCGACGCCATGACCGCTACCGACCCCGTCGCCAATCTCCAGACGTTGATTCGCTGCCCGTCCGTGACGCCCGCCGAAGGCGGCGCGCTCGCGGCGCTCGACGCCATGCTCACGCCGCTCGGCTTTACGGTCGACAAGGTGACGGCACGCGAAGAGGGCACAGCCGATATCGAGAACCTCTATGCCCGCCTCGGCCGCGACGGCCCGCACCTGATGTTTGCCGGCCACACCGACGTCGTGCCGGTCGGCGACGAGGGCGCCTGGACACATCCGCCGTTTGCCGCCGAGATATCAAAGGGCGAGCTCTTCGGCCGCGGCGCCGTCGACATGAAGGGCGGCATCGCCTGCTTCGTCGCAGCCGTCGCCCGCCATATCGAAAAGAACGGCGAGCCGGCCGGCTCGATCTCCCTGCTGATTACCGGCGACGAAGAAGGTCCGGCGATCAACGGCACGGTCAAGCTGCTGCAATGGGCGGCTGAGCGCGGCGAGCACTGGGACGCCTGCCTGGTCGGTGAACCCACAAATCCCGACCGGCTCGGCGACATGATCAAGATCGGCCGGCGCGGGTCGCTGTCGGGCAGGATCACCGTGCACGGAGTGCAGGGCCACGCCGCCTATCCCCACCTCGCCGACAATCCGGTGCGCGGCATCGTCCAGCTGACGCAGGCGCTGATGGATCCGCCCTTCGACGGCGGCACCGACGATTTCCAGCCGTCGAACCTCGAAGTGACGACGGTCGATGTCGGCAATCCTGCCACCAACGTCATTCCGGCAAAGGCATCGGCAAGCTTCAACATCCGCTTCAACGACAGCTGGACGGTCGACACGCTGCGTGCGGAAATCCTGCGGCGGCTCGATGCCGCCGCAGGCGACGGTCAACTGCGTCCGGGCCGGGAGCCGGTGAAATACGATATCGTCTGGGCCGACCGGCCGAGCCACGTCTTTCTCACCCGCAACAATGCTTTGATCGCCTCGCTGTCTTCGGCCGTCGAAAGCGTCACCGGCCGGTCGCCGGCGCTTTCGACCACCGGCGGCACGTCCGATGCCCGCTTCATCAAGGACTATTGCCCGGTTGTCGAGTTCGGCCTGGTCGGTCAGACGATGCACATGGTCGACGAGCGTGTCGCCGTTGCCGATCTGGAGACGCTGACGGCGATCTACGAGACCTTCATCGACCGCTGGTTCGCCCATGCCGGGTCTTAAGGAAGTCCAGTATTATCTGGCCGGCCTGTGGCTGCTGATCCGGATGGATCCGCGCGGCTTCCGCTTCCTCGATCTGTCGGAGCGCGGCGTCAACCGATCGTTCTGGGCGATGGCCTGGTGCCTGCCGCCGATGGGTATTTCCTGGCTGTGGTGGCGACAGGCCTTCCTGCGGTCGATGCCGCCGGAAGCCGACGTCGATTTTGCCTTCTTTATCAGGCTCGGCCTCGTCGAGGTCGCCAACTGGTTCGTGCCGCTGGTCTTTGCCGGGCTGCTGCTGCTGGCCTTCCGCATGGGCGAGCGCTTCGCCCCCGTCGTCGTCAGCGTCAACTGGCTCGGCGTGCCGCTCTCCTATATCAACGGCCTGCTGCTGGCGCTGGTGTTCTTCCTGCCCGGCACCGTCGGCCTCGTCTCGCTGCTGCTGCTCGCCTTCATGCTGGCGCAGGTCTTCGCGCTGGCACGAATCCTCCGGATGATCTGCCATGATCACGCGCTGATGGTCGGCGCGCTGACGCTGGTGCTGCTGGTGCCGTCGATGATCCTTTCGGAATATCTGCAGCACTTCCTCGGCATCTATCCCGCATGAGCCGGGACGCGGAGGCTCTACGATAGATCGTCACCGTCATCGGTGTCAGTGAGCGGCCTGCGGCGGTCGGTGATCACCTCGGGATAATCCACCTGCAGGAAATAAAGCCCGTCGGGCGGCGCCACCGGGCCGCAGGCCTTGCGGTTGCGCGCTTCGAGCGCCGCCTCGACATCGTCGGGCGTCCACTTGCCTTCGCCGGCGAGCTTCAACGTGCCGGCGAAGGAACGGATCTGGTTGTGGAGGAAGCTCTGCGCGGTGGCGCGGATTTCGATCAGCGCGCCGCTGCGCGTCACGTCGAGCCGGTCGAGGGTGCGCACCGGGCTGTTTGCCTGGCAGTGGGCGGAGCGGAAGGTGGAGAAATCGTGCCGGCCGACCAGTCGCTGGGCGGCGGCATGCATGACCTCATGGTCGAGTGTCTTCGGCACCCACCAGGCCTTGCCGGCTTCGAGCGCCAGCGGCGCCCGGCGGCTGACGATACGGTAGAGATAATGGCGACGGAGCGCCGAGAAGCGGGCATCGAAGAATTCGGGAACCGCCTCGACGTCGAGAATGGAGACGCGCTCGCCGGCAAGCCTCAGATGCGCATTCAGCGCATTCTGCAGCTGATAGGGCGACCATTCCTTGGAAAGATCGACATGAATCACCTGTCCCATGGCGTGGACGCCGGAATCGGTGCGGCCGGCGCCGCGGACCGAAACGGTCTCGCCGGTCAACGACAGCACCGCGGCTTCGAGCGCACCTTGCACCGACGGACCGTTCTCCTGCCGCTGCCAGCCGACATAGGGGCCGCCGTCATATTCGACGGTCATGCGGTAACGCGGCATCAGGAGAGCCTCGTGCCTGCGCCAAGCGGCGTGCCCCGGAGGAAATCGGCCGCGGCGAGCGGCTTGCCGCCTGCCTTTTGCAGCCTGGTCAGCCGCACCGCGCCGGAAGCACAGGCAACGACGAGATCGTCCGTCAGCAGCTCACCGGCGGCGCCCTGCCCCTCAGCCAGCTCCGAGCCCAGCACCTTTACCCGTTCCGGCCTGCCGCCGATCTCAAGCTCGAACCAGGCGCCGGGGGATGGCGCCAGGCCACGGATATAATTGTGCACATCCCTGGCATCTCTTGCGAAGTCGATGCGCGTCTCGGCCTTGTCGATCTTGGCGGCGTAAAGCACGCCGTCTTGCGGCTGCGGCGTCAGCGGCAGGTCGTTCATTTCAAGCTTCACCATGGCTTCCGCCATCGCCTTGGCGCCGACCTGCATCAGCCGGTCGTGCAATTCGCCAGCCGTCATGTTCGGGCCGATCTCGACTTCACGGGTCAGGGCGACGGCGCCGGTATCGAGACCCTTGTCCATTTTCATCACCATCATGCCGGTCTTTGCATCGCCGGCCATAATCGCCCGCTGGATCGGCGCAGCACCCCGCCAGCGCGGCAGTAGCGAGGCATGGCCGTTATAGCAGCCGTCGCGAGTGCCGTTCAAAACCGCCTCGGGCAGCAGCAGCCCGTAGGCGACGACGACGGCGACATCGGCCTTGAACGCGGCAAACCTCTCGCGCTCCTCCGCATCCCTAAAATTGACCGGCGTGAAGACCGGGAGACCAAGCAGCTCGGCCGCCTGATGCACCGGCGATTTCTGGAGATCGAGCCCGCGCCGCCCGCCCGGCCGCGGCGGCTGCGTATAGACGGCGACGATCCTGTGGCCGGCGTCGACGAGCAGGCGCAGGGTCGGAACGGAAAACTCCGGGGTTCCCATGAAAATGATGCTAAGAGACATTCTATCTCGCCAATTGAGGATCAACCGTCTTCAAACGGGTCTACGAGCTTGAGATCAAGCCCCTCGAAATCTCTGGTGTTGCGGGTGGCGAGCGTGGCGCCGTTTGCAAGGCAGATGGCGGCGATCATCGCGTCCTTGGTCTCCATCGGCCGTCCCGCCTTCCTGCGCTGCGCGGCCAGGAGGCCGTAACGATTGGCCGCGCTCAGGGAAAAACCGAGCACGCGGCCGGCAAATTCCGACTCGATCCTGTTGAAGTCGGATATCAATGTTGCCTTCCGCCTGCCGTCATTAAGAAGTTCAAGACCATAGCGCATTTCAGCGACGGCGATCGTCGTCAGGAAAAGCATCTCGACGTCGTAACCATCAAGCCAGCTCAATATCCGCTCGCTATGGGTCCTCCCCTGCAACTCGGAAATCACATTCGTATCGAGGACGATCATGTGTCGAAGCGCGGCGGTTCGCGGTCGTGTTCGTGACGAGATGCGGCGATAGCTTCCACTTCCTCATCGCTTAACTTTTCATCGCTCATCAGCGAGCGCAGGCGCTGCCCGGCGGAAGCCCCCGAACGCCCGACCGCAATCTGCCGGCGGATGATTTCGATCGCCTCTTCCGAAAGGCTGCGGCCATTACGCTGCGCGCTTTCCTGAAGTTGCCGCTTCATTGCGTCTGGAACATCGCGAATAAGCAGGTCACCCATTCGGCACCTCCATTATGATATCAACGATATCATAATGCTTTGTCGAATCATTTTCAACGCAACGCTCAGAGCGTCTTGGATTTCGCCGCCTTGGTGAACTTCTTGATCACCATCTCTCGCTTCAGCCGCGAAATATAATCGATGAACAGCACGCCGTTCAGATGGTCGATCTCGTGCTGCAGGCAGGTGGCGAGCAGGCCGTCGGCTTCCACCGTCTGTTCCTTGCCATTGCGGTCGAGATATTTGACCGAGACGACAGCCGGGCGTTCGACCTCGGCATAATAATCGGGAATCGACAGGCAGCCTTCCTCATAGACCGAGCGTTCGTCGGAGGATTTGACGATCTCGGGATTGATGAAGACCTGCGGCTGCTTTTCCTCGCCCTCGCGCGACACATCGATGACGAGCATGCGGCGCGGCACGCCGATCTGGATGGCGGCAAGACCGATGCCCGGCGCGTCGTACATGGTTTCCAGCATGTCGTCGGCAAGGCGCTGCAGGTCGGCGTCCACCCGCTCGATCGGCTGGGACAGCTGGCGGAGAATGGGATCGGGAAGAATGATGAGTGGCTTGATGGTCATGGGCGTTCCCATAACCCATCTTTTCCCACTATGGAATTATCCGGCAGGCGGGGATTGCTGTTTTTTGCATCCCCGCCCGGAATTCCGCCATATTTGTCTCACGCCGCCCGGCGGGCAGCAATGACCGAACGGCCGTCCGGCCTTGCCCGGAAGCGCTGCGCAGCGCGATCAGGTTCTCCACCTCGGCCGCGATTTTCGGCTTTGCGAACAAGACGCGCGGCCTCGGAAGATATTGAGGATCGCCGGTTGCGTTCACGTTTTGATCTATATCTTGCCGCATCTTCTGTTATGGTTGCGCCATGACCGTCACTTCCGAATCGCTCGCAGCTTCCGTCGCCTCCATCAGCCCGGCCATGCTGGCGCTGGCCGGCGGCGTTCTTGCAGCCCTCATCCTGCTGGTGATCGTGCTTTTTCTGCGCGCCGCCGGCCTTCGCCGCGAACAGGCGGAGGAGGCGGATCTGCGCGCCAGGGAGAGTGCGATGCGCATGGCCGAGCTTTTGAAGATCCAGGCGGAGATGCAGGGCCGCATCACCGCCATGGCCGAGGTCTTCGGCGCGCGGCAAAGCGAACTCAATCAGTCGATCAACCAACGCCTCGATGGCATGTCGCAGCGCATGAGCTCGACGATCACCGAGCAGACCAAATCGACGCATGAGAACCTGCAGCGGCTGCAGGAGCGGCTGGCCGTCATCGATGCCGCCCAGAACAATATCCAGACGCTTGCCAAGGATGTGGTCGGGCTGCAGGCCATTCTTTCCAACAAGCAGACGCGCGGCGCCTTCGGCCAGTCGCGGATGGAAACGATCGTCGCCGACGGCCTGCCGATGGGCGCCTATGCCTTCCAGCAGACGCTGTCGAACGGCTCGCGGCCGGATTGCACGATCCGCATGCCGAACGGCGCGCCGCCGCTCGTCATCGACGCGAAATTCCCGCTCGAAGCCTGGAACGCCATTCGCGACGCCGGCAGCCCCGAGGCCGGCAAGCTCGCCGGTCAGCAGTTCCGCCGCGACATGGAAATCCATATAAGGGATATTGCCGAGAAATACCTGATCCAGGGAGAAACCCAGGATACGGCCTTTCTCTTCGTGCCGTCCGAATCGATCTTTGCCGAACTCCACGAAAATTTCGAGCCGGTCGTGCAGAAGGCGCACCGGGCGCGCATCGTCATCGTCTCGCCGTCGCTGCTGATGCTGTCGATCCAGGTCATCCAGGCCGTGCTGAAGGACCAGCGCATGCGGGCGCAGGCGCATCTGATCCAGGGCGAGGTCGCGGCCCTGATGGACGATCTCGGCCGTCTCGACGAGCGGGTGCGCAAGCTGCAGGGCCATTTCGCCATGGCGCAGAAGGATATCGACATGGTGGTCACCTCGGCCGACAAGCTGACCAGGCGCGGCGCCAAGATCGAAGCGCTGGAATTCGAGGCGGGCGGCGATATCAGGCCGGCCCGCGACGACGAAGCCCCGGCCAAATCGGTGGAAAGCCGCACCGGTCTTCTCAAGCTTCGGGTGGTTGACGAGGAGTGACCGCTTCGGGCAGTGTCTGCCGCGCATTTCAGACAAGAGTTGGAGCATGACGTCGCCGGCATGTTCCAAAGGACGGGACATCCTCATGATCACAGTTTTCGGGTCCATCAACATGGATCTCATCGCCACGACAGGCCGCCTGCCGAAGCCCGGCGAGACGGTGGCCGGCAATAGCTTTGCCACGGCCGCCGGCGGCAAGGGCGCCAATCAGGCGCTGGCGGCGCGGCGCGCCGGCCGCTATGTGCATATGGTCGGCGCCGTCGGCAAGGATGGCTTTGCCGCCGACGCGCTCGCCCTGCTCGATGACGCCGGAACCGACCTCTCCCTCGTCAAACATGTCGACGGCCCCACCGGCACGGCGCTGATCCTCGTCGGCGGCGATGGCGAGAACATGATCGCCGTGGTCCCCGGCGCCAACGGCCGGGTGACGGCTGCCGATGCCGAGACCGCGGTCGGCAAGATGAGCGAAGGCGATATCCTCATGCTGCAGCTCGAAGTGCCGGTCGATGCCGTTGAACGTGCACTCTCGGCTGCCCGCGCCAAGGGCGTCACCAGCATCCTCAACCTGGCGCCGCTGATTGCCGATGCGCCGCGTCTCGGGCGCCTGGCCGATATCGTCATCGCCAACGAAACCGAGTTCGAGCGGCTCGCCGGACAGGACGGCATGGACGCCGAGGCACGCGAGGCGGCCCTTCACCGCCTGCACCAGGAGACCGGCCAGACGTTGATCGTCACACTCGGCGGTGATGGTGTCATCGCCATTCGCGACGGCGTTATTTCCAGGGCGCAAGGCCTGAAAATCGAACCTGTCGATACCGTCGGTGCGGGAGATACCTTCTGCGGCTATTTCACCGCCAGCCTCGACGAAGGCCTCGATTTTGCCTCGGCGCTACGCCGCGCGGCCGTCGCCGGCTCGCTCGCATGCCTCAAGGCGGGGGCGCAGCCTTCGATCCCGTCAAGCAAGGACGTCGCGGACAGAATATAGTTTCAGTCTCTTTGCGAAGCCGCCGAGAAAACCCGTTAGTTTTAAGGGAATTTCTGCGGCTTTCCTTGCCTCGACCATTCGAGTTTCATTCAAATTTAAGGTATTTCCGGCGATCTTCCTCATGGTCGCCGGCGCCCTTCGTTTTTGCAGCCGGCCGCCAGTTCAAAGTGCTGCAGCGTCACGTGGTGTCTTGAAAGACGCGCGCCGCTGCAGGCGGCTGCTCCATGACGGGGCGATGCCTTCGCTCCTATCGCCGGAGAATGCCCGTTCGGCGTATCCTTGCCCGAGGACCCCATGTTTATTTTTCGCATGAAATCGCTTGCGGCGAAACTTCTCGTCATCACCGGCATCGCCATCGCGCTTGTTCTCATCGTCTCGAACTTTTTTCTCATCGGCCAGACACGGGATCGCGTCCAGACGCTGACGATGGATCAGGCCAACCTCGAGGCGAAATCGATCGCCAACGAAATCGCCGCCAATGTCGGCGAACTCGCCAGTGCCGCGCGCACTATGTCGGGCGTGATCGGCCGCGGCCATGAGGGCAAGTCGCTCGACCGCAAGGGCATGATCAATGTGCTGAAGGCCAATCTCGAGCAGAACGCCTTCGCCTTCGGCAGCTGGTTCTGCGAGCAGCTCGGCGCGCTCGACGGCAAGACCACCGAAATCGCCAACAATAATGACGAAGGCACGAACAAGAACGGCGCCTTCACGCCTTACTGGTCGAAGACCAAGGATGGCGGCGTCCAGTACTCGACCTTCGACAATGATTATACCGCCGAATGGTGGAAGCTCGCCGCCGACAGCGGCAAGGGCGCGATCACCACGCCTTACCTTGCCGAGGGAACCGATGTCCCGACGCTGCTGACCTCGATCGCCTATCCCGTCACGGCGGGCGGCAAGATGATCGGTCTCGCCGGCGTCGACATTTCGCTGAAGTCGCTTACCGACAAGCTGCAGGCGCTGCATCCTTTCGACTCCGGCCGCGTGACGCTGCTGTCGCAGGCCGGCAACTGGATCGTCGCCCCGACCCCTGACCTGATGACCAAGCAATATGACGGCGAAGGCGCCGACGTCGTCAAGGCGGCGCTGTCGAACAAGCAGCCCGGCCTCGTCAGGAACCTCGCCTATGACGGCCTCGATCCCTTCGACCGCGTCGTCTATCCCTTCGCCGTTCCCGGCGTCAACGCCACCTGGGTCGTGCTCGTCGATGTCCCGCACACCGCGATAAACGCGCCGGTTAACGACCAGACCTACATGATGATCATCAACGGCCTGATCGTGCTCGGCGCGGTTATGCTTGCGCTCTATTTCGCCGTCCGTTCCCTCGTTCAGCGGCCGCTCGGCGGGCTGGTGGCCAGCGTCAAGGCGCTGAGCGACGGCCAATATGAGGAGCCGGTCGCAGCTCAGGATCGGAGCGACGAGGTTGGTTCGGTCGCCAAGACGCTCGAAGGCTTCCGCTTTGCGCTCGCCGATACAAGGCGCCTCGAAGACGAGGCTGCCAGAGAGCGGCAGGCGGCGGAGGCCGAGCGCGGCCGCTCGGAATCGGAACGCCAGGAATCGGTGTCGCTGCAGCGCCGTATCGTCTCGATCGTCGGCGCCGGCCTTTCCGAGCTGTCGCGGGGCAATCTCGGCCACCGCATCACCGAGGACTTCCCCGGCGAATACGGCAAGCTGAAGCAGGATTTCAACGCGGCGCTTGCTAGCCTCGAAGAGACCATCAACACCATGAGCCTCAGCGTCGCCAATATCGGCTCCGGCACCGGCGAGATCAGCAACAGCGCGTCCGACCTCGCCAAGCGCACCGAACAGCAGGCGGCAAGCCTGGAGGAGACGGCGGCCGCGCTCAACGAGCTCACCGCGCAGGTCGATTCCAGCGCCGATAATGCCCGAACGGCGGCCGACAACGTCAGCCTCGCCTGCCAGGACGCCGAAAGGTCCGGCGAAGTGGTGCAGAAGGCGATCGCCTCGATGCAGGGGATCGAACAGTCTTCGACGGAGGTATCGCGGATCATCGGCGTCATCGACGAGATCGCCTTTCAGACCAATCTGCTGGCGCTGAATGCCGGCGTCGAAGCGGCGCGGGCCGGTGAGGCCGGCAAGGGTTTTGCCGTGGTCGCCCAGGAAGTGCGCGAACTCGCCCAGCGCTCGGCCAACGCCGCCAAGGAGATCAAGACGCTGATCAACACCTCGGCCGTCCAGGTCAAGGAAGGCGTCGATCTCGTCGGGCGCGCCGGCGGCACGCTGCACAAGATCGCCGAACAGGTGATGGGCATCAACGACCTCATCCGGCAGATCTCGGCCTCCGCCAGCGAACAGGCCGTGGGGCTGAAGGAAATCAACCAGGCCATGAACCAGATGGACCAGGTGACGCAGCAGAACGCGGCGATGGTCGAGGAAGCAACCGCCGCCAGCGTAGCGCTCAACGACGAGGCACAGACGCTGAAAGCGCTCGCCACACGCTTCCGGGTCTCCGGTTCGGGCAACGCCGCTCAGCTCACCGCCGTCGCCCAGCAGATGCGCGCGCCGGCAACCTCAGCCGCTTCGCCCAGGACCGCAGCCCCGGCAGCCCGCCGACCGGCCGCGCCATCGCACGGCTCCGCCGCCTTGGCGCAGGACAATTGGGAAGAGTTCTGATCGTTCCGTTCCGTCTATAATGAAAAAAGGCGCCTGCGAAATCAGGCGCCTTTTTTGTCAGGAATAGACGCAGTTCAGGCCGCGTTCGAGGTCTGCTCTTCGTTGAGGAAGGCGTAGATCGCCGAGGCGGAATCGGTGGCGCGCAGCTTTGCCACGAGATCGTGATCACGCAGGACGCGGGCGATGCGCGACAGCGCCTTGAGATGATCGGCGCCGGCGCCTTCCGGCGCCAGCAGCAGGAAGACGAGATCGACCGGCTGGTCGTCCAGCGCCTCGAAATCGACCGGCTGCTCCAGCCGGGCGAAGATGCCGACGATCGAATGAATGTTCACCAGCTTGCCGTGGGGAATGGCGATACCGTTGCCGACGCCGGTCGAGCCCAGGCGTTCACGCTGCAGGATGACGTCGAAGATCTCCCGTTCGGAGAGCCCGGTGATCCTTGCGGCTCTTGCCGCCAATTCCTGAAGCAACTGTTTCTTGGAATTTACTCTGAGGGCGGGAATGATCGCATCCTGATGGAGCAAATCTGCCAATGCCATTTCTTTTTCCTTCTGTCGCCGGGATCAGATGTGCGGGGAAGCGGCGGCGATACCGCCGCTTACCGCCCTGATCTCAGCCTTTGATATTGGCCGAATCGATCCAGCCAATATTCCCGTCGTGGCGACGGTAAACAATGTTCAGATGTTCCTTGCCGGGGCTGCGGAACAGGAGAAGCGGCTCGTCGGTCATGTCGAGCGCCATCACGGCGGTGGCGACCGACATGGTCTTCAGCTGCTTCGTGCTTTCAGCGACGATCGCCGGGGCGAAATCGTCGGGAATTTCATCCTCGTGATCAGGAACGGAGTCCATGACCGTGTAGGAGACTTCTGCAAAACCATTCAGGTGGTTTCCGGCATGATGGTCCTTCAGCTTGCGCTTGTAGCGGCGCAGACGCTTCTCGATGCGCTCGGAAGCGGCGTCGAAGGCAAGCTGCGGATCGGTTGCTTCGCCGGCGGCATGCAGCACCACCCCGCTGTCGAGATGAAGCTTGCAGTCTGCCGAGAAACGAGAACTCGCCTTTTCCACGGTCACCTGGCCGGAATACCCCCCGTCGAAGTATTTCGTGATGGCCATACCAATTTGGTCCTCGATCTTTTGACGGAACGATTCACCAATTTCCATATGTTTCCCGGATACACGCACACTCATGGAGTTTCCCTTCTTATGGTCGTTTGCGGGTATCAGTTTACGCCAAGCCTCAGGTTCATCCAAGCACTTCGCGCAATCTCAAGCAAGATCGGCGTGGGCCTGCGGGCCCTCGGTGCCCTTGGGATGATGGGGATAACTTCAAAAGGCGCTCACGGCGTCGATTGCGGCGGGCTTCTAGCCAGAGCTTACCAAAAAGTCAATAGGGCGGAAAATCGCCTGCGCCGATGCGCGGGAAACGTGCGGAGGATTCCTTGCCGACAGGCGCCCCACGCCGATCACCGCTTAGGTGGCTTTCAACGCTTCGCGCTTAAGCTGTGCCGCCTTACGGGTAACATTATGGCGGTGATCACTGCTGGCCGGCTGGCGTCGACGGCTGCCCCTCACCCTAACCCACCGGGGTCGAGGCCGCGGCTCGACCCGGTTGGTGGCGGGCGGCGATCTCTTAGAGTGACAATTGAATTGTCTAAACGCTGAGAAACGTCTGATACCAGTAGAATCAACGCCGTGCAGCGAGTCCACCAAATTCGGACGGCTGGCGATGCGGTTCCGACCGAGCCCGGCACTTGGATGAGACCCGCGTCAGAAGCCCGCAACCTTGGCCAGCGCCCGCTTCTCGCGGCGGCGTTGGACCGAGGAGGCGATGTTCATCGCTTCCCGGTATTTCGCCACCGTGCGGCGGGCGAGATCGATGCCGCCCTTCTTCAGCATGTCGACGATATCGTCATCGGAGAGCACCGCGTCCGGGCTCTCCTGCATGATGAGGGCGCGGATCTTGTGACGCACAGCCTCGGCCGAATGGCTGTCGCCGCCTTCGACGGCGCTGATCGACACTGTGAAGAAATATTTGAGCTCGAAAAGGCCGCGCGGCGTCAGCATGTATTTGTTCGAGGTGACGCGGCTGACGGTGGATTCGTGCATCTTGATCGCCTCTGCCACCGTCTTCAGGTTCAGCGGCCGCAGGTGGTCGACGCCGTTGAGCAGGAAGGCATCCTGCTGGCGGACGATCTCGCTTGCCACCTTCATGATCGTCTTTGCCCGCTGATCGAGGCTGCGCGTCAGCCAGTTGGCGCTCTGCAGGCACTCGGAAAGGAAGGCATGATCCTCACCGTTCCTGGTCACGCGCGAAAAATAGGACTGGTTGACCAGCACGCGCGGCAGCGTATCCGGATTGAGCTCGACCAACCAGCCGCCGTCCGCGGAGGGCCTGACGACGACATCGGGCATGATCGCTTCGGAAACACCCGCCTCAAAGCCGCTGCCGGGCTTCGGATTAAGCTGGCGGATTTCACCGAGCATGTCGAGAAGGTCTTCCTCGTCAACGCCGCAGAGCCGCTTCAGCGTGGCGAAATCGCGCCGCGCCAGCAGTTCGAGATTGTCGACGAGCGCCTGCATGGCAGGGTCGTAGCGGTCCTTCTGCCTGAGCTGGATCGCCAGGCATTCGGCCAGGCTGCGGGCGAAAACACCCGGCGGATCGAGTGTCTGGAGGGCGGCAAGCACGTGTTCGACCTGTTCGACGCTCGTGCCGAGCCGCTCGCCGGTCTCGACGAGATCGGTCTGGAGATAGCCGGCATCGTCGAGTTGATCGATGAAATTCTGCGCGATCAACCGGTCGGTCATGTCAGGCAGGACGAAGGGGATCTGCTGAGCGAGATGGTCGCGCAGCGACAGCTGGCCGGCGACGAAATCGTCGAGATCATAATCGGCGCCCTCGGTGCTGCCCGGCATCGACTTCCACTGGCCGACAAGCTCGGGCGCATCGAGGCGCTGCGGGCCGCCGTCATCGGGAAAGACATTGGTATAATTGGCGTCGAGCTCGTCGTTCAGCCGGCCGGTGCTCTCGCTGCCGCCATTGTCGTACCAGTCGCTGGAGAGCGCCTCAGCGCGATTGTCGGCGCCGTCGTCAGAGCCGGCATCTTCCGGCGGCTGGCCGAACGGCTCGTCCTCGCCGGCACCCCGTTCGTCACCCGCTTCGCCGTCGTTAGACGGGAATTCGAGCAGCGGGTTCTTTTCCACTTCCTGGGCGATGAACTGATTAAGCTCGAAATGCGTCATCTGCAGCAACTGGATGGATTGCATCAGTTGCGGCGTCATCACCAGGGACTGGCTCTGGCGCAGGAAAAGATTGGCGGACAGTGCCATGACGGACGCGAAACTCCCCTCAATTCCTCCGGGAAACCGCGTCCAGTTAACGCCTCGGGCCACGGAAATCCAGTTGGCCCAAAAATTGCTTTTTTATCTCATTTGGTCAAGCGGAACTAAGCGACAAGGTGAATTTCCGCGCCGGCGAGAGCATGACGGATGCCGATTTCAGGCCGTTTTAGCCCAAAATCAGCCTGATCCAGCGTCAGAGGCTGAATTTGTCGCCGAGATAGAGCCGGCGCACTTCCGGATTATTGACGATATCGTTCGCCCGGCCATGGGTCAGCACTTCGCCGGCATGAATGATATAGGCGCGGTCGATGAGACCGAGGGTCTCGCGCACATTGTGGTCGGTGATGAGAACACCGATGCCGCGCGCCGTCAGGTGATGGACGAGGTTCTGGATGTCGGCGACCGAGATCGGGTCGACACCGGCAAATGGCTCGTCGAGCAGCATGAAGGTCGGGTCGGTCGCCAGCGCACGGGCGATTTCGAGACGGCGGCGCTCGCCGCCGGAAAGAGCGACGGCAGCACTCTTTCTGAGCTTCTGGATATGAAATTCCTCCAGCAGCTCGTTCAGCTTCTGCTCGCGCTCGGCCTTGTCCTTGACATGCACTTCAAGGACGGCGCGGATGTTTTCTTCCACCGTCAGCCCACGAAAGATCGAGGCTTCCTGCGGCAGATAACCGACGCCGAGGCGGGAGCGGCGGTACATCGGCATGGTCGTGACGTCGTTGCCGTCGATTTCGATCGTGCCTTCATCCACCGGCACAAGGCCGGTAATCATGTAGAAACAGGTCGTCTTGCCCGCACCGTTCGGACCGAGAAGGCCGACGGCCTCGCCACGGCGCACCACCAGAGAAACGCCGTTGACGACGCGACGCGTCGCATAGGTCTTCGTCAGACCGCGGGCGATCAGCGTTCCCTGATAGCGACTCTTGTCGGCGGCACCCGCAGCTTGTGGCTCGGGCTGGCCGAACATGGTGGATAGCGATGATAATTTCACGTGGGAGGCCGGTTCAGTTCTGCTTCTGCGAGTTCGGCTGCGATTTCGGATCGAGCTGAATCTGGACACGCCCGCCGCAGCTTTCAAGCTCCGCCCGGCCGGTTTGCATATGAACGGTCAGCTTACAGCCGGTGAAGACGTTCGGCCCATCCGAAAGAATAACCTTGTTTCCCTGGTCCGCCGTGAGGATGAACGTCTGCGCGGCCATGTCAAAACTGCCGTCATCAGCCGTCGCCGTCTGCGTGCCCGAGACCAGGTAGACCTTGTCCGTCACCAGGATCTTGTCGATATCGGCGCTTCCCGATGCCAGCGAGGCCGACTGCTCCGGTTTGGCTTCGGGTTGCGCCGCCGCGTCGGCGCCCGGCTTTGCCGCCTTGTCCTTGTAATAGACGGTCATCTTTCCGGACTGCAGCGTTGTTGTGCCCTGGACGACCTTGACATTGCCGGTGAAAAGGGCCGTGTGCTCCTGGTCGTGGATCTCCAGCTTATCGCTTTCGATTTGGATCGGCTGGTCGTTGGAAAGCTTCATGCCCGACATGGTCGTCGACTGTGCGCCCGCGCCCGCGGCCGTCAGAATAAGGGCAAATGCGCCGGCAATGAATGCTACGCCAGTCTTGCAAGCTGAAATGCGACAATCTTTTGTCATGGTGACCCGGCTGGTTAGGTGCCCTGTTTATGGATGGTGGATGGATCGACATTCATGCGAACATTCCCCTCGAATGTGATCACCCGCCCCTTATCTGTTATCTCAAGCGTCTTCGCAACAATGGAGGCATTATCCTTGGTGATGGTGACGGGGTCGTCGCTGCGCATGTTGCCGCCCTTGATATCGAGCCGGGCGGACTGGAATTGCGCGTTGAGGCCGCTGCTCAGCACCAGGGTGAAGGGAGCCGTCATATGCAGATTGTCGGTGGCGCGGTTGTAATCGGCGGTCGAGGCGACGACGCGGGCGATCAGGCCGTCATTCATCGGCACGGCGGCCTTGATGGTCTCCAGCGTGATGAAATCGGGATTACGGATATCCTGCAGCGCCCGTTCGGCGAGCATCGAATAGTTGATGCCGTCGGAATTGCGGCCGGCGATCGCCGGCTTTTCCATCACGACCTTGCCGTTCTCGATCTTGGCGCCTTCGAACTTGACGTTTTCGGGCAGGTAGATGCTGACCAGCGCCACCGCCGTGAGGCCAGCGGCGACGATGAGGGCCGCCACCGGCAGCAGGATCTTCAGCCGCCGCACCCGGGCGGAATGGAACAACGCGTCGCCATAGGCGCTCCTGCCGGAGCCCGCATAGGCGGCCTGTCCGTTGTTCTTCAGGGTATCGAGCATAGGTCTCGTTCCATGTGCGGTGATCGCCGCGCCTTCGTAACAAAGCCGGCCGCCAATCACAGTTCGTTTCGCATTATTACATTGGCTTGCCAATATGGAATTTTTTCTGCAACAAGCAACAAAATGGAAAAACATTAAAAAGTGGCATTCGTACGCGCCGCTGCCATCTATTTCACCGACGACCGGCGCCATGCCGACGCCGGGCCAGTGCTGGAGGTACCTCATGGACAGTTCGATCATCGCCGATCGCCGGCGGCTGCGCCGCAAGCTCGGCTTCTGGCGCATCGTCGCGGTGGCCCTCGTCGTGGCGCTTGGTCTGGCCTTCTACGGCTTCGCCTTCGGCGGTGCCGGAACCGAGCGCCCGCATATCGCCCATGTGACGATCTCCGGACTGATCGTCGATGACGACGAGCTTCTGGAGCGATTGAAGAAGGTCGAGACCAGCGATCAGGTGAAGGCAGCGGTAATTTCGATCTCCTCGCCCGGCGGCACGACCTATGGCGGCGAAAAAATCTTCAAGGCGATCCGTGCCATATCGGCCAAGAAGCCCGTCGTCTCGGACGTACGCACGCTTGCCGCCTCGGCCGGCTATATGGTCGCCACTGCCGGCGATACGATCATTGCCGGCGACAGCTCGATCACCGGCTCGATTGGCGTCATCTTTCAATATCCGCAGATCCAGCCGCTGCTCGACAAGATTGGCGTGTCGCTGCAGGAGATCAAATCCTCGCCGCTGAAGGCCGAGCCCTCGCCCTTCCACGAGGCGAGCGAGGAAGCCAAGGCGATGATCCGCAACATGGTGGTCGACAGCTACAACTGGTTCGTCGACCTGGTCGCCGACCGGCGCAAGCTGCCGCGAGAGGAGGCGCTGAAGCTCGCCGACGGCACGATCTTTACCGGCCGGCAGGCACTCCAGGCGAAGCTCATCGATACGATCGGCGGCGAGCCCGAAATCCGCGCCTATCTCAAGTCCCGCGGCGTCGATGCCGATCTGCCGATGGTGGACTGGGACAAGAAGAGCAACACGCCCTTTCTGCTCGCTGGGGCTGTTTCGCGGTTGATTACGATCCTCGGTTATGATGATCTCGTCAAAGGCCAGGATATTAATGGAATCCTACCCCCAAAGTTGCTTCTTGACGGGCTGCTTTCAGTTTGGCAGGTTGGCCACGATTGATAAGAAATCAATAATTTAAGGGGGCGACTGTGATCAAATCCGAACTGGTGCAGATTGTTGCGGCACGCAACCCGCATCTCTATCACCGCGACGTCGAAAACATCGTCAACGCGGTTCTCGACGAGATCACCGATGCACTGGCCGCGGGCAACCGCGTCGAATTGCGCGGCTTCGGCGCGTTTTCGGTCAAGAACCGCCCCTCCCGCTCCGGGCGCAACCCGCGCACCGGCGATACCGTCTTCGTCGAGGAGAAGTGGGTTCCCTTTTTCAAGACCGGCAAGGAGCTGCGCGAGCGGCTCAATCCCGGCCAGGCCGACGAAGAGGATTGAGCAGCGCAGGCTGTCTGCGGCGAAACCGCACTTGAACTCGACGGCGGTTTTCCTATTCTGCTGACGCATCGGCCCGAAAATCGGAAGCGATTTTCGGGCCGATGCGTAGATACAAAACGCCGCGCATGGAGACCTCAAATGGCCAAGAAGATCGTCAACCTCTTGATTCTGCTGCCGCTCGGCGTCATTCTCATCGTCTTCTGCGTCGCCAACCGGCAGAGCGTCACCCTCGCCTTCAATCCGTTCCGGCCTGACGATTCGGTGCTTGCGGTTTCGGCGCCCTTCTTCGTCTTCCTGTTCATCGCGCTGATCGCGGGCATGCTGATCGGCTCTGCCGCCACCTGGTTCACCCAGGGCAAACACCGCAAACGGGCCCGCACAGAGGCCAAGGAAGCCATTCGTTGGCAGGGAGAGGCCGACCGCCACCGGACGCGCGCCGAAGATATCGCCGGCCAGCTGCCGTCGCGGTAATGTTGTTGCCGGCGCGTCAAACCGGCAAGAAGCTCAGCTCCTCATAATCCCCCTCCGGCGACGCGCCGTTGCCGGTCACCTGGAAACCGTGCGAGAGGTAGAAGGCCTTCGCTCGCCGGTTGTTCACCAGGCATTTCAGCCGGTATTTATGTTGCGGCCATTCCGGCAGCGCCTGCAGCAGCGCCTTGCCGGCACCGAGACCCTGGAATTCCGCTCTTATGTAAAGCATGTGGATGAAATCGTCTTCCGGCCAGAGCGACAGGAAGCCGGCAAGTCTGCCATCGGCATGCTCGCAGACGAGGATCGTTTCGCCACTGGTATGGGCGGCAAAATCCTCGCGATGGAATTTGCCGGGATCGACCCAGACGAATGTCTGGCGCCGAACGGACAGATAGATATCCGCGAGCATGTCCTGGTCTTCTGCCCGCGGTGGCCTGATGGTCCACGTCATGATGAGCCCTTAAACCAAGCTCCTGCCGGCGCCAAGTTCACAGCGAACGGCACTCAATCGGCCACCATTTTTGCAACGACGGCGGCATTGAAATCGGAGAAGAAACCTTCGGCCAGCCTTTGCGAGGTCGAATCGAGCAGGCGCGCGCCGAGTTGGGCGAGCTTGCCGCCGAGTTCGGCCCTGCCCCGGTAATGCAGGATCGTCTCCGCGCCCCGCTCTTCGAGCACGACATCGGCGGCTCCCCTGGCGAAGCCGGCAAGACCACCCTTGCCTTCGGCGGACAGCGTATAACTTCTCGGCGCATCGACATTGGAAAGCGTCAGCAGCCCATGGAAAGTAGCCGACAGCAGGCTGAACTTGACCTTGATCGTCGCCTCGAAGTTTTCCGGCGACAGCCGCTCGATATTTTGGCAGCCCGGAATGCAGCCGCGCATGATCTCGGGATCGTTGAGCGCCGCCCAGACGACGTCCCGCGGCGCGGCGATGCGTTCTTCGCCGGTGAAATCCATTCGACAGCCCTATCTCCGATTCGCCTATCTTATCCCAGTGGGAAGGCCTTTTGCCAAGGCGCAGAGGAATGTTATCTGCCAATCCCGAGCAGGCAATAGGCGGCGCGGCATTCTCTAAGGCTCCTCATCCTGAGCCGCAGTCCGTGTCCGCTGCCCTTCCGCGCATGCACGTCCAGTCAAAGCTATGCTGATATTTTGACTACGCGCGCCTCAGACGGCTTGAAATAGACGCCCGCGCCGACACGCAGTTGATCCGGCACGGTTTTCTAGGCTACTGCATAATTCAAAGGGTGCGGCAGAGGACGCAGCCCCGTCAACATACCCCGATAGAGACGCGGAAGAGCACGTTGAAACAAAGAGAACGCCGGCCGGGCCAGAAGAAAACCTCCGGTCCTTCCGGCGAAAGCCGCAGGGACGACCGGGGCGGACGGCCGCCGAAGCCGGTTGCGCGGCCTGCGGCCAGCCGCGAGACGGTGCGCGAAGCTGCCGTGCCTGCCGCCGTCGAGCGTCCGTTGACGGCGCGCAGCGGCGAACGTCCGGCCGAGCGCGTACCTGTCATTCTCGACTCGCTCGGCGCCGGCGATTTCCACCTGATCGACAGCGGCGATGGCGAGAAGCTCGAGCAATACGGCCCCTATCGCATCATCCGGCCGGAGGCCCAGGCGCTGTGGCAGCCTTCGCTGCCCTCTCATGTCTGGGAAAAGGTCGATGCCGTCTTTACCGGCGATACCGATGAGGAAGGCACCGGCCGCTGGCGCTTCCCGAAGGCCGCACTCGGCGAGACCTGGCCGCTCAACCTGCTCGGCGTCGATTTCCTCGGCCGCTTCACCTCCTTCCGCCATGTCGGCGTTTTCCCCGAGCAGATCGTCCACTGGAGCTGGATGAAGGACCAGGTCGAAAAAGCCGGCCGACCGCTGAAGGTATTGAACCTCTTCGGTTATACCGGCGTCGCCTCACTGGTCGCCGCCGCGGCGGGCGCCGAGGTTACCCATGTCGACGCTTCGAAAAAGGCGATCGGCTGGGCACGCGAAAACCAGGCGCTCGGACGCATGGAAAAGCTGCCGATCCGCTGGATCTGCGAGGATGCGATGAAATTCATCCTGCGCGAGGAGCGCCGCGGCAGCCAGTACGACATCATTCTTACCGATCCGCCGAAATTCGGCCGCGGCCCCAATGGCGAAGTCTGGCATCTCTTCGAGCATCTGCCGCTGATGCTCGATGTCTGCCGCGCGATCCTGTCACCGAAGGCGGCCGGCCTCGTGCTGACTGCCTATTCGATCCGCGCCAGCTTCTATTCGATCCACGAGCTGATGCGCGAGACGATGCGGGGTGCGGGCGGCGCGGTCGAATCCGGCGAGCTGGTGATCCGCGAGGCCGGCCTCGACGGCAAAACGCCGGGCCGCGCACTTTCCACCTCCCTCTTTTCCCGCTGGGTGCCGAAATGAGCAAGGACTTCCACGATCAGGGACCGCGCAGGGTCGGCCAGGTGAAGGAAGTCACCTCGCTCGCCAATCCGATCATCAAGGATATCAAGGCGCTGACGAACAAGAAGTCGCGGGAGGAAAGCGGGACTTTCCTCGCAGAAGGGCTGAAGCTCGTCATCGATGCGATCGAACTCGGCTGGACGATCCGCACGCTGGTCTACGCCAAGGCCGCCAAGGGCAAGCCGCTGGTCGAGCAGATGGCGGCCAAGACCGTCGCCTCGGGCGGGCTGGTGCTTGAAGTCAGCGAAAAGGTGATCGGCTCGATCACCCGCCGCGACAATCCGCAGATGGTGGTCGGCATCTTCGACCAGCGCTGGAAGCCGCTCAAAGACATCCGACCCAGGGAGGGCGAAACCTGGGTGGCGCTCGACCGCGTGCGCGATCCCGGCAATCTCGGCACCATCATCCGCACAGCGGATGCAGCCGGGGCTTCCGGGGTCATTCTGGTCGGAGAGGCAACCGATCCCTTCTCGCTCGAGACCGTGCGCGCCACCATGGGCTCGGTCTTCGCCGTGCCGGTCGCACGCGCAACGCCGGAGGAATTCCTCGCCTGGCGGAAATCAGCCGGCGTTGCCGTCGTCGCGACGCATCTTGCCGGCGCGGTCGATTACCGCACCATCGACTACCGGAAGAAGCCGATCGTGCTCCTGATGGGCAACGAGCAATCCGGCCTGCCCGAGCAGCTCGCCAAAGAGGCCGACGCGCTTGCCCGCATTCCGCAGCAGGGCCGCGCCGATTCCCTGAACCTCGCCGTTGCCACCGCCGTCATGCTTTTCGAGGCGCGCCGCCATCTCCTCTCACTTGCCGAGGGCAAATGACTGAACAGACCTATGTGCGCCCCGCGCTGTTTTCGCGTCCGGCGCCGATCTTCTTCTTCATCGTCGCCGCCGTTCTGATCGACCAGATCGTCAAGATCGCCGTTGACCACTACCTGCCGCTGCAGGAGGTAGTGCCCGTCATCCCGATGCTGGCGCTCTACCGCACCTATAACCTCGGCGTCGCCTTTTCGATGTTGTCGGGCATGGACGGCTGGTTCATCGTCGGCATGCGGCTCATCATCGTCGCCTTCGTCATCTGGCTGTGGTATCGCACCGCCAAGGACCGCTGGCTCGCCCATCTCGGTTACGCGCTGATCATCGCCGGCGCGATCGGCAATCTGATCGACCGCTTCGCCTACGGGCATGTGATCGACTACATCCTCTTTTACACCGAAAGCTGGTCCTTCGCGGTATTCAATCTCGCCGACAGTTTCATCACCATCGGTGCGGCCTGCGTCATTCTCGACGAGCTGCTGCTGCCGAAAAAGGCCGGCCGCTAAAATCTTATCGAATTCCTGAAGGCATTCGGAACGGGCCTCATGTTAGCCATATAGCATGCAGAACCTGGGACAGTTGCAGGAAAGATTGTCCGCCGCCTTCGGCGGACCCGCCGCCAAGCCGCATCAGGAGCGGATGGGGCAGTCCTCCCCGCGACCACGTGCAGCGGCACCTCAGGAAGCCAATCAGGCCCGAGCGCCAGCGCCGACACAGCGCCTGCTGTTCTACTGGCTGAGCGGCGCCGGCCTGCTTGCCGCAACGATCCTCATGCTGCTTGCCCATGCCGGCGATCCGCTGCTGCTTCCAGGCGGGCTTGTCGTTCTCGGTCTTGCGGTGATTGCCGGCTACCTACTCCTGACGATCCGCCGGCACGGGGCAAACAAGCCCGGCCGCCAATCCCTGCCGGAGCGCAACGACGGCGCAAAGCTCTTCGCCGACGTGCACGACGTGCTCGGCGACATCACCCTCGGCCGTACAATGGACCGGCGCATCGTCTCCGCCAACGATACGTTTCGCCGTCTGACCGGTCGACTGCATCCGGAGGGACGCAGCTGCGAGGAGATCGGCCTCGCCTTCCGCCCCGGTCCGATCCCGCATTGCTACGATGTCGAAATCTCGACACCGGAAGGCCAGCGGATTTTCGTCTGGCGCGACGTCGTCACCCGCGATCCTGCGAGCGGCCGCCTGCTGCTGCAGAGCGTTGCCCGCGACGTCACCGAAGAGCGGCTGATCGCGCAGGGCCGCGAGGAAGCCCGCCAGAAGGCCGAGTATAACAGCGCCGCCAAGTCCAGGCTGCTTGCCACCGTCAGTCACGAGGTGCGCACGCCGCTTTCCGGCATCCTCGGCATGACGCACCTGCTCGCCGAGACGCGGCTGACACAGGAGCAGCAGAATTATCTGGCGAATATCCGCCAATCCGGCCACGCGCTGACACAACTCGTCGAAGACCTGCTGGATTTCTCCACCATCGAGGTCGGCCGTTTCGAACTGCACCCGCGCTCCGAATCGCTGCGCAAGCTTCTCGAGAGCGTCGTCGAGATGCTTGCCCACCGGGCGCATGAAAAGGGTATCGAGATCGGCGCCACCGTGTCATCGGACGTGCCGGAGCAGATGAGCTTCGATCCGGCGCGGCTGCGCCAGGTTCTGTTCAACGTCATTGGCAACGCCGTGAAGTTCACCCAGGTTGGCGGCGTCTTCATCCGCGTGGCGCTTGACGCCGGCAACCTGTTGATCACCGTCGCCGACAGCGGTCCCGGCATGACGGCGGAGGAGCAGGCGCGCGTCTTCGGCGAGTTCGAGCAGGGCGGCACCGTCGCCGAGAAGAGCGGCGGCACCGGGCTCGGCCTGGCGATCTCGGCGCGCATCATGCGCGAATTCGGCGGCGCATTGACGGTTGCCAGCGAAAAGGGCCTGGGCAGCGAATTCACCATCCGCTTTCCCGTCGATGTCGGCGGCGAAAGGTCCGAGCGGCGAAACACGCTGCTTGCCGGCAACAGCATCGTGCTTTTGGCGCCGGCAGGCGCGGCGCGCACCGCCATCGCCGAGACCATCACCGCGCTCGGCGGCATCTGCCATCTCGTCGGCGACGGCGAGACGGCGCGGGAAAAGCTGCTCGGAATGGCCAATGGCGGCGGCCGACCGACCGATATCATCGTCGACCACCGCATGTCGGCGGAATTTTCCACTCACCTTGCCGATCGCGCCGAAATCGCCGCGCTCGGCCTGCGCAAGGTTCTGCTCGTCAATCCGGAAGAGCGCAGCGCCCATCCGCTCGACCTGTTCGATGCCTGGCTCATCCGGCCGCTGCGCGAACAGTCGCTGATCGATGTGCTTCGCGGGCGCATGCGCGGCATGGAAAAGCGCGACGCGCTGAACGACAATCAGCCGGGGTTTGGGCTTTCGGTGGCGGAGACGAGGGTGGCGGCGAGCGGGCTCAGCATCCTGCTCGGCGAGGACGATCCGATCAACGCCATGCTGGTGCGCGTCGTCCTGGAAAAAGGTGGGCACAAGGTGCGCCATGTCGAAGATTTCGAGACGCTGCTCGATTGCGCCCTCGGCGAGGCGGATGCCCGCCCCGACATCATCATCAGCGATCTGTCGATGCCGGGCGGCAACGGCATCGACATGCTGGGACGGCTGCGCGGCCACGAACGGCGGCTCGATCTTGCCCCCGTGCCGGTGATCGTGCTGACCGCCGACAAGAGCGACGAATCCCGCCGCCAGGTCTTGCTCAACGGCGCCAACCGCGTCATGGTGAAGCCGGTCGACCCGCTGCGGCTGCTGACCGAAGTACAGGCCGTCGCCGCACTTTCGGCCCGTCGGGCAGAGGCGCGATAGAGCCTGTGCGGCCACCACGCGCCTTGCCTCGGGAAATGCAATATGTCACTTTCCTGTCGTACAGAAGTGTTTTATGGCGTCGATAAGCCGGCAACCGGAGAATCGCCATGTCCTCCATCGACATCCTCAATCGTGACGTCACCGCGGAGGCTGCACGGCCGTCGACGGCTGCTGCCCAGAAGGACGGCGATATCCTTGGCCGCATAGGCAATCTGGAAACGCGCCTTGCCCGCACGACACGCGAGATCGACGCCGCCCAGGCGGTGCGCTACCGTGTCTTCGTCGACGAAATGAAAGCGCAGCTGCCGCTGGACGCCATGCGCCGCCAGCGTGATGTCGACGCCTATGATGCTGTCTGTGATCATCTTCTTGTTCTCGACCGTGCGATAGAGGGCGACTCTGAAGACCAGATCGTCGGTACCTATCGGCTGCTGCGCCAGGATGTCGCCATGGCCAATGGCGGTTTTTACTCGGCTTCCGAATTTGAGATCGAGGGGCTTCTCGCCAAGCATCCGGACAAGCGCTTCATGGAGCTCGGCCGTTCCTGCGTGCTGCCGGAATACCGCACCAAGCGCACCGTCGAGCTACTGTGGCAGGGCAACTGGGCCTATGCGCTGAAGCATGGCATGAGCGCCATGTTCGGCTGCGCCTCATTCCCCGGCGTCTATCTCGAAAGCCACGCGCTGGCGCTGTCCTTCCTCTATCACACTGTGCTGGCGAAGGACGAATGGGCCGTCGGCGCATTGCCGCATCTCGCCCGCAACATGGACCTGATGCCGGTCGAGGCGGTCAATCCGAAACGGGCGCTGATGGCCCTGCCGCCGCTCATCAAGGGGTATCTGCGCCTCGGCGCGATGGTCGGCTCCAGCGCCGTCGTCGATCATGCCTTCAACACGACAGACGTGCTGATCGTGCTGCCGATCTCCAGCATTTCCGACCGCTACCTGAACTATTACGGCGCCGACGCCGGCCGCTTCGCAAGCTAAATATTTCCTGATCGGCTTGCAGCATGCTGCCCTGGCGCAAACCCGCCAGGCTCTCCGATCGGCGCCCTCATAGATCGGATCGCCTTCTCGTATCCGACGGGTTCTCTCCATAGGCCGCCCGATAGATCGCCGCAAAACGGCCAAAGTGGAAGAATCCCCACTTCAAACAGATGTCCCGCAATGGCTGCCGGTTTGAAGGATCGCGCAGATCCTCCCGGACCGCCTGCAAACGGATCGTCCGGAGGTATGCGGACGGTGTGGTTGCCTTGAAAGCCCGAAAACCGACTTCGAGAGCGCGAGTGGAAATGCCCGCCGCCTCCGCAACATTCTGCATCGTCAACGGCTGCGCGATGTTCGCATGCATGAATTCCATTGCGCGGCGGACATGCCGCGGTGCGATCAGATGGATTTTCTTGTCCAGAAGATGCGAGAGCCGATGAGGAACCAAGCGCACGACCAGATCGGCAAATGCCTGGGTCAGGTTCGACATGGCAATTGGCGAGTGAAGGAGCGGGCCGTCGTTGCGCATGCCGATGATCATCGTCTGGGCGAGACTGCCGATCAACTGCCCCGCCGCGGTGGAGCGATCAACGACCGGCGACAAATCCAATGACCCGATCAGCGGGGTCTCCAATACGGCGGCGACGGTCTGAGCTAAGATCGGCCAACTCAGACTGAGTGTGTCTGACCGGTGAGGCGCTGCCCTCACGGAAACCCGTTCCGGCTCAAGATTGTTCATCAACAACAGCCGCCCGGGTGTCGCTTCGGCCACAGTCCGACCAAAGGCTACGTCGAGACCACCCGTTCGCGGAACGACGATTGCCAGCGTTTCCGGCGTTCCATCTGCCGTTCTTGCACCCCAGCCGCCGGAATCCTGGTTGCTGACCAGCGACACCCGCTCATCACCCCAAAACCCCACCTTCCAGTCGAGCGCTTTCTCGCGACCATTTCGCCATGCGTCGAACGAACCGAACCCCTTGGTCAGAGCCTCGACCATATCGTCGAAGGTTGTCCCCTGAAATCGGGCTGTGAAATTCGGGGAGGCGTTTTCCGGCATGGGAATCCAGACAGCTGATGAAATATCGGATTTATGCCGCGCGCATTGTTCAAAAGTATGACTTATCGGATGAACCCTTTCAACCATATCCTCGGCGAGCAAGCCACAAAAAGGTGCGCCCGGCCGACGTGCTGTCGGCCGGGCGCTAAATGCCGCCTAATGGGAGGCTGAGGCGAGTTTACGAACCCGCCCCGTAGGCAGCGATCGCCGCCATGTTGACGATGTCGCTGTCCTTGGCGCCCATCGAGGTGATCTGCACGGCCTTGTCGAGACCGACGAGGATCGGGCCGATGACCGTCGAGCCGCCGAGTTCCTGCAGCATCTTGGTCGAGATCGAGGCCGAGTGGAAGGCCGGCATGACCAGCACGTTGGCCGGACCGGAGAGCCGGCAGAAGGGATATTGCTCCATCACCTTTCGGTTCAGCGCGACATCGGCGGCCATCTCGCCGTCGAATTCGAAATCGACGCGGCGCTTGTCGAGGATCTTCACCGCCTCGCGCACCCGCTCGGAGCGTTCGCCGGAGGGATGGCCGAAGGTCGAATAGGCGAGCATGGCGACACGCGGCGGATAACCCATGCGCCGCGCCAGACCGGCGGCCTCTTCGGCGATATCGGCAAGTTGCTCGGCCGTCGGCATGTCGTGCACCGCCGTATCGGCAACAAAGACGGTGCGGCCGCGGCAGAGCGCCAGCGACACGCCGATGACGCGGTGGCCGGGCTTCTCGTCGATGCAGCGGCGCACATCCTCGAGTGCAGTCGAATAGTTGCGGGTGATGCCCGTCACCATGCCGTCGGCGTCGCCGAGCGCCACCATGGTGGCGGCGAAATGGTTGCGGTCGTTGTGGATCAGGCGCTGGGCATCGCGGTGGAGATAACCGTGCCGCTGCAGCCTGGCATAGAGGTAGTCGATATAGGCGTCGACGCGGGTGGAGATACGGGCATTGACGATCTCGAGGCCGGGGCGGTTGAGATCGATACCGGCGCGCTCCGCCGTCGCCCGGATCAGGTCCTCACGGCCGAGCAGGAGCGCGGTGCCGAGCTGCTGGTTGGCATAGGACAGTGCTGCGCGCAGGACCTGCTCTTCCTCGGCTTCGGCAAAGACGATTCGCTTCGGCCGGCGGCGGACACGCTCGTAGAGGCTGGCGAGCGTCGAAGCGATCGGATCGCGGCGGGCCGAAAGCTCGCGGGCATAACCGGCCATATCGGTGATGACCTTGCGGGCGACGCCGGTCTCGATCGCGGCCTCAGCGACCGCGACGGGGATTGCCGAGATCAGCCGCGGATCAAACGGAACCGGGATGATATATTGCGCGCCGAAACGCGGCCGGTTGCCCTGGTAGGCGGCAACCACATCATCGGGCACGTCCTCGCGGGCAAGATTTGCCAGCGCCTTGACGGCGGCGATCTTCATCGCGTCGTTGATCGTCGAGGCACGGACGTCGAGCGCGCCGCGGAAGATATAGGGGAAGCCGAGGACGTTGTTGACCTGGTTCGGATAGTCCGAGCGGCCGGTCGCCATGATGGCGTCGTCGCGGATGCGGGCCACCTCTTCCGGGGTGATTTCGGGATCGGGATTGGCCATGGCGAAGATGATCGGCCGATCGGCCATCGAGCGGATCATGTCGGCCGAGAAGGCGCCCTTCTGCGACAGGCCGAAGATGACGTCCGCTCCCTTCATCGCCTCTTCCAGCGTGCGCGCGTCGGTCATTGCCGCATGCGCCGATTTCCACTGGTTCATGCCCTCGGTGCGGCCCTGGTAGATGACGCCCTTGGTGTCGCAGAGGATAATATTGTCAGGCGCAAAACCCATCGCCTTGATGAGTTCGACGCAGGCAATCGCCGCCGCTCCCGCACCATTGCAGACGAGCTTCGTCGTCTTCAGGTCGCGGCCGGTCAGCTCCAGCGCGTTGATGAGGCCGGCGGCGGCGATGATCGCCGTTCCGTGCTGGTCGTCGTGGAAGACCGGGATGTCCATCAGCTCGCGCAGCCGGCTTTCGATGACGAAGCAATCCGGCGCCTTGATGTCTTCCAGATTGATGCCGCCGAAGGAGGGGCCGAGGAAGCGCACGCAGTTGATGAACTCGTCGACGTTTTCCGTGTCGATCTCGAGGTCGATGGAATCGACGTCGGCGAAGCGTTTGAAAAGTACCGACTTGCCTTCCATGACCGGCTTCGAGGCGAGAGCACCGAGATTACCGAGGCCGAGAATGGCAGTGCCGTTGGAAATGACGGCGACCATGTTGCCGCGCGCCGTATAGTCGTATGCCGTCTGCGGATCGGCGGCGATCGCCTTGACGGGGACGGCGACACCGGGGGAATAGGCGAGCGACAGGTCACGCTGCGTCGCCATCGGCTTCGTCGGGTTGATCTCCAGCTTGCCGGGGCGGCCCATGGCGTGAAAATCGAGCGCCTCCTGGTCCGTCACCGAGGTCACCGGCCGGTCCTTCTTATCGATATCGGGCATATATCCTCCAACGTCCTGTGGGCGACGCTTTGCTCTTCCTCAAATGCTGTTGTCATCTATAGCGGCGCGCGGATAGGGTTGGCACCTGTTTTTTTGGGAAAAACTGCACCTCCGTGAACGCACGAATAGACACAGGAAATGAAGCCTTTTCGGCTGCCGAGCTTGCCACGGCGGAAAGCCGCGCCTCGGCGACGCCGATGATGGAGCAATATATCGAGATCAAGGCGAACAATCCGGGTTCGCTGCTCTTCTATCGCATGGGCGACTTTTACGAGCTGTTCTTCGAGGATGCGCTGGAGGCGTCGCGCGCGCTCGGCATCACGCTGACGAAGCGCGGCCAGCACATGGGCCAGGATATCCCGATGTGCGGCGTGCCCGTCCATGCCGCCGACGATTATCTGCAGAAGCTGATTTCGCTCGGCTTCCGCGTCGCCGTTTGCGAGCAGGTCGAGGATCCGGCCGAAGCAAAGAAACGCGGCGGCAAATCCGTCGTCAAGCGCGATGTCGTGCGCCTGGTCACGCCGGGCACGATCACCGAGGAAAAGCTGCTGTCGCCCTCGGAATCCAACTATCTTATGGCGCTCGCCCGCATTCGCGGCGGGGCCGAACCGGCGCTGGCGCTTGCCTGGATCGATATTTCCACCGGCGTCTTCCGGCTGGCGGAGACGGAAAGTTCGCGGCTGCTCGCCGACATCCTGCGCATCGATCCGCGCGAGCTCATCCTGCCCGATACGATCTTCCACGATGCCGAGCTGAAACCCGTCTTTGACGTGCTCGGCCGAACGGCGGTGCCGCAGCCGGCGGTTCTCTTCGACAGCGCCAGCGCCGAAGGCCGGATCGCCCGCTATTTCGGGGTTTCGACGCTGGACGGCTTCGGCAGCTTCTCGCGCGCCGAGCTTGCGGCGGCCGCAGCCGCCGTCGCCTATGTCGAGAAGACTCAGATCGCCGAGCGTCCGCCGCTTGGGCAGCCCGAGCGGGAAAGTGCCGCCTCAACGCTCTTCATCGATCCGGCCACCCGCGCCAATCTCGAACTTGCCCGCACCCTGTCAGGCGATCGCAACGGTGCGCTGCTGAAGGCGGTCGACCGCACCGTCACCGGCGGCGGCGCCAGGCTTCTGGCCGAGCGGCTGATGTCGCCGCTCACCGATCCCGGCCGCATCAATGCCAGGCTCGATTCGATCGGCTTTTTGATCGACGAGCCGTCGCTCTGCGGCAAGCTGCGCGACACGCTGAGACATGTGCCCGACATGCCGCGAGCGCTCTCCCGGCTGGCGCTCGACCGCGGCGGTCCGCGCGATCTCGCGGCCATCCGCCAGGGCCTGCAGGCCGCAAGCGGCCTCGCGGATCTGCTCGCCAAGGCCATGCTGCCGGAAGAACTCGGCGAGGCATTGTCCGGGCTGAAAGCGCTTCCCGCGAGCCTGGAAAGGCTGCTTGCCGAGACGCTCGCCGATGAACTGCCGCTGCTGAAGCGCGACGGCGGTTTCCTGCGCGACGGCGCCAGCGCCGAACTCGACGAGGTTCGGGCGCTGCGCGACCAGTCGCGCCGCGTCATCGCCGGGCTGCAGCTGCAATATGCCGAGGAAACCGGCATCCGGTCGCTGAAGATCAAGCACAATAATATTCTCGGCTATTTCATCGAGGTCACCGCCGGCAATGCCGCCCCGATGACCGATACGGCCGAAGCCAAGTCCCGCTTCATCCACCGCCAGACGATGGCGAGCGCGATGCGCTTCACCACGACCGAACTTGCCGATCTCGAAAGCCGCATCGCCAATGCCGCCGACCGGGCGCTTTCGATCGAACTCGAGGCCTTCGACAAGATGACGGCGGCCGTCGTGGCTGAAGCCGAGGCGATCAAGTCGGGCGCCCGCGCACTTGCCGTGATCGACGTCGCCGCCGGCTTGGCGCTGCTCGCCGAAGAGCAGGCCTACTGCCGGCCGCAGGTCGACGGCTCGAAGATGTTTGCCATCGAGGGCGGCCGTCATCCTGTTGTCGAGCAGTCGCTGCGGCGGCAGGCGGGCGGCCCGTTCGTCGCCAACCATTGCGATCTTTCGCCGAAGGATGGCGCCAAGGATGGCGCCATCTGGCTGCTGACCGGCCCGAACATGGGCGGTAAATCGACCTTTCTGCGCCAGAACGCGCTGATCGCGATCCTGGCGCAGATGGGCTCTTTCGTGCCGGCGACATCGGCCCATATCGGCATCGTCGACCGGCTGTTCTCGCGCGTCGGCGCCTCCGACGACCTGGCGCGCGGGCGCTCGACCTTCATGGTCGAGATGGTCGAGACGGCTGCGATCCTCAATCAGGCGAGCGACCGCTCGCTCGTCATCCTCGACGAGATCGGCCGCGGCACCGCGACATTCGACGGCTTGTCGATCGCCTGGGCGGCCGTCGAGCACCTGCACGAGGCCAATCGCTGCCGCGGCCTGTTCGCCACGCATTTCCACGAGCTGACCGTGCTGTCGGAGAAGCTTGGCCGGCTATCGAACGCCACGATGCGCGTCAAGGAATGGGACGGCGACGTCATCTTCCTGCATGAGGTCGGGCCGGGTGCGGCCGACCGCTCCTACGGCATTCAGGTCGCCCGCCTCGCGGGACTTCCGGCCTCGGTCGTGGCGCGGGCCCGCGACGTGCTCACCCGCCTCGAGGATGCCGACCGCAAGAACCCGGCGAGCCAGTTGATCGACGACCTGCCGCTCTTCCAGGTGGCCGTGCGCCGCGAGGACGCGGCCCGCGGTCCGTCCAAGGTCGAGGAGGCGTTGAAGGCGATGAGCCTCGACGACATGACGCCGCGCGAGGCGATGGATGCGCTTTACGATCTCAAGAAGAAGCTGAAATAGGAGCGCGGCCGATGTTCATGGAAAAGCTGGTTCGCGAAACCGAGCGCCTCTCGCTGATCTGCTCCATGCTCGACACGATGCGGCGCGCCGACCGGGACCGCAATGCGCGCGGCTGGACCTCCCCGATCGGCCTGCTGAAAATCACCCGCAGTTGCGCTATGATCTCGGAGCTCGCAACCGCGATCGCCAAGGCGGGTTATCGCGAATGCGACAGGCAGACGCTCGAGGAGATCCTGAGCGAGACACGCCAAGTGCTCTATGCGCTGAGAGCGCAGGCGGCCGACTGAGGCTTTTGCCGAAAGCCACTGCTTGCGTCAAAGCGTCCCGACCCTGCCGCAGGGCCAACACCATTTCGCCAAATTTAAAGGGTCTTGCAGTATGAGGACCTGTGTCAATCGCCTGATAAAGAGGCTATAGCGCATGCAGACGAAACCAGCGGCAGGCCGCGAACCGGCAGCCCGGCATGAACAGGACGCCACTCCGGCGAAAGCAATGCGCGACCTCGATTTCTCCACGATCCTTGACACCGAGCTGCTGCAGAAGCAGTGCGACGCCGTTGCCGAAGCCAACCGCAATCGGCCCGATGTCATGCGCACCGATCTCCTCGCCGTGCTGAAAAAGGCGAGCACCGAAGGCCGGCAGAAGGCGCGCGCGGCCCTTGCCGCCGACGGCAGCGGCTTGAATTGCGCCTACCGGATTTCCTGGCTGCAGGACCAGATCATCACCGTCCTCTACAATTTCGCCACCGCCCATATCTTTCCGCAGCAGAAGGACAAGTTCGCCGTCACCGCCGTCGGCGGCTATGGCCGCGATACGCTGGCGCCCGGCTCCGATATCGACCTGCTCTTCCTTTTCCTGCCGCGGCCGGCGGAAGAGACGCACAAGGCGGTCGAATTCATGCTCTACGTGCTCTGGGACATGGGCTTCAAGGTCGGCCACGCCACCCGCACGGTGGAGGAATGCATCGCGCTTTCCAAATCCGACATGACGATCCGCACCGCCATTCTGGAGATGCGCTTTATCTGCGGGCTGCAGCGGCTGGAAACCGAGCTCGAGACCCGCTTCGACAAAGAAATCGTCACCGGCACCGGCCCTGAGTTCATCGCCGCCAAGCTTGCCGAGCGCGACGAACGACACCGCAAGGCCGGCGACACGCGTTATCTCGTCGAACCTAACGTCAAGGAAGGCAAAGGCGGGCTTCGCGACCTGCACACGCTGTTCTGGATCTCGAAATATTATTATCTCGTGCGCGACCAGGCGGAGCTGGTCAAGCTCGGCGTCCTGTCAAAACACGAATACCGCCTGCTCGAGAAGGCCGATGATTTCCTCTGGGCGGTTCGCTGCCATATGCACTTCCTGACCGGCAAGGCCGAGGAGCGGCTGTCCTTCGACATCCAGCGCGAGATTGCCGAAGCCTTCGGCTATCACACCCGCCCCGGCCTTTCGGCCGTCGAGCGCTTCATGAAACATTATTTCCTCGTTGCAAAGGATGTCGGCGATTTGACCCGCATCCTATGCGCCGCACTCGAAGACCAGCAGGCGAAGTCGATCCCCGGCCTCACCGGCGTCATCAGCCGTTTCACCCATCGCACCCGCAAGATCGCCGGCAGCGTCGAATTCGTCGAAGACCGCGGCCGCATCGCACTCGCCGACGCGGAGGTGTTCAAGCGCGATCCGGTCAGCATCCTGCGGCTCTTCCATGTCGCCGACATCAACGGCCTGGAATTTCATCCCGATGCGCTGAAACGCGTCACCCGTTCGCTTGCCCTGATCGACAACAGCTTACGGGAAAACGACGAGGCGAACCGCCTGTTCATGTCGATCCTGACATCGAAACACGACCCGGCGCTGATCCTCCGGCGGATGAACGAGGCCGGCGTACTCGGCCGTTTCATTCCCGATTTCGGCAAAATCGTCGCGATGATGCAGTTCAACATGTATCACCACTATACGGTCGACGAACATCTGATCCGCACCGTCGACGTTCTCTCCGAGATCGACAAGTCGCGTTCGGAGGATCTGCACCCGCTCGCCAACAAGCTGATTTCGAATATCGAGGACCGCGAGGCGCTCTACCTGGCCGTTCTTCTCCACGATATCGCCAAGGGCCGGCTGGAGGATCATTCGATCGCCGGCGCCCGCGTCGCCCGCAAGCTCTGCGCCCGCTTCGGCCTGTCGCAGAAGCAGACGGAAATCGTCGTCTGGCTGATCGAGGAACATCTGACCATGTCGATGGTGGCGCAGACCCGCGACCTCACCGACCGCAAGACCATCACGGATTTCGCCGACCGGGTGCAGTCGCTCGACCGGCTGAAGATGCTGCTGATCCTGACGGTCTGCGATATTCGCGCCGTCGGCCCCGGCGTCTGGAACGGCTGGAAGGGCCAGCTTCTACGTACGCTCTATTATGAAACCGAGCTGCTCTTGGCCGGCGGCTTCTCGGAGGTCTCCCGCAAGGAGCGGGCGAATGCCGCCGCCGAGGCGCTGCGCGGTGCGCTCTCCGACTGGAGCCAGAAGGATCGCAACGCCTATACCAAGCTGCATTACCAGCCCTATCTGCTTTCGGTACCGTTGGAAGACCAGCTCCGCCACGCCCAGTTCATCCGCCAGGCCGACAAGGCGGGCCAGGCGCTCGCCACCATGGTGCGCACCGACAGTTTCCACGCCATCACCGAGATCACCGTGCTGTCGCCCGACCATCCGCGCCTGCTCGCCGTCATTGCCGGGGCGTGTGCGGCGGCGGGTGCCAACATCGTCGACGCGCAGATCTTCACGACCTCGGACGGACGGGCGCTCGACACGATCCATGTCAGCCGTGAATTTGCCGACGATGCCGACGAGCTGCGCCGTGCCGGCACGATCGGACGGATGATCGAGGACGTGCTGTCGGGGCGCAAGCGCCTGCCCGAGGTGATCGCCACGCGGGCGCGCAACCGCAAGAAGAACAAGGCCTTCGTCATTCCGCCGTCGGTCAACATCACCAACAGCCTGTCGAACAAGTTCACCGTCATCGAGGTCGAGTGCCTCGACCGGCCGGGCCTGTTGTCGGAGATCACCGCGGTGCTCTCCGATCTGTCGCTCGACATCCAGTCGGCCCGCATCACCACCTTCGGCGAGAAGGTGATCGACACCTTCTACGTCACTGATCTTGTGGGACAGAAAATCTCGGGCGACAGCAAGCGCGCCAACATCACCGCCCGGATGAAGGCCGTGATGGCCGAGGAGGAGGACGAACTGCGCGAGCGCATGCCTTCCGGCATCATCGCGCCCGCCGCCACCGCCCGGACTTCGACCACAGCCGAAAAGAAAGCCGATTCCCCAGCATGAGTCTCGTCAAGAAATTCGCGACCGTCGGCGGCGCCACCCTCGGCAGCCGCATCTTCGGCTTTGCCCGCGAAACCCTGATGGCGGCAGCGCTCGGCACCGGACCGATGGCCGACGTCTTCTACGCCGCCTTTCGCTTTCCGAACCTTTTCCGACGGCTGTTTGCCGAAGGCGCCTTCAACGCCGCCTTCGTGCCGCTCTTTGCCAAGGAGATCGAGGCGAACGGCACGGACGGCGCCAAGCGCTTTTCGGAGGAAGTCTTCGGCGTCCTGTTTTCGGTGCTGCTCCTCATCACCATCGTGATGGAGCTCTGCATGCCGCTGCTCGTGCGCTTCGTCATCGCGCCGGGTTTTGCCGACGACCCCGAGAAGTTCTCGATCACGATCCGCATGGCGGCCGTGATGTTTCCCTATCTCATGTGCATGTCGCTGACGGCGATGATGAGCGGCATGCTGAATTCGCTGCATCATTTCTTCGCCGCCGCCATCGCTCCCGTCTTCCTCAACGTGGTGATGATCGGGGCGCTGTTCTATGCGCTCTATACCGGCGCCGATCCGCTGGCGACCGCCTGGTATCTCTCCTGGGGCGTTCTTGCCGCCGGCGTGCTGCAGCTCGCCGTCGTCTATGTCGGCGTGCTTGCCGCCGGCATGAGCATCGGCTTCCGCTTCCCGAAAATGACCTCGAACGTCAAGCGGCTGCTGATCCTCGCGGTGCCGGCCGCGGTCACCGGGGGCATCACCCAGATCAACCAGCTGATCGGCCAGGCGATCGCCTCCTCGCGCGACGGCGCGATCGCGGCGCTGCAATATGCCGACCGCATCTACCAGCTGCCGCTCGGCGTCGTCGGCGTCGCCGTCGGCGTGGTGCTGCTGCCGGAGCTCGCCAGGGCGCTGAAGGGCGGGGCGCTGCGCGAGGCCGGCAACCTGCAGAACCGCTCGATCGAATTCGTGCTGTTCCTGACCATTCCCGCCGCCTTCGCGCTGTGGATCCTGTCCGACGAGATCATCCGCGTGCTCTATGAGCGCGGCGCCTTCCATCAGGAAAACACCGCCGTCGTCGGCTCGATCCTGGCGATCTACGGCATCGGCCTGCCGGCCTTCGTGCTGATCAAGGCGCTGCAGCCCGGGTTCTATGCCCGCGAGGACACCAAGACGCCGATGCGTTTCTCGGCGATCGCGGTTGCGACCAACTGCGCCATGGCGCTGACACTCTTCCCCTATATGGGCGCACCCGGCATCGCGGTCGCCGAAGCCACCGCCGGCTGGATCAGCACCGTGCTGCTGTTCACCACGCTGCTGCGCCGCGGCCACCTGACATGGGAATGGGCGCTGGCAAAACGCGCCGCCCTGTTGATCGTCGCTGCCGCCGTCATGGGCGCAGCGATCGTCTTCCTCAAGCAATATTTCGCGTCCTGGCTTGCATCGGGCGCGCCGCTTCTGACCAAGATCGGCACGCTGGGGCTGCTGATCGCGATTTCCATGCTGGTCTATTTCGCCATCGCCTTCCTGATCGGCGGGGCAAATCTCGGCATGATCCGGCGCAATCTGAACCGCAAGCCGGCGGCGGCGGAAGATGCGTAAGCTCTAACAATCGACCCATCGCCTTTGCGGCCCAACGTCGACATGAATGATGCCGTTGCAATAGCTGCCGATGCCGCCGATCCCCGGCGCGCTTTTTGCGGCGGCGATGATGGTGCGCTCCGACAGGCCCGGCATCCTGAAATCGGCCGCAAGGCATTTGCCATGCAGGGAGCCATGACGGCGGGGATGCGGCCTGTGACCGGAGGTGATTACCGGTCGGCGGCCGGTTTTTGCAGCGATATGCGACAGGATCGCCCGAAGACGATTTGGAAAACACCCGGCACGGACACTGACGGTCTGGACCGTATAGGCGAGACGCGCCTCGTGTTTCGTCAGATGAATGGCCGGCCTTTTGTTGTCTTGACCGACGGCGCTGGTTGCTGATTGTAGGGCGAAAAGGCCTGCCATGGCGAGCGAAGCGAGGTTCTGCATGATCCCTCCGGGCGGTTGGAACGGCGGCCTTCCGCCGACACTGCGCGCGGTTGAGGATTTTCAGTTCAATAAAAGCTTTTCTGTGAAATTTTATACTCAATTATAACTAAACCGTCTGATCAATTCGGCTTAAAATCGGGGCAGTGTCTGCCTCAAAATAAAAAAAACATCCAAACGCAGGAGGTCGCATGACGATCCAGTCTCTTTTCCTGGTCACCCTCGTCGTCGACGATTACGACCGCGCCAAGGCCTTCTATTGCGGCGCCCTCGGCTTCGATTGCCTTGAGGACGAGAAGCAGCCGGCGGGGAAACGCTGGGTGGTGGTGAAGCCACGAGGCGGAGACGGCGCCGCCTTTCTGCTGGCGCAGGCAGCAAACGAAGTACAGCGGGCAGCAATCGGCAACCAGACGGGCGGCCGGGTCGGCTTCTTCCTGAAGACCGACGATTTCGCTCGCGATCATGCCGCGATGCTTGCAGCCGGCGTGCGCTTTCTGGAGGAGCCACGGCATGAGGTTTACGGCACGGTCGCGGTCTTTGCCGATCCTTACGGCAACAGCTTCGATCTGATCCAGCATGCCGCAGGCTGAACCCCTTGATTGCGACGGGTTGCCCGTGCATAAGCCGCGGCGTTAGCAACATAGGCGAAAAGCCCACTTTGCGCGTCTGAGAGACGCGCGCGCTGTAGGCCCTCCACCAGCCTTTTGAGGACGACATGAGCGAATTCAAGAAACTCGTATTCTCCGGCGTGCAGCCGACCGGCAATCTGCATCTCGGCAACTATCTCGGCGCGATCCGCCGCTTCGTGGCGCTGCAGGAAGGCAATGACTGCATCTATTGCGTCGTCGACATGCATGCGCTCACCGCTCAGCTCGTCCACGAGGACATGCCGAGCCAGACGCGCTCGATCGCCGCCGCCTTCATCGCCGCCGGCATCGATCCGGAAAAACATATCGTCTTCAATCAATCGGCCGTGCCGCAGCATGCCGAACTCGCCTGGATCTTCAACTGCGTCGCCCGCATCGGCTGGATGAACCGCATGACGCAGTTCAAGGACAAGGCCGGCAAGGACCGCGAGCAGGCCTCGCTCGGCCTTTACGCCTATCCGAGCCTGATGGCCGCCGACATCCTCGTCTATCGTGCCACCCATGTGCCTGTCGGTGAGGACCAGAAGCAGCATCTGGAACTCGCCCGCGATATCGCCATGAAGTTCAACCTCGATTATGCCGAGCATATCGGCAGGACCGGCTACGGCGTCGACATCACCGTCGGCGACGAGCCGGTGCATGCATATTTCCCGATGGTGGAACCGTTGATCGGCGGGCCGGCGCCGCGCGTCATGTCGCTGCGCGACGGCACGAAGAAAATGTCGAAATCGGACCCTTCCGACCTGTCGCGCATCAATCTGATGGATGACGAGGATGCGATCTCGAAGAAGATCCGCAAGGCAAAGACCGATCCTGATGGTTTGCCGAGCGAGACCGACGGGCTGCAGGGCCGGCCGGAAGCCGACAATCTGGTGGCGATCTACGCCGCGCTCGCCGACACGTCGAAGTCGCAAGTGCTGGCCGAATTCGGCGGCCAGCAGTTCTCCGTCTTCAAGCCGGCGCTGGTCGACCTGGCAATCAACGTGCTCGCACCGATCACCGGCGAGATGCGCCGGCTTATGGACGACACCAGCCATATCGACGCCATCCTGCGCAAGGGCGGCGAGCGCGCAAGGGAGCGAGCCGAGGTGACGATGAAACAGGTACGCGACGTCATCGGCTTCCTATATTGAGGCCGATCTCCTCTTCTCCCTGCTGGGCGAAGAGGAGCAAAAACTGAGCTTGCAATTTTTTCGCTTCGGGTGTCAGAGTCCGTCCCATGGTATCGAAGCGACTCTCACGGCTCGAAGGTCATCGCCGCAAATTCATGGCGGTGATCGACGGTACACCCGAATGCCAGCGCGCCGTTCACTATGCCGGCCGGCGCGCGAAGAATTCCAATGGCGGGCTGGTGCTGCTCTACGTCATCCCCGATGGCGATTTCCAGCAATGGCTGGGCGTCGAGGCGATCATGCGGGCGGAAGCGCGTGAAGAGGCCGAGGCGGTGGTCGCCAAGATCGCCCAGATCGTGCGCGAGACGATCGGCATCGAGCCGGAGATCGTCATCCGCGAAGGCGGTGCGGCCGAACAGATCAACGCGGTGATTGAGGACGACCGCGATGTGGCGATCCTGGTCCTAGCCGCCGGTTCGGCGAAGGAAGGTCCGGGACCGCTGGTCTCATCGATCGCCGGCCGCGCGGCGGCGTTTCCGATCCCGGTCACGGTGCTGCCGGATACGCTGACCAATGAGGAAATCGACGCCCTCTGCTGAGAAATTCTTGAGTAAAAATCTCTTGAATGGAACCGGCAATCGGCTTATCTTCTTTTGAAGAGTTCTAAAGACGGCGAAGCCGTGGGCAGCCGCATGGAGACCCAGATGTTCATTCAGACCGAAGCCACCCCCAATCCCGCCACGCAAAAGTTCTTGCCGGGCAAGGTGGTGATGGAAAACGGTACGGCCGAGTTCCGCAGCGCCGAAGAAGCTCAGGCCTCGCCGCTTGCCGCCCGGCTGTTCGAAATCCCTGGGGTGACCGGTGTCTATTTCGGCTATGATTTCATTTCCGTCTCCAAGGACGATGCCGAATGGCAGCATCTTAAGCCGGCTATATTAGGCTCGATCATGGAGCATTTCATGTCCGGCAAGCCGGTCATGGGCGACGCCTCCATCCTTTCCGAAGACGCCGATGCCGGCGACGAATTCTTCGACGAAGGCGATGAATCGATCGTGCTGACCATCAAGGAGCTGCTGGAGACCCGCGTGCGCCCGGCCGTTGCCCAGGACGGCGGCGACATCACCTTCCGCGGCTTCAAGGACGGCAAGGTCTATCTGAACATGAAGGGCTCCTGCTCCGGCTGCCCGTCTTCGACGGCGACGCTGAAGCACGGCGTCCAGAACCTGCTGCGCCATTTCGTACCCGAAGTGCAGGAAGTGATTGCCGCTTAAAAACGTAGCTTCGTCCGGCCGCCCGTTCGGCCGGATGAAATTATGATCCAGCGACAATAGATTTTTCGGAAATTGATGGCATGATTGTTCTGGCGCTCGACACGGCAGGTGTAGACTGCGCTGCCGCCGTTTATGACAGCGGTAGGAATACGATGCTGGGGGAGGCATCGGACATGATCGGCAAGGGGCATGCTGAACATCTGATCGGTATCGTCGATCGCGCACTCGATCAGGCCGGGCTGGCACTATCCGACATCGACCGGCTTGCAGTCACCGTCGGCCCCGGCTCGTTTACCGGCATCCGCGTCGGCGTTGCAGCAGCCCGGGGTTTTGCGCTTTCCCTCAATGTGCCTGCCGTCGGCGTCACCACGCTCGAGGTCATGGCATCAGCCCAGCGCGAGAAGACGCCCGGCCGCGCGGTGCTCGCGGCAATGGACGCCAAGCGCGACGAGATCTACCTCCAATCCTTTTCAGCCGACGGTTCGGCCCTCGATGCGCCGCGGGCGGCAAGCGTCGCCGAGGCCCAGGCTTTCGCCGCCGGCTTCGACGGCGAGATTACCGGTTCGGCGACGCCGCTCTTGAAGGCCGGCGCCGGCGGCGACCACGCCAACCGATTCCCGATTTCCATTGTGGCGCGCCTCGGTGCTGCCGCCTCCCCCGATGCCGGAAAGCCGAAGCCCCTTTATCTGCGCGGACCGGATGCCAAACCGCAGTCCGGATATGCGATCGCCCGACGAGTATGACGATGCTGGAAGCCTATCTGACGCTGAAGCCCGAATTCGAAATCATCGCCATGGAGCGCGAGGATTGCCGCGATGTTGCCGTGCTGCATGGCGAGCGGTTCGCGCGGCCCTGGGGCGACGGCGAGTTCCATAGCCTGCTGTCGCAGGAGACCGTGTTCGGCTTCGTCGCGCGCCAGACCAATGCCATCCTGAAAAAGCCGCTTCCCGGCTTCATCCTTGCCCGCCAGGTCGCCGGCGAAGCGGAAATCCTGACGATTGCCGTGCAGGCGAAGGCGGCCCGGGCCGGGCTCGGTTGGCGGCTGATGCAGGCCGCGATGCGGGAAGCGCGGGCGCGCGGCGGCGAGAGCATGTTTCTCGAGGTCGATAACGGCAATACGGCCGCACTCGGCCTTTACCGCAAGCTCGGCTTCGAGAAGGTCGGCGAGCGCCAGGGCTATTACAAGCAGGAAAACGGCGCCCTTTCCACGGCGCTTGTCATGAAGCGCGTTCTTCGATAGTTCCCTGGCAGAGAAGACAGGCTGGCGCGACGACCGTGCGGGCGTTGTCGAAACGTGAATAGTTTTGAAGGCGGGCCATGCCTGATGTAGCCAAGACCCTTGAGGAGCTTTGCGCCGAACGCGGCATGCGCATGACCGAGCAGCGCCGCGTGATCGCACGTATCCTGGAAGATTCGGCAGACCATCCCGACGTCGAAGAGCTCTACCGCCGCTCGGTGAAAGTCGATGCGAAAATCTCGATCTCGACCGTCTATCGCACCGTCAAACTGTTCGAGGATGCCGGCATCATCGCCCGCCACGACTTCCGTGACGGGCGCTCGCGCTACGAAACAGTGCCGGAAGAGCATCACGACCACCTCATCGACCTGAAAACCGGTACGGTTATCGAATTTCGCTCGCCGGAGATCGAGGCGCTGCAGGAGCGCATCGCCCGCGAGCATGGCTTCAAGCTGGTCGACCACCGCCTGGAGCTCTACGGCATTCCGTTGAAGAAGGACGATCTCTGAAGCAATGGGTGCCCGGGAGCAGCACATTTGATCGCCTGGCTGCGCATTGCTCTGGCTGCGGTCGTTATCCTCGCCGTCAGCATCGTGCTCATACCGCTGCAACTGCTGGCGCTCAGTTTCGACTGGCGGCTGCGCCGCCGGCTGCCGCGAGTCTGGCACCGCATCATCTGCTATTGTCTCGGCATTCGTGTGCGCGTCACCGGCAGGCTGGAAGACCGCCGGCCGCTGATGCTCTGTTCCAACCATTCGTCCTGGATGGATATCATGGTGATGTCGGCGGTTGCCGACGTCGCCTTCATCGCCAAGATCGAGGTGGCCGAGTGGCCGATCTTCGGCACGCTTGCCAAGCTGCAGAAAAGCGTCTTCGTCGTGCGCGAGGAGAGGCGCAAAACCGGCCATCAGGCCAATGAGATCGCCGGGCGCATGGCCGACGGCGAAATCATCGTGCTCTTCCCCGAGGGCACGACCTCTGACGGCAACCGGCTGCTGGAGGTGAAATCCTCGCTGTTCGGCGCCGCCGCGATGGCCGTGCCCGCCTCGCCGACCGGAACCGTCGTGGTTCAGCCGGTGGCCGTCGCCTATACAAGGGTGCACGGTATCGCCATGGGGCGCTATCACCGGCCGCTCGCCGCCTGGCCGGGGGATATCGAGCTTTTACCGCACCTCCTCGACATCGTGCGCTGCGGCGCCATCGACGCCGAGGTTTCCTTCGGCGAGGCGGTGGATTACCGCGCCGACAGCAATCGCAAGGAGGTCAGCGCGACCATTGCTTCCCGCATTCGCAACCTGCTCAACAGCCGCCTGCGCGGGAGGGAAATCTCCTAGCAAGCTGCGAAAACAAGATTTCGATTTTCTCGGGCGGCAAAACCCACTAAATAGCGCGGCATGACACAGGACAGCGCCCTTCTCCAGGCCCCGGAGCCGATGCTCCGCGACGGCTCCAACAGCCGCAAGGTCTTCATCAAGACCTATGGCTGCCAGATGAACGTCTATGATTCCATGCGCATGAGTGATGCGCTCGCCCGCGACGGTTACGAGCCGACGGAAGACATGGAACAGGCTGACCTCGTCCTTCTCAACACCTGCCATATAAGAGAGAAGGCGGCCGAGAAGGTCTATTCCGCGCTCGGTCGGCTGCGCGAGATGAAGAAAAAGAAGGCGGCAGACGGCCGGGAGATGATGATCGGCGTTGCCGGCTGCGTCGCCCAGGCCGAAGGCGAGGAGATCCTGCGCCGGGCGCCGGCCGTCGACGTCGTCATCGGCCCGCAGACCTATCACCGCCTGCCGGAAGCTTTGCGTCGGGCCAAACAGGGCCAGCGCGTCGTCGACACCGAATATGCGATCGAGGACAAGTTCGAGCACCTGCCGATCGCCGAGAGCCGGAAGATCCGCGCCCGCGGCGTCACCGCCTTCCTGACGGTGCAGGAGGGCTGTGACAAATTCTGCACCTTCTGCGTCGTGCCCTATACACGCGGCTCGGAAGTGTCGCGGCCGGTTTCCCAGATCTTTGAGGAAGCAGAAAAACTCGTCGAAGCCGGCGTGCGCGAAATCACCCTGCTCGGGCAGAACGTCAATGCCTGGCACGGCGCCGGACCGCGGGGCGGGACATGGAGCCTCGGCGACCTGCTCTACCGCCTTGCCGAAATCCCCGGCCTCGCCCGGCTCCGTTATACCACAAGCCATCCGCGCGACATGGACGACCGGCTGATCGAGGCGCATCGCGACCTCAGAGCATTGATGCCCTATCTGCATCTGCCGGTGCAATCGGGTTCCGATCGCACCCTGAAAGCGATGAACCGGCGCCACACGGCGGCCGAATATCTTTCGCTGATCGAACGCATCCGCACGATACGGCCCGACATTGCCCTGTCCGGCGATTTCATTACCGGCTTTCCGGGGGAGACAGACGAAGATTTTGAGGATACATTAGAACTTGTGAAGACGGTGCGCTATGCGCAGGCCTTCTCATTCAAATACTCGACACGGCCGGGCACACCCGGCGCGGAACTGAAGGACCAGGTGCCGGAAGAAATCAAGGCAGAACGGCTGGAACGCCTGCAAGCGCTTCTCCTGAAGCAGCAGCAGGAATTTGCCGAATCCTGCATCGGCAAAGAGATCGATCTGCTGCTCGAAAAGCCCGGCCGCATGCCCGGCCAGTTAATCGGACGTTCTCCCTGGCTTCAGTCTGTGAATGTTGATGCAAAAGCATCGCAAATCGGTGACATTATTAAAGTGCGAATCACCGGAACCGGAACGAACAGCCTGTTTGCCGAGCGCGCAGAGGCTGCGGTTTAACCCAAGGAGCCCGACCGCTTGAACGGACAAGAATTGGTTTCTTCTTCACCGCGCCACCCCCGCACGCCGAGCGACACCAATCACTTCGTCCTGACGTTCGAGAACAATCGGTTCGCCAGCGAGCTCTTCGGTCAATTCGACCAGAACCTCAAGCTGCTCGAGGAGCGGCTCAACATCGATGCGCGGGCGCGCGGCAATTCCGTCGTCATATCGGGCGATGTCGTGACCACCAACCAGGCACGGCGCACGCTCGATTATCTCTATGAAAAGCTTCAGAAAGGCGGCAGCGTGGAAAGATCCGACGTCGAGGGCGCAATCCGCATGGCGGTCGCCGCCGACGACCAGCTCAGCCTGCCGACGATGGAGCGCAAGGCCAAGCTGACGATGGCGCAGGTCTCCACCCGCAAGAAAACGATCATTGCCCGCACGCCGACCCAGGACGCCTATATCAGGGCACTGGAACGCTCCGAACTGGTCTTCGGCGTCGGCCCGGCCGGTACCGGCAAGACCTATCTCGCCGTCGCCCATGCCGCCCAGCTGCTGGAACGCGGCGCCGTCGAAAAGATCATCCTGTCGCGTCCGGCCGTCGAGGCCGGCGAGCGCCTCGGCTTCCTGCCGGGCGACATGAAGGAAAAGGTCGATCCCTATCTTCGTCCGCTCTATGATGCGCTCTACGACATGATCCCGGCCGACAAGGTCGACCGGGCGATCACCGCCGGCGTCATCGAGATCGCGCCGCTCGCCTTCATGCGCGGTCGCACGCTCGCCAATGCCGCGATCATCCTCGACGAAGCGCAGAACACCACATCGATGCAGATGAAGATGTTCCTGACGCGCCTCGGCGAGAATGCCCGGATGATCGTCACCGGCGACCCGAGCCAGATCGACCTGCCGCGCGGCGTCAAATCCGGCCTCGTCGAGGCCCTGCAACTGCTGAACGGCGTCGAGGGCATCTCGATCGTGCGCTTCAAGGATACCGACGTCGTGCGTCATCCGCTGGTCGGGCGCATCGTCAGAGCCTATGATTCCACCTATGCCGTCGAAGCCGAAGACGTCAGCCGGCCCGACTGATGGCCGAGCTCGACATCCAGATCAGCATCGAGAACATCGGCTGGCCCGAGGAGGAGACGCTGCTGGCTTTTTGCGGCCACGTGCTCGGGGCAGCGGCGATCTATCTCCGCGACAGCGAAAAGCAGCCCTTTCCGACGATGCCGCCCGAGGTGTCGCTGGTCTTTACCGACGACGCCTCGATCCAGGACATCAACGCCGAATGGCGCGGCAAGGACAAGGCGACCAACGTGCTGTCCTTCCCGGCCTTTCCGGTCAAGCCAGGCAAAATGCCCGGCCCGATGCTCGGCGACATCATCATCGCCCGGGAGACGGTGGAGCGGGAGGCCCATGAGCTCGAAAAAAGCTTCGACGACCACCTGACCCATCTTCTGGTGCACGGTTTCTTGCATCTTCTCGGCTACGACCATATGAATAGTACCGAAGCCGAAATTATGGAGGGGCTGGAGACTCGCATTTTGGCGCAGCTCGGCCTATCTGATCCTTACGAGGGTCAAGACCTTAAAATGGAACCATGAGCGACTTTACGACGAAGCCGGCGGCAGACGCCAAGGACTCTGAGCCATCCTCTTCTTCGGACGAGGCGGGCAGTAGTAGTCGGCCATCCGGCCGATCCCAATCCTTCTGGTCGCGCGCCGCGCGCATACTTCGCCCACAACAAGGTTCACGACTGCGCGAGGATCTCGCCGACGCGCTGATGACCGACGCGGCCGGCGACGACGCCTTTTCTCCCGACGAGCGGGCGATGCTGCACAATATCCTGCGCTTCCGCGAGGTGCGCGTTGCCGACGTGATGGTGCCGCGGGCCGACATCGAGGCGGTCGATCAGAACATCACCATCGGCGAGCTGATGATCCTGTTCGAGGAATCCGGCCGTTCGCGCATGCCGGTCTATGCCGATACACTCGACGATCCGCGCGGCATGGTGCATATCCGCGACCTGCTCTCCTATGTCGCCAAGCAGGCGCGCAACAAGCGCCGCGGCCCGACGAAACCTTCGGTCGCGGTGCCGGCGATCGAGGTTGCGCCTGAGAATATCCAGAAGCCGCCGCGTTCGGCCAAGTCGAATTTCGATCTTGCCCGCGTCGATCTGCAGAAGACGCTGGCCGAGGCCGGCATCATCCGCAAGATCCTGTTCGTACCGCCGTCGATGTTGGCCTCCGATCTGTTGCGCCGCATGCAGGTGAACCGCACGCAGATGGCCCTCGTCATCGACGAATATGGCGGCACCGACGGTCTCGCCTCGCATGAGGACATCGTCGAAATGGTGGTTGGCGACATCGACGACGAACATGATGACGAAGAGGTGATGTTCAAACGCGTCGCCGAAGACGTTTTCATCGCCGACGCCCGGGTCGAACTGGAAGAGATCGCCGAAGCGATCGGGCCGGATTTCGACATCAGCGAGCAGGTCGACGAGGTCGATACGCTGGGCGGGCTGATCTTCTCGGCACTCGGCCGCATTCCGGTGCGCGGCGAGGTCGTTCAGGCGCTGCCGAATTTCGAGTTTCACATCCTCGACGCCGATCCGCGCCGCATCAAACGGCTGCGCATCACCCGCAAGCGCCACGCGATCCGCCGCCGCGCCAAAGAGGCCGGCGACATCACGCCCGGCTCCGAGACCGGCGACGACCGGCCGGCCGAATCGACCGCCAACTAGTCCCTTGCTTGAACATGTCGTCAGGAACTGCCGCACAGTTCCTGACGACATGCATTAAAGCGTGTCGCGATCTTTCAGATTCGCTCCTTGCGCTTTAATTTGGCTCTTTGTTTTTGCGCATGTCGTTGCCGCAAAACCGCGGCACACTTTTGCGCGACATGCTCTAACAGGACAAAGCGCCGCTTTTTTGAAAGACTGCGGATCGGTTGATTCGCGGCTTGACGGGAGTGTGCATGGAGCGGCTTGCGGACAGGGTTATCCTCGTCTGGGGGTTCAAACAGTCGTTGCTGGCGATCGGCGCAGGGGCGTTCGCGGTGCTGGCGCTGCCGCCCTTCGGTTTTTTCACGGCGATGTTTCTCTCCTTCACGCTGCTCGTCTGGCTGATCGACGGGGCAGCGGCTTCGCCTGAAAGCGGCCTGATCGGCAGGCTGTGGCCAGCCTTTGCGGTCGGCTGGCTGTTCGGCTTCGGCTATTTCGTCGCCGGCCTCTGGTGGCTCGGCCATGCGCTGCTGGTCGATTCGGAGGAGTTCGCCTGGGCGCTGCCGCTCACCATCCTCGGTCTGCCGGCCTGTCTGGCGATCTTCTACGGGCTGGCTGTTGCGCTGGCCCGCATCTTCTGGTCCGACGGCATGGGGCGGATCGCCGCACTTGCGGCTGGCTTCGGGCTGATGGAATGGCTTCGCAGCGTCATCCTTACCGGGTTTCCCTGGAACGCCATCGGCTACGGCCTGATGCCGGTTCCGCTGATGATGCAGTCGGCGCACGTGATCGGGGCGATGGGCGTGACTGCCCTTGCCGTCTTCGTCTTTTCCGCGCCCGCCCTTGTCGGGACCCGGCAGGGCGCACGCACCGGCATTGCGCTTGCCGTCCTGCTGTTTGCCGCCCATCTCGGCTACGGCGCCTACGCTCTCTATCTGGCGCCGCGGCCGGCGCCGTTGCCCGAGGACAAGCGGCCGGTGGTGCGGCTGGTGCAGCCTGATATCGATCAGGCGGCGAAGATGGACAACGACGCCGATCGCAATGCGATCTTCGAGACGCATCTGAAGCTTTCGGCCGAGGCGCCCAGAAATGGCGGGCGCAAGCCCAATATCATCGTCTGGCCGGAAACCGCGATCCCCTTCATCCTGACCGACAACCAGGATGCGCTGACGCGGATCGCCGATACGCTCGACGATGACCAGATCCTGATCGCCGGCGCAGTGCGCGCCGAGGAAATGGGGCCGGGCACGCCGGTGCGCTACTATAATTCCATCTATGTGATCGACGGCCGCGGTCAGATCATCGCCGCCTCCGACAAGGTGCATCTGGTGCCCTTCGGCGAATATCTGCCCTTCGAAGACCTGCTCACCGAATTCGGAATCCAGAACGTCGTCGAGATACCGGGCGGGTTTTCGGCTGCCGCAAGCCGGCACCTGCTGGCGCTGCCCGGCGGCCTCAATCTTTATCCGCTGATCTGCTACGAGATCATTTTTCCGGGTGAAATGACCGGCGACATAAAAGACGCCAACGCCCTCCTCAACCTCACCAATGATGCCTGGTTCGGCATGACCCCTGGCCCCTACCAACATTTCCAGCAGGCGCGGGTGCGGGCGGTCGAGACCGGCCTGCCGCTGATTCGCGATGCCAATAGCGGTATTTCGGCGCTGGTGAACGCCCATGGAGAAATAATCGCCGGCCTCGATCTTGGAGAAACCGGCTTTATTGATGCAACTGTCGATAGCTTCGGTGAAGGGTTCGGAACCACATACCCCCACCAGACATACTTCTGGTTGACCGAGGCTCTGCTGATTTTGATTGCGCTGATTTCACGCGGAGGTTTTATTTTAGGGTTGAATTGACCAAAAACCCCTAAAATTGCATAGTGATGACAATCGGCGTTCTTAACGGATGTTGGAAGGTGGGTTCCCACCAACTGCAACGTGGCGTTTTGGGATGGATCAGGGGCATGCCGGTTAGAAACAGGTTGAAATTCGTAGCTAGGGCACGACCATGATTGAAAACAAAAAGAAGCCAAATCCGATCGACATCCATGTTGGCAGCCGCATTCGCCTTCGCCGAACGATGCTGGGCATGAGCCAGGAAAAGCTTGGCGAAAGCCTCGGCATCACCTTCCAGCAGATCCAGAAATATGAAAAGGGAACCAACCGCGTCGGCGCAAGCCGTCTGCAGAACATCTCGAGCATCTTGAATGTTCCGGTCTCCTTCTTCTTCGAGGATGCGCCCGGCGAACATTCCGGCGCCATCGGCGGCATGGCCGAAACCTCGAGCTCGAATTATGTCGTCGACTTCCTCTCCTCCTCCGAAGGCCTGCAGCTGAACCGCGCCTTCGTGAAGATTTCCGATCCCAAGGTTCGCCGCAAGGTCGTGGAACTGGTCAAGGCGCTCGCAGCCGAAGCCGACGCCGACTGATCACAGCTCCCTTCGCAGCATGGAGGCGGCCGAAAGGCCGCTTTTTTGCGTTTTTGGGGCAAAATTTGTCACTTTGCCGCAGATATAAAGATATATTTATGTCCTTCTGCGCTTGTCATCAGCGCACGAACTGAGTACCTACTAGCAGGCTTTTATTCTTTGAGGGGAATCCCGGAATGCGCGCGAATTATCTCTTTACCAGCGAATCTGTTGCCGAAGGTCACCCGGACAAAGTGTGTGACCGCATCTCCGACGAGATCGTCGATCTGGTCTACCGCGAAGCGGCCAAGACCGGCGTCAATCCGTGGGGCGTGCGCATTGCCTGCGAAACGCTGGCGACGACCAACCGCGTCGTCATCGCCGGCGAGGTCCGCCTGCCGCCGAGCCTGATGAAGAAGGACAAGGACGGTAACGACGTCATCAATCCGTCCAAGTTCAAGGCCGCCGCCCGCCGCGCGATCAAGGATATCGGCTACGAGCAGGACGGCTTCCACTGGAAGAAGGCAAAGATCGACGTGCTTCTGCACTCGCAATCGGCCGACATCGCCCAGGGCGTCGACAGCGCCGCCGACCAGCAGGGCGACGAGGGCGCCGGCGACCAGGGCATCATGTTCGGTTATGCCTGCCGCGAGACGCCGGACCTGATGCCGGCGCCAATCTATTATTCCCACAAGATCCTGCAGCTGCTGGCGGCCGCCCGCAAGAAGGGTGATGGCGAAGTCGCCAAGCTCGGCCCCGACGCCAAGAGCCAGGTGACCGTGCGCTATCTCGACGGCAAGCCGTCGGAAGCGACCTCGATCGTGCTTTCCACCCAGCATCTCGATGAGAGCTGGGATTCGAAGAAGGTCCGCGCCGTCGTCGAACCCTATATCCGCGAAGCGCTCGGCGAGTTGAAGATTGCCGATGATTGCAAGTGGTACATCAACCCGACCGGCAAGTTCGTCATCGGCGGCCCGGACGGCGACGCCGGTCTCACCGGCCGCAAGATCATCGTCGATACCTATGGCGGCGCCGCACCGCATGGCGGCGGCGCATTCTCCGGCAAGGACACGACCAAGGTCGACCGTTCGGCCGCTTATGCTGCCCGCTATCTCGCCAAGAACGTCGTGGCCGCCGGCCTTGCCGACCGCTGCACGATCCAGCTCTCCTACGCGATCGGCGTCGCCCAGCCGCTGTCGATCTATGTCGATCTGCACGGCACCGGCAAGGGCGTTTCCGAGGACCAGGTCGAAGCGGCGATCCGCGAGAATATGGACCTGTCGCCGTCGGGCATCCGCCGTCACCTCGACCTCAACAAGCCGATCTACGCCAAGACTTCCGCTTACGGCCATTTCGGCCGCAAGGCCGGCCGCGACGGCTCGTTCTCCTGGGAGCGCACCGACCTCGTCAAGGCGCTGAAGGAAGCCGTCAAGATCAAGGCTGCTGCATGACGGATATGGAACGCCGGGGCCGGGCGACCGAAGCCTTTTTCGGTCGCCGTAAGGGCAAGGCCCTGCGCGAACAGCAGGCTGAGACGTTAAACAGCCTGCTCCCGGCATTCCTCGTCGACCTCTCGGCGGCTCCTCCGGAGCCGCTGACATCCCTCTTTCCGGTTCCCGTCAAAACATTGCGGCTGGAAATCGGTTTCGGCGGCGGCGAGCATTTGATGCACCGCGCCTTGGAACGGCCTGCGACCGGCTTCATCGGCGTCGAACCCTTCGTCAATTCCATGCAGAAGCTGTTGTCGCGCATCGGCGAGACGGGCGCGCGCAACATCCGCGTCTATAACGACGATGCGACGCAGCTGCTCGACTGGCTGCCGGACGCGTCGCTCGACCAGATCGATCTGCTCTATCCCGACCCCTGGCCGAAGCGGAAGCACTGGAAACGCCGCTTCGTCTCGAAGACCAATCTCGACCGCTTCCATCGCGTGCTGAAGCCCGGCGGCCTGTTCTGCTTCGCCTCCGACATCGACACCTATGTGAACTGGACGCTGCTCAAATGCCGCGACCATAGCGGCTTCGACTGGCTCGCCGACAATGCAGCCGACTGGCTGACGCCTTACGAGGGTTGGCCGAGTACCCGCTACGAGGCCAAGGCGCGGCGCGAGGGCCGGTCTTCGGCCTATCTGACGTTTCGGAAAATTTGAGTTTCGACGGCAGCTAAAGGGTAATAGTGACGGGCGTGCCCTGCGGCCCCCTCATCCGACCCTTCGGGCCACCTTCTCCCCGCTGGGGAGAAGAAGGAGAATGCCGCTTCGGCATCTGCCCCATTTGAACGGAGTGCCTTTAACCAGACGGGTTCGTTTTAGGCAGTGTCGGCACAGCTTGCTCCCTCTTCTCCCCTCGGGGAGAAGGTGGCCCGAAGGGTCGGATGAGGGGGCCACAGGCACGACACCAACGACGATTGGCCTATCTGACGCAGTCTCCGCAGCGAAATCGAATACGCGATAGTGCGCTGCAAGAGCAGAACAACGCGTCAGGCACTATCTGACGGTCAGTGCAGGCTTACCGTCTTCAGTTCGTCCTCGGCAGCCTTGAAGAAGGTGCTGGAGCGGTTGTCTGTCAACAGGATCGGCGTGCCGTCGGCGCCGAAGAGCGCCCAGAGATCGACGTTCGGATCGATATCCGGCGCCTCGGGGAAACACTTGGCGACCTCTTCGGTGCGCATTTTTCTGATATAGGCGACCTCGCCGTTGCCGATGTGGGCAAGCTCGGATTTGGTCAAGTGAGACGTGGCTTCTTTCATCAACATTCCTGTTCCTCCGGAAGAAGGGACCAACGGTTCGACAAACCGTTGTGCTACTGTGAAACCGAAATGTTAATTTTCTTGACCATGCGCGCGGGTTCCGGCCGAATTAGATCGACGGAGAGCAGGCCGTTCTTCAGGCCGGCGCCGAGCACCTGCATGCCGTCGGCAAGAACGAAGGTGCGCTGGAACTGGCGGGCGGCGATGCCGCGATAGAGAAAGTCCCGCTCGCCATGTTCCACCTGGCGGCCGCGGATGACAAGCTGGTTCTCTTCGGTAGAAACGTCGAGTTCCTCCTCGCTGAAGCCGGCAACCGCAAGGGTGATGCGCAGACGTTCCGGCGCGCCGCTGTCAGCGGCGATGCGTTCGATATTGTAGGGCGGATATCCGTCGCTCGCCTTGGAAATGCGCTCCAGCGTCTTTTCCATGGCATCGAAGCCCAGAAGCAGCGGGCTGGCGAAAGGGGTAATGCGGCTCATCTCTTTTCAAGTCCTTGATGCAAGCGACCATCCCGGACCTCAAGCGCAGCATCCGGATGCCGCTAATATGGGGACAGGACCCCGGCGCTGCAAGGCACAGGCGGTCCATCGGCGACGCCTCCCGAATTTAAGTCGTCTCAAGCCTAAGATGACCGGCACCGGTCTCCTTGCTTGACAAAGCGGCTATCGCCTCGCATCAAAACATGCCCGTGGCGACATGTGCTGATTTGTGACGGGAAATGAAGAAGTGGTGCATGCCGCAGCAACGGGCATGGCAAGGACGGGACGATCGCATGGCAAGCGCAAGAAAAATCATCATCGACACGGATCCCGGCCAGGACGACGCGGCCGCCATCATGCTGGCCTTCGGCAGCCCCGACGAGCTGGAGGTGCTGGGGATCACCACCGTCGCCGGCAATGTGCCGCTAACCCTCACCAGCCGCAATGCGCGCATCGTCTGCGAGCTCTGCGGCCGGCCGGAGACGAAGGTTTTCGCCGGCGCCGATGCGCCGATCGCCCGCAAGCTGGTGACGGCGGAGCACGTGCACGGCAAGACCGGCCTCGACGGTCCCGAGCTCGCAGAGCCGACGATGGCGCTGCAGCCGGCCCATTCCGTCGACTTCATCATCGAGACGCTGCGCCGCGAGCCGGAAGGAACCGTGACGCTCTGCACGCTCGGGCCGCTCACCAATATCGGCATGGCCTTTCAGAAGGCGCCCGATATCATCCCGCGCATTCGCGAATTGGTGATGATGGGCGGCGGCTTCTTCGAGGGCGGCAACATCACGCCCGCGGCCGAGTTCAACATCTATGTCGATCCGGAAGCCGCCGACATCGTCTTCCGCTCCGGTATTTCGATCGTGATGATGCCGCTTGACGTGACGCACCAGTTGCTGACCCGCAAGGACCGGGTAAAGCGCATGGCCGAGATCGGCACGGCGCCGGCAAAGGCGATGGTCGAGATGCTGGAATTCTTCGAGCGCTTCGATATCGAGAAATACGGCTCCGACGGGGGGCCGCTGCACGACCCCACGGTTATCGCCTACCTCCTGAAGCCGGAGCTTTTCCAGGGCCGGGACTGCAATGTCGAAATCGAGGTGCAGTCCGAGCTTACCGTCGGCATGACCGTGGTCGACTGGTGGCATGTGACGGAGCGCAAGCGCAATGCGAAGGTGATGCGCCATGTCGATGCGGACGGCTTCTTCGATCTGCTGATCGAACGCTTCGCCCGCATCTGATTTTGTCTTCCTTCTCCAACAAAAGAGAAGGAAGCGATCTCAGGCGTCCTTCTCGTCGAAGACGGAGTTGGTTTCGGCTTCGGCCGGCTTCGGCCCGCCCTTGGCGACACCGACCATGGCCGGGCGCAGCACGCGCTCGCCGATGGTGAAGCCTGCCTGCACGACCTGGACGACCGTGTTGTTCGGCACCTCCGGGTTCGGCACCTCGAACATCGCCTGATGGAAATTGGGATCGAACTTCTGGCCGACGGGCTCGAGTTTGCGCACACCATGGCGCTCGAGCGCCGACAGCATGGCACGCTCGGTCATCTCCACACCCTCGATCAGCGTGGTCAGGCCGGCATCGGCCGTGGCCTTGGCCTCCGGAGAGATGGCATCCAGCGCCCGGCGCAGATTATCGGAGACGGCGAGCATGTCGCGGGCAAAACCGGCGACCGAATAGGACTTGGCGTCCTTGACCTCGCGCTCGGTGCGGCGGCGCAGATTGTCCATCTCGGCGGCAAGGCGCAGGTAGCGGTCGCGCAGTTCGCTGTTTTCGGCTTTCAGAAGCTCAAGCGGGTCTGGCTGGGCGGTCTCTTCCTGCACGATATCGTTCTCGACGTAGGCGGCAGCGTCGGCTGCGGAATCGGCCGCAGTTGCGTCAGGTCCGTTTTTCGTCGTTTCATCGATCATGACGGTCTCCGGTTGGTGTCTTCAGATGCGCCCGATATCGAGGTTTGACCGAAAAAAATCAAGTCTGCGTGACAAAGAAGCGAAAATTCCGCGGACTTGAGCGCTAATGCATGTCGCCCGGAAGTGTGCCGCGGTTCCGGGATAACGACATGCATCAAAACAAAGAGCTAAAGCGCGTCAAAGCGAATTGCGCGAAAGGCGGGAGACGAGCTGGGCGGTGTAATCCACCATCGGCACGATGCGGGAATAATTGAGCCGCGTCGGGCCGATGACGCCGACAGCGCCGACGATCCGATCGTCATCGTCACGATAGGGGGCGACGATCAGCGATGAGCCCGACAGCGAGAAGAGCTTGTTTTCCGAGCCGATGAAGATGCGCACGCCCGAGCCGCTCTCGGCCAGATTGAGGATCTCGATCAGGCTGTCCTTCTTTTCGAGATCGTCGAACAGCATGCGCAGCCGGTCGAGATCCTCGGCGCCACCGAGCCCTTCGAGCAGGTTGGCGCGGCCGCGAATGATCAGCTGGGCGGGCTTTCCTTCGTCCGGGCTGCCGGCCCAGACGGCGATGCCGCGCTCGACGAGATCGCGCGAGAGCGCATCGAGCTCGTGGCGGACATCGTCCTTCAACCGGCTCAATTGTTTGCGCAGCTCCGGCAGGGTCTGGCCGGACATGTGTGCATTGAGGAAATTTGCCGCCTCCGTCAGCTGCGAGGAGGTGACACCGGCCGGCAGCTCGATGATGCGGTTTTCCACCTGGTCGTGATCGCCGACAAGCACGGCGAGCGCCTTTGTCGGCTCCAGCCGGATGAACTCGACATGTTTCAGCACCGGATCGCTCTTCGAGGTGATGACGAGGCCGGCGCCGCGCGAAATGCCCGACAGCATGCGGCTCGCCTCATTCATCATCGATTCGACCGGATTGCCGCCGCTTTCGGCCCGCACCTGACGGTCGATATTTGCGCGCTCCTCGGCGGAGAGATCGCCGATTTGCATGAAGGCATCGACGAAGAAGCGCAGGCCGATCTGGGTCGGCAGCCGGCCGGCGCTGACATGCGGCGAATAGATCAGGCCGAGTTCTTCGAGATCGCTCATGACGTTGCGCACCGAGGCCGGCGACAGCGACATCGGCAGGAGGCGGGATAGATTGCGCGAGCCGAGTGGTTCACCGCTTTCCAGATACCCTTCGACGATGCGGCGAAAGATTTCCCGGGAGCGCTCGTCCAGCACGGCAACGGCATCTGAAACCGACGTCGACCTGATGCCCATGAAGCTCTCGAACCCACACTGATGATGCTTCCCGAAAATATAGTCAAACTCAGCCCCGTGGCAAAAGGGAATTTGCAAATGGGCGCCGCCAATCGTAGAAGCGGTCAGCAACTCCAGGAGATAAGAATGCGGCCTTCAGGCAGAAAAACCGACCAGATGCGCAAGGTCTCGTTCGAGCGCAACTTTTCCAAGCATGCGGAAGGCTCCTGCCTGGTGAAGTTCGGCGATACGCATGTGCTGTGTACCGCAAGCCTCGAGGAAAAGACGCCGCCGTGGCTGCGCAATACCGGCAAGGGCTGGGTGACGGCCGAATACGGCATGCTGCCGCGGGCGACTGGCGAACGCATGAAGCGCGAGGCGGCCGCCGGCAAGCAGGGTGGCCGCACCCAGGAAATCCAGCGGCTGATCGGCCGGTCCCTGCGCGCCGTCGTCGATCTGCAGGCGCTCGGCGAACGGCAGATCACCCTCGATTGCGATGTCATCCAGGCCGATGGCGGCACGCGGACCGCGTCGATCACCGGTGGCTGGATCGCGCTTTACGATTGCCTGAAGTGGATGGAAAGCCGCAACATGATCAAGGTTGACCGGGTCCTGAAGGATCATGTTGCCGCCATCTCCTGCGGCGTCTTCGCCAGCCAGGCGGTGATCGACCTCGACTACCTCGAGGATTCCTCGGCTGAGACCGATGCCAATTTCGTCATGACCGGCGCCGGCGGCATCGTCGAGATCCAGGGCACGGCCGAAGGCACGCCGTTTACCGAAGAGGAATTCACCTCGCTGATGGGTCTTGCCAAGAACGGCATCGGCGAACTCGTCGCCCTGCAGAAACAGGCGATTGCGGGATGAACCCCATGCTGGAAGGCATGCTGGAAACGGCGCTTTATGCGCGGGATCTCGATGCGGCCGAGGTCTTCTACGAAGACGTTCTCGGACTTGAAAAGATCACCCGTGCGGCCAACCGGCATGTCTTCTTCCGCTGCGGCCCCGGCGTGCTGCTGATCTTCAACCCCGAGGAAACGGTCAAGCCGCCGGCGCCCAATGCGCTGCAGGTGCCGCCGCACGGCACGAGCGGCCAGGGCCATGCCTGCTTCCGGGTCGCCGGCCGCAATATCGATGCGATGGCCGAACGGCTGAAAGCGGCAGGTGTGGCGATCGAATCCGAGGTGCATTGGCCGAATGGCGGCCGCTCGATCTATTTCCGCGATCCGGCCGGCAACAGCCTGGAATGCGCGGAGGCGAAAATCTGGGGCATCGAACAGGATATCTGAATGCGCAAGCTTGAAACGAAGACCATCGTTGTCGCCAGCCACAATGCCGGCAAGATCCGCGAGATCCAGGAACTGATCGGGCCGCTCGGCTTCACCGCAAAATCGGCAGCCGAGCTGAATTTCGTCGAGCCCGACGAAACCGGCACCAGCTTTGAGGAAAATGCGACGATCAAGGCGGTCGCCTCCGCCCATGCCGCCGGCATGCCGGCGCTGTCGGACGATTCCGGGCTGGTGGTCGATGCGCTCGGCGGCGATCCCGGCGTCTACACCGCCAATTGGGCGGAAAGAGCCGACGGCACCCGCGATTTCGACATGGCGATGGCGAAGGTGGAAAAGGCGCTGCAGGATGCCGGCGCCACGACGCCTGAACAGCGCACCGCGCGTTTTGTCAGCGTGCTCTGCCTCGCCTGGCCGGACGGGCATACCGAACTCTTCCGCGGCGAAGTGGAAGGCAATGTCGTCTGGCCGCCGCGCGGCACGCAGGGCTTCGGCTACGATCCGGTCTTCCAGCCGGAGGGTTACGGCGTTACCTTCGGTGAGATGAGCGGCGAGGAAAAACACGGCTGGAATATCGGCAAGCCGCAGGCGCTGTCGCACCGGGCGCGCGCCTTCAAACTCTTCGTCGAAACCTGCCTGGAGGCATAAGGTCACCACGTGGACAATTTCGATACGCCAGGCTCCCCGCGCGATGCAGCGCTGCTGCCCGATACCGGCGAGCCCGGCTTCGGCGTCTATGTCCATTGGCCCTTCTGCGCGGCGAAGTGTCCCTATTGCGACTTCAACAGCCATGTGCGCCACCAGCCGGTGGATCAGGAGCGCTTTGCCGCCGCCTTCCTGAAGGAGACGGCGGCGGTGCGGGCGATGAGCGGGCCGAAGACGGTGACGAGCATCTTCCTCGGCGGCGGCACGCCCTCGCTGATGCATCCGGAAACGGTTTCCGCCATTCTCGACGGCATTGCCCGGCACTGGCACGTGCCTGACGGTATCGAGATCACCATGGAGGCCAATCCATCAAGCGTCGAGGCCGAACGCTTCCGGGGCTACCGGGCAGCCGGCGTCAATCGCGTCTCGCTCGGCGTGCAGGCGCTTGATGATCGGGATCTGAAATTTCTCGGCCGGCTGCATGATGTCGCCGATGCGCTGAAGGCGATCCGGCTAGCGCGCGACATTTTTCCGCGCATGTCCTTCGACCTCATCTATGCCCGGCCGAACCAGACGGTCGAGGAATGGGAACGCGAGCTGAAAGAGGCAATATCCTATGCGGTCGACCATCTTTCGCTTTATCAGCTGACCATCGAGGAAGGCACGCCCTTCTACGGTCTGCACAAGGCGGGCAAGCTGATCGTGCCGGATGGCGAGCAATCGGCTGTGCTCTATGAGGCGACGCAGGAGATCACCGCGCGTGAGGGCATGCCCGCCTATGAGGTCTCCAACCACGCCAGGCCGGGTGCGGAAAGCCGGCACAATCTGACCTACTGGCGTTACGGCGATTATGCCGGCATCGGGCCGGGCGCGCACGGCCGGCTGACGCGCGGCCGCGAGAAGATCGCGACGGCGACCGAGCGCAAGCCGGAAGCCTGGCTCGACATGGTCGAGCAGGACGGCCACGGCATTCTCGATGAGGAGCGGCTGGGTTATGAGGAGCAGTCCGACGAATTGCTGCTGATGGGACTGCGGCTCCGGGAAGGTGTCGATCTCGCCCGCTGGCAGCAGCTTTCCGGCCGCGAGCTCGACCCGAAGCGCGAAGAATTCCTGCTTGAGCATAAATTCATCGAGCGGATCGGCAATTCACGGCTGCGCTGCACACCGGCCGGCATGCTGATCCTCGATTCCGTGGTCGCCGACCTCGCCTGTTGATATCGGACAACGGATTGTTTCCAGCGCGGCGATAACCTTACCGCCGCGCCGATATCATTTTCAGCCGTGGCCGCTGCATAATTCCTTAAATCGAAATCGATTTAAGGAATTATGCAGCAATTCAAATTGCTACAGCGTCCTTTGCGCGCCTGAAGAGACGCGCGGCGCTGTAGTAGCGCCCGCCTTGAACAGGCTGCCGGTCGGCGTCTTCAGGAACATCTCCAGCGGAATATGCTCCTGGTGCAGGAAGCCGGTCGCCGGCAACAGCCCGTCACGGACCATCTCGATGACGGCGACGACCGAAGCCGATGTCGTCCAGGCGATCGCCGTGCGGCGCGCGCCGGCAATCTCGATCGGATAATAGGCGCGCACGAATTCCTTGCGGCGCAGGCTGCCATTCTCCGTCCCCTCGGCGGCGACATGGACATAGACGACATCGTCTTCAACAGGCGGCTTTGCATTGGTCAGGATCTCGCCGGCGAGCTTGCGCTTGTCGCGCATCAACAGCTCATGGAAGAAGAAGTTCATCAGCTCCATATGGCCGGGGTAACGCATCGTCTTGTAGTCGAGATTGTCGATCTTACCGAGCATGGTGTCGCACATGGTGCCAAGCCCGCCCGAGGTGGTGAAGGCTTCGAGCTTGACGCCGCCGACATAGACCGTCTCATGCCATTCCATCGGCGAGACCAGCTTGCGCACACCGCCCTCGATGACCTCGCAATCGTTCAGATATTCGTTGACGACGCCCTCCGGCGACCAGTTGAAGGCATACCCGAGGAGGCCTGTGGGATGCTGCGGCAGGGCGCCCACACGCATGCGGATCGAGCGGCAGCGCTCGAAACCGTCGGCAAGGCTTGCCCCGACGATGCCGACGAACCCCGGCGCCAGGCCGCATTGCGGCGCCATCAGGCCGCGCGCTGTCTTCGACAGTTCGATGATGAAATTGGTGGTGGGAACGTCTTCGGTAAGATCGAAATAATGGATGCCGGCAAGATGGGCGGCGCGGGCCAGTTCGATGTTCAGATGGTAGGGAAGGCAGGAGAGCACCGCCTCGACGGTGGAGAGCAGTTCGCCGATCACCTCAGCGTCGGAAATATCGCCGGCGCGGCACTTGAAGGGCAAATCGCCCAGCGGCAATTGTGCATCGACGCCGATGACCTCGAAGCCGCCTTCATGCAACAGCGTCGCCGCCAGCCGTCCGACCTTGCCCAGGCCGAGAACGGCGATCCTTTTGAAACTCATGCATATCCTCCCACGCGCCCGCTTCAGCGCATTCATTTTGTCCGATGCGCGCCGCTTCAGATCGGACGGGCACGGAATGGCCGGAGGTATAGAATAAAAAGCTTATAAAGGAAAACGGCCGGAATCGCTTCCGGCCGCCGAATGTCCTGGAAAATCCACCAATTATTCGTTGATCAGCCGCTTCAGCAGCTCGATTTCGTGGGAAAGCTTGGTGTCTCCCGATATCAGCTCCTCGATCTTGCGCACGGCATGCAGCACGGTCGTGTGATCGCGCCCGCCGAAACGGCGGCCGATCTCGGGGAAGGAGCGCGGCGTCAGCGTTTTCGAAAGATACATGGCGATCTGGCGCGGCTTGACGATGACGCGGGTGCGGCGATTGGAGACCAGTTCCTGACGCGAGACATTGTAATGCCGGGCGACGATGCGCTGGATATCCTCGATGCGGACACGGCGCGGTTCGCCGGAGCCGACGAGATGAGCAAGCAGTTCGTCGACGCGCTCGATCGACAGGTTCGGCTCGAAGGAGCGGCGGAAGATCAGCTGGTTGAAGGCGCCTTCGAGTTCGCGGCCGCTGGCCGTGATGTTGCGGGCGACGTGCTGGAGCAGATCGGCCGGAATTTCGAGCGACGGATCCTCCTGGCGGGCAGCCGCAAGGCGCCGCTTGAGGATTTCGAGACGCATTTCGTAATCCGGCGCGTCGAGTTCGATCGCCACACCGCCCTGCAGGCGCGAGCGGACGCGGGGATCGAGCGATTCCAGCTCCCAAGGCGCGCGGTCGGCGGCGACGACGACCTGCTTGGCGCTGTCGAGCAGCATGTTGAGGAGATGGCAGAATTCATGCTGGATCATCTTGCCCTGCAGGAACTGCATGTCGTCGATGATCAAGAGGTCGATGTTGCGCAGCGAATCCTTCAGCGTCAGCGCGTCGTTGTCGCGGATTGCGGTGGCGAAGCGCCACATGAAATATTCCGCCGTCAGATAGACGACGCGCAGAGCCCGCGGGTTCTGCACCGCCGCATTGGCGATCGCCTGCAGCAGGTGGGTCTTGCCGAGCCCCACCGTCGAATGGACAAAGAGCGGATTGAAGCGCACGGCGCCGGAACCGGCTTCCGCGATCGTCTTGGCAGCTGCAAGCGCAACGCGGTTCGAGCTGCCTTCCACGAAGGTATCGAAGGTGAAACGGCTATCGAGCGGCGAACCGAAGAGCGGCGAACCCAGGCTTGCCGGCCTTGCGGCGGCAGCAGCCGAAACCGCCTGCTGCACGGCCTGGCTGGCCGGCTGGGCGCTTGCCGGGCGGCGCATCTGCGCGGGAGCGGCCGGCTCGGGCTGGACCGCCTCGTCGGCGCCCTTCATGCCGCTGCGCGTTGCCGTGCGCACCAGGATTTCGATCTTCAAGATTTCCGGATCTTCGGCCTGGAACAGACCGGTGATGAGATCGAGATAACGATTGTTGATCCACGACTTCAGGAAGGTCGTGGGAACCGAAAGGCGAACGACGCTCTTCGATACCGAATGCAGTTTCAACCTGGCAAACCAGCTGGCATAGACGTCAGGACCGACCTGGGCCTTCAAGCGCGCGCTGACGCGCTCAAACAATATGCTCTGCTTCATTTCCGCCTTTACTTCTCCCATTTCAAGGCGAATGGAGCCGAACGCCTGCGGTGCCGCATCCCCATTGTCGTGCCCGCCTGCCGTCATCGTATTCATCTGCATAGTGCCGCCTTTCAATTCCACCGGCCGGCCTCCGCTAAAACAGCCGCCCGAGCATTCCCCGCCTTTGACGGGCTAGCGGCATCCTCATGAAGCCGCTCGCCTGCCGGTTCACTCAAACACGGCACAGAACTCCGGTGCAGGGACCGCGTTCATGCGGTACCTTCATCGGCTTTCCATGCCAGGCTGGCGGTCAAACCTCGTTTTCGGCCGACCAGCCCGAACGCAATATTACTATCCCCTATCCCGCAGCCTCACGTTTAACGTGTGGTTGCCATAGGCACAAAACATCCCTGCCCCGTAACAGCCACGTTACGGCTCAAATCCGTCGAGTGCTTGAAAAAACGGAAGCGCAAGGCTCCGTAACAAATGGTACAAACCTATCGCCCTGCCGACGTGGCAGTTAAGACCGAGCCTCTGCAGGTGATGTCCGCGCCCTTTGTTGGAAGCCATTTAGGCAGGATCAAATGGCAAGATCAACGATGAATTTTACGCAAAATTAAGATGCGGCCATTGACTCCGCCCGCCCTTTTCGGGCGTCACACCACCGTCAAAAAAGAATCGCTTTTGAATCAAGGAGATTCCCCGTTCGGGCTATTTTGACACGCAATGAAAGAAAAAAAATAAAAATCTTCTTGACTCGCCCAGGGTCACCGGAGCGCAGGCCAGAGTCGCGCGGCGCCGAAGCATCCTATCGCAAGCCATTGTTTTTTATGAACTTTTCCTGTCATGGCGGTGACACGAAACAGTCGTGCGATTAACCATGAAGAGGCCAAACAGCGGAATCGAAAAAGCCCGGTAAAATTACCGGGCTAATCATAACGAGGAGGTCGTTAATGGAAGATTACGCGGTCGCGGAGACCGAAAGAGCCTTCACACGAGCGGCCAGGCGCGAGACCTTGCGGGATGCCGTGTTGGAGTGCAGCACGCCCTTGCTGGCAGCGCGGGCAAGCTCCGGCTGAGCGGCCAGGAAAGCGGCCTTCGCCTTGTCGGCGTCACCGGATGCGATAGCCTCTTCGACCTGGCGAACGAAAGTACGAACGCGCGAGCGACGAGCCTTATTGACGTCGGTACGGCGGGCGATCTTGCGGGTCGCTTTTTTCGCCGAAGTTGTATTGGCCATGGATGCCTCTCTCAAGAATTCGAACAAACTCCGCCATTACCGCGGGCCCTGCGGCCACCAAATCCAGCAATGCGGGAGCAATCGCGGAAAACCAGAGCGGCTTTCCGAACCGTGGGCGGGCATATAACCCTAAAGCCTGCCCACGTCAACGCGGATTTTCAAGCTTTCCAGCCGGAAGCGCCGAAAAGCATTCAACGGTGCTTAAAGGCAGGTTTGCGCTTCTCGACAAAGGCCGCCATGCCTTCTTTCTGATCATCGGTGGCAAAGAGACTGTGGAACAGGCGGCGCTCGAAGCGGAGCCCCTCCTCCAGCGTCGTTTCGAAGGCACGGTTGACCGCCTCCTTGGCCATCATCACCGAGGGCTGCGAAAGGGAGGCGATCTTTTCCGCCGCGGCAAGCGCCTCGTCGAGCAGACGCTCGGGCGCCACCACACGCGAAACGAGTCCCGATCGTTCGGCTTCCGCCGCATCCATCATCCGGCCGGTCAGGACAAGATCCATCGCCTTCGCCTTGCCGACGGCGCGCGTCAGCCGCTGCGAGCCGCCCATGCCGGGGATGACGCCGAGGGTGATTTCCGGCTGGCCGAATTTCGCCGTCTCCGAGGCGATGATGAAATCGCACATCATGGCGAGCTCGCAGCCGCCGCCGAGAGCAAAACCGCTGACGGCGGCGATGACAGGCTTGCGGGCCTTGGCGACGTCGTCCCAGCCGCTGATGAAATCACTCTTATAGATGTCGGCGAACTGGAGCGACTGCATTTCCTTGATGTCGGCGCCGGCGGCAAAGGCGCGTTCGGAGCCGGTGATGACGATGGCGCCGATCGCCTCGTCGGCATGGAAGGAGGCGTAGGCCGCCTTCAACTCCTTGAGGACGGTGGAGTTCAACGCATTCAGCGCCTGCGGGCGGTTCAGCGTGACGAGGCCGACATTGCCTCGGGTTTCGACGATCAGGGTCTCGTAAGCCATGCTGGTCTCCCGTTTTCTCTCATTTCTGGCAGGCGGCGCAATAGAAGGTGGAGCGACCCGCCTGGACGATACGGGCGACCGTACCGCCGCAGCCGGGCGTGCCGCAAGCCTGGCCTTCGCGATCATAGACGGAGAAGGAATGCTGGAAATAGCCGAGCGATCCATCCGTCTGGATATGGTCGCGCAGCGACGATCCGCCGGCGGCGATGGCATCGGCGATGACGTCGCGGATCGAGGCGACGAGCAGGCTGAGCTTTTCCTTCGGCTTGCCGCCCGGTGTCACCAGGGTGCCGGCGGCGCGGATGGGCGAAAGATGCGAACGCCATAGCGCTTCGCAGACATATATATTGCCGAGACCGGCAATATTCTTCTGGTCGAGCAACGCGCTCTTCAGGGGCTGCGCCTTGTCGCGGAAACGTTCGGCGAGATAGGTGGCGCCGAGCTCGTTTCCCGTCGGCTCCGGGCCGAGATCGCGGAAGAAGGGATGAGCAGCAAGATCGGCACGCCCGACAATATCCATAAAGCCGAAGCGGCGGGGATCGTTATAGACGACGCGGCGCGGGCCGCCGCCACCTTCGAGGTGGAAGATGACGTGATCGTGCTTCTCGTCTTTAGAGCGGGCATGGTGGAATTCGCCCGGCATCGCCGAGGCCGCATCCTCCTCGATCCGGAAGGAACCGGACATGCCGAGATGGGAAATCAGCGTATTGCCGTCGTCGAGATCGACCAGCAGATATTTGGCGCGGCGGCCAAGTCCGACGATGGTGCGGCCGGAAACCCTGTCCGCCAGGGCATCGGGAAAGGGGAAACGCAAATCCCTTCGGCGCAGCTCCAGCCTCGCGACGCGAGCCCCCTCCATTGCCGGCGCCAGGCCGCGCTTGACCGTTTCGACTTCTGGCAATTCCGGCATCTTAACCCATCTATATCGAACGTGTTTCAACCGAGGACGATGTGCGCTATAGCGCCAGTGAGCCGCGGAGAGCGCGGCCCAGTGATAACGTCGCGCGCGGTCTTTCGCTATGGCCGCCGTGCCCGAATCTTGAAGGAACGGAGCAGCCTGATGTCAGAAAGCCGCACTTCCGCCGATGGCGGCATGGAGACCTCCTACGGCTTTCGCGAAGTGCCCGGCGGCGAGAAGCAGGGCTTGGTCAACCAGGTGTTCCACAAGGTCGCCAAACGCTACGACATCATGAACGACGTCATGTCGATGGGCATGCACCGCGCCTGGAAGGATGCGATGATCGCCGCGCTCAATCCGCGCAAGGAACCGGGCTACAAGGTGCTCGACGTTGCCGGCGGCACCGGCGACATCGCCTTCCGCATCGTCGAGGCTTCGGGCCGGCAGGCGCATGCGACCGTGCTCGACATCAACGGCTCGATGCTCGGCGTCGGCGCCGAACGGGCGGAAAAGAAGAAGCTTTCCGGCAATCTGACCTTCGTCGAGGCGAATGCCGAAGAGCTGCCCTTCGAGCCTGCCAGCTTCGACGCCTATACGATCGCCTTCGGCATCCGCAACGTGCCGCGGATCGATATCGCGCTCTCTGAGGCCTATCGTGTGCTGAAGCGCGGCGGCCGGCTGCTGGTGCTGGAATTTTCCGAAGTCGACATGCCGCTGCTCGACAAGATCTATGACGCCTGGTCGTTCAACGCCATTCCGCAATTCGGCAAGGCGATCACCGGCGATGCCGAACCCTACCAGTATCTGGTGGAATCGATCCGCAAATTCCCGAACCAAGAGAATTTCGCGGCGATGATCCGCCAGGCCGGCTTTTCGCGCGTCAGCTACACCAATTATACCGGCGGCATCGCCGCACTGCATTCCGGCTGGAAGCTCTGAGGGAATGAGGGAAATAAAGACAAACCTCCCTCGGCGGAGCATTTCGGCATGAGCACTTTCGGAGCCTATTTCCGCCTTTGGCGCGTCGGCTGGGTGCTCGTGCGTGAGGGCGTCGTCTCGGCGCTTCCTTCCGAAGGCCTGCCGCCTTCGGTCGCGCTCGCCAAATCCGTCGTCACGATTTTCGAGCGAAGCAAGGCAAAGCATCAGAAGCGCAGCGACCGGTTGGCGCAGGCCGTCGAGCGGCTTGGTCCCTCCTATGTGAAGATCGGGCAGTTCCTGGCGACGCGGCCTGACGTGGTCGGCGTCGAATTCGCCAACGACCTGTCGCAGCTGCAGGACCGCATGGCCTTCTTTCCCTCGGCTGCCGCCAAGGCGAATATCGAAGGCTCGCTCGGGCGGCCGATCGGCGAACTCTATGCGAGCTTCGGCGAGCCGATCGCCGCCGCCTCGATCGCACAGGTGCACCCGGCCGAAGTGGAGACACCGCAAGGCCGAAAGAAGGTCGCCGTCAAGATCGTGCGACCCGGCGTGCGCCAGCGTTTTGCGCACGACATCGAGGCCATGTACCTCGTCGCCCATATGCAGGAGCGTTTCATGCCGTCGAGCCGGCGGTTGCGGCCGGTCGAGGTGACGAAGACGCTCGAACAGACGACGAAGGTGGAGATGGATCTTCGCCTGGAGGCGGCAGCGCTTTCGGAGATTGCCGAAAACACCGACAGCGATCCCGGCTTCCGCGTACCGAAGGTCGACTGGGAGCGCACGGGCCGCGACGTCATCACCATGGAGTGGATCGACGGCACGAGAATGTCTGACGTCGAGGGGCTGCGCGCGGCCGGCCACGATCTCAACCTGCTCGCCGACACGCTGATCCAGTCGTTCCTGCGCCATACGCTGCGCGACGGCTTCTTCCATGCCGACATGCACCCGGGCAATCTCTTCGTCGATGCCGGTGGCATGATCGTCGCCGTCGACATGGGCATTGTCGGGCGGCTCGGCAAGAAGGAGCGGCGGTTCCTCGCCGAAATCCTCTACGGCTTCATCACCCGTGATTACGTCCGCGTCGCCGAGGTGCATTTCGAGGCCGGCTATGTGCCCGGCCACCACAATGTCGAGAGCTTCGCCCAGGCAATCCGGGCGATCGGCGAGCCGATCCATGGACAGCCGGCCGAGACGATCTCGATGGGCAAGCTGCTGACGCTGCTGTTCGAAGTGACCGAACTCTTCGACATGGCGACACGGCCGGAACTGGTGATGCTGCAGAAGACCATGGTCGTCGTCGAAGGGGTGTCGCGCATGCTCAACCCGCGTTTCAACATGTGGAAGGCCTCCGAACCTGTCGTAGGCGACTGGATTCGCACCAATCTCGGGCCGAAGCGGATCGCGACTGATCTCAAGGACGGGCTGAAGGCGGCGGTCAAGCTTGCCGAGGCCGTGCCGGAAATTGCGGCGAAGACCGAAAAATTCCACCATCAGCTCCTGCATATGAGCGAGCACGGCCTGCGCTTCGACGAGGAGACAGCCGAGGCGATCGGCAAGGCGGAAGCACGGCACAACCGCTCGGCCAGGATCGCGCTGTGGGTCATCGCATTGACGCTTCTCTATATTGCCTGGATGCTGAGCTGACCGCCTCCCGATAACATGCTGTGTTCGGCATTTAGGATATCCCATGTAACGGAGGGCTCGCTTAGTCTCACCGTTTAGGAGATCTGGCACATGCAGCACGAACGCCCCGGCATCGAACTTTCCGGACGACCGCTCGGTTTTGCCGAGATGGTGACCATCGGTGCGGGCAAGGCGACGATTTCTGCTTCGGCAACCGGCATGGCCCGCATCGCCATCGCCCGCGAGATCGTCGAGGATGCGATTGCTTCGGGCATGCCGGTCTACGGCTCGACAACCGGTGTCGGGGCCATGAAGGATGTGGAGTGGTCAGCCGACGAACTCGACACCTTCAATCTCGGCCTGGTGCGCGCCCATCATTTCGGCACCGGCACGCCGTTTTCCTGCAACGTCGTGCGCAACGCCATGGCTATCCGCGTCAATACGGCGCTGACCGGCCAGGTCGGCTGCACGCCGGAGCTGATCGAGGCCTATATCAGGATGCTCGAGGCCGATCTCATTCCGGTCGTGCGCCGCACCGGCTCGATCGGCTGCGCCGATATCGGCCTGATGGGGCAGATCGGCGCGGTGCTGACCGGCGTCGGCGAAGCGGTCTACCGCGGCAATCGGATGCAGGCAGCCGACGCCTTCCGGGCCGCGGGACTGCAACCGGTGCGGATGGCGCCCCGCGACAGCCTCGCCTCGCTGAGCGTCAATGCGGTGAGCTTTGCCGCGGCGGCGGAAACGACACGCAATGCGGCGGCCTCGATCCGCGTCCTGCTGGCGACGGCGATGATGGCGGCCGGCGCGCTCGGCGCCTCCCGCGACCCCTGGAAGGCCGTCCGCCATGTCGGCACGGCGCGCGAGGCGCTGATCGGCGCCTGGCTCTGCAATGCGTCGGAGGAATGGAACTGGCCGGTTGCAACGCATGTGCAGGATCCCCTCAGCCTGCGCATGATCGCCCAGGTGTTCGGTGCGGTCATCGAAAACCTCCTGTCGACAGGCCATAAGATCCTTGCCGCCACCGGCCGCTCGGACGACAATCCCGTGGTGGTGGAAGGCAGGGTGATGACCTCGGGTGGATCGCTGCCGCTCGATGTGACGATTCTGCTCGAATCGGCGGCGCTGTGCATGGCTCATGCGGCACGCAACGCCTTCAACCGCTGCGTCATTCTCGGCAACGGCCAGCGGCGCGACCTGCCGGTCAATCTGGTGCCGCCGGGTCGGATCGCCACCGGCTTCGGGCCGATCATCAAGCTTGCCGGCGAGATCTTCTCGCGCGTCCTGTCGATGTCCGGCCCCGTTTCGGCGCAGTCGCTGGTCGTTGCGGCCGGCCTGGAGGATGAGGCGGCCTTCCTGCCGCTGGTCATCGAGCGCTTCGAGCGGCAGATGCAGGCGCTGAAGCGGCTTGCGGCACTCGAGGCGCTGCTCTCGGCCCAGGCAATCGACATTCTCGGAGACGAACCGAAGGGCGTCGCCGGCATGCTTTATCAGGTCGTGCGCAAACATGCGGCCTTTTATACCGTCGACCGGCCGCTTTCGGCCGAGGTGGAGGCGATCGAGGAAGAGCTCGGATCGGACGACTTTCTGACAAAACTGACCGAACAGGTGCCGATCGCCTCCTTCGACGATTTCTTCGCACTCGGCTCGCCGGAGCCCATCGAGGAGCGGCTGGCGAGCCGAACAGGATGATTCCGGGCCAAAGACTGAAAATCTGGATCCTGTTCTACATTAACCAGATGATGCCATCCGACAGACGTCACGCTTTTGGCATCACGCTCCAGCCGGCAACGGTCTGATTTCAGCCCAGGGAGGAAGCGACATGGACTTCGATCTCGTTCTGCAGGGCACGGTGGTGCTGCCGGACCGCATCCTCGAAGCGGGCTATGTCGCCGCCAGCAACGGCAAGATCGCCGAGGTCGGCCTCGGCGTCCCGCCGGCGGCGCGTGAACGGCATCTGCTCGGCAGAGCGCTGATCCTGCCCGGTGCCATCGACGCCCAGGTGCATTCGCTTTCCCAGAAGAACCAGGAAGACTTCATCTGGTCGACGCGCTCGGCAGCGGCCGGCGGCGTGACAACAATCGTCGACATGCCCTATGACGAGGGCGATCTCGTCTGCTCGGCAGCGGCGGTGAAACGCAAGATCGACCATGCCGGGCAGCAGGCGCGTGTCGACTTCGCGCTTTACGGCACCGTCGATCCGGAAGAAGGCCCGGCGCGGATCGGCGAGATGGTCGAGGCGGGCGTCGCGGCCTTCAAATTCTCGACTTTCGGCACCGATCCCAAGCGTTTTCCGCGCATCCCGCCGGCCCTGCTCGACGCCTGCTTTGCGGCGATCGCTCCGACCGGACTGACGGCAGGCGTGCACAACGAAGACGACGAGGCGGTGCGCAGCTATATCGAGCAGGTGAAGGCGCGCGGCATCACCGACTGGCGGGCGCACGGCCTGTCGCGGCCACCAATCACCGAACTCCTGGCCATGCACACGATCTTCGAGACGGGTGCAGCCACCGGCTGCCCCGCGCATGTCGTGCATTGCTCGCTCGGGCGCGGCTACGATATCGCCCGCGCCTACCGGCGTGACGGCTTTGCAGCGACCGTCGAATGCTGCATCCATTATCTGACGCTCGACGAAGAGAGCGACGTCAAGCGCCTCGGCGGCAAGGCGAAGATCAATCCGCCGCTGCGGCCGCGGGCCGAGGTGGAGAAGCTCTGGCGGAAGGTGGCGGAAGGCGATGTCTGGCTGGTCTCGACCGATCACGTCAGCTGGTCGGAGAACCGCAAGACCAATCCCGACATGCTCGCAAACGCATCCGGCGTGCCGGGCCTCGAGGTGATGATGCCGCTTTTCGTCAAAGGCGCCATCGAGCGCGGCATTCCGCTGACTTGGGCTGCCAGGCTGATGGCGGAGAATCCGGCGAAACATTTCCGGCTCGACCATATTAAGGGGGCGCTGACGCCGGGCAAAGATGCCGATATCGCCGTGCTGGAACCGCGGGACGCCATCTATGATGCATCGGCAAGCGGCAACAATGTCGTCGGCTGGAGCCCCTATAACGGCATTGCCCTGCCCTGGACAGTGGCGGCCACCTACCTGCGCGGCGAAAAGATCGCCGAGGGTGGCAAGGTGCTGGCCAAACCCGGCACCGGCCGGTTCGTCCGGCCGCCACTGCGCCACGTCATGGCGGGAGGCGGTGCATGAGCCGCAATCTTCCCGTCAATGCCAACAGGATAGCTGAGGATATCGAGGCGCTGGCCGCGATCACCGAGCCGGGGCATCCCTGGACGCGGCGGGCGTTCTCGCCGATCTTTCGCGAAGGCCGGAGCTATCTCGAAGCGCGGATGAAGGCGGCCGGACTGGAAACGCGGATCGACGCGGCCGGCAATCTGATCGGCCGGCGCACCGGCCGCAAACCGTGGCTCGGCACGATCATGCTCGGTTCGCATTCCGACACGGTGCCGGACGGCGGCCGCTTCGACGGCATCGCCGGCGTGATCGCAGCGCTTGAGGTGGCGCGGGCGCTCGGCGACCAGAGCATCGAGCTCGACCACGATCTAGAGATTGTCGATTTCCTCGCCGAAGAAGTCAGCATCTTCGGCGTCTCCTGCATCGGCAGCCGCGGCATGACCGGGCAACTGCCGGAGTCCTGGCTTTCGCGCGTCAGCGGCGATCTCGATCTTGCCGGAGGCATTGCCCAGGTGGGCGGCGAGCCTGGCGTCCTGGCGCAGCAGAAGAGGCCGGATATTGCCGGCTTTCTCGAGCTGCATATCGAGCAGGGACCGGTGCTCGAAGCCGAACGGGAGGATGTCGGGATCGTCACCGCGATTGCAGGTATTACCCGCATCGAAATCACTGTCGAAGGACGGGCTGACCATGCCGGCACGACGCCGATGGACCGGCGGGCCGATGCGCTGGTGGCGGCATCCCAGCTGGTGCTCGACATCCGTAACGCCGCCGCCGAGCTGGCCAAGACGCCGGGGCATTTTGCCGCGACGGTCGGCGAATTCAGAGTCGAGCCGAATGCCGCCAATGTCGTGCCGTCGAAAGTCGTGCTGCTGATCGACGGCCGCGCTGAAATTCGCGCCGATATGGAGGCCTTCTGCCGCTGGCTCGAAGGCCATGTCGAAAAGCTGGCGACCGCCTATGGCGTGAGGATCGAAGCGCCGAACCGGGTATCCGACAATCTGCCGACGCCGGGCGATGCCGGGCTGCTTTCGGCGCTCGAGGCCGCCTGCGAACGCGTCGGCGCGAAATATCGGCGCATGGCCTCGGGCGCCGGGCACGACACGGCCTGGATCGCCAAGGTGGCGCCGGCGGCCATGATCTTCGTGCCCTGCCGGGGAGGCCGCAGCCATTGCGAGGACGAGTGGGCCGACAATGACGATATCGCGCTCGGCGCCGCCGTGCTGTTCGAGGCGGTGCGCGAGATGGACACGGATTCGAAGCGGGAGAAGGCCGATGGGACGCATACTGGTTGAGAAGGACGTCGAAGCCGCCGTCAAGGGCGGCTCCGTCTATGCCGCCGGCGGTGGCGGTTGGGCCGATCACGGGCGGATGCTCGGGCTTGCGGCAGTCAATGCGGGCAAGCCGGAGCTGGTGTCGATCGACGAACTGCGGGACGATGACTGGATCGCGACGGCCGCCGCCATCGGCGCGCCGGCCTCCACCACCCCCTGGGAAATGCAGGGCATCGATTACGTCAAGGCCGTGCAGCTCCTGCAGGAGGCGCTGGGCGAGAAGCTTTCCGGGCTGATCATCGGCCAGAACGGCAAATCCTCGACGCTGAACGGCTGGCTGCCGTCGGCGATCCTCGGCACCAAGGTGGTCGACGCCGTCGGCGATATCCGCGCCCATCCTACAGGCGACATGGGCTCGATCGGCATGGCCGGCTCACCCGAGCCGATGATCCAGACCGCCGTCGGCGGCAATCGCGCCGAAAACCGGTATATCGAGCTGGTGGTGAAGGGGGCGACGGCGAAGATCTCGCCGGTGCTGCGTGCCGCCGCCGATCAATCCGGCGGCTTCATCGCCAGCTGCCGCAACCCGCTCAGAGCCTCCTATGTCCGCAGCCATGCGGCACTTGGCGGCATCTCGAGGGCGCTTGCGCTCGGAGAGGCGATCATCGCGGCAGAGAAACGCGGCGGGCCCGCTGTTATCGATGCGATCTGCAAGACGACGGGCGGGCATATCCTCGCCGAGGGCGTCATATCTCGAAAGGACGTCGTCTACACCAGGGAAGCCTTCGACATCGGCACGGTCATCGTCGGTTCGGGGGCAAAATCGGTGACGCTGCATGTGATGAACGAGTATATGGCGGTGGATGATGCCGATGGCGGGCGGCTTGCGACCTTCCCAGCAGTGATCACCACGCTGTCTCAGGAGGGTGAGCCGCTCAGCGTCGGCCAGCTCAGGGAAGGCATGCAGGTTTTCATCCTGCATGTGCCGAAGGATATCATCCCGCTGTCGGCAAGCGTGCTCGATCCCACCGTCTATCCCGTCGTCGAAAAGGCGATGGGGATCGAGATCGCCCGCTATGCGCTGGAAACGAAGGCCTGAGCCATGACGCGCGATCCCGGCCTCGAAGAACTGCTGCGCGAGGAACTCGGCGACCGGCCGGGGCTGACGGAAAAATCCATGTTCGGCGGCCGGGCCTTCCTGCTGAACGGCAATCTGCTTTGCGGCGCGCGCAGCGACGGCATGCTGATCCGCCTCGGCAAGGGCAATGACGGCTGGGCGCTGGCGCTGCCCGGCGTGATCCAGATGCTGTCCGGTGAGCGGGTAATGCAGGGCTGGGTGCGGGCGACGGCCGAGGTTTATGGCGACGATGGGCTGAGACGGCGTTTGCTGGATGGCGCGCTCGCCTATGTGCGATCGTTGCCAGGTAAGTAACGCAGCTATTCCCCCTTCTCCCCAGCGGGGGGAAGATGTCCGAAGGACCGATGAGGGGGTGAGCGGCAGAGCCGCGAATGCCTTGAGCGCAAGCGAAGGGCAACATATCGGTCCTGCCGTGCCGCCCCCTCATCCGACCCTTGGGCCACCGACCGGGGTCGAGCCACAGGTCTCGACCCGTCCTTCGGACCCCCGCCGGGGAGAAGGGAAACCAGAGACCAAGCGAGGAAATCACCATGCCGAAGGCCAATCCGCGTCATCCGAAATTTCCGATTCCCGGCGGGCCAGAGCTGCGCGCCAGAGGCTGGCGGCAGGAAGCGCTGTTGCGCCTGCTCGAAAACGTTCTGTCGGTCGGCGAGGATCCCGGAAACCTGATCGTCTACGCCGCTCTCGGCAAGGCGGCCCGCAGCTGGGCGGCGCATAACGGCATCGTCAAGGCGCTGACCGAGATGGAAGAAGACCAGACGCTGCTGATCCAGTCCGGCAAGCCGATCGGGCTGGTGAAGACGCACGCCAAGGCGCCCCTGGTCATCATGGCGAACTGCAATATCGTCGGGCAATGGGCGAAAGCCGAGGTGTTTTACGAGCTGCAGCGCAAGGGACTGATCTGCTGGGGCGGACTGACGGCCGGCGCCTGGCAATATATCGGCAGCCAGGGCGTCATCCAGGGAACCTACGAGATCTTCATGCGCATTGCCGAGCGGCGCTTCGGCGGCGATCTCGCCGGCCGCTTCGTGCTGACGGCCGGTCTCGGCGGCATGGGCGGGGCGCAGCCGCTCGCCGGCCGCATGGCGGGGGCTGCCATCCTCTGCGTCGACATCGATCCGGAGCGCGCCCGCAAGCGCCAGCAGATCGGCTATCTCCAGGAGATCGCGCCCGATCTCGATACCGCCCTTGAGATGATCGATGCGGCGGTGAAGGACAAGCGGGCGCTCTCCGTCGGACTCGTCGGCAATGCGGCGGAAGTCTATCCCGAAATCGCAAGGCGCGGCATCGTGCCCGACATCGTCACCGACCAGACCTCGGCGCATGACCTCGTCTATGGCTATGTGCCGAAGGGCATGAGCCTCGATCAGGTAAGAGAACTGCGCGAGGATGGCCAGGGGCAGTTGATGGCGGCAAGCCGCGCCTCGATCGTCGATCATGTCACGGCGATGCTGGATTTCCAGAAACGCGGCTCCGAGGTCTTCGACAACGGCAACCTGATCCGCACCCAGGCGAAAGAAGGCGGCGTCAGCAATGCGTTCGACATTCCTATCTTTACCGAAGCCTATCTGAGGCCGCTGTTTGCCCGGGCGATCGGGCCCTTCCGCTGGATGGCGCTGTCCGGCGAGGAGAGCGATATCGCCCGCATCGACGATCTTCTGCTCGAAATGTTTCCCGATAACAAGATCATCACCAACTGGATCCGGCTGGCGCGCGAGCATGTGCCCTTCGAGGGGCTGCCGGCGCGCATTGCCTGGCTCGGTCATGGCGAACGCACGATGCTGGCGCGGCGCGTCAATGCGCTGGTAGTGACCGGCGAAATGAAGGGTCCCGTCGCCTTTTCGCGCGACCATCTCGATGCCGGCGCCATGGCGCATCCCAATATCATGACCGAGCGGATGAAGGACGGCTCCGACGCGATCGCCGACTGGCCGCTGATCGACGCGATGATGCTCTGCTCGTCGATGGCCGATCTCGTCGTCGTCCATTCCGGCGGCGGCGGCTATGCCGGCTACATGACGAGCTGCGGCGTCACCGTCATCGCCGACGGCACCGAAGCCGCCGACGAGCGGCTCGACCACGCGCTGACCAACGACACCGCCTTGGGCGTCATGCGGTATGCTGACGCGGGCTACGAAGAGGCGCTGGATGAGGTGATGAAGAAGGACGTGCCCTATATCCGGCTTGGTTGAAATGTAAGTCGAGTTGCTATATATCATTGTCGTATCTTACCGAGGGCCGTGACATGGAAACCGCAAAAATCTTCTGGTCAGGGCGTTCGCAAGCCGTCCGCTTGCCGAAGGAATTCCGCTTTGATGGCGATAGTGTCACCATCCGGCGCCAAGGGCGTGCGATCGTTCTCGAACCGATTTCCGACAATTGGGATTGGCTGGCTGACGTGATCGGTCCGGTCGATCCCGACTTCGCGACAGCAGCAGAAGAGCAGCCTGCGCAACAGGAACGACCTGACCTCGACTTCTTCAAATGAAGTACCTGCTCGATACTAATGCCGTCATTGCCTTGATAAAGGGCAATGACCGCCTCATCGCCGAACTGCGCAAGCACACACCAACGGATTTCGCCATGCCGGCGATCGTCGCGCATGAACTCTTTTACGGCGCTTACAAAAGTTTGCATATCGATGAGAATCTGGCGCGGATCGATGCGCTACAATTCGCCATACTGGAATTTGACCGGAACGACGCGCGCAGGGCCGGAGAAGTTCGCGCAGCGCTGCGAGCATCGGGAACGCCCATCGGCCCCTATGACGTCCTGATTGCCGGGCAGGCCGCTGCGCGCGGCCTCGTCCTGATCACCCGCAATCTGAGGGAGTTCGAGCGCGTGGCGGACCTGCAGGTAGAGAATTGGGAAGGCTCGCCCTGACCGGTTTATCCAGGCGGTACATCAATCGATCAGATTCGAGACTTCGATGAGATTGCCGTCGGGGTCTCTGACATAAACCGAACGCAACCGTCCGGTGGCGCCGGTGCGTTCGACCGGACCTTCCTCAATCACAACGCCCGATGCCCGCAGATGGGCGATGACGTCGACAATCGGCGTTTCGGCGATGAAGCAGAGATCGCCGGAGCCGGGGATTGGATGTCTGGCCTTGGGTTCGAATTCGTGGCCGGCCTGATGCAGATTGATCTTCTGGCGGCCGAATTTCAGTGCCTTGCGGCCCTCCGCGAAGGTTTCGACCGACATGCCGAGGATGCGGGAATAGAAATCGCAGGTGGCTGTGATATCGGCGACGGTCAGCACGAGATGATCGAGACGGTCGATGCGGATCATGTTTTTTTCCTTGCGAGACGCTGCGCGGCACAGGCGGAGATAAAGGCGAGCGTCAGCAGGACAAGGGTGAAGGCGACGACGGCGGGCCAGCCGTCGATTGCGAAGAACCAGCCACCCGCCGAGCCCATGAGGCTGGAGCCGACATAATAGGCCAGCATATAGAGCGACGAGGCGTGGCCCTTGGTGCCATGCGCCAGCCTGCCGACGAGGCCGCTGGCGATGGAATGGCTCATGAAGAAGCCGGCCGTCAACACGATAATGCCGAGGATGATCGATGGCAGCGCGGCGGAGAGCGTCAGCGCGCTGCCGGCGGCGGTCAGCGCCAGACCGAAGAGCAGCACAGAGAAGTGCCCGATCCGGTCTCCGATGAGGCCGCCGATCGAGGCGGCGCCGATGCCGAAGAGATAGACGGTGAAGATCAGGCCGAGTTCGGTCTGGTTGAGGCTATAGGGCGGCGCCACGAGACGGAAGCCAGCATAATTGTAGATCGTCACGAAGGAGCCCATCGCCAGGAAGGCGATGGCGAAGATGAAGGGCAGCGCCGGATTGGCGAGATGGCCGAACCAAGCCCTGGCATGGAAACTCGGGTCGAAGCCCGGCCGGCGAACGAAATTCTTCGACGGCGGCAGCAGGGCGATGAAGCCGAGCGCGGCGGCAAGGCCGATGGCGCCGATCAGGAAAAGCGCCGGGCGCCAGCTGAGATATTCGGCGAAGACGCCGGTGAGAACGCGGCCGGACATGCCGCCGAAGGCGGTGCCGCCGACATAGAGTCCCATGCTGGCGCCAAGGCCGCGCGGATCGATTTCCTCGGCGAGATAGGCCATGGCGACGGCGGGCACGCCGCCGAGAACGAAGCCCTGCAGGGCGCGGATGACGAGCAGCAGCTGCCAGTTCGGCGCAAAGGTGGTGGCGATCGTCAGCAATGCTGCACCGAGCAGCGATATCGACATCAGGCTGCGGCGGCCAAGCCCTTCCGAGACGGCGGCGGCGCAGATGATGGCGAGTGCGAGGAAACCGGTAGAGAGCGACAGCGACAGTGAGCTTTCGGCCGGGCTGACGGAAAATTCCTGGGAAAAGATCGGCAGCAGCGGCTGCACGCAATAAAGCAGCGAGAAGGTGGAAAAACCGGAGAGGAAAAGGGCCAGGCTGGCGCGGCGATAGGCGCCGCTGCCGCGGGTCAGATAGGACCTCTGTCCCGCGATCGCGGTCTCCTCAGGGCGCTTTGCTGCATAGGCTGGTTTCGGCATGGATCCATCCTTCCAGCCTCCGATCTAGTCAGCGCCATTTCATTTGTCCAATATATGGAAACGACGATTTCAATATGTTTTGGAGATGGTCATGGAGCTGCGGCACCTGAGATATTTCCTTGCGGTGGCGGAGGAAGGCAATTTCACCCGCGCCGCAGGCAAACTTGGCATCGGGCAGCCACCGCTCAGCCAACAAATCCGCGACCTAGAAACGGAAGTGGGTGCGGCGCTGTTCCACCGCGTGCCGCATGGCGCAGAGCTGACCGCGGCAGGTGCAGCATTTCTGGGTGAGGCAAAAGCGGCGCTCGCGGCAGCGGAGAAGGCGAAGCTTGCCGCGCAAAGCGCCAATCGCGGCGAGACCGGTCGGCTGTCGCTCGGCTTCACCGCATCCTCCGCCTTCAATCCCGTGGTCAGCACCACGATCCGCCGCTTCCGAGCGCGCTGGCCGGAGGTGCAGCTGTCGCTGACGGAGATGAACACGCTGGCGCTGATGCAGAAGCTGGAACGCGGCGAGTTGGACGCCGCCTTCATGCGCCCGAGCCTCGAAGACCCCGCCGGCATCCGGCTGCGGCGGCTTGAAGATGAGCCGATGGTGATCGCCCTGCCCGCCAGCCACCGGCTGGCAGGGCATCGCAGCCTGCCGCTTGAGGCCCTGGCGGACGAACCTTTCATCCTCTTTCCCAGGCTCGTCGGATTGAGCCTTTACGACGATGTCGTGCTTGCCTGCCGCAAGGCGGGATTCGAGCTCACCGTGGCGCAGGAGGCGCCGCAGATTTCCTCCGTCGTTAATCTGGTGGCGGCCGATCTCGGCGTGTCGATCGTGCCGGCGTCGATCTCGCAGATCAAACTTCAGGGTGTTGTCTACACGCCGATCGAGGGGCCGCCGGCCATCGCGCGCCTGGCGCTGGCGATGCTGAGGACGCATCGCTCGCCGGTTACAGAGAACCTGATGAGCCTGCTCAGTGATGAATGATTTCGCAAGGCAGAACAGGAACGTCCGTACTCGATTGCATGTTCTGCGCCAAAGGCTTAGGGTCGAGGCCGGGCAAAAAAAGGCGACGGGTAGAAAGCCATGGCTCTCAGCGGCAAACGTATCCTCCTCATCATCTCAGGCGGCATTGCCGCCTATAAGAGCCTGGATCTGATCCGCCGGCTGCGCGAGCGCGGTGCAAGCGTCCGTCCCATCATGACCAGGGGCGCGCAGGAATTCGTCACGCCGCTTGCCGTCGGCGCGCTGGCGGCGGACCACGTCTTCGTCGATCTGTTTTCGCGCCAGGACGAACAGGATGTCGGCCATATCAGGCTGGCGCGCGACTGCGATCTCGTGCTGATTGCGCCCGCCAGTGCCGACCTGATGGCGAAGATGGCGAACGGCCTTGCCGACGATCTTGCCTCGACGGTGCTGCTCGCAACGGCGAGGCCGGTGCTTGCGGCTCCGGCGATGAACCCCAGAATGTGGGCACATCCGGCCACCCGGCGCAATGCGGCAAGGCTGAGGGACGATGGTGTTCGCTTTGTCGGGCCGATGGTTGGCGAGATGGCGGAAAGCCACGAGGCCGGGCTCGGCCGGATGGCAGAGCCGCTTGACATCGTCGCTGCCGCCGAAACCATGCTCGACGACGGTGAAAAGCCGCTGAAAGGCCGCAAGGCGATCGTCACATCAGGACCGACGCATGAGCCGATCGATCCGGTGCGCTACATCGCCAACCGTTCCTCCGGCCGGCAGGGCCATGTGATCGCCGCAGCCCTTGCCAAGCTCGGGGCCGAGGTGACGCTCGTCTCCGGGCCGGTAGCGATCGCCGACCCGGTTGGCGTCCACACCATCCATGTCGAGCGGGCGGAAGAAATGCGTGATGCGGTGCTGGCGGCGCTGCCGGCCGATATTGCCGTGATGGTGGCGGCGGTGGCGGACTGGCGCGTCGCCTCGGCCGCCGACCAGAAGCTGAAGAAACATCCGGGCGAATCCATTCCGACGCTGGCGCTGACTGAAAATCCCGACATTTTGAAAACCGTCGGCCATCACACGATGCGGCCGAAGCTGGTGATCGGCTTTGCCGCCGAGACCCAGGACGTGGAAGGCAATGCCAAGGCGAAGCTCGAGCGCAAGGGCGCCGACCTGATCGTCGCCAATGACGTTTCTCCCGCGACCGGCATCATGGGCGGCAGCCGCAACAGCGTCAAACTCATTCGCCACGACAGTGTCGAGCAATGGCCCGACCTGACCAAGGAAGAGGTCGCCAAACGGCTGGCAGCGCTGATCGCCGAGCGATTCCGCGGATAGGTTGAATATCGCTTCGATTTTCGACGAGGATTATGCGGAGGCGGCCAAAGGCTGCAACTTGGCGACGCTCCGGTTTTCCGGCCGGAAATCCGCGACGTCGATGCCGTTCTTGCCGACGGTGACGGCGCTGCCATCGGGAATTTCCGCCCAGGCGTCGACATCGTCGTTCAACGGCTCGGAGACGAGGCAATAGCCGGCGCCGACCGGCGAGGCATAGAGCGTCGGCGCCTTGCGATCGGTGGCGTAGCGGATCGCATAGAGCGTATTGCCGTCGGAGAAGGCGGCAGTGAAGCGCAGCAGGATCGAGCCGATGATGTTCTCGGCCAGGTTTTCGACGAAGCCGACCATAGCAGACATCGCGGCGATCGGCGCCTCGCGCAGGCCGAATTGCAGCGCCAGCAGGAACATCAGCTCGGAATCGGTCGTGCCGCTGCGGACATTGAACAGTTCGTCGTCGAGCATCGTCTCCATCGGCCGGCGCAGGCGCTCGAAGCCTGAAATCTGACCGTTATGCATGAAGGACCAGGTATCGTGTGTAAAAGGGTGGCAGTTGTCGCGGCGCGTGCCGCCGCCGGTCGCGGCGCGGACATGGGCGAGGAAGAGCGGCGAACGGATCTGCCGCGCCAGGCTCTTCAGATTGCAGTCCGACCATGCCGGCAGGATATCGCGGTAGCGGCCGGGCTCGGGCCTGTCGCCATACCAGGCGATGCCGAAGCCATCACCATTGGTCGCCGTCTTGGCGCGGGTGGCGCAATGGGACTGCTCAATCAGCGAATGGGCGGGCGAGGACACCAGCTCCTCGAGATAGAGAGGGTCTCCGCGATAGGCTGCCCAGCGACACATGGCTTTTGCTCCGGGACCCGCCGCCGCTTCGGCGGGAATGCTGAAATTGTCGAACGTCAAGGCTAATAACAGCTTAACGCGCGGCCGGTTTGCAAGCGCAAGATGACGGTTTCGTGGCATCAGGCGCGTTCAAATTCAGCAAAGCTCTGTGTTCTTTTGTGAACGGTCGGATCCGCCGAGGCCGGGAATAGACGGGATTTCTGCTTGCATCTCGAAAGAATCGGCCTACCTTGGGTCTATCAGCAACAGAACGAAAGGAAGGTGATCCAATGTCTAATGAGATTTCGGACCTCGTAACGGGCATGGAAGAGGTGATGAAAGCGAGGCAGCCCTCGCTCTAAAACCCGCCTTCCTGGGGCTGCTTTGACAGTCCCGGCCAGTTCGAGGCCAAACTCATGGAAAGGGTCGCTGAGGCGGCCCTTTTTTATTGCCCGATCGCTTTGACGATATGGATAAATGTTGTTACTCATAAAGTCATCCGATGACTTTATGAGTAACAACATGCGTGCGATCAGCAGGACAACTCTCGCCGATGAGGCGATCGAGGCGATCCGCAGTGACATCCTCAGCAAACGCTGGGCGGTCGGCGATAAATTGCCGAATGAAGCCTCACTGTCGGCCATGCTCTCCGTCAGCCGCGGCACGGTGCGCGAAGCGGTACGCGTTCTCGTCTCCCAGGGTTATCTCGAAACGCGGCAGGGTTCGGGCACCTATGTCCGCTCGACCCGCGATGCCGGCCGGCCGCTGACGATGGCCCGGCGCGCCAGCCTGCGAGACCAGTTCGAGGCGCGCCTGGCGCTCGACGTCGAGGCGGCCCGGCTGACGGCGATCCGCAAGACGCCGGAGACGGTAGCGGAGCTTCGCCGGCTGCTTTCCGAGCGCGGCACCTACGACGGCGGCGACAAGGCTGGCTTCATCGAGCGCGACCTCGCCTTCCATAAGGCTGTCATTGCCGCGTCGGGCAACCGGGCGATGGTCGAGATCTATGATTTCTTCTCGGCCTCGATCGCCGAAACCATCGCGGCGACGCTGGGGACGGATATTCCCGAACCGGATATGCAGGCGCATGCCGATATCGTCGACGCCATCGCAACCGGCAATCCCGACACGGCGGACGCAGCGGTCCGCCGCTTCATGGCGCCGGTTCTTGCCGCCCTCGACCGGATGATCCTGTCATGAATGCGCCTTCCAACGATCTCGCCGCCACGCTCGACCCGGCCGACGAACTGCTCGTAGACGCCGAAGCCGGCAGCCTGCCGCCGCCGCAGGCGACACCGGTGGGCGGTGCCGCAGATCGTTTCCTGCTCGGCGCCAGCCTCGTGCTGATCGCCTTCAACCTGCGGCCGGTCTTCTCGAGCGCCTCGGCGCTTCTGCCCGAAATCCGCTCGGAACTTGGTCTCACAGCGCTCGGCGCCAGCCTGCTGACGACGCTGCCGGTCGTCTGCCTCGGGGCCTTCTCGCCGCTGGCGCCGCGCCTTGCCCAGCGCTTCGGCTCGGAGCGTACGCTGCTCGGCGTTGTGCTGCTTCTGGCTCTTGGCACCGCATTGCGCGGGCTTTCCTCCGTGCCGCTGCTCTTCATCGGCACGGCGCTGGCCGGCGCCTGCATCGCCGTCGGCAACGTGCTGCTGCCGGGCTTGGTGAAACGGGATTTCGCCGGGCGCGCCGCGCTGATGACCGGCTTCTATACAATGGCGCTCTGCGCAGGTGCGGCAGGTGCCGCCGGGCTGACGCTGCCGGTCGAGCACGCTCTCGGCGGCTCGCTTGCCGGCGCGCTCGCGGTCTGGGCGCTGCCGGCGCTCGCCGTCGGGCTGATCTGGCTGCCGCAGGTGCTGCGCAGCAGCCGCCATGCAAGGCGAAACGGCTTTCGTGTCGAAGGCCTCTGGCGGGACCGGCTTGCCTGGCAGGTGACGCTGTTCATGGGCCTGCAATCGGCGCTTGCCTATTGCGTCTTCGGTTGGCTGGTTCCCATCTTACGTGAACGCGGGCTTGACGGCGTCACTGCCGGGGCGATCGTTTCGCTCTCGGTAATGGTGCAGGCCGCATCCTGCCTTGTTGTGCCGCATATCGCCGTGCGCGGCAAAGACCAGCGGCTGATCAATGCCAGCCTCTGCGGCGTTGCCGTCACCGCCCTGCTCGGCCTGCTCTTCGCGCCGCTGTCGACCGTCTGGCTCTGGGCGGTGCTGCAGGGCATCGGCCAGGGCGGGCTGATCGCTGCGGCGATGACGACGATCGTGCTGCGCTCGCGCGATCCCGATATCGCCGCCCATCTCTCCGGCATGGCGCAATGCGTCGGTTACCTCCTCGCAGCCATCGGGCCGCTCATTGTCGGCCTGATCCGCGGCTGGACCGGCAGCTTTTCCTGGTGCGCTGTCCTTTTCGTCGCGCTCGGCCTGGGGGCTGCAATCAACGGCTGGATGGCCGGCCGGTCAGTCGAGGTGAATGTCCGCGCAGTGGCGAATACCGGCTGAGCCGAGCCGCTCACTCGCCCATCACCATCTCTTGATGCCGGTCGCCGGTCGCCGATGCTACGCTATTTCTCAGCCTGCATTCGGCACCGCGGAGGAGAGACCGTGCGCATAGGAAGCCTGTTTCTGCTAGCCGCGCTTGCGGCGCTTCTCGCCCCTGGCCTTTCGCCGGCGCAGGAGAGCCGTGAAGGCCGGGGCAATATCCAGAGCGAGGCGCGCGACGGCGTGCTGAAGCTGCTGCCGCCCGATTCGGTCACGGAACACGAGCTGACGATCGGCGATCGGAAGATCGCCTATGCCGCGACCGCCGGCACGCTCGATCTCTTCGGCCAGGACGGGGCGCCGACCAGCGCGATCTTTTACACCGCCTATGTCGCAAGGGATCGCGGACCGGATCGGCCGCTCACCTTTGCCTTCAACGGCGGGCCAGGCGCCGCCTCAGCCTTCCTGCATCTTGGGCTGGTCGGACCCAAGGTTCTCGATTTCGGGCCTGAGGGCCGCGACGGCGCCAATGCGAAGCTGGTCGACAACCCTCAAAGCTGGCTCGATTTCACCGATCTCGTACTGATCGATCCGATCGGCACCGGCTGGAGCCGGACGGTCAAGGCCGACGACGCTTCCAACTATTACAACGTCAATTCCGACGCCCAGAGCATCGCCAAGGCGATCGCGCTCTATATCGCCCACAACAACCGCTCGAACTCGCCGAAATATCTTCTCGGCGAAAGCTATGGCGGCTTCCGCGCCGCCAAGGTCGCCGCCGTGCTGCAGGAAAGCCAGGGCATCATCGTCGCCGGCGCGGTGATGCTTTCACCACTCCTCGAAAGCCAGCTGATGTTCGATGCCGATCAGTTCGCGCTCGGCGCCGCACTCGAGCTGCCGTCGCTGGCGGCGGCCGAACTCGACCGGCACAATGCCTTCGACGAAGAGACGCAGCGCGAGGCCGAGACCTTCGCGCTCGGCGATTACCTGACGACGCTGGCCGGGCCGCCGCCGACAGGCGCCAAGGCGGCCGCCTTCTATGGCAGGATCGCCGAGCTGACCGGCATTCCCGAGGATATCGTCGCGCGCAACCGCGGCTTCCTCGGCAATTCCTTCGTCAAACATTCCGACGGAGGCAGCGGCGCAGTGATGAGCCCCTACGACGCTTCCTTTGCGGCACCCGATCCTTACCCGGAATCGGACTACGACCGCGGCGACGACGCCATTCTCGACGGCTTCACCCGCGCCTATGGCGGGGCCTTCGCCGACTATGCCCGCAACGAGCTCGGCTTCAAAACGGAGCTGACCTACACGCTGCTCGACAGCGATATCAGCCGGCGCTGGGGATGGGGCAGCGGGCGCGGCGGCGGATCGCGCCTGCAGGCGAGCGCCACCGACGACATCAGGCAATTGCTCGCCGCCAACTCGGCCTTCCATCTGCTGATCGCGCACGGCTACAGCGACCTGGTGACGCCTTACAGCGTCAGCCGCTATGTCGTCGATCATCTGCCGCCTTCGCTCGCCAATGGCCGCGTCGGGCTGGAACTCTATCGCGGCGGCCACATGTTCTATACGAAAGCCGACCAGCGGGCCGCCTTCACGGCGGATGCGAAAGCTTTCTATGCCACCCGCCCGGCTGGCCCGCCGGCCGATTGAGGAATGCCGATGCATATATCAGGAGGATGCCATTGCGGAGCGATCCGCTATCAGGCGGAAATCGATCCGGAGCGGGTGTCGATCTGCCATTGCACCGATTGCCAACGACTGACGGGCTCGGCCTATCGCGTCACCGCACCGGCGCGGTCGGAAAGCTTCGCGCTGATTAAGGGCGAACCTCGCGGCTACATGAAATATGGCGACAGCGGCGGCCTCAGCCGGCAATTCTTCTGTCCAAATTGCGGATCGCCGCTCTATCGCACCGACGGCGAAGACAGCACGATCGGCATCCGCCTCGGCAGCATCGACCAGCGGCGGGACCTGACGCCCAAGAAACAAATATGGTGCCGATCGGCCCTGCCCTGGGTGCGGAATATCGAGCCGCTGCCGCGGTTCGACGGCGAGGACTAGAGCAACTCGTGCGCAGCGTTTGTGTTCGGAATTCAAAAGGGGATAGCATTTTCGTCTTACGCAGAAAAAATGGGGAAGCCCGGTTACTTCGGAGACTCTGCGGCTGGCGATCGGCAACGCCGGTCGGTATCGGCACTCCGGCTAAATGGACAAGGCAATATAGCTGCTTGTGCCGGGCGCGATCGGGATGGATCTGCGCAGCCGGCCGCAAGCGCTGCCGGCTCGCAATTCGGACTTTCAAAAGAGCCGGCTTCACGCGCGGCTAAATGTATTCTCCTCAACCTTCTGAAGCGGCAGGAGCTCCATCGGCCGCTCGCTGTTCTCCGAACGTGTGGCACAACGATGAGCCAGTTCGCAAGTCTGCACGCTCGTCCTTTTCGTTTTTCGCCCAGAACAGTACCGAGCGCGACTATCCCGGCGCCGCGGGCCTGCCGCTTGTACTCAGTGAGGTAGGGAATGCGAATGTATTCGCTGGCGAAGAAACTGAAAAAGGCAAAATTCGAAGCAGACTCCCTCCCTTAGCTCGAACTGGCTAAGTGCACTTTAAATCAATTTGTAGTATATACAGCATAGAGGGGGATTTGTGAAGAACGCAAGATGCGATTCTCCGAATTTCTATGACTCATTCTTGCATCTCTTCGGAAATAAACTTTGAGTTGTTGTATGACAGCCTCAATGTATAGGCTTTGGTCCGAGTACAGTTGCGACTTTAGCCCTACTACCCCCAATTGAGAAGCGCCGGGCTCCCGCGACGAAATAGGTCGCCAGTCGAGAGCCGGCAGGTTCAACGCGCAAGGGGAAAACCTGGAATGTCTCGCCACCCAGGCGTGTATCCCTATGCAATTTTGAGGGAGAATTTCCATGGCACTCGACATCACAACCCAGGACCTCGTCATCGACGAGACCCCCAATGCGCAGGACGACGATATCAATCCGTCGCTTGCGCCGCATAGCACCAACACAACTCTGCAATATATGTTGGGCCGCGATGGCTCAGGCGGGCTAGCCTCACCTGAAGTCGCCTACCAGTCCGACTTCGTAGTCGCCTCGGCGAGTGCAGGGGAGACCATCACGAAGGTGATTCTCACGCAGAGCGCGTCCGGGACCCCGTTTTCCACCACGGTCGGCGTCAACAGCGGCATTCGCACGGTCGATGGCAATTATGTCTGGCTGTTCCAGGACCCGACGCATGCAAACGTCGTGATCGGTGTCATTGGGACCTCCGACCCGAGTGCAGAGCCCGCCGAGACCGGGGCTCTCGCCTTCTCGCTCGGGCTGATCGGCACCACCGCCACCAAGGCCGACCTGTACACCGTCCAGTACGTGCCGTTGTTCCATCTCGATCCGACCAGTGCCGACGACCGCATCGATCTGACCAATAAAGTGTTTGCGTCGGTCGCTGGGACCAGCAACATCAGCTTTACCGGCGACGATGCCCATTCCGGCAGCAATCAGTTCAACTTACTCAGTTCGCCTGATGACGCTTCCAAACAGTTGCTGGTGACGGGGCTCGTAAGATCGAGCCAACTCGACCCGAACAGCGCGCTGGTCAACAGCGAGTGCAACGTGAGTGAGCAAGGTTTTGGTGTCGATAACCAGAGCATCAACCCGGATACCGATGGGCAAAATCAACCTTTGGGACGTGAAGTGCTGCAAGTCGATTTTGTGACAGGCGGCACCACGCCCAGCGCCGGTGATGGCGCCGACATCGCATATGGCAGCCACCTCGACAACATCCTGCAGGCCGGCTTCATCATCAACCAGATCACGCCGTCTACTCCGACTGAACGGGTGGACATCAAGATCAGCGCTTTTGACGTTCAGGGAAACGAGCAGGGCTCGGACTTTTTTAACGGCAGCCCGACCACTCCCGTGAACATCACCAGCCTCACATTGACGGGTGCGTCAGCCTTGACCACCATCACCGCTGATGGCACCTATGCCACAGCAGGCGGCAACGTCACCGTAACCGGGCTCAGCGGGACCGGGAATGTCGTGACCATCACCGGGCTCGACAACATCACCACCGTCGATTTCACCACGAGCAGCCAGATGGATCGGCTTCATGTGGAGGCAATCGATGCGACCGAAGGGCTCGACATCACCGAGATCCATTACGCACAGCAGACCACCAACGCCTACAATGAAGAAGTCGGATCCTTCATCAACTTCGACGATGACGGGCCGGCGATCACGGCAGTTGGCACTGCACCGCAGGTGACAGTCGACGAGACCGACCTGGCGACCAACGCCACCGGCAACTTCGCGACCGCCTTCACCCCGACTCCCGGCGCTGACGGAGCCACCTTCACCTATGCGCTCGGCATCAGCCAGGTCACCAATGTCAGCGGCCTCACCGATACCGCAACCGGCCAGTCCGTGCTGCTCTTCCTCGAAGGCGGCAATGTGGTCGGGCGCGCCGGAGCCGGTGGACCTGTTGTCTTCACCGTCAGCGTCAGCACTGCCGGCGTCGTCACCCTCGACCAGGCACGGGCGGTCGTCCATGCCAATACCAGCAATCCGGACGACAGCCGAACCTTGGCAGCTGCCGACCTTGTCACCCTGACCGCAACCATCACGGACGGTGACGGCGATCCCGCCTCGGCCACCCGCAATATCGGCCAGAACCTTAACTTCGAGGATGACGGACCGTCAATCAACGCAAACGGCACTGCACCGCAAGTGACAGTCGACGAGACCGATCTGGCGACCAACGCCACCGGCAACTTCGCGACCGCCTTCATCTCGACTCCGGGGGCCGACGGCGCCACCACCACCTATGCGCTCGGCGTCAACGTGAACACCAATGTCAGCGGCCTTACCGATACCGAAACCGGCGCGTCCGTACTGCTCTTCAAGGAGGGCAGCAATGTGGTCGGGCGGGCCGGAGCCGGCGGGCCTGTTGTCTTCACCGTCAGCGTCAGCGCTGCCGGCGTCGTCAGCCTCGACCAGGCACGGGCGGTCGTCCATGCCAATACCAGCAATCCGGACGACAGCCGAACCTTGGCAGCCGCCGACCTCGTCACGCTGACGGCAACCATCACCGACGGTGACGGCGATCCCGCCTCGGCCACCCGCAATATCGGCCAGAATCTCAACTTCGAGGATGACGGGCCGACGATCTCGGTGCCGTTTGACGGCGACCCCGTTGCCGCAGGTATCCAGCACGAGACCCTGGCGAATCTGCTCAACGCCTCGGCCAGCGGCGCCTTCGGCTATAATATCGGCGCGGATGTCCACCCGGCTGCATTCTACACTGGTGGCGGGTCCGACTTTGTCGACCAGGATGGCGTGACGGGCGGCGTTCAGATCGGACTGACGGGCACAATCATCGGCGGCGGCGGAGGCAATCTCCTCACTTCCAATGTAACGCTGGCGTCGGAGAGCCTCACCTCCGCGACGTTCAACTTCACTTTCACCTACGACAGGGATCCGGCGGCCGGCGTCCAGGCGGGCACGGCGGGCGGCACCCTCGTCTTCGACAAGGCCGCCGACACCTATACCATCAACTTGACCGACCCGCTGGAAGGCTTCAGCTTCGACATTCTGCACACCAGCGAGCTCCTCTCCAAGGAGCCGACGAGCAATACCGGCCATCCGCAGGTCGTGCTGGAACGGCTGCAGGCGGATGATTCGACTACGCCTGCCGATGAAGACTTCTACGTGCAATTCACCGGCAACCTGGTCAACAAGGCCAACCCGTTCGGCCTGACGAGCAATGGCGAGGGCTCGTCCACTGACACCACCTTCACCCCCGGCATCATTCACGACATGGTGAGCAACAATAATGAGACCTGGGTCTCTGCAACACAGAGCACCAACGGTGTCGCCGGTGACACGATCCAGAAAGACGAACTGCTAACCTTGCGGTTCTTCAACAGCAATGTCGGCATCGCCACCGAAGCCACCACACCGACGGCGACTGCCGGGGCAATGGCCATCAAGTTCGACGGCATCGGCAACAGCGAGGATCTGATGCTGATCCTCAACCTCATCGATGTGAACGGCGCCGACAACATCGCCGGCAACGGCGACGACAATGCCACGATCACGCGGGCCATGTATGTGTCGAACGCCGACATCTACAAGACTGGCCAGGTCCCGGCTCCCTACAACAGCGAGTTCACGCTCGACAATAATGACGGCCTGGTGATCGTCGAGCAGAACGACTACAACGCGGCCGGCGAAGACTACGTGATGCAGGGCGTGCAGATCATGCAGTCGGGCAACGGGATCACCGGCAACAATACCGCTATCGACCTGGTGAGGACGACCGGCGCCGGCGGCGGCAGCAATGCGACCGGCGCTCTGGTGAACTTCGACGCTACCGACAACGACGTGCTGAAGATCACCGACCTCGGCTTCACCTCGACTGTGACGCAGGCGCCGGATGCCAACCTCGACTTCGCCTTCCAGGTGGTCGACGCGGACGGCGACCAGACGGTGATGCAACACATCCTCGTCGACGTCACGTAACACCTGATCAGCGGGGGCAGCAAAGCTGCCCCCGCCTTCGCATGACGCGTCATCTCAAGTACCAGAGATAAAATAGATGAAGAACAACCAGCCGCCCCCGGCGCTTCAGGTGGTGATGAAAGAAGCTAGACGGGCTATCCGGCCGCTTATCTGGTTCAGCGGCGGCATCAACGTGCTGATGCTGACCGGGGCGCTTTACATGCTGCAGGTTTATCACCGCGTCTTGTCCAGCCACAGCCTCGAGACGCTGCTGATGTTATCGCTGATGGCGGCAGGCGCACTTGCGGCCATGGCGGGGCTGGAGGTGGTGCGCGGTCGCCTTCTGGCAACCGTCGGAGCGTGGATGAACGCGCGGCTGGCGCCCGTTCTGCTGACGGCATCGGTGGAATACGCCGCCTCGGCGCCCGGCCAAGCCAATGCCCGCCCGCTGCGCGACCTCGATCAGGTCCGGAATTTCTTCACCAGCCCGAGCATCTTCCCGATCCTCGATGCGCCTTGGGCGCCGCTGTTTTTCGCCGCCATATTCTTCATGCATCCCTGGCTGGGCTGGCTGGCGCTGTCGGGCGGGGCGGTGCTGTTTGCGCTGGCCCTGCTCAACGAATGGCTGACCCGCAAGCCGTTGACCGAGGCGACCAGCGCACAGTCGCGGGCCTACACCCAGGCCGAGGCAGCGATCCGCAACGCCGAGGTCGTGCAGGCAATGGGCATGCTGAAGCCGCTGCTCGAGGGCTGGAAGGTGCAGCAGGACGAGGCAAACAGGGGCCAGGTCATCGCCGCCAACCGCGGCGGCATCATCTCGGCCATTGCCCGTTGCCACCGGCTGGCTCTGCAAATAGGGATATTAGGCCTCGGAGCCTATCTCGTCCTGCGCAACGAGGCTTCCCCGGGGATCATGGTCTCCGCCTCCATCCTGATGGGCCGCGCGCTATCGCCGGTCGAGCAGGCAATCGGCACGTGGAAGGCGACGGTCGGCGCGCGTGCCGCCTACCGGCGTCTCACCGCCGTCGCCGGCCAGCACCCCGAGGCCACGCCGGTTCTGGCACTGCCGCGACCGACAGGCCGGTTCGAGGCCGACAATATCGTGCTTGCCCGACAGGGCGGCGAACATATTCTGAAAGGGATCAACTTCCGTCTCGAGCCGGGTGAATCCATGGCTTTGATCGGCCAGAGCGGGGCCGGCAAGACCAGCCTGGCACGCATACTGGCCGGGGCCTGGCGCCCTTCCGGCGGGCGGGCCTTGCTCGATGGCATGGATGTCGCCCAATGGGCGGCGGAGGACCGCGGTCATCATGTCGGCTACCTGCCCCAGGACATCGAGCTTTTCGCCGGGAATGTCTGCGAAAATATCTGCCGCTTCGCGACGGTCAGCCCCGTGGTCTTCGACAAGGCGGTCAAGGCAGCGCGGCTGGCGGGCGTCCACGATCTGATCAAAGGGCTGCCGAGGGGTTATCTGACCGAGATCGGCGAATCCGGCGCGGTGCTGTCGGGCGGACAGCGCCAGCGCATCGGCCTGGCGCGAGCGCTCTACGGCGATCCGGCGCTCATTATCCTGGACGAGCCCAACTCGAACCTCGACCGAGAGGGTGAGGAGGCCTTGATCGCAGCGCTCGGCACGGTCAAAGCGGCGGGCACGACCGTTATCCTGATCGCGCACCGACCGAACATCATGGAAACCGTCGACAAGATACTGGTCCTCAACCGCGGCCAGCAGGACCTGTTCGGTCCGCGCGACCATGTCTTCAATGAACTCGCCGCACGCGTCCGCAAGGTCGCACAGATGCCGACGATCGTGGCGAAGCAGCAAGGAACGAAACAGCCATGACGGACATGAAGGTCGTCCCGTTACCGGTTTCGCCGCCCGCTGCCCCAGTCCCCCTGCGTCTCACAGGCGTAACGGTCACAGGCTTCGCGATCATCTTCCTGTTCTTCGGCATGGCCGGGGGCTGGGCGATGCTCGCGCCGCTGGACAGCGCCGCGGTGGCGCCTGGTGTCATCAAGGTGGCCGGCGACCGCAAGCTTATCCAGCATCTGGAGGGCGGCATCATCGCCGATCTGAACGCCGCCAATGGCGATATCGTCAAGGCGGGCAAGGTGCTCATCCAGCTCGACGGCACGCAGGCGAGGACGAAGCTCGACCTGCTCCAGAACCGGATCGCAACGCGTGAGGCGCTGGCCGCGCGCCTGCGGGCCGAGCGGGACGACAAGGCCGAGATCGAGTTCGATTCGGCCTTGCTGGCAAACCCGACCAAGTCGGCAATGGACGCGGTGGCGGCCCAGCGCGATGTCTTTGCGGCGAAGCACCACAATCTGCAGGACGAGCGGGAAATCCTCAGCCAGCGCCGGCGTCAGACCCAGGAAGAGATCACGGGACTGCAGGAGCTGATCGTCACCGAGGACAGGCAGATCGAGGTGTTCGAGGGGGAAACCAAGGACCTTGAAAGTCTCCTCAAACGCGGCCTTGTCACCCGCGAGCGGTGGCTGCTGCTCAGACGGCAGCAGCGGGAGGTCGAGGGGGAACGCGCGACCAATGTCGCGGCAATCGCCCGCGCCAGGAGCGCCATGGCCGAGATCGACATGCAAATCCTCAATCTCAGCACCTTACGGCTGCACGAGGCGGTCGAAGAGCTGAGCAAGGTCGAGGCGGAACTGGTCGATCTCAGGCAGGAAGAGCGGGCTGCCAAGGACGTGCTTGCCCGCACCAATGTCGTCGCACCCGTTGACGGCATCGTCATGGACCTGAAGGTCCACACAACAGGCGGCGTCGTCAAACCCGGTGAGACGTTGATGACGGTCGTGCCGCTCGGACAACAGCTCGTGGTCGAGGCCATGGTCCGGCCGGAGGATGTCGAGACGATTGCGCCCGGACAGCGCGCACGCGTCAGCTTCCCGGCCTTTGCCCGTTACAACCTGCCGCCCCTCGAGGGCGTCGTCGAGATCGTCTCGGCCGACCGGATGGTGGAAGAACGCAGCGGGGCGCCCTATTTCGCCGCAACCGTGCTGATCGACAAGAGCGAACTTACCAAGCTGGAGGGCCGCAAGCTCATGCCCGGCATGTCGAGCGAGGCATTGATCCGGACGGGTGCCCGCACCGTTCTTTCCTATCTGGCCGAGCCGATCACCCAGAACTTCCGCCGGGCGATGCGGGAAAAATAGCTGCAGGCGAGGATTGAGGGGCACCGGCGGGGAAATGCCGCCAGCTATTCCTGTGCCGGCAGATCTGGCCAGCTGTCGGTAACGCCGGCCTGGACTGGACGCTCCAGATAGGTGGAGAGGGCGATATAGCTGCGGGTGCCGGTGACACCTGGAACGGCATGGATCTGCGCCAGAAATGCCTCCAATGCCTGCGGGCTGGCAGTGCGGACCTTGAAGAGAACGCTGGCGTCGCCGGCGACCGAATGCATTTCCTCGACCTCTGGGAAACGCAGGACCTGCATCAAGCGCTCGCTCTTGCCCCATCCGGCCGCCTCCACATGCACAAAGGCAAGCAACGGCTTACCCAAAGCTGCGCCATCCAGCGCAGCATGAACACCCTTGATGGCGCCCGATTGCTTGAGCCGGCGCACACGCTCGTGCACGGCCGGCGCCGACAGGCCGACCGCTTCGCCAAGCCTGGCGTAGCTCTGGCTGCTGTCGGCGGCGAGCGCGGCTAATATTCTTCGGTCGAATACGTCGATGACCGGCTGCTGAGCACGCCTCTGCCGAAGATCCTCGGTATTTTTCCTCATTCGGCAGATCCCCCTTTCTGTCGAAGAATAATCACCGATACTGGCATTCTTCAACAGACTATTCGGAGGAATAGAGATCATGGAAATGATCGGGCGCAATCCAATGACCGGGATCTATCCGGCAAGCCCTGACTACATCCATGCGCTGGAGGTCAAGCAGCCCAGCCGGCTGCTCTTCGTCAGCGGTACGATGGGTCTCGATAAAGCGGGAATGGCGGCGGCCGATCTGGACGGTCAGTTGGCGCTTGTCTGGGCCAACCTGCGCACGATCCTCGCCTCCGCCGAAATGACAGTCGACAATATCGTGCGGCTGACGAGTTATCTCCGCGACGGCGCCTTTATGGAGGCAAACCAGAACGCCCGCCTCCGGGCGCTTGGCGGCCGCGCCGTGCCGACCACCGCGATCATCGTCGAAACGCTGCGCGACGACTGGCTCGTCGAAATCGAGATCGTCGCCGCCGGCTGAGGGCCAGGGCCATCGCACCCGAAGCTGCGATGGCCACACGATTCAGGCCGCCTGCTTCAATAGGCCGAGAGCTTCGGCCAGATCGACTTCACCGAGGAAAGCGCCGCTGCTTTTCGCTTCCTGCCGATGCTCGATCGCATGGGCGAAACGCACGGCCGGCTCCTGCTGCATGCGCTCATGGAGGCGATGTAGGCCGGGAAACTGGCGTCGGTCGACCACCTTGTGAAAATCGTTCCAGCGGGCGATGCCGACGAAATAGGCATCGGCCAGGCTCGGGCCGTTGCCGACAAGCCATTCGCGGCCAGCAAGCAGATGCTCCAGCGTGTGATGCGCCTTTTCGACCGCGGCGGTGCCGTAGGCCGTCAGCGCCTGCTCGTCCTGTGGCTCCATTGGATGTTCCAACGCATACCAGAGCGGGCCGAAGGCTGCGAAGAAACTGGTGTTGAGGAAGGCGAGCATCTGGTTCTGACGATCGAAATCCTCCGACCCCTGGGCAAAGCCCAGACCGCTGCCGATCGCACGGGCGCCGATATGATTGAGGATCGCCATGCTTTCGCTGATCGTCCTGCCATCCTCGAGCAGCAGCGACGGCGTCTCGCCGACTGTATTGATCTGCTTGTATTCATCGGTGGAGACCACCTCCGGCATCTCGACGCGGCAGAGCCGATAAGGCAGGCCCGACCATTCCAGCGCGACGATCGAGCCGAAGGAGCAGCCCTGAGGGACGCCGTAAAACAATATGGGTGACATCAGTCGTTCCTTTCAAAATTGAACCTGTTTAGACAGGATCAATGTGAAGACGTGGCCGATCATACGGTAGAGGCTATAATTGCGTCGCAATGTCCACATATCTGGAAGATAGCAATGGCGCTTTTCAACCTCAACGATCTGCATCTCTTCGTCCAGGCCGTCGACAGCGGCAGTTTTACCGCCGCCGCGAGACATCTCGGCATGCCGAAATCGACGGTCAGCAAGCGGGTCGCGGAGCTGGAGCGGCGCCTCGGCGTGCGGCTGATCCAGCGCACGTCTCGCAGCTTCGCGCTGACCGATCTCGGGCGCGAATTCTTTCAGCATGCCCAGGCCTCGATCATCGAGGCTGAGATGGCCGAGGGCATCGTGCGGCGGCATCTGGCTGAACCGGCCGGCAGCGTTCGCCTGACGGCCTCGGTGCCGACGGCGCAGTTCACCTTGACGGAGCATCTGCCGGCGCTGACGGCGCGCTATCCGAAGCTTCGGCTTTCGGTGCATGTGACCGACCGTTTCGTCGACATCGTGCAGGAAGGTTTCGATATCGCGCTGCGCAGTCATCGCGCGCCGCTGCCGGATTCGGCGCTGGTGCAGCGCAGGCTCGCCAGCCACCAATTCCATATCCTCGCCTCGCCGGACTATCTCAGCGCCCATGGGCAACCGCGCCGGCCCGAGGAGCTGGCGGAGCATGCCACGATCATGACCAGCCTGACGGAAGACCAGTGGCGGCTCTTTTCCGACGGTGGCGACGAGGCTCTCGTCACGCTGCAGTCCGTGATGGCGGCGGATGAGCCCTATGTGCTGATGGAAGCGGCAGCGGCCGGGCTCGGCATTACCTGCCTGCCGACATCGGTCTGCCGGAAGGCGCTGGCCGAAGGGCGGCTGGTGCGGGTGCTGCCGGAATGGACGGCCGGCAGCATCGAGACGACGATCCTGATGCCGCATCGGCGCGGCCAGCTGCCGGCGGTGCGCGCCGTCGTCGATTTCCTGGCGGAACGGCTGACCGGATGATGATCACGCCGCCTTGGCGGCGTGATATTCCTTGATGGCGACCATCCTGATCGCCGGGTAGCGCTCCGCCTCATAACGCAGCGAGAAGGCATCCTGGGCGAGGAAGACGGGATCGCCGTCGAGATCGCGGGCGATATCGCCGCGTTTGACGGTGAGGAATTTTTCGAGATCGGCCGGCTGATCGGCGGAGATCCAGCGGCAGACGGAGAAACGCGACATTTCGAAGGAGACCGGCAGGCCGTATTCGGCCATCAGCCGCTCCTTCAGGACGTCGAGCTGCAGGGCGCCGACGACGCCGACGATCGCCGGCGAGCCGTCTTCCGGCGAGAACAGCTGGACGACGCCTTCCTCGGCCATCTGCTGCAGGGCTTCCTTGAGCTTCTTTGCCTTCATCGCGTCTTCAAGACGCACGCGGCGCAAAATTTCCGGCGAGAAGTTCGGCACGCCCTGGAAGACCAGCGATTCGCCTTCGGTCAGCGTATCGCCGATGCGCAGCGTCCCGTGATTGGGAATGCCGACGACATCGCCGGCATAGGCGGTGTCGGCGAGCTGGCGCTGCGAGGCGAAGAAGAATTGCGGCGCCGTCAGGCCGAGTTGCTTGCCGGTGCGGGCGAGCCTCGCCTTCATGCCGCGCTCGAGCTTGCCGGAGCAGATGCGGGCAAAGGCGATGCGGTCACGATGGTTGGGATCCATATTGGCCTGGATCTTGAAGACGAAGGCCGTCATCTTGTCGTCGGTCGCGTGCACGGTCCTGGTGTCGGCGACCTGGTCACGCGGCGGCGGCGCGAACGCGCCGAGCGCGTTGATGAGATCACGAACGCCGAAATTGCGCAGCGCCGAGCCGAAGAAGACCGGCGTCATATGCCCTTCCAGGAAGGATTCGCGGTCGAAGGGACGGCAGGCCTCGATGGCGAGCTCGGTCTCATCGATGAAGGCCTGGCGCTCGTTTTCCGGCAGCCTGTCGGCGACCGTCCGCGGGCCGTTGACCGGCGTCGTCTCGACTTCGGTGTCGGAACCGCGGGCGGTGCTGTTGGCGAGATGATAGGAGCCGCAGAAGGTTTTCGAGCGGCCGATCGGCCAGGTGATCGGCGCCGTATCCAGCGCCAGCTTCTCTTCCACCTCGTCGAGGATCTCGAAAGGATCGCGGCTTTCGCGGTCCATCTTGTTGATGAAGGTGATGATCGGGATATCGCGCATGCGGCAGACTTCGAAGAGTTTGAGCGTGCGCGGCTCGATGCCCTTGGCGGCGTCGATGACCATGACGGCGGCATCGACAGCCGTCAGCGTGCGATAGGTGTCGTCGGCGAAATCCTCGTGGCCGGGCGTGTCGAGGATGTTGAAGACATTGTCGTTATATTCGAAGGTCATCACCGAGGTGACGACGGAGATGCCGCGCTCGCGCTCGATCTTCATCCAGTCGGAGCGCGTCTGCATGCGGTCCTTCTTCGCCTTGACTTCGCCAGCCAACTGAATGGCGCCGCCGAACAGCAGCAGCTTTTCGGTGAGGGTCGTCTTGCCCGCGTCCGGGTGGGCGATAATAGCGAATGTGCGGCGGCGGGAGACCGCCTCGGCGAGACTTTCGGCCATATTATGAATCCTGTGGAATTGCCGCGTATCTAACGATTAAAGCCCGGCATTGCAATTGACCTCGGCGCTGCGGGCGCAAACTAATGGGCCATGACCATTCATCACGATATCAGCCCGACGCTGAACCTGATCCGCCTGGCCAGTGGCGAAGGCCTTGACCTGCCCGCCTATGAAAGCAAGGGGGCGGCCGGCATGGACCTGCGCGCCGCCGTCGACGGCGATGCGCCGCTGACGCTTGCCCCCGGCAAACGGGCGCTGGTGCCGACCGGCTTCATTTTCGAGATCCCCGAGGGTTTCGAGGGCCAGGTGCGGCCACGCTCCGGCCTTGCCTTCAAGCACGGCATTACCTGCCTCAACTCACCCGGCACCGTCGACAGCGACTATCGCGGTGAGGTGAAGGTGCTGCTCGCCAATCTCGGCGAAGAACCCTTTGTCATCGAGCGCGGCATGCGCATCGCCCAGATGGTGATCGCGCCGGTGACCCAGGCACGGGTGGCCGAGATCACGGCGGCAAGCGAAACCGCGCGCGGCGCCGGCGGCTTCGGCTCCACCGGCGTGTGATGACGAGGCGCCTCGACAGTGCAGGCCTCACCTTCCGGCAGGAGTATTTCGGCGACCCCGCCGGTTGGGCCGCGTTGGTTCGTCTGCTCCAGGATATTTTCGGCCTCGATATCGGCCCGCTGCAACAGCTTGGCGGCCCCGATCCGAGCAGCATGCCGTTCGGCTGGTTTGACGCCGGCGGCGAGCTTGCGGCCAATCTCTCGGCCTTTGCGCTGCCCTTCGTCCTCAACGGCAGGATCGTCCATGCCGCCGGGCTGCAATCGGGCGCGGTGCGGCCTGAGTGGCGCGGCCGCGGGCTTTATCGGGATCTGACGGTGAAGGCGCTCGACTGGTGCGAGCGGCAAGGCTTCGAAACCATTCTCCTCTATACCGACAAGCCGTCGCTTTATGAGCCGTACGGTTTTCACGCGATAGCGCAGCATCGATACTGGGGAAGAGCACCCGCCCCTTCGATTTCAGCCGGCCCCGCCCGGTTGCTTGCGCCGACCGACACGGATGATCTTGCCCTGCTGCGATCGCTACTGGAAAGACGAAGCCCGGTTTCGACGACGCTTGCGGTGACGGCCAATGCGGCGATGTTTCTTATCAATACTCAGCTTGATCCCGATATCCGCGTCAGCTTCCTGGAAGACCAGCAGGCGATCATCGCGTGGAAGATGGATGAGGGCTGCTTCAGCCTGCTCGATGTCGTGGCGACGGAGATCCCGCCGCTTGCCGAAATCCTCGGTGGACTCGATATCGCTTCCGCCGCCGTCGAGGTGCTTTTCCGTCCCGACAAGCTCGACTGGACGGGCGCTCCGCAGCCGTCTGGAAGCGGCACGGTGCTGATGCTGCGCGGGCTCGGCGACGACGCCCCGCATTTTCCGGCGATGCTCTCGCCGATGGCCGATTTCTAACCATTTCGCGATCTACTTTCCGCGTGACAGCGGCGGCAGGCGGCGCTTGACCGGCGAGGCTTTGATCATCGCGGTGTTGGTCTCGGCGCGTTCGGCGACCCTGTCCAGGAGGCCGTCGAGTTCCGCCATCGAGCGGATGACCAGGCGGGCGATAAAACAATCCTCGCCGGTCACCTTGTCGCATTCGACGATTTCGGGAATCTCCTGGATGAGCCGCTCGACGATATGCAGCTGCCCCGGCAGCGGCCGCACGCGGACGATCGCCTGCAGGGGATAACCAACGGCGGCGGGATCGAGATCGATGGTGAAGGCCTTGATGACGCCGCGCTCCTCCAGCCGGCGCAGACGCTCGGCAGCACTCGGCGAGGAAAGTCCCACCTGCTGTGCCAGCTCCTTCAGCGAGATCCGGGCATTGCCGGCCAGCGCTTCGAGAATGGCCTGATCGATTTCATCAAGCGGCTGGGCATCGTTAGGCATGAGCTTAACTTTTCCTTTTATTATTAGGCTAAGTCGCCGAAGTTCATTCCTATCTTTATATAATTTTGCTTGCCGCCGCAATATTATCATTTCACCAAAACGGAGGCGATCATGAGCGGCGACATCAAAAGAGGCACGGCGGAAATGACGGCAGCGATGCTGATCTCGGGGACGATCGGCTGGTTCGTCGTCATGTCGGGCCAGCCGGTCAGCAGCGTGGTTTTCTGGCGCTGCCTGTTCGGGGCGCTCACCCTCCTTGTCATCTGCGGCGTTCTCGGGCTGCTGCGGCCCCGGATCATTACGCTGCGCGCCTTCGGCCTCGCCGTCTTCGGCGGCATCGCCATCGTGTTGAACTGGTTGCTGCTCTTCGCCTCCTACTCGCATGCGACGATTTCGATCGCTACCACCGTCTATAACACCCAGCCCTTCATGCTGCTGGTGCTCGGCGCGCTGTTTCTCGGCGAGAAGATCACCGCCGCCAAGCTGTTCTGGCTGACGCTCGCCTTTGCCGGCATGATAGCGATCGTCCAGGCAAAACCGGGCGGAAGCGGCGATACGTTCGAAAGCTACGGCCTCGGCATCCTGATGGCGCTGGGCGCCGCCTTCTTCTACGCGCTCGCAGCGCTTGCCGCGAAGTGGCTGAAGGGCACGCCGCCGCATCTGATCGCGCTGATCCAGGTCGCAACCGGCATGCTGATGCTGGCGCCGATGACGGATTTTTCGCAGCCGCCCGCGGATGCCGGAAGCTGGGCAATCCTCGTTTCCATCGGCGTCGTCCATACCGGGCTGATGTATGTTCTGCTCTACGGCGCCATCCAGCGGCTGCCTACCCATCTGACCGGGGCCTTGTCCTTCCTCTATCCAATCGCCGCGATCCTTGTCGACCGGCTGGCCTTCGGCCACGCGCTGCAGCCGATGCAGATCGCGGGCGCCGCCATCATTCTTTTGGCTGCCGCCGGCATGAACCTCGGCTGGACGCCGCGCTGGCTGCGACCGCGGGCACTTCAAGGCTGACGGCAGCGGGACAGGCACAGGGCGGCAGGCATTTCTTCTGGTGATGGACCCATCAACGCCGGCCGATTGATTGGCACGGCTTGGCGGATATAAAACAGCTGGGAAGAAGGAGCCCACCCATGAGCCTTGCCGCCTTGCTTGCCTATGCCGGAGCGCTGTTCATCGCAGCCGCCATTCCCGGACCCGGGATTACCGCCATCGTCGCCCGCGCGCTCGGTTCGAATTTCCGCGAGACCTTCTTCATGGGTCTCGGCCTGGTGCTCGGCGATATGACCTATCTCACCGCCGTCATTCTCGGCCTTGCCTTCGTGGCGCAGACCTTCACCGAGGTCTTCCTCATCATCAAGATCGCCGGTGCCCTCTATCTCGCCTATATCGCCTGGAAGCTCTGGACGGCGGGGCTGCTGCCGCAGGACATCGCCGCGAAGAAATCCAGCAATATCGGCCTGTCCTTCCTTTCCGGCCTGCTGGTAACGCTCGGCAATCCGAAGACCATGCTCTTCTATGTCGCGCTGGCGCCGACGCTGATCGATATCGGCAATATCAGCCTCAGCGACTATGCGATGCTGCTTGCCGTCACCTTCGTCGTGCTGCTTGCCGTGCTCGTGCCCTATATGCTGCTCGCCTCGCGGGCCCGCACGATGCTGAAACAACCGCGCGCCCTGCAGACGCTGAACCGGGTTGCGGCCGGCATCCTGGCCGGCACGGCCGCCTTCATTGCCACGCGGGCGGCCTGAAATAAACATCCGCCAAGAAACGGTTTTCAAAGCTTTTTTTCTCCGCGTCCGGCTCCGCCGGCATCAACGCGGGCTGGCCTCATTCGGCCTTTGCCCCTATTCTCCTTTCGATTTCAGGGACCGAAGTCCAAAGGGAGGCACCCATGTCGCACAAGCCCGGCCGCGGCCGCATCTACTCCTCGATCACCGAGACCATCGGCAACACGCCGCTCGTGCGCTTCGACAAGCTGGCGCGGGAAAAGGGCGTGGTGGCCAATCTGATCGGCAAGCTTGAATTCTTCAATCCGATCGCCTCGGTCAAGGACCGCATCGGCGTGGCGATGATCGAAAGCCTGGAAGCGCAGGGCAGGATCACTCCCGGCAAGTCGGTGCTGATCGAGCCGACCTCCGGCAACACCGGCATCGCCCTCGCCTTTGCCGCCGCCGCCAAGGGCTACCGGCTGATCCTCACCATGCCGGAAACCATGTCGGTCGAGCGCCGCAAGATGCTGGCGCTGCTCGGCGCCGAGCTGGTGCTGACCGAGGGCGCCAAGGGCATGAAGGGCGCGATTGCCAAGGCCGAGGAACTGGCGGAGTCGCTTCCCGACGCCATCATTCCGCAGCAGTTCGAAAACCCCGCCAATCCCGAAATTCACCGCAAGACGACCGCCGAGGAAATCTGGAACGACACCGACGGCACAGTCGACATCCTCGTCTGCGGCATCGGCACCGGCGGCACCATCACCGGCGTCGGCCAGGTGCTGAAAAGCCATAAGCCCGAAATCCAGATCATCGCCGTCGAGCCCGCCGATTCCCCGATCCTCTCCGGCGGCAATCCCGGCCCGCACAAAATCCAGGGCATCGGCGCCGGTTTCGCGCCGAAAATCCTCGACACCGGCATCTACGACGAAGTCGTCACCGTGACCAACGACGAGGCCTTCGAACAAGCCCGCTTGGTCGCAAGGCTGGAAGGTGTGCCGGTCGGCATCTCCTCGGGTGCGGCACTGACCGCAGCGATCAAGGTCGGCAGCCGGCCGGAGAATGCGGGGAAGAATATCGTGGTGATCATCCCGTCCTTTGCGGAGCGGTATCTGTCGACGGCGCTGTTTGAGGGGCTCGGGAGCTAAGATCCCCACCGGAGATCGGTGAGAGCCCCTTCATCCGCCTGCCGGCACCTCTCCCCGCTGGCGGGGGCGAAGGGGACATGCTGCGGACTCTCGGTCCTCACAAATGTCTCGCATGGCACGTCCCTCGCGCCGTTTTTAACGGGGAGAGGGTGAGGAGGCAATTATTGGGCGCGGAGCGGATAGCGTTGCCCTGCCCGAGCACCTGCGCCGGCCAAACGTAGCAGATCCTCGGCACAAGGCCGAGGAGGACGCCAAGTGAAGAGCGAGGTTACCGGAACACCGTCGGGGTACACAAGTCCTTCCTTACTCAGTGATCTGAGCTCTATGACCAGGCGGTCAATCCTCATCGACCGATACCGTCAATTGCGTGTCTAGTCCCGCTTGGGAAATTGACGACATATGGGAATTGAGAAGCTTCAACGTGTAACCTGCATCCGACTGTGCTCGGCTAATGCATATGAAAATATCAGCATAACCGCTCTCCACTCCGGGCACTGACAGGACATTTTGGAAGTTTTTTCCAAGGGTGCCTACCAGTTTTGCAAGCGCTTCACTCACGTCGTAACTCCTAAGCGGAGCGGACAGCGTCCACATACCGGTTCGGGCTCGCGCCGTCGCACCACTTGCCAACAATCTTTCGTCGCCAGTTTTCCACTGGGCGTCAGGTTCGACACCTAAAAACTGCGTCAGATTCTCTGGATTAAGATCCTCACCGTGAAAATATATGGATACTGATCCGATGTTCTCTGATTTGGTCATCTGAGGTTCCGATCGCTTTGTCGTCTGGATTTGCGATGGGGGACTCGGGCGCGACCTGAGCCAACCAGCGTCTGACAACGTCTGCGTAAAAACGACGGGACAACTCACATAAGTCTGAAAATTACGAACGAAGATCGACTTTCGATGCCGCCAGATTGGATCAGGCGGCTGATTACTCAAGCTTCTGTGATGCGAAGGGTTTTGCAAACCACCGCCGTTGATGTGCCATTGACGAAGCCTATCACGGACAAAAACTGTGACCTATCTCGATTAATAATTTTCTTTATATCCTCCTCGAGATATTGGAGGTCCGCCCCCTCTGAAATAATGCGTTCCATCCCGCATCTACCGACTGCGAAGCCGGCACATTTTCAACGCTCCAGATGAAAATGTATCATTAAACCTCCTCCGAATCCTCTGGCGTGTAAGTGAGCTTGATAGGTAAGTCAGTCATGGCATAGTGCACAAATTGATCGCCGAGTGCGGTAAGTTCGTAGCTCTCACTGTCGTCAAAGGCCGACTTCTGTAAGTTACTAGCTGTGCCCGGCCGGCTCTTGGGGCGTGTACTCTTGAGGAAATTACCAGCGTAATCCGTTTCGCGATGTTGCCTGATGATCCCACCGGTCGAGAGATCTCGGATCAGCAGCCGAAACAAGTCGGCCTCGGGAGAATCCTCTCTTACTGGACCCCTTCCTAGACTTTCCCATATGCCACCTCGAGTAATGCCGCTTTGATTGTAGATCTTCCCAATCACCGCGAGATGAAGGTCGGACAAGCTCTTAATCCAATCGAGAAATAGACGAACGACGTCATCGCTGCACACGGTCGAAGACGCAGCATTCGCGAGTAAGTTCCTCACCATCGATCGCTTTTCATCGCTCTCAGCGCCAGCCCATTCTCGGAAGGATTTGCGAAGAAGCGACTGGAAATCAGGTGATTGAATTCGATCGGCGATCTGCTCATCACGAAGATCAAGCCGCTGCATAATCTCAACAATCGTCTTTTGCTTTTCCTCCATCTCAGCACGAAGCATTTCGACCCAATGCCGAAAAAAATCATTCATTCGGCCTTGTTCGTGCTCACCCCACGCTGAGGCAGCAGCCGAGATCAAGCCGCCCGCAAGCGGTATGAGCCCACTTATGGAATTCAAGGCACGGCGGGTTAACTTACCGTGCTTGGCGCCTTCCGGAAATTCATCAGGGAAAGTAGTTTCAGCCATCGGCGCACCTAAAATCAACTAGGACGATTATGGCATTCAGATGCGCGAGTTGAAGGTGCGCAACTTATAAAACACAAGATTCTCCCACAAACACCGAAGCAGCAAGGCCAGACGCTATCTTTCCACGGCGCTGTTCTAGGGTTTCGTGCTGTCTCTACCGGAAGCCTTCCGATCATCAATCCTACAAAGTCTAGGACCTTTCGGCGCCCCTATTTGGCTATGCCGCCGCCGTCAACCTCTCCCCCGCGATCCTGTAGGAGATTGCCTCAGCCAGATGCAGGCGGCCGACCGTCGGTTTGTCGTCGAGATCGGCAAGCGTGCGGGCGACCTTGAGGACGCGGTGGTAGCCGCGGGCGGAGAATTTCATTTTTTCGGCAGCGTCGCGCAGCAGCTGCAGGCCGCCGGTGTCGGGTTCGGCGAACCTCTCGATCATCGCGGTGGAGCAGCGGGCATTGGTGCCGATGCCCTTGGCGCCGGCCGCCTCGAAGCGTTCCTGCTGGCGTTCGCGGGCGCGGGCGACGCGGCGGGCGACGTCGGCGCTGGCCTCAGCCGCCATCGGCCGGATGAGGTCAGCGGCGGAGACGGCCGGCACGTCGATGCGGATATCGATGCGGTCCATCAGCGGGCCGGAGATGCGGGCCTGGTAATCGCTCATGCAGCGCGGACCGCGGGCGCAGGTGTGGCCAGGCTCGCCGGCCATGCCGCAGCGGCAGGGGTTCATCGCGGCGATCAGCTGGAATTTCGCGGGATAGGAGACGCGGTGATTGGCGCGGGCAATGACGCATTCGCCGCCTTCGAGCGGCTGGCGTAGCGCGTCCAGCGCCTGCGGCGTGAATTCCGGAAATTCGTCGAGAAAGAGCACGCCGTGATGGGCAAGCGAGGCTTCGCCGGGACGGGCGCGCAGGCCGCCGCCGACGAGGGCGGCCATGGTGGCGGAATGATGCGGGGTGCGGAAGGGCCGGCGGTCGGAAAGCTTGCCGCCGGAGAGCTCACCGGCGATCGAATGCACCATCGAGACCTCAAGCAGTTCGGCCGCCGAAAGCGGCGGCAGGATCGACGGCAGCCTTGCCGCCAGCATCGACTTGCCGGAGCCGGGAGGGCCGACCATCAGGAGATTATGGCCGCCGGCGGCTGCGACCTCGAGGGCGCGCTTGGCACTTTCCTGGCCTTTGATCTCGGCAAGATCCGGCAGGTTGGCGGCATTGGCGCGGATCGACGCCTCCGGCCTCGACAGCACCTGGGTGCCGCGGAAATGATTGGCAAGGGCAATCAGGCTGCGCGGGGCGAGGATATTGACGTCGGCGCCGGCCCAAGCGGCCTCGGCGCCGCTTTCGGCCGGGCAGATCAGCCCCTTGCCGAGCGCATTGGCGCCGATCGCAGCCGGCAGCGCGCCGGCGATGGCGGCGATCGTGCCGTCGAGGTTGAGCTCGCCGACCACGACATATTCCGACAGCGCATCGGCGGGAATGGCGCCGAGCGCGGCCATCAGCGCGAGTGCGATCGGCAGATCGAAATGCGAACCTTCTTTCGGCAGATCGGCGGGCGCCAGATTGACGGTCACCCGCTTGGCCGGCAGCGCCAGGCCGGAGGCGTGAAGCGCGGCCTGCACCCGCTCGCGGCTTTCGGCCACCGCCTTGTCGGGCAGGCCGACGATCTGCATGCCGATCTTGCCGGGCGCGATCATGACTTGAACCTCGACCGGCACGCCTTCTATGCCCTGGAATGCCACCGTACTGACACGCGCGACCATATGCCCGTCCCCTGCCCCAAACTCTTATACCGCCCGCAACCCTTCAGGGCCAGCGGTTGCAATCTGGCATGGAAGCGTGAATAAAACAAGAACAATGAAGGAACGTATTTGGATATAGGCTGTGACCGGGGTTGTAGCCGATCACAGCAGAGGTGGGGCTGGAGTCGCAGCTTCAGCCGCGCTTGCGCTCGATTGCATCCCATAGCAGGGCTGCAATATCGGCGCCGCCGAATTTTTTGACCTCACGGATGCCTGTGGGCGAGGTGACGTTGATCTCGGTCATATAATCGCCGATCACGTCGATGCCGACGAGCAGGAAGCCGCGTTCCCTGAGCGCCGGGCCGATGCGTTCGCAGATTTCCTTTTCGCGCGGCGTCAGCTCGGTCGCCTCGGCGCGGCCGCCGACATGCATGTTGGAGCGGCTGTCGTGCTCGGCCGGGACGCGGTTGATGGCGCCGGCGAATTCGCCGTCGACCAGGATGATGCGCTTGTCGCCCTTGCGCACGTCGGGCAGATATTGCTGGGCGATGAAGGGCTCGCGGAACATCTGGCCGAACATTTCGAGCAGCGAGGAGAGATTGCGGTCGTCGCGGGTCGAATGGAAGACCCCGGCGCCGCCATTGCCGTAGAGCGGCTTCAGGATGATATCGCCCATCTCGTCGCGGAAGCGGCGGATTTCGGACGGATCCTTGGTGATGAGCGTCTTCGGCATCAGGTCGGAGAATTCGGTGACGAAGATCTTCTCCGGCGAATTGCGCACCCAGGCGGGATCGTTGACGACGAGCGTCTTCGGGTGGATGCGCTCGAGCAGATGCGTCGAGGTGATATAGGCCATGTCAAAAGGCGGATCCTGGCGCAGCAGCACCACATCCATGGTGGAAAGATCGATCCGCTCGGGTGTACCGAGTTCGAAGTGATCACCCTTGACGTCGCGCAGCAGCATCGGCTCGACGCTGGCAAAAAGCTTGCCGTCGCGGAAGCTCAGGCGGTCAGGGGTGTAGTGGAACAGCCGGTAGCCGCGCGCCTGCGCTTCCAGGCTCATGGCGAAGGTGGAATCGCCTGCGATATTGATGCCGGCGACATGATCCATCTGGACCGCTACATTGGTGATCTTGGCCATTTCCGTCCCTCGCTGAATGCCGGACAGATGTAGGTCGGCCCGGTATCAAACGCAACGGTCAATCAAGGCTGCGACAGCACCGATGTTCAGGCGGCAATGCCCTGGTTGCCGTTGCTGCGCAGCAGGTTGCGCAGACGGTAGGCGATCGCCAGGGGCTTCGGGAAGGGCTTGCGCAGGAAGGCGACCTTGCGGACGTAATTGTCGACCCGCCAGCTTGCCCAGGTTCCGCCAGCGAAAAAGGCGACGTCGCCGGCGCACAAGGTTCGTTCGGTGCCGTCCTCGGCGGTGATATGGACCTCGCCTTCGAGGATCATTACCGTCTCGTCCCAGCCGAAAAACCATCGGAATTCGCCCGCCGTGCAGTCCCAGATCGCCGTCAGCGAGGCCTCGTCATGGCCGCGCGAATGTTCGGCGGTGCGCGCCTCAGGATTGCCGCTGATAATCCAATCGGGATTGATCGGCGTCGATTTCAGCGGCAGCAGGTCGCTCGCATGGGCGATGAAGGATTTGCCGGCCGGCTTCGCCACGGCATAAGGCACCGAACGCGCGGCCATGGCGACCGCACTTGCAAACATCAGCTTCCAGGCCATGAAACAACCCCCAATTCTTGCCCCTACAGAGATTGCCATAGCGGAGAGTCGTAAGAAGCCGGTTCAAATCGAAACTAAAATTTTAACGGTCCGAAAGCTTGGCGAAGCGGGGAATGACTAAAGCTCTTTGATTTTATGCATGTCGTTGTCCCGGAACCGCTGCACACTTCCGGGCGACATGCATTAAAACGCGTCCGGAAAATGGCGCGGCAGCCGGCCGGGCGTGACCGCGACGATATCATAGCGCTGGGAAAGACGGGCCTGATCGGCCTGGCGGGCGAGCCAGAGATCGCTTGCCGCCCTTATCCGCTTCTGGGCGGCGGCGGAGACGGCGTCGACGGCCGCGGCCTCGCCGTGGCGGGACTTGACCTCGACGAAGACGGCGAGATCGCCCTTGCGGGCGACGATATCGATCTCGCCAAGCCGGGTGCGGTGGCGCAGCGCCAGGATGCGATAGCCCTTCAACATCAGGAAGACGGCGGCGACATATTCCGACATCAGGCCGCGGCGCAGCGCCTTTCTTCGGACGGCAGTGAGGTCGTTATCGCCCATCGGCGCCCTTCATCTCCAAGAGGCGCTGATAGAGCGCCTTGCGCGGCAGGCCGGTGAGACGGGCGGCCTCGGTGGCGGCCTTTGCCGTGGGCATCGACTTGGCGAGGTCGGCCAGCACGGCCTCGACGTCGGCCTCCGGCGTTTCCACAGGTTGCGGCGGACCGACGACAAGAACGATCTCGCCCTTGACGTTGTCCACCTCTTGATAATGCGCAGCAAGATCCGCCAGCGTGCCGCGTCGGAACTCCTCATAGGTCTTGGTCAGTTCGCGGCAGACGGAGGCCGGGCGCGTGCCGCCCAGCACATCGGCGGCAGCGAGAAGCGTGGCGCCGATGCGATGCGGCGATTCAAAGAAGATCAGCGTCGCGGGGGCTGCGGCAAGTTCGCCCAGGCGGTCGCGGCGGGCCTTGTCCTTGGCCGGCAGAAAACCGGCGAAGAGGAAGGCGTCGTTCGGCAGGCCGGAGCCGACAAGGGCTGCAAGCGGCGCCGAGGCGCCGGGGATTGGGACGACACGATAGCCGGCCGCGATCGCCTGCTGTGCCAGCCGATAGCCGGGGTCGGAAACCAGCGGCGTGCCGGCATCCGACACCAGCGCCACCGAGCGGCCGGCTTCGAGCGCCTGGAGGAGCCGCGGACCAGCCTCGTCGGCATTGTGCTCGTGATAGGCGAAAGGACGGTTCTGGATGCCGTAGCGGTCGAGCAACACGCGGGTGACGCGTGTATCCTCGCAGGCGAGAACGTCGGCGCCGGCCAGCGTTTCCAGCGCGCGCAGCGTGATGTCGCCGAGATTGCCGATGGGCGTGGCGACGAGATAGAGCGCCGGCTCCAGCGGCCGCGCCGGCACCGCCATATTGTGCAGGCGGAAACTTCGCCGCGTGGCCGTCTCCGCCGTCGTTTCCTCGTTCATGCCCTTTGCTTTCGTCCCGCCGTCGTCGAACCTTATGGGGGAACCTTTATGGGCGAGCCACGGCGCTTCGGCAAGGGTTCGGATTTCTGTGAGGATTGCTCCGGAAAACCGGAAATGCGGGCCTCCAGCCGCCCATGCCTCTTGCAAACCGGTGCTGAAGTCTGCCATTTTGCCCGTCCACTCCCCCGACCTCAATCGGGAAAGCATTCTTCGGGTGCTCGATGCGCCCGGACAGTCACGGTCGAAAGCGGTAGCATCCCATGCGTATTACTATTGAGCGGTCAAACCTGTTGAAATCGCTGAACCACGTCCACCGCGTGGTCGAACGTCGCAATACGATCCCGATCCTTTCCAACGTACTGCTCAAGGCCGACGGCCAGAACCTCGACATGAAGGCGACCGACCTCGACCTCGAGATCACCGAGGCGACGCCTGCCAGCGTCGAACAGGCCGGCGCCACCACCGTTCCCGCCCATCTTCTCTACGATATCGTCCGCAAGCTTTCCGACGGCTCGGAAGTGCTGCTGGCGACCAGCACCGACGGCGGCTCGATGACCGTGCAGTCCGGCCGCTCGAAATTCTCGCTGCAGTGCCTGCCGGAATCCGATTTTCCCGACCTGACCGCCGGCACCTTCACCCATTCCTTCAAGCTGAAGGCGTCCGATCTGAAGATGCTGATCGACCGCACGCAGTTCGCCATCTCGACCGAGGAGACGCGGTATTACCTCAACGGCATCTTCTTCCACACGATCGAGAGCAACGGCGAGCTGAAGCTCAGGGCAGTCGCGACCGACGGCCACCGGCTGGCGCGCGCCGATGTCGACGCGCCCTCCGGCTCCGAGGGCATGCCGGGCATCATTATTCCGCGCAAGACGGTCGGCGAGCTGCAGAAGCTGGTCGACAATCCGGAAGCGATCGTCACCGTCGAGGTTTCCGACGCCAAGATCCGCATGACGATCGGCTCGATCGTGCTGACCTCGAAGCTGATCGACGGCACCTTCCCTGACTATCAGCGCGTCATCCCCACCGGCAACGACAAGGAAATGCGCGTCGACTGCACGAGCTTCGCCCAGGCCGTCGACCGCGTCTCGACCATCTCTTCCGAGCGCGGCCGCGCCGTGAAGCTGGCGCTCTCCGAGGGGCAGCTGATGCTGACCGTCAACAATCCCGATTCCGGCAGCGCAACGGAAGAAGTCGCCGTCGGCTACGACACCGATGCGATGGAAATCGGCTTCAATGCCAAGTACCTGCTCGACATCACCGCGCAGCTTTCCGGCGAGGAAGCGATTTTCCTGCTGGCCGATGCCGGCTCGCCGACGCTGATCCGTGACACGGCCGGCGACGATGCGCTTTATGTGCTGATGCCGATGCGAGTCTGACGGGAACGAAGGCGGCCGCTTTCGGTTTTCCTCCTGCCCAGCAGGAGGATTCCAGCATGAAAAAGACGGGAGCGGTGCGCATCGGCATATCCGGCTGGACTTATGCGCCTTGGCGCGGGCAATTCTATCCGGAAGACCTGCCGCAGAAGCAGGAGCTTTCCTACGCCGCACGTCACTTCCGTTCGATCGAGATCAACGGCACCTTCTACGGATTGCAGAAGCCCGATAGCTTCGGCCGCTGGCGGGACGAAACGCCTGATGATTTCGTCTTTGCGGTCAAAGGGCCGCGCTTCATCACCCATTTGCGGCGGCTGAAGGAGATCGAGGCGCCGCTTGCCAATTTCTTCGCCTCTGGGCTGCTCAGGCTCGGCCCCAAGCTCGGGCCGATCCTCTGGCAATTCCCGCCGAACATGGCCTTCGATCCCGATCGCTTCGACACCTTCCTGTCGCTGCTGCCGCACGATCACGACGGGGCAATAGCGCTTTCGAAGCGGCATGACGAGCGCCTCAAACAGGCCTGGCTCAAAAGCGACGGGCACCAGCCGATCCGCCATGCGCTCGAAATCCGCAACGATAGCTTCCGCTGCGCCGCGTTCATCGACATGCTCCTGCGACACAAGGTCGCGCTCGTTTGCGCCGACACGGTAAAATGGCCGCTGCTGATGGATATTACCGCCGACTTCATCTATTGCCGCCTGCATGGTTCCGAACAGCTCTATGTCAGCGGCTATGAAGACGAAGCGCTTAATATATGGGCAGAGCGCATCCGCGCCTGGACAGGCGGCGGAGAGCCTGACAATGCGACGCGCGTTCTGGATCCCCTGCCGGGGCGCGCCAGGGGCCGCGACGTCTATCTCTATTTCGACAATACCGACAAGAAACTGCGCGCACCGATCGACGCCGGTCACCTGGCCGAAAGACTTGCCGATCTCATGCCGCGTTCCCATCGAAACGCCGCATGAGCTGTTGATGCAAATGTCCTTGTTGCGAAAATCCTTGTCGCGAGAGCGACAAGCAGCATAATAACACAGTCGATCAACGTGCGGATGGGTGGAGAATGCGCTTACGGGTCAAGGTGAAGGAACATTTCGGCAAGAGATTCGATGAGGAAATCCGCTTCTTCCGCGGCATGATGCAGGGGCCGAAGACGGTAGGCTCGATCGTGCCGACCTCCTCGATCACCGCCAGGCGCATGGCCAGCGTCATCGATATGCATTCGGGGCTGCCGGTCCTCGAACTCGGCCCCGGCACGGGCGCCATCACCAAAGCGATCCTCGGCCGCGGCGTGAAGCCGGACAATCTGGTGGCGATCGAATATTCGACGGACTTCCACCAGCACCTGCTGCGAACCTATCCGGGCGTGCACTTCATCAACGGCGACGCCTTCGATCTCAAGACCACGCTTGGCGCGTTCGGCGACCAGACATTCGATTGCGTCATCTCCTGCATTCCGCTGCTGAACTTCCCGATGGCGATGCGCATCGCGCTGTTGGAAAGCCTGCTCGACCGCGTGCCTACCGGCCGGCCGGTGGTGCAAATCTCCTACGGCGCGATCTCGCCGATCGCCGCCAATGCCGATCGCTACCACATCCAGCATTTCGACTTCGTCATGCGCAACATTCCGCCGGCGCAGCTCTGGATCTATAAGCGCGGCTGAGATGTTCGGGATCTATATCACCCATCCGCAAGTCAGGATCGATGCCAACGTGCCGGTGCCGAAATGGGGGCTTTCCGATGTCGGCGCGGCGCGTGCCCGCAAAGCGGCCGAGAGCGACTGGTCGAGGCTATTGCGACGCATCGTCTCCAGCGACGAGACAAAGGCGATCGAGACGGCCGAGATATTGGCTGCAGCCTCCGGCGTGACGATCGAGATCGTCCATGGCATGCACGAGAACGACCGCTCGGCCACCGGCTTTCTGCCGCCGCCGCAATTCGAAGAGGCGGCCAACTGGTTTTTTGCGCATCCGGAAGAAAGCTTCAAAGGCTGGGAGCGTGCCGTCGATGCGCAGGCCCGAATCGTCGAAGCGGTGAATACGGTTCTCGCCACGCATGATGCGACTGCGCCCATTGCCTTCGTCGGCCATGGCGGCGTCGGCACTCTGCTCAAATGCCATCTGGCCGGCAGGCCGATCGGCCGCGATCGCGATCAGCCGCCTGGCGGCGGCAATCTCTACGCCTTCGGCCTTGCGGATCGCCATTTATCATGCGACTGGACACCCATCGAAGACTGGCGGGGGTGAGTTGAAATGGACGCACGCGAGCGGCTGATCGTCGGCCTGGATGTTCCAACGATCGGCGAGGCGGAAAGATTGGTTTCCACGCTCGGCGACGACATTCTCTTCTACAAGATCGGCTATCAGCTCGTCTTTGCCGGCGGTCTGGAATTCGCCCGCGATCTTGCCGCAAGCGGCAAGAAGATCTTTCTCGACATGAAGCTGCTCGACATCGACAACACTGTTGCTTCAGGTGTCGAGAACATCGCCAGGATGGGCATGTCGATGCTGACGCTGCACGCCTATCCGAAAGCAATGAAGGCGGCGGTCGAGGCCGCGGCCGGCTCCGGCCTCTGTCTGCTTGGGGTCACCGTGCTCACCTCGATGGATGCCGATGATCTTATCGACGCCGGCTACAGCCAGGATCCACACAGCCTGGTGCTGCGCCGCGCCGCTCAGGCGCGCGCGGCCGGCATGGGTGGTATCGTCTGTTCGGCAGCGGAAGCGGCCGAAGTGCGCGAGGTCCTTGGACCCGACATGGCGATCGTCACACCCGGCATTCGCCCGACCGGCAGCGACCATGGCGACCAGAAGCGGGTGATGACGCCGTTCGACGCATTGAAGGCGGGGGCAACCCACCTCGTCGTCGCCCGTCCGATCGTCAAAGCGCCCGATCCCCGGCATGCCGCCCGCGCCGTCCTCAATGAGATGGTCGGCGCGCTCTGGCCGGCAAACCGCTGACGAGAACCAAAGGGAGAAGATCATGGCCAAGGGATATTGGATTGCCCGCGTCGACGTTCGCGATGCCGAGCGCTACAAGGATTATGTGGCGGCGGCCAAGCCCGCCTTCGAAAGATACGGCGCGAATTTCCTGGCACGCGGCGGCGCGATCACCGAGCTCGAAGGAAGGTCCCGCGCCCGCAACGTCGTGATCGAATTCCCCTCGGTGCAGCATGCGGTCGATTGCTACAATTCGCCGGAATACCAGATCGCCGCCAAGATCCGCCAGGAAGCGGCGGATGCGGAAATGGTCGTCGTCGAAGGCGTCTGAAGCACCCTCGCATCCGCAAAACTCGGCACGCGATGGGCCTTCCCGTCGCGCTGGGATTGGGCTAAGACGGAGCCGATACAGCATCCCGCACAGCCTTTCGAGGAGCCTGCCATGACCCTTGCCAACCTGCCGCCGCTCGTCACCGTGTTCGGAGGGTCCGGCTTCGTGGGCAGGCACGTGGTCCGGGCGCTTGCCAAGCGCGGCTATCGCATCCGCGTTGCGGTACGACGCCCCGATCTCGCCGGCTTCCTGCAGCCGCTCGGCAATGTCGGCCAGATTTCCTTCGTGCAGGCGAACCTGCGTTACCGCAATTCGATCGACCGCGCCGTCGAGGGTGCAAGCCACGTCGTCAACTGCGTCGGCATTCTGCACGAGACCGGCCGCAACACTTTCGACGCCGTGCAGGAATTCGGCGCCCGCGCGGTCGCCGAGGCGGCACGCAATGCCGGCGCCAGCCTCGCCCATATTTCGGCGATCGGCGCCAACGCCAATTCCGATTCGGACTATGGCCGCACCAAGGGCCGCGCCGAAACGGCCATCCTCTCCATCAAGCCCGATGCGGTGATCTTCCGCCCCTCGATCGTCTTCGGGCCGGAAGACAGCTTCTTCAACAAATTTGCCGACATGGCGCGCATGTCGCCGGTCCTGCCGCTCATCGGCGACGGCAAGACGAAGTTCCAGCCTGTTTATGTCGAGGACGTCGCCGAGGCGGTCGCCCGCGCCGTCGACGGCAAGGTATCCTCCGGCAAGGTCTATGAACTTGGCGGGCCCGAGGTGCTGAGCTTTCGCGAATGTCTCGAGACGATGCTGAAGGTGACGAGCCGCAAGAACCCGTTCATCTCCCTGCCCTTCGGCATCGCGTCGATGATCGGCAGCATCGCCTCGCTGATCCCGTTCGTGACGCCGCCGATCACCCCGGACCAGGTGCGCCTGCTCAAGCGCGACAATGTCGTCTCCGCCGAAGCCGAAGCGGAAGGCCGCACGCTGAAGGGCCTCGGCATTGCGCCGACCATGGTGGCCTCGGTGCTCGAATCCTACCTGGTGCAGTATCGTCCGCACGGCCAGTACACCGGCTCCGGCAAGGCTGCCTGAACAACTTGCTGCCTTCGACACAACGCCGTTCGCGCCCAGCGCGGACGGCGTTTTTGCGTGTTCGCCTGAAGCAAAGGCGGCGCAAGTCTCAAATGTTGTCGTGCCGGTCATATCAAGTGCAGTTGCATAAAAGACGCAGCGGAAATTTTGTGGAATTAACGCCAAATTTAGCAGGAACGTTTATTGCTATTTGCCATTCCACTGACTACCAAACCCCGCGCGTCTCCAACGGACTCGACGCCTGCGAAAGCGTGCGGCAATCACTGTGAAAGGCATTTCTCGATGGGCAAGTCAATCGCGCTCCTGTTTGCGTGTGCGGCGCTGGTTATCCTTGCAGGCTCCTTCGTAGCGTCCGGTTCGGTCGCAGCGGTAAAGGGCGGCTGCTCGCCGGCCTACGGCGTCGATCCTTGCTCGACGGCTTCGATCAGCCATTGACGAAAAGGCCGGGTCTCGACGCCGGCCTCATAGAGACAGATAGCGGCCGGAGCGTCTGAATCAGGACGTTCCCAAATGAACGCTTCGTCTTGGCGGCTTCAAAGCAGCGGATACTTACTCTCTCAAACATTACTGGACCGTTTGCGCCTGTCGCTTGCAAGTCACTTCGCGACATCTGACGGGCAATTGCATCCGCGCCTGGGAGATGCGCGAATGCAATGCGGTGGAGACGGTTCAGGCGATCAGGCCTGTTGTGGCCATGCCGAGCAGCAAAACGCCGAGAATGATGCGGTAGACGGCAAACAGCGTGAAGCGGTTGCTCCTGATATAGGCGAGCAGCCATTTGACCGCGATGAAGGCGACGATGGTGGAGACGACGAAGGCGATGGCGAGCGCCGTCCAGTCTTCGCCGGCCGCGCCGCCGTCCTTGAAGGTCTTCAGCAGTTCATAGCCGCTTGCGGCATACATTGTGGGGATGCCTACGAGGAAGGCGAATTCCGTCGCCGCGGCGCGGTTGCCGGTGCCGGCGAGCATGGCGACGAAGATCGTGGCGCCGGAGCGCGAGGTTCCCGGAAAGACGCCGGCAACGATCTGGGCAATGCCGACCAGGATGGCGACGAGCCAGGTGATCTCCTTATGAGGCGCCTTACGCGCGGCCGCCCATTCGGCAAAAATCATCCAGATGCCGCCGATGATCAGCGCCCAGGCAATCGGCGTCGCAGTCTCCGGCAGTTCAAAGCCGAGTCTCTTAACGACGAACCCAAGGATTGCGGTGATGAGAAAGGCGACAATCAGCTTGGCGGCATAGTCACGGTTCGCCGGCTCGCGCCAGCCGAGCACCAGATCTAGCAGGCGACGCCAGTAGATGATGGTCACCGCCAGGATGGCGCCGGCTTGAATGACAATGTTGAACATGTCCGACCGATGGCCGAGCCATTGCTCCGCAATGATGAGATGGCCGGTGCTCGAGATCGGCAGAAACTCGGTGATCCCCTCGATGACACCGAGAAGGACGGCATTGATATAGTCCATAAATTGTCTCCGGTTTAAATGTCAGTCGGACTTGAACAGCGCTAGAGCCGATCAGGCGCTGCATCTATCCTCAATCGCAAGACGGTTGTTTTGTCCCTTGTCAGATGGCGTGAAAGCCGATTCGCTTGTATTGGCCGGGCCAAGCTCCTATAGCTTCAACCAATGAGTCACGACTAAGGCGCTATAAACGAGCTGCCACACAGTCCTGTAACAGCAATCATAAAGCCCGAGTATCGATGCCCACGCTTTATCATCATCCCATGTCCTCCGCATCTCGCTTCGTCCGGCTGATCCTGGCCGAATACGGCTATCAGGCGGATCTGATCGAGGAGCAGACATGGGAGAAGCGCCGGGATTTCCTGGCGCTCAATCCAGCCGGCACGCTGCCGGTCTATGTCGACGACAGCATGCGCGCGCTTTGTGGCGCGACCGTCATTTCCGAATATCTCGACGAGACGCACGGAGTATTGAAGCGCGACCGGAGGCTGCTCGCCGAGGACCCTTTCCAGCGGGCGGAAATTCGCCGGCTGAGCGAATGGTTCATGCAGAAGATGGAAAACGACGTGACGAAACCGCTCGCCCGCGAGCGTGTCTACAAGTTGCAGATGACCACCGATCAGGGCGGCGGAGCGCCGGATTCCAAGGTTTTGCGCACGGCACGCGCGAATATCCGCCAGCATATGCGTTATCTTACCTGGCTTGCCGGCTCGCGTCAGTGGCTGGCTGGCGAGCGGATGAGCTATGCCGATCTTGCCGCTGCCGCCTCGATCTCGATCCTCGATTATCTCGGCGAAATCGAGTGGGCCGAGGCCCCTGTCGTCAAGGAATGGTATCAGCGGCTGAAGTCGCGCCCCTCCTTCCGGCCGATGCTGACGGAGCGCGTGCGCGGCCTGACCCCGGTTTCGCATTATGCCGATCTGGATTTCTGACGAGGGCGCTTCATGCCCGACAATGATGATAAAGAGCGCCGCCGCCGCGACAATTTGACCGAGTTCGTCCGGGCGGAATCCGCCGCCAAGGGATTCGATCTGTGCCGCATCACCCGCCCGGATGCGATCCCGGAAGCGAAAGAGCGCCTCGGCCAGTTCATCGATGCCGGGCGCCACGGGACGATGGAGTGGATGGCGGAGACGCGCGAGCGGCGCGGCGATCCGCTGACGCTCTGGAGCGAGGTCCGGTCCGTCGTCGTCTTCGGCCTCAACTATGCCCCGGAGGAGGATCCGCGCGGCATCCTCGACAAGCCGGACAAGGCAGCGATATCAGTCTATGCCCGCAACCGCGATTATCACGACATCATCAAGGGCCGGCTGAAGGAGATCGCCACGCGTTTTGCGGCACGCGCCGGCGCCGACGTTAAAGTGTTCGTCGATACCGCGCCTGTCATGGAAAAACCGCTGGCGGCGGCCGCCGGCCTCGGCTGGCAGGGCAAACACACCAATCTCGTCAGCCGTACGCATGGGTCCTGGCTGTTTCTCGGCAGCATGTTCACCACCGCCGACCTTGCCGTCGATGCGCCGGAAACGGACCATTGCGGATCGTGCCGCGCCTGCCTCGACATCTGTCCGACGGCTGCCTTCCCGGCGCCCTATCAGATCGATGCGCGCCGCTGCATCTCCTATCTGACCATCGAGCACAAGGGGCCGATCGATCCCGATCTCAGGCCGCTGATCGGCAATCGCATCTATGGCTGCGACGACTGTCTTGCCGTCTGTCCCTGGAACAAGTTCGCGATCTCCGCCTTCGAAATGAAGCTGAAGGCGCGGGAAGATCTGAAGGAGCCGTCTCTTGCTTTTCTGCTGACGCTCGACGACGCCGCCTTCCGCGCCTTCTTCAGCGGTTCGCCGGTGAAGCGGATCGGCCGCGACCGCTTCATCCGCAATGTGCTGATCGCCGCCGGCAATTCCGGCGAGACGGCACTCATTGCACAATGTCGCGAGCTCGCCGGCGATGCCGCCCCGGCGGTGCGCGGCATGGCGGTGTGGGCGCTTTCGCGGCTGATGGAGGCTGGCGAATTCTCCATCTTTGCCGCACAAAGGACCGATGAGAGCGACGACGATGTGCTGAACGAATGGCGGTTGGCGGGAGTGGACTGATGCATGTGATGATCTTTGGCTGCGGCTATTCCGGCACGGCGATCGCAAAGGCCTTCGCGGGACAGGATGTGCGCGTGTCCGGCACCACGCGTTCGGCCGACAAGATGGAGGGCTTGCGCGATGGCGGCATCGACGCGTTCCTGTTCGACGGCGAGACCATGGACGACGACTTATGCCGCGCGCTGGAGAGCGTCACCCATCTCGTGCAATCGATCGCGCCCGGAAAGGCCGACCCGCTGCTGCGACTGTTGGGCGAAGACAGCGCCCGTTTCCTGCCCCGGCTCGAATGGATCGGCTATCTCTCCACAGTCGGCGTCTATGGCGATCACAAGGGGGCGTGGGTGAGCGAGGAAACGCCCTGCGAGCCGGTTTCCGGACGATCAAAGGAGCGGCTCGAGGCCGAACAGGGCTGGCTGGCGATGGGCCGGGAGCGCGGTGTGCCGGCGGCGGTGCTGCGCCTTTCCGGCATTTATGGGCCGGGGCGCAACGCCTTCTGCAATCTGGACAAGGGCACGGCACGGCGCCTGATCAAGAAGGACCAGGTTTTCAACCGCATCCGCGTCGAAGATATCGGTGCGGCGACCCGCTTCCTGTCCGAACGCGGCCTCGGCGGCATCTATAATGTCACCGACGACCGGCCCGGCCCGCCGCAGGATGTGATTGTCGAGGCGGCCCGCCTGATGGGCGTCGAACCGCCGCCGGAGCAGGCTTTCGAAGCCGCAGAACTGACGCCGATGGCACGCACCTTCTACGGCGAAAACAAGCGCGTTTCGAATGCGAAACTCAAGAAGGCGGGCTTCGAATTCTCTTTCCCGACCTTTCCGATGTCGCTTGCACAATTGTGGCAGGACGGACGCTGGCGCGGCTAGAGGCGGTAGCGACCACGGCTGGCGGGCTCACCCAAAAGGAGTAGGAAATTCCTACTTTGCGCGATCAGAGCGACAAATTTCGCTCTCTATTATAGTTAACGGCCTTTAAATTTGCCCAAATGTGGCAATAAATTTGGCAAAGCGAGAAAAGAATTTTCGCGGTTTTTGTGAATGGCGGCACTGCAGGCTCCTCCCCGAAAAATTCATTCTCTTTTTTACTGATTTCATTATGTTTTTTCCACTCTGACGGGTCGCTGCCTATTTCCGTCATTATATCAATATGCTCACAAATGTTACAGTTTGTAACACTCCGTGAACAAGAACGGCACTTTTTCGCCACTTTTGAGCAGATTTAAGCCCCGCCGCCTGCAAGGGCGTGAGTTCAATAGTTGAGGGATACTCTGTTTTGAAGAAAATAGGTCGTTCTATTATCGCTGCCGTAACTATTGCGGCCTGCTCTTTCCTGCTTCCGGCGGAGAGTTTTGCTGGAAATGGCTGCGGCGGTGCTTCATGGTACGCGCTTCGCTCCAAAACTGCTTCCGGGGAACGTATGAACCCCGCCATCTTGACTGCCGCACATCGTTCGCTCGCGTTCGGCACGAAGGTGAAGGTCACCAACCGCAACAATGGCCGCACCGTCGTCGTCCGCATCAATGATCGCGGTCCGTTCATTCGTGGACGCGTCATCGATCTGTCGCGCGCCGCCGCCCAGAATATCGGCATGGTGAGCTCGGGCACGGCGAAGGTCTGCTACCAGGTGATCAGCTAAGGCGTACAGCGCCGCACAACCGGCTGCGCCCTGACCGGCGCTTGCTCTTGCCGCCAATCGCGGTTACCACGCGGTTGAAACTTGTAAACAGTCCGCCCGGCCTGTGTGCGGATCGTTCACAGGTCATGGCAATAGGAGATATGTGAATGCGTCTGGGCGGCCGCCTCGAAGGGGCGATTTCTGTGCTCGCGGATATCGATGCCCGCAAGCGGCCCGTCGCCGACGCGCTCAAGGACTGGGGCCTCGCGCACCGCTTCGCGGGTTCCGGCGATCGTGCGGCGATCGGCAATATCGTCTACGACGCCTTGCGCATGCGGCTTTCCCATGCGTGGCTGATGAATGACGACAGCGCCGCGGCCATCGCCCACGCCGTGATGTTCCGCCAATGGGGCTTCACGCCCGATCGCCTCGCCACCGAATTGGCGGACGACAAGTTTGCGCCGCCGCCGCTTTCCGCTGATGCCCTCGCCGCCTTTGCGAGCCGCTCGCTCGACGATGCGCCGCCGCATATACGCGGCGATATTCCCGAATGGATCCAACCCTCCTTCGAACAGGCCTTCGGCACCGGCTGGCTCACAGAGGCACAGGCGCTCGCGGCGCGTCCAACACTCGATCTGCGCGCCAACATCCTGAAGGCCTCCCGCGACAAGGCCGTCAAGGCGCTCGAACGCGCCGGCGCACATGCTGCGAAGATCGCCCGCTACGGCATCCGGATTGCCGCCGGCGAAGGCGCCTCGCGCCTTCCCAACGTGACGGCAGAGCTTTCGTTCCAGAAAGGCTGGTTCGAAGTTCAGGACGAGGGCTCGCAGATCGTCGCCGACCTGGTGCTCGCCAAGGACGGCGAACAGATTCTCGACTATTGCGCCGGCGGCGGCGGCAAGACCCTCGCCATGGCGGCCGCCATGCAGAACAAGGGACAGGTTCACGCCTATGACGCCGACCGCAAGCGGCTGGCGCCGATCATCGAACGGCTGAAGCGGGCGGGCACGCGCAATGTCCAGGTGCACGATGACGCCAGGGGCCTTTCCGGCCTTGCCGGGCGCTGCGACAAGGTGCTGGTCGATGCGCCCTGCACCGGCACCGGCACATGGCGCCGCCGCCCCGATACGAAATGGCGGCTAACGGCAAAGAACCTCGACGAACGCACCGCCCAGCAGCAGGATGCGCTGGCGCAGGCGAGCGGCTTTGTCAAACCGGGCGGCGAGCTGATCTATGTCACCTGCTCGGTTCTGCCTCAGGAAAACGAGGAACAGGTGCGCCGTTTTACCGCCGGCAATGCTGATTTCCAGATCGTCAGCGCCCTGCCCGCCTGGGACGCGCTCTTCGGCAAAGAGGCCCCGCGGCCGCACTCGTCCGACGCCCAGACGGTGACGCTGACGCCTGCTTCCACCGACACGGACGGTTTCTTCTTCTGCCGCATGCAGCGGAAGGGCTGATGCCGCTTAGCAGCGATGGTAACGGGCGGCGGAATGACGCTGCGCCAGCGCAGTTGCTGCCGGTTTTTCAAGCAGATGAGGTCCAGAAAAAGCCGACTTGCCGGCACCGATCCATCCTTAAAATCATTCCAAACTAGAGCGTTTGACACCAGTTTGCTTTTGCGCGAAGAGACGGAGCCCCGATTAGACGGAAGATCCGTCACAGGAGAGGATCATGAAGCTCAAGAAATTCCGCGCAGCCGTGCTGGCGATTGCCCCCGCCACCCTGCTCGCCCTTCCCGCGCATGCCGCCACCGATGCGGCCGCCGTGGTGAAACATTATGCCGATGTGGCGCATGCGAAATATGAGGACTCGCTGACGACGGCAAAGGCGCTCGATGCCGCGATCAACGCCTTTCTGAAGGCGCCGACCGACGCGACGCTGAAGGCCGCCCGGGATGCCTGGATCAAGGCGCGCGTGCCTTACCAGCAGACGGAAGTCTACCGCTTCGGCAATCCTGTTGTCGACGAGTGGGAAGGCAAGGTCAACGCATGGCCGCTCGATGAAGGCCTGATCGACTATGTCGATCCCTCCTACGGCAGCGAGAGCGACGAAAACTCCCTCTATGTGGCCAATGTCATCGCCAACAAGACGATCAAGATCGACGGCAAGGATGTCGACGCCTCGAAGCTGACGCCGGAATTCCTCTCCGGCACGCTGCAGGAAGCCGGCGGCATCGAAGCCAATGTGGCAACGGGCTACCACGCTATCGAATTCCTGCTCTGGGGCCAGGATCTCAACGGCACCGGTCCCGGCGCCGGCAATCGCCCCGCAACGGATTACGATCTGAAGAACTGCACGCACGGCAATTGCGATCGCCGCGCCGAGTATCTGAAGTCCGCCTCTACGCTGCTCGTTTCCGACCTGCAGGAAATGACCGACAGCTGGAAGCCGGACGGGGCTGCGACGAAGAACGTCGAAGCCGATCCGAAGGCCGGTCTCGTCGCGATCCTGACGGGCATGGGTTCGCTCTCCTACGGTGAGCTTGCCGGCGAGCGCATGAAGCTCGGGCTGCTGCTGCACGATCCGGAGGAAGAGCATGATTGCTTCTCCGACAATACCTACAACTCGCATCTCAACGACGCGATCGGCATCGCCGCCGCCTATACCGGCAACTATACCCGCGTCGACGGCACCAAGCTCAGCGGCCCGTCGCTGCACGACCTCGTGGCCGCCAAGGACAAGGCGCTCGATGCCGAGATGGAAGGCAAGCTCAACAAGACGCTCGATGCGATGAACGCCATGGCCAAGCGCGGCGAGACGGTCGAGAAGTACGACCAGATGATCGCCGAAGGCAACAAGGAAGGCAACGCCGTCGTCCAGGCCGCCATCGACGGGCTGATCGACCAGACGAAGTCGATCCAGCGCGTTATTGCCGCACTCGATCTCGGCACGGTTCAGCTTGAAGGTTCCGACAGCTTGGATAATCCTAACGCCGTCTTCAAATAAGCAAAAAGGCGGGCCGCTTCGAAAGCCGAGGCGGCCCGAACCCTGAAATGCCATCTATTGCCTCCCTCATTCCTGTGTCCTCAGGGCCTCGCCCGAGGGATGTCACAGGAATCCAGCCACGGCGCGTCCGCGCCGTGAATGACTCGGTCAGGGGGGAGTCTTCCGCGCCCAAGGACTTGGGCGCACTGGATTCCTGTGACAAGCACAAGAATGTGGGAGTCGAAAGGGAAGCGCGGACCAGCACCCTCGAACTTGCCGCTCGAAAACTTCCCTTACCCCTCCGCATCGCCGCTTTCGCTGCGCTTGCAGGCGCGCCCGTCGCCTTTGCCGCCGGTTTCGATCTGCCGACGAAACGCACCGACCTTTCCGACGCCGATCTGAAACGCGTCGCCGATGTGACGCGGCCGACAGCCGATTTTTCCATGGCCGAACAATACGAAGCAATGCAGGCGGGTGCGACGACCTCGGTCGATCCGGTCACCGAAGACAGCTTCTCGCATATTTCGGCCAATATCCCCTTCGAGGAAGAGCAGGATTTCAAGCTCGGCAATGCGCTCTTCCGCAAGCTCTGGGTTTCCTCGCCCTCCTCGACGCAGGCCTCCGATGGGCTTGGGCCGCTTTTCAACGCCCGCTCCTGCATGAGCTGTCATGTCAATGACGGCCGCGGCAAACCGCCGGAGGGGGGGCCGAGCGCCGTCTCGATGTTCCTGCGGCTTTCCCGCGCCGCCAGGACGCCGGAAGAAGAAAGGGCGATCGCAAGCGCTGACATTCTCAATTTCCCCGATCCGGTCTATGGCCGTCAGCTGCAGGATCTTGCCGTGCCCGGCCTTGCCGCCGAAGGGCGGATGGCGATCCGCTACGATGAGGAAACGGTAAGGCTTGGCGACGGGGAGACGGTCTCGCTGCGCCGGCCGCATTATGCGGTGACGGATCTTGCCTATGGACCTTTCGATGCATTAACGACGATCTCGGCGCGTGTCGCCCCCGCCATGATCGGCCTCGGGCTGATCGAGGCGATCCCTGAGGCCGACATCCTTGGCCATGCCGATCCCGACGATGCCGATGGCGACGGCATCTCCGGCAAGGCGGCGATCGTCCGCGATCATCGCAGCCGTGAGATCGCGCTCGGCCGCTTCGGCTGGAAGGCGCAGAACGCCACGGTGCGCGACCAGAATGCCGACGCCTTCGCCAACGATATCGGCATCTCCACGCCCGACCATCCGGACGCGCATGGCGATTGCACCAAGGCGGAGGAGAAATGCCTCGATATGCCGACCGGCGTGCAGAAACGACTGGGCGAGGAAGAAGCGCCGGGGCCCATTCTCGATCTCGTGACCTTCTATTCGCAAAATCTTGCCGTGCCGGCCCGCCGCCGGGCGAGCTTCCCTGAGACGCTGAAGGGCAAGCGGATTTTCTACGAAACCGGCTGCATTTCCTGCCATGTGCCGAAATTCGTCACGCGCAGGGATTCGCCTGACAAGGCGCAATCCTTCCAGCTGATCTGGCCCTATTCCGATTTTCTGCTGCACGACATGGGTGACGGGCTTGCCGACGGGCAGCAGGTCGGGCTTGCAAGCGGACGTGAATGGCGCACGCCACCGCTATGGGGTATAGGACTGACCCGTACTATCAGCGGGCACAGCTTTTTCCTGCATGACGGCCGTGCGCGGGATCTCACCGAGGCGATCCTCTGGCACGGCGGCGAAGCCGAAAAGGCCCGCAACGCTTTCTCCGCCCTGTCGCGAGACGACAGGGCGGCCCTGATTACATTCCTGGAGTCACTTTGATGCGCCCTTGGCACCCCCTGCTCTGCCTCACTCTGATCGGTCTTGCCACATCGGCGGCCGCCCAGACCGCCGCTCCTCCGGCAGGGATGAACGAGGATGCCGTTCCCTCCGTCATGCAGCGCGCCGTCGACGAAGTGATCCGCCCGGGCTATCGCAACATGCAGCAATCGGCCGCCCGGCTGACGACGGCGATGAAGGATCTCTGCGACGGCGGCACGCAGCAGACGCTCGACAAGGCGAAATCCGCATTCGACGATACGATCCGCTACTGGTCGATCATCGAGATCGTCCAGACCGGGCCCGTCATCCAGGACAATCTCTTCGAGCACATCCTGTTTTATCCGGATCGCAAGGGCGTCGGCCTGAAACAGGTGCAGGCGCTGATCGCCAAAGCCGATCCGAAGGATGCGACGGTCGATGCGATCGCCGGCAAGAGCGTGGCGCTGCAGGGCCTGACGGCGCTGGAATACGTGCTTTACGGCAACGGCTCGGAAAATCTCGTCGGGCAGAAGGGCGGCTTCCGCTGCCTTTACGGCGCCGCCGTCGCCGGCAATATCCAGCGTGAGGCCGGCGAAGTCGTCGCCGCCTGGGAAAAGCCGGACGGGGTGCAGGCGAGCTGGAAGCACCCCGGCCCGCAGAGCAATGATTTCATGGACAACAAGGAGGCGGTGACCGCGCTGCTCGGCATTCTCGTGCACGGCGCCGAGAATGTCCGCGATCAGCGGCTGGAACAGTTCTACAAGGGCAAGGACACCGCGCCGCGGCCGCGCATGGCGATCTACTGGCGTTCGAAAAATACGTGGAAGTCGATGGCCGCCAATCTGGAAGGACTGCGCACGCTCTGGCAGAAGGCCGGCATGGCCGAGCTTCTGCCGCCGGACAAACGGTCGATTGCCGCTTCGATCGACGAGGATTTCAAATCGCTGCTCGACAGCGTGCCGAAACTCAATCCTGATATAGACGCCGCCACCAGCGATGCCGAAAAGGCCAAGCTCGACACGCTTTTGGCCGAAAGCCGTGATCTGATCACCAGGATCAGCGACGAATATGGCGCGGCCATCGGGCTGTCGGCCGGCTTTTCCTTTTCGGACGGAGACTGAAGCGATGATGCAAAGCGCCCCGATCAACCGACGCAGTTTCGTCAAGGCGGCAGGGATCGGCTTCCTGGCGAGCCTGGCGCCAAGGTCGCTGCTGGCGCTTGAACGGGCCGATGCGGTCTATGCCTCGGGCATTCGCACGGCAAACGGTTCCTTTGCCATCGCGACCGTGACCGAGCGTGGCGAGATCATCGATCAGGTGGCGCTTCCCGCCCGCGCCCACGGAATGGCCTTCAGCGCCGCCACCGGCAAGACGGTCGCCTTCGCGCGCCGGCCGGGCACCTATGCGATGATCTTCGACCCACGAGATAAGGGCGAGCCGATCGTCATCAACTCCCGGGAAGACCGCCATTTCTTTGGGCACGGCGCCTTCTCGCCCGATGGCCGGATCCTCTACGCCAGCGAGAATGATTTCGACGGCAATCGCGGCATGATCGGTCTCTATGACGCAACCGATCGCTTCACCCGCATCGGCGAATACGAGACCTATGGCATCGGTCCGCACGATATGACGGTTTCCGATGACGGGCGTCTTCTCATCGTCGCCAATGGCGGCATCGAGACACATCCGGATTTCGGCCGCACCAAGCTCAATCTCGCCGCGATGCAGCCGTCGCTGGCGCTGATCGATGCGGCAACCGGCGCCTTGATCGAAAAACACGTGCTGCCGGCCGAATGGTCGCAGCTGTCGACCCGCCATGTCGACCTCGACGGCGACGGCCGCATCTGGTTCGCCTGCCAGTACGAAGGCCACCGCAAGGATCTGCCGCCACTCGTCGGCCATTTCGCCAAGGGGGAGGATCTTTCCTTCGTCGCGCTGCCGGAGGAGACGACGAGGAGGCTCGCCAACTATGTCGGCGCGATCGCCGTCAACCGCGGCGAAGGTCTCGTCGGCATCACCTCGCCGAAGGGCGGCGCCTCGGTGACCATCGACGCAAAAACGGGCAAGGTGCTGGCCGAGATCGTCGTTCCAGAGGCGGCCGGCATCGCGCCGGCGAGAGATGGCTTTGCCGTCTCCTCCTATGACGGCGATTTCCTTTCGAGGCGCAGCGATGTCGCCTGGGATCAGCACATCGTCCGGGTCTCTCAGCGGGTGCGCGCATAGGCCTTCTGCTCGGCGCTGACGCTCGATGCCGCGGCTCTTGCCGCCTCATGCAGCCATTCAGGTCCCCGGGCCTGCAGATCCTGCAGGATCGCTGCGGCCGCAGCCGCATCATCGGAATGGCAATTGGCGATCTCGAAGCCCATCAATTCGAGCATTGTCGGCGAAAGCAGGATCTCCGGATGCTTGTCGATCTCGATCTTGCGGCTGTTCGGCGAAAGCCGGCGCACGAGGATGCGGCCGCAGACGCGATAGTGAGGATCGGCCGAGCGCGCCCGCCCGGCGGCGATTTCGCCCGCACGGATCGTCACATCAAGCGGCCTGTGGCGAAGCGACCAGGCCGACGGCACCAGCGCCTTCGCCTCGCGCAAGACCGGCCCGCCCTGCCATTCGGCATAGGCGACGAAACGCGGGCGGCCGAGGCTGCCGGTGCCGGCGCTGCGCGGCTTGGCCGTGAAGGAGCCTGCCCCGGGCGGCAATGCGCCGGCGAGCGCCTCGCTATAGGCTGCCGGCGCCTTCTTCTTGCCCGCAGGCAGCATCTCGCATTTTTCCCAGAATTCCCGGCGTTCGGAATTCGGCAGCATCAGCGCCTTGCGCAGCCATTTGTGGTCGCGCTCGAGGATGACGGGCAGCGGATTTTCAAGGCCTCTGCGATAACCGCCGAGGATCAGCTCGCCGATCATCCGAACCGAGGGACCCTTGCCGTTGCGCGCCAGGATGGCGCTTGCCGCAAGGCGAACGAGATCCAGCGCATAGCGCATCACCGCCGCATCGTCGAAATCATTGACGCCCCAGACGAGCCGGCCCTCGCTATCGCGCCAGGTGCCGAAATTCTCCAGATGCGCATCGCCAATCGCCAGCACTGCGGGCGCGCGGCCGAGCTCCGGGCAGATATCGAGGATGATTTCGCACCAGCGCCAATAGGTGGCGCGCAGGAAGACGAAATCGTCGCTGCGCATCCACCCGTGCTTTTCCTTAAGATCGTCCTTGACGAGATCGGCCCCGAGCTCGCCGGCCAGCCAGGTCTCGAAATTCCGAACCGATTGCGATATCGTCGTCATGGCGCCGGCGCTCCCTCATTTCGAGATAGAATGCCGGAGAATACCCGCTGAGCGCGAAGCTGCAATCGTCTTCGCGGGGCATACGGGGCAACAGCACGGCGAAAGGTTGCGCTGGCGACACGCCTTGACGTTTCAATCGCCGTCCGGATCGATTTCAGCAATGTCCAGCTTGTCGAATCCGGCCCGCCATGCCACTTTCCCGGCTTCGAGAGGGGCAGCCATGAGCGAGACTGACAGGGGCGATTTCCGCGCGCGAATCCGCCGCAACTTTGCGCGCCAGGCGGCGATGCAGACGATCGGCGCGGAGCTGACGCGCGTCGAGCACGGCGTCGTCGAAATCGAGCTTCCCTTCGACATTAAACTGACGCAGCAGCACGGCATCCTGCACGCCGGCATCATTTCCGCCGCGCTCGATTCGGCCTGCGGCTTTGCCGCCTACAGCGTGATCGACCCGGAAGCCTCGATCCTGACGATCGAATTCAAGGTCAATCTCATGTCGCCGGGACGCGGCGAGCGCTTCCTGTTTCGCGGCGAAATCACCAAGCCGGGCTCCACCATCATCGTCGCCGACGGGCGAGGCTACGCGATCAGCGACGGGCCGGCGAAACTCATCGCCTCCATGACCGGAACGATGATGGTCATCCGCGGCAGAGAAGGAATTACGGGATGAAGTTCGAACTGAAATCGGTCGCGGGAAAATCCATGCTGTTCGTCATGGCGGCAGAGGCCGAATACGGCCCCTTCCTGCGTTCGCGCATCGAACCCTTGATGACCGGCGTCGGTCCGGTCGAGGCAGCCGTCGCGCTGACCAAGACGCTGGCGCGGCTCGATGCCGCCGACGACCTGCCGGATCTCGTCGTTTCGCTCGGCTCGGCCGGCTCGGCGAAACTGGAGCAGACCGAAATCTATCAGGTAACCTCGGTTTCCTACCGCGACATGGACGCCTCGCCGCTCGGCTTCGAAAAGGGCCGGACACCCTTCCTCGATCTGCCGGCGACGCTCGAACTGCCGCTGCGCATTCCCGGCATTGCGGAGGCAAGCCTTTCCACGGGCGGCAATGTCATCTCGGGTGCTGCCTATACCGACATCGACGCCGACATGGTCGACATGGAGACCTATGCGGTGCTGCGTGCCTGCCAGGGCTACAAGCTGCCGCTGATCGGCCTGCGCGGCATTTCCGACGGCGCCGTCGAACTGCAGCACATCTCCGGCTGGACCGAATATCTGCATATCGTCGACCGCAAGCTCTCCTACGGCGTCGACAGCCTGTTCACGGCGCTGGAGGACGGGGTTTTCTGGTTCTAGGCCCTGAAAGCCGCGCGTATTGCAGACGCGCGAGGGACAATCGGAACAATAAAAACCGGATGCCGCCGATTTCCCGGATTGCCAGGCGAAGCGCTTTTCATTAAAGCCTCGACATGACCCAGACAGCACATCCCGACTCCGTTCTCATCGTCGATTTCGGCAGCCAGGTGACCCAGCTCATCGCACGGCGCGTGCGCGAGGCCGGCGTCTATTGCGAAATCGTTCCCTTCCAATCGGCCGAAGAGGGCTTCAAGCGCCTTCAGCCGAAAGCCGTGATCTTGTCCGGCAGCCCGGCCTCGACGGTGGACGAGGGATCGCCGCGGGCGCCTCAGATCATCTTCGACAGCGGCCTGCCGGTCTTCGGCATCTGCTATGGCCAGCAGACGATGTGCATGCAGCTCGGCGGCAAGGTCGAAAGCGGCCATCACCGCGAATTCGGCCGCGCCTTCCTCGATGTCGATAAGGACTGCCAGCTGTTCGAGGGCCTCTGGTCGTCCGGCTCGCGCCATCAGGTGTGGATGAGCCATGGCGACCGCGTGACGGCGCTGCCCGACGGTTTCGAGGTGGTCGCCACCTCCTCCAACGCGCCCTATGCCTTCATCGCCGACGAGAAGCGCAAATATTACGGCGTGCAGTTCCACCCCGAGGTCGTGCATACGCCTGACGGCGCCAAGCTGATCGGCAACTTCATTCACAATATAGCCGGCATCAAGGGCGACTGGTCGATGTCGGCCTATCGCCAGAAGGCGGTCGACGAGATCCGCAAGCAGGTGGGCGACAAACGCGTAATCTGCGCGCTTTCCGGCGGCGTCGACAGTTCGGTCGCTGCACTTTTGATCCATGAGGCGGTCGGCGATCAGCTGACTTGCATCCTGGTCGACCATGGGCTGATGCGCAAGGACGAGGCGGCAAACGTCGTCGCCATGTTCCGCGAGCACTACAATCTGCATCTCTTACACGTCGACGCTTCCGACCGTTTCATCGGCGAACTCGAAGGCGTCAGCGATCCGGAAACCAAGCGCAAGATCATCGGCCGGCTGTTCATCGAAACTTTCGAGGAAGAGGCAAAGAAACTCGGCGGCGCCGATTTCCTCGGCCAGGGCACGCTCTATCCCGACGTGATCGAGAGCGTTTCCTTCACCGGCGGCCCCTCGGTGACGATCAAGTCGCACCACAATGTCGGCGGTCTGCCGGAGCGCATGAAGATGCAGCTCGTCGAGCCGTTGCGCGAACTCTTCAAGGACGAGGTGCGCGCGCTCGGCCGCGAACTCGGCCTGCCAGACAGCTTCATCGGCCGACACCCCTTCCCCGGCCCCGGCCTTGCGATCCGCTGCCCCGGCGGCATCACCCGCGAAAAGCTGGAGATCCTGCGCGAGGCCGATGCGATCTATCTCGACGAAATCCGCAAGGCCGGCCTCTACGACGCCATCTGGCAGGCTTTTGCCGTGCTGCTTCCCGTCCAGACCGTCGGCGTCATGGGCGACGGGCGCACCTATGAATTCGTCTGCGCGCTGCGCGCCGTCACCTCCGTCGACGGCATGACCGCGGATTTCTACCACTACGACATGGAATTCCTCGGCCGCGCCGCAACGCGCATCATCAACGAGGTGCGCGGCATCAACCGCGTGGTCTACGACGTCACCTCCAAGCCGCCCGGCACGATCGAGTGGGAGTGACGGACCGAAGGCGGCAATAGCGTCGTTTTCGTCAGTGTTGCCGCCGCGTTGCGATCAGTGGTCGGAGCGAGAGCGCTGCTCCTGGCGCCATCGCTCCCAGCGGCGACGCAGGTCGCCCTTCCGCAGGCCGTTGGTCGCTTCCAGCACCTCGATCTCGATCATGCGATCGGTTCGGAAGTGACGGAAGTCCTGCCTCAGCTCGCACCAGGCAACAATCAAACGCGTTGCTTCACCGTAACCGAGGATGATCGGCCACACGATCCGCTCGGTCCCCTCCCCAGTATCGGATCGATAGCGCAGGCGAAGCTTTCGATCTTCGCGGATTGCCCGCCGCAGTTCGTTCGAGTCGACCATGTCCGTCGGAGCGATCCTGCCAGGCTTTGCTCCAACGCTTGGCTCGGCGATGTATGGACGCAGCCTTTCGGGTATAACGTCGGCGATCTTGCTGAGTACGTCCTGTGCCGCTGCGGATAACGCCTTATCGCCGCGTGTTGCGACCCATTGCGTACCCAGCACGATCGCCTCGATCTCGTCGGGCGTCAGCATCAAGGGCGGCATGTCATAGCCAGGATCGAGCACATAGCCGAAGCCGGCCTCTCCGACGATGGGAACGCCTTGGCCGATCAGGTCGGTGATATCGCGATACACCGAGCGCCTGGACACTTCGATCTCCTCGGCTATTGCCGCGGCAGTCACCGGCCGGTTCGTACGGCGCAGGATCTGAATGATCTGAAACAGGCGATCGGCTTTGCGCATTGCTGTTGACTCCTGTTGCCATAATGCTGGCAACAGGCCTGTGCGACAAGGCCCTCAGCGATGCTGCGCGTAGCTCTGCGGTCTTGTCGAAAGGAGACAGTTATGAAATTCACCTCAATCCGACTGATCGCCGCTGATATCAAGGCTATGGTCGGCTTCTACGAAATGGTCACCCTGCACTCGGCCGAGTGGCTGGCGCCGGTCTTCGCCGAGATCGTCACCCCTTCGGCGACACTTGCCATCGGCAGCATGGAAACCGTTTCGCTCTTCAAGGAAGGCAGCGCCGAGGCCGGTGCCAACCGAACGGCGATCATCGAGTTCATGGTGGACGATGTCGACGCCGAATACGCCCGGTTGAAGGATCAAGTCGACCTTGTTCATGCGCCCAAACTGATGCCGTGGGGAAATCGTTCGATGCAGTTCCGCGATCCGGAAGGCACGCTTGTCGCGCTGTTCATGCCGTTCACCGATCCGGCAAAGAACCGCTTTGCATCACGATAGGCGCGTAGCCCCAAGGCGCATATGGGCACGGCCGCTTCGCGCCCGTTTTGCCGTCCAGGAGTGGTTCACCTGGGAAAATCTGATTGCAATTCACAAGCAGTTTATCTAAGCTTTGACCGACCGCGCAGCGCAATCCGACTCCATGCGGATGCACCCTTGAAGGAAAGGAAGTGAGCATGGCCAAGCTCGTGTTCGGAATGAACCAGTCCCTGGACGGCTACGTCGATCATATGGCGTTCGGGCCAAGCCCCACGCTCTTCCGTCACTTCGTCGAGTCGACGCGGAGGCAAGCGGGCAGCGTGTACGGTCGTCAAATGTACGAGATCATGCGTTACTGGGATGACGATCATCATGAGTGGAACGCAGACGAACGCGACTTCGCGACCGCCTGGCGAAACCAGCCGAAATGGGTCGTCTCGCGCTCGTTGAAATCGGTCGGTCCCAACGCCAGGCTGGTCGAGGGCGATCTTGAGACTGCTATCCGCAAGCTGAAGGCCGAAGGCGACGGGGAGATCGAAGTGGCAGGCCCGGACCTGGCGCAAAGCCTCACCGGTCTTGGCCTGATCGATGAGTATATTATCTATCTGCACCCCGTCGTGCTCGGTCACGGCAAGCCATATTTCGCCGGACCCCGACCGCCGCTACGGCTTGTGGCCAATGACCGGATTGACGAGAATGTGATCCGGCTGGTCTACGTTCCTGCTTGATTTCCCAATCCCCAGCAGCCGGCCAAGGTTTCCTCAGCCGGCGGCGTTCGATAGGGACAATGGCCGTGACTACGGTCAGCGGCCGTAAGTGACCTCGATTGAGGCCTTGTCGAGCGTATTTGCCCTGACATAGTAGCCAACCATCGCGCCCGGCGCCGTATCTGGAAGCGGCAGCTTGTCGACCGACAGCGCGTAGACGGTGAACTGGTAATGGTGCGGCGCATCGCCGACCGGCGGGCATGCGCCGCCATATCCCGATGTACCGAAATCCGTACGGCCTTCCACGGCGCCTGCCGGAAGCTTCTTATCTCCGCTGGCACCGGTCGCAATCTTTGAGGCGTCTGCCGGAATGTTGAACACCGACCAATGCCACCAGCCCGAACCGGTCGGAGCATCCGGGTCGTAGACCATGACGGCGAAGCTCTTGGTTCCCTCTGGAGCACCCGACCAGCTGAGTTCCGGCGAGATGTTCTTGCCCGTACAGCCGAAGCTGTTGAAGACCTGCGCATCGGCCATGGTCTGACCTGGAGTCAGGTCTTTCGAAGTGAGCTTCATTTCGGCTTGGGCGGCCGTGGCGCCAAAGACGGAGGCGGCCAGAAGTGCTGTTGTAATAAGACGCATGTTGTTTTCCTGCGGTTGATAATGCGGGAAAACTACCGCTATCACGGCAGCGCATCTGCCCCGCTATGCTCAACTTCTGCCCCGATCCGCTCAAAACGCTCAGCACCGCCCCGCACATGGCGCGGATTGACACCGAACCGCTCCTTGAACCGCGCCGAAAATTGCGACGGCGAATCGTAACCGACCTCGAGCGCCACCTGTGCCATCGGCAGGGTTGTGGTTTGAATGAGGGCGAGGGCGCGATTCATCCTTGTATCGCTCAATATCTCGCTGAAACTTGTCTTTTCGGCGGCGAGCTTACGCCGGAGCGTCGCTTCGCTCATGTTGAAGGCGCGCGCCGCGTGCCCCAGCGTCCAATCAAAAGCCGTATCACTTTCAATCATCTGCCTCAGCCGGTCCTCGAGCCGAGGACTTTCGCATCGGCCGAGCACCGCTCCACAGAGCGCGAACCAGGTGATCAGTTCCATCAATCGAGCCTTGGCAATGGCGCCGGGGAGCCCCGTCAGATTGCCTGGCTGACAGCAATAGGCAAACAATGCCGCCGCTTCCTCCGGCAGGTTCGAGGCGCTTGCCGGGAGCGGCCGCGAGGGAACGGCGATCGAACCCATGGCGATATAGGCATCCTCGAAGAGCTGTCTTGGAACAGGAAGCGCCAGGGTCTGATACTTCCGCGGCGCCTTTGGAATGTTCTCCATCGTCAACGGTCGATAGTCGGGCAGCAGCGCATAATCGCCCGCCTCAAGGCGCAAGACCTTGTCATCCGCCATGACGATTTTGGTTCCCGACTGCACCTGGATCAACAGGGGGCTCGTATTGACGAGACGAAAAAAGCAGGCCCGCCCACCCTGGCGGATCAGGGCCCTGGTTGGAATGCGAAAGACGTCGTCCAGCATGGCTTCTCCGGCAACAGGACGCCCCTCGCCCCTGATCCTTGGCGATGGGAAATAGCAAAACCGCGTGCCAGGAGCAACCTTGAGCCGGGGCGTATGCCCGGCACGAGCCGTCGCATCCCTCGCCCGGAAAAACTGACTTCAGTTCGCTTGGACGACCGCAAGTTCGGCAGGGCTCGACCGTATCTAACCCCTGGCGGACTTCCTGATATGCTCAACCAGCGCCCGCAGCTTCAGCGGTTGCCGCTCGCGCCTGGGATAATAGAGATAAAAGCCGGGGAAGGGGGGGCAGAAATCTTCCAGCAGCGGCACGAGCTCACCGCGATCGAAATAGGGCTGGAAGGTTTCGACCATGCCGAAAGTGATCCCGGCTCCGGCACAGGCTAGGCGGATCATCATGCTCATATCGTTCGTTGTGACGGCAGGGTCGACGGCGACGTCGAAATCGCGATTGTTTTCGGTGAACTCCCAGCGGTAGGGCGCCGTATCGGGTCTAGGCCGCCAGCCGATGCAGGCATGGCTTTGCAAGTCACGGGGATGGCGCGGACGGCTGTGCCGCTTGATGTAGGCAGGAGAAACCGCCGGGCATTGGCGCTGCTCTTGGGAGACGGCTATCGCGATCATGTCCTGTTCGATCACCTCGCCGAGCCGGACACCGGCGTCAAAACCAGCCTCGACGATATCGAATTCTTCGTCGGTGATGGTGATATCGAGCTTAACATCGGGACAAGCTTCGATGAAACCGGCGAGCAACGTGCCGGACAGGAAGCTTTCGGCGATCGAGGACACCGTGATCCTCAGCAGACCGCTCGGACGCGCCTGCATGTCCCGCACCGTCTGCATCGCATCCCTGACTTGCCGCACCGACGGGCGAACCGCGTCGAAGAACACCTCACCGGCTTCAGTCAGGCTGACGCTGCGCGTCGTGCGCTGGACGAGCGCGACGCCAAGACGATCCTCCAGACGCTGCAGGGACTGACTGACGGCGGAGCGGGTGACGCCGAGACGCTCGCCCGCAAGGCGAAAGCTCCGCGCCTCCGCCACGGCGAGAAAGACTGAGATGCCTTCGAGATCGTCGACCATTGGTTAAGAAATCTAACCAAGCCATCGCGGATTGGCAACTTAATCACTTCAGTTCGTGCGCCTATCTTTTCTGTCGAGCCCGCCGAAACAGCGGTCCTGACCTCGAAAGGAAGAAGGATGCAAAACATTGCCCTGAGATCCGTTCTGCATTTCTGCGCCGCCGCCGCCTTGGCCGGCACGGCGATCAGCCCGGCGGCCGCAGACAGTGTCGGCGGCCGCCAATCCACGCGTCAACAAGCAAGCGAGAACACAATGCAGCAACATCCTTATGTCGGCATGTGGGTCACCGACGACGGCCGGGTCCGCCACCAGCTTCTGCCTAACGGTCGCTACGACGAGGCCCGAGGAAAGCGGGAGAGCGCCTATCGGGGCCGTTACGAAGTCACCGGAACCCACATCGAATACTGGGACGATACCGGCTTCACGGCCGATGGTAATTTCGTTGACGACAATACCCTCCATCACGGCGGCATGGTGCTTCGCCGCAAATGACAAGCTCGCTCAATAAGGCCCTATCCGACCGGAAAGGATGAGGATCATGTCTTCCACCACACCCATCTGGTTCATAACTGGCGCATCGTCTGGTCTCGGCCGGGCGCTCGCCGAGGCGGTTCTCGCCCGTGGCTGGCGCGCCGCGATAACGGCGCGCAGACCCGAGACCCTCCGGGATCTCGCAACGGAACACGGCGACCGCGCCCTTGCTCTCGCTCTCGATGTCACGGATAGCCGCTCCGTCACCCGCGCCGTTCACGACGCCGAGGCGCATTTCGGCGCGATCGACGTCGCCGTCAACAATGCCGGCTACGGTTATCTCTCGGCGATCGAAGAGGGCGAGGAGGCAGAGATACGCGCCCAGTTCGAGACCAATGTCTTCGGCCTGGTCGCCGTCACCAAGCATATCCTGCCGGGCATGCGCTCACGCCGGCGCGGGCATATCTTCAACGTCTCGTCGCTCGGCGGGCTCGTCGCCTTCGCCGCGACCGGCTACTACCACGCCAGCAAATTCGCCGTCGAAGCCCTGTCGGAATCGCTGTCCCATGAGGTCAATCCGCTCGGCATCAGGGTGACGATCCTCGAACCCGGCGCCTTCCGCACCGACTGGGCCGGCCGGTCGATGATCGAATCCAAGACTGTTATCGATGACTATGCCGAAACGTCAGGCAAGCGGCGCCAAGCCACCCGTTCGGTCTCCGGTAAACAGCCCGGCGATCCCACGCGGGCCGCCGCTGCCATCATCTCGGCGTTCGAGGCCGACGAGCCGCCATTGCGCCTGCTGCTCGGCGCGCCCGCCCTGAAGATCGCCCGCGAACGGCTCGATGCGCTGCGGGCAAATTTCGACGCCTGGGCGGAGACGACCCTCAGCGCCGACTTCCCCGACTGAGCCGCGCCCGAGAAACACTTCAACAGACAAAATGGAGCTTGAAATGTCCGATATCGAAGGAAACGTCATTGCCATTACCGGCGCCAGCAGCGGCATCGGCGAGGCCGCGGCAAAGGTGCTGGCTGCGGCGGGTGCCCACATCCTAATCGGCGCCCGCCGCATCGAGCGCCTGGAGCGGCTCGCCGGCGACATCGAAGCTACGGGCGGGACGATACGTCTCAGAAAGCTTGACGTCACCGACCGGTCCGAAGTTGCCGCCTTTGCAGGCTTTGCCAGATCCGAGTTCGGCCGGCTTGATGTGATGATCAACAATGCCGGCGTCATGCCGCTCTCGCCGCTCGAGGCCCTGAAAGTCGACGAATGGGACCGGATGGTCGACGTCAACATCAAGGGTGTGCTCTACGGCATCGCGGCCGCGCTGCCGATCATGAAAGCGCAGGGATCCGGGCAGATCATCAACCTGTCTTCGATCGGCGGCCACGCCGTCTCGCCAACGGCGGCCGTCTATTGCGCGACCAAATTCGCAGTCCGTGCAATCTCGGACGGGCTGCGGCAGGAGACCGATCGCATCCGCGTCACCGTCATCTCTCCCGGCACGACGACATCGGAACTGGCCGACACGATCACCGACACGACCGCGCGCGACGCCATGAAAGCCTTCAGGGCGATCACAATCAGCCCCGAGGCCGTTGCCAATTCGATCCTCTATGCCGTCAGCCAGCCTGACGATGTCGATGTCAGCGAGATCATCATCCGGCCGACGGCGAGCCCGCATTGAACAATCGATTCTGCGACTAGAGCATGATGCCGAAAAGTGTGAGCGGTTTTCGGGCGACATCATGCTCTAACTCTTTAATTTAGAACAGGATTCAGATTTTCGGCGGACCGGGCCTAAAATCATCCTGTTCCAGGACGCCGCCGCCTAAAACCCCAGCGACTGCTGGGCGGGCGGCGGCGGGCCGAGATGGACGCCTTCGAGCTCCAGCATGCGGGTCTTCGACGTCGAACCGCCGGGAGCGGAGAAGCCGCCGATCTTGCCGCCGGCCGCCAGCACCCGGTGGCAGGGAATGATCAGCGCGACTGGGTTCTTCGCCATCGCCTGGCCGACGTCGCGGGCCGCTTCCGGCCCGGCGCCCAGCTCTTTGGCCAGTGCGCCGTAGGTGGTCGTGCGGCCCCAGCCGACGCGCCTTGCCGCCGCATAAATCTGCCTGAAAAAAGCATCCTGGCCGGCAAGATCGAGTTCGACGCCGGAAAAATCCGTCTCCTCACCCTGGAAGTAGCGCTTCACTGCCGCCACGGTCTCAAGCACTTGAGGTGTCGGCGCACCGGGCAAGCCATCGGGCAGACGGCGCAGCAACAGCCGCTCGGTTGCCTCCGCGGTTTTCGTCGGCAGCTGGAAACGGACGATGCCGGCGTCGCTCCAGGCAATGCCGCAGAAACCACCTGCGGTTTCGAAGATGAGATAGTGGTGGATCGTCTCGGCCATGACAGAGCCTCCGGGTTTTCGATTCTGACCAAAATCCTACGGGATTGCCGCTGTTTCAACCCGATTCTTGCGTGTCGCGTTCTTTTTTTGTTCCAGATATTCGACTTCGCCCGCGCATCCGCCGTCGCGTTTTGGAAAGGACGCGGCAGACCAAGCCTTGCGCTTCCGCGATTTCCGCGCGTAAACCTCGGAAATCAATTCGGTTCAGCAAGGGCGGAGCAAGGACAGATGGACGTTTCGGAGATCATCGTTCCAGGCGATACACCGGGAACGGAGTGGCGGCTGCCGGTGCTGCGCTTCAAGGGCCACGATCCGAAGGCGCCGAAGACCTATATCCAGGCGGCACTCCATGCCGGCGAGCTGCCGGGAACGGCGCTCCTGCATTTCCTCTGCGAACGGCTGAGGCAGGCGGAAAGCCAAGGCGCGATCGCAGGCGACATCACCATCGTACCGCAGGCTAATCCGATCGGCGCGGCACAATCACATTTTGGCGAATTGCAGGGTCGGTTCGACCTCGACTCCCGCGTCAATTTCAACCGGGATTTTCCGCTGATCTCCATCGCCGACCGGTCGACGCTGATCGAGGACCTCGATGATTACCCGGCTACCAACAGGCTGAAGCGACAGCTCCTGCATATGGCGCTCGGCGCCGATCTCGTCCTCGACCTGCATTGCGACGACGAATCGCTGCAATATGCCTATATTGACGAAGCCTTCTGGCCGGAGGCGGCCGATCTTGCCGCTGCGCTTGATATGGAAGCCGTGCTGCTTTCGGACGGCGAAAGCTCGGCCTTCGAGGAGGCCGTCGGCTTCGCATGGAAATATGAAATTCCCGGGGAGCGCCGACCGCGGCTGCCCGGCAAACTTTCGGTCACCGTCGAACTGCGCGGCCAGCGCGATGTCGATCCGGCGCTGGCAAGAAAGGATGCGGACGGGCTCTGGCAGTTTCTCTCGGCGCGGGGAATCGTCCGGAGCGAGATGACGACGGCCGCCGCGTTTTCCGGGCCGGCCGTGCCGCTCGACAATGTCGAGATCATCCGCGCTCCCGAAGGCGGAGCCGTGCTCTTCCATCGCAATATCGGCGAGCGCGTTGCGGCAGGAGAACTTCTCGCGACGATCATCATCCGGCCGGGTCAGCCTGATGGCAGCATCGACCTGCATGCGCCGCAGGACGGGCTGATCCTGACCCGAACCTCCGACCGGCTGGTGCGGCGGCGCGGTGACCTGATGAAGATCGCCTGCGGCGGCGCCAGCAAGGCGTCACGCAGGGCCGGCGCGCTGGAGAATTGAGCCGGGCGGTTATCGACGCACTGGGGGATAGAGCGCCGGCCGACGTTTGCGCAGGCCGTCACGCATGTTATCCCGCTGTCATCACAGGGAGATCGAGCGGGCATGACCGTCACCATCTATGGGATCAAGAATTGCGACACGATGAAGAAGGCCCGCAGCTGGCTGGAAGCGCATGATGTCGCCTATGCGTTTCACGACTACAAGGCGTCAGGCATCGACCGCGCCCATCTGGATGCCTGGATCGACGAAGCCGGCCTCGATACCGTGCTCAACCGCGCCGGCACCACGTTCCGTAAATTGCCCGAAGCCGAACGTCAGAATCTGACGCGGGAAAAGGCGATCGCGCTGATGCTCGACCAGCCTTCGATGATCAAGCGGCCGGTGCTGGAGACAAAGGGCAAGCTGCTCGTCGGCTTCAAGCCGGAGATTTACGCCGGCGCATTCGGGCGCTGAGCCATGTCCAAGACCACCCGCGCCACACAAGTTCTTTCCCAGGCGGGCGTCGCCTTCACCGTGCATGCCTATGACTACGACCCCGGCGCCGAGCGCGTCGGACTGCAGGCGGCGGAGGCTTTGGGCGAGGCCCCGCATCGGGTGTTGAAAACGCTAATGGCGGAGGTGGACGGCAAACCGGTCTGTGTCGTCGTGCCGTCGGATCGCGAGGTCAGCATGAAGAAGCTTGCGGGCGCATTCCGCGGCAAGTCGGCCAATATGATGAAGCCTGCCGATGCCGAGCGGCTGACGGGCTACCATGTCGGCGGCATCAGCCCCTTCGGCCAGAAGAAGACCGTGCCGATCGCGATCGAGCAGGCTGCCTTGGCCGAACCGCTCGTCTACATCAATGGCGGTCAGCGCGGACTGCAGTTGCGGCTCGATCCGAAGGAGGCGTTGAAGGCGCTGAAGGCCGTTGCCGCGCCGCTGATCGCCTGATCAGGGCATGGCGCCGAACCGCCGCATACTTCCTGATGAGATACATCACAGAAAGCGGTCGAGCAGGCTGGCGATCGACCTCGCCTCGCTTTCGGCTAGCTTGCCGCCCACATGGGTCTCGATCGATCTGGCATAGACAACCCACATGCGCTCGCGGAGCTGACGCCCGGCTTCGGTAATGACGATCCAGCGACCTCGCCCGTCTTCGGCGAAGACCTCGCGTCGGATCAGGTCCTCCCTTTCCAGCCGGTCGAGCAGACGGGAAAGATTATACTGCGTCAGCAGCGTCCGCTCTTCTATCTCGTAGGGACGCAGCCTGCCGGATTGCGAGCGCGCCAGTTCCCATAACACGTCGTACCAGGCAAGCGGCGGCATGCCGGTCGCTTTCAGATCGGCCTCGATTGCGCCGAGCAGGCGCTCGCGAGCGCGCATGATGCGCGTCCAGGCTAAGATGACGGCTTCGCTCGGCTTGAACATCTTTTCGGACATAAATGCAATTACATCTATCTTGAATTTCGCTGCAAGCGATATTAGATGCATTTGCATGCAATTTGCGACAACGGTCCCTTCCATAAAGCGCCAGGAGATTTTCATGAGCAGGCTTACCCTCATCAGCCATCACCTCTGCCCCTATGTGCAGCGCGCGGCCATCACGCTGGTCGAAAAGAGCGTGGAGTTTGAACGCATCAACATCGATCTTGCCGATAAACCGGATTGGTTCCTGAAGATCTCGCCGCTCGGCAAGGTGCCGTTGCTGAGGATCGAGGAGGAAGACGGCAGTGAGGCCATCCTGTTCGAGAGCAGCGTCATCTGCGAATATCTGGAGGAAACGCAGGCGGGCGCCGCCCTGCATCCGGCCGATCCGCTGACCCGCGCCCGCCATCGCGGCTGGATGGAGTTCGGTTCGTCGGTGCTTTCCGATCTCTGGGGCTATGAGACGGCGCAGGATGCGGCGCAGCTGGAGATCAAGCGCAAGGCGCTTGCCGCCAAATTCGCAACGATCGAGGACGCATTGGCGGACGGACCCTATTTCGCCGGCAGCAGCTTCAGCCTGGTCGACGCCGTCTTCGCACCGGTCTTCCGCTATTTCGATCTCTTCGATGCGCTCGGCGACGGCGGCATCTTCGACGGACTCGACCGGGTCAAGCGCTGGCGCAAGGCGCTGTCGGCGCGGGTAAGCGTTCGGGACGCAGTCGGCGAGGACTATCCGCAACGGCTGACGGAGTTCCTCGAGAAACATAACTCGATCCTGCTCAGGCTGCCCGCTGCCGCTTAAGCGCGCCAGGCGGCCGGATAAGCACCCGGCCGCCATCAATTCGGATGTGGCACGCTTCAATTTCGCCGCAAACGGGTCTAAGTCTTCCAGCCACCCACCGTCGACGACAAGAGGCAGGTTGCACCATGAATTTCATGCCCCAGACCCAGAACACCGTTGATCCCGCCAAGCTGGAGAAGCTTGCGGAAGTTGCCGTCAAGGTCGGCCTTCAGCTGCAGAAGGGCCAGGATCTGGTGATCACCGCGCCGGTCGTGGCGCTGCCGCTCGTGCGCCTCATCACCAAGCACGCCTATCAGGCCGGCGCCGGGCTGGTGAGCACCTTTTATTCCGACGAGGAAACCACGCTTTCGCGCTATCAGTACGGCAGCGACGAGAGTTTCGACCGCGCCTCCGACTGGCTTTATGAGGGCATGGCCAAGGCCTATGCCAATGGTGCGGCCCGTCTTGCGGTTGCCGGCGACAATCCTTTGCTGCTCTCCGAGCAGGACGCCGGCAAGGTCGGCCGCGCCAATCGCGCCAACTCCACCGCCTACAAGCCGGCGCTGGAGAAGATCGCCAATTTCGACATCAATTGGAACATCGTTTCCTATCCCAATCCGTCATGGGCCAAGGTGGTCTTCCCTGACGATCCTGAAACAATCGCGATCGCCAAGCTCGCCAAAGCGATCTTTGCCGCCTCGCGCGTCGATTTGGACGATCCCATCGCTGCCTGGGCCGAACACAATGCCAATCTCGCCAAGCGCTCCGCCTGGCTGAACGGCGAGCGCTTCGCCTCGCTGCATTTCAAGGGGCCGGGCACCGACCTGACCGTCGGTCTCGCCGACGGGCACGAATGGCATGGCGGCGCTTCCACCGCCAAGAACGGCATTACCTGCAATCCGAATATCCCGACCGAGGAGGTCTTCACCACGCCGCATGCGCTGCGCGTCGAAGGCCATGTTTCGAGCACCAAGCCGCTTTCACACCAGGGCACGCTGATCGACAATATCCAGGTGCGCTTCGAGGGCGGGCGCATCGTCGAGGCCAAGGCGTCACGCGGCGAAGAAGTGCTGAACAAGGTGCTCGATACCGACGAAGGCGCGCGCCGCCTCGGCGAAGTGGCGCTCGTGCCGCATTCCTCGCCGATCTCGGCGAGCGGCATCCTGTTCTACAACACGCTGTTCGACGAAAACGCCTCCTGCCACATCGCACTCGGCCAGTGCTATTCCAAGTGCTTCCTCGATGGCGCGACATTGAGCCAGGAGCAGATCAAGGCGCAGGGCGGCAATTCCAGCCTCATCCATATCGACTGGATGATCGGCTCCGACAAGGTCGATATCGACGGCGTCAAGCCTGACGGATCGCGGGTTGCGGTGATGCGGCAGGGCGAGTGGGCGTAACGACACCCGCCTTCGGCATCAGGCTCCGCTGACTGAGCCAAACGCTGATCAATACCATGGCAAACCCGGCAAGCTGGGTTGGCGTCAGGCTTTGGCCGAGCGCCAGCCAGCCGAGCAGGGTCGCGACAACGGGACTGAGGAAGCCGAGCGATGCCGCGGCCGACGGCTCGATGCGCGATAAGCCGCGAAACCAAAGCAGATAGGTGAAGGCGGCGCCGATCAGGCCGAGATAGGCGATCCCAAGAATATTGGCTGGCGTCGGCACGGGAAGCGCCGGCTCCAACAGGAAGGCAACGGGCACGAGCAGGATGCCGCCAGCGGTCAATTGCCATGAAGTGAAGGTCAGGCTTGAAACGGGCGGCTGCCAGTGGCGGCTCAAGACCGTGCCGAAGGCCATGGACACCGCCCCGGCGAGACCGGCGGCAATGCCGACCGGATCGAGCGCCGCATTCGGCGTCAGCACCAACAGCGCCACGCCTGACATGCCGATCAGGCCGGCGATGACTGCGAGGAAGCGGATCGGCTTGCCGAGAAAAAGGCGCGACAAGGCGATGACGATCAGCGGCTGCACGGCGCCGACCGTGGCGGCCACGCCACCCGGCAAACGGTAGGCCGAGACGAAGAGCATCGCCCAGAAGAACGAGAAGTTGAGGGCGCCAAGAATGAAGGCGCGGCCCCACCACACCCCCGTCGGCAGCTTGCGGACGATGAGAAGCAGAAGCAGGCCTGCGGGGAGGGCGCGCAGCATGGCAACAGTCAGCGGATAGCCATGCGGCAGGAAGAATGTGGTGACGAAATAGGTGCTGCCCCAGATGGCCGGAGCGATGGCGGTGATCAGCACATCGGCGAGATATCGCGAATTTGTCTTCATATCAAGAATCTCTACGCCAAGATAAAATTCAAGATAGCGCAATTTATCTTGACGTCAAGATACTTGCTGATATCGATGTGGCATGAGTGAAGAGAAGCAAGATCATGTCGACAGGATCCTGGCGCAATGGCGACGCGAGCGGCCGGACCTCGATGTCGAACCGATGGGCATTCTCGGGCGCCTGAAGCGTCTCGGCACCCATCTCAGCCGTGAAGTGGAAACCGTGCTCATGCAGCACGGGCTTTCGACCTCAGCCTTCGATGTGCTGGCCACGCTTCGCCGCTCCGGCGCTCCTCACCGGCTCTCGCCCGGCGAGCTTCTGAAGATGACGATGGTCAGTTCCGGCACTATGACCAATCGAATCGACCAGCTGGAGAAAGCCGGCTTCGTCGAGCGCATCCTCAATCCGGACGACAGGCGCAGCGTGCTGATCGCGCTGACCGAAAAGGGGCTTGCGACCGTCGAAGAGGCGGTCGGCGCCCATGTCGCCAACCAGCAGCGCTTGACCCGCAATCTGACAGCCGAGGACAAGGCCGAGTTCGACCGGCTGCTCAAGAAATTCCTGTCGGATTTCGAATAATCAAACGGCGGAAAGTGCCTTGCGGACGCGCTCCAGATGCGCCTTGCGCCTGGCCTCGGTCGCGCGATCCATGTCGTGCAGACTCAGCATGCGAAAGACGACTTTCCTGGAGCAGAATTTGGCGATACCGCGCTTCAGCAGGCGGCGAACGGGATTGCCCATGTAGAGATGCACCAGCCACCAGGACGAGCCCGTCGTCGTCAGCGCATAAAGCAGCCTGATATTAGTGAGCTGAGGCACGATGCGGCCGCCGGCGGCATCGTGCGTGAAGGCCACACCCGGCGCAAAGATGCGATCGAAGAAACCCTTCAGGATGGCCGGGAAATTGAACCACCATTGCGGAAAGACAAGGACGAGACCATCGGCCGACCGCAGCCGGGCGACGATATCGGCGACCGCCGTGGTATCGTAAGGCACATCGAAATAAGCGCGGCGTTCCGCCTCGGACAGGCGCGGATCGAAGTCCTCGGCGTTGAGATCGAGCAGGTCGACGACATGGCCGGAGGCTTCCAAGGCGTCGCGAGCCGTGCGCGCCACCGAGGCGGCAAAACTTTCCGGCAGCGGATGGGCAAGCACCAGGAGGATTCGCATCGTCAGAACAGGCTTCCCTGCTTCGGCGGCTCTGCGAGTTTGGCGCTGCGCTTCTTGGCGCCGGCAGGCGGAGCGCCGCCTTCCGTGGTCATCGCGCCGACGCGGCCATCGGCGAATTCGATGGCGATGCCTGTGCCGGCGGAGAGAGTCGCGGCCTGCGAGACCGGCCTGTCATCCTCATCGCGGATGACGGCATAGCCGCGCTTCAGCACATTCTTATAGGAGAGCGACTGCAGCACCCGATCCTGCGCGGAAAGCTCGGCGCGGGCGCGCGTCAGCTGATGGCGGATTGCCGTATCGGCATGGCGGGTCAAATTGCCCAGGCGCTCACGGCCGCGAGCGGTCTGTGTCTTCAACCGCGCCGGCAGTGAGGCGAGGATGGCTTCGGCGCGATCGATGCGCGATTTGGAGCGGTCGAGCAGCCGCTCCACGGTGCGTTCGGCCCGCGCCATGCGCTCGTTCAGCGTCTGGCGGCGTTCGGCGATGCGGTTGGAAAGCACGTCGGGGCGCAGATGCGAGGCGACACGCTCGAAACCGCGCCGCTTGTTGATGGTGTTGAGCGCCAGTCCGCGGCCAAGCCCGGCGGCTGCCTCGTCGAAGCGACGGCGCGGCAAAGCGAGAAGCTGATCGAGCGACGGCAATGCCCGCATCAGGGCACGGACGGACTGGCGGCGCTGATCCATCTGCCGGTTCATGCAGCCCTGCAGGCGGGCGGCAAGAGCCGCAAGCTGCGCCTCGAGCTCCGCCCTGACAGGCACCGCCATTTCCGCAGCCCCGGTCGGCGTCGGGGCGCGGATATCGGCGGCATAGTCGATCAGCGTCCAGTCGGTCTCGTGACCGACCGCCGAGATCAGCGGAATCCGGCTTTCGGCCGCGGCGCGCACGACGATCTCATCGTTGAAGCTCCAGAGATCTTCCAGGCTGCCGCCGCCACGCGCGACGATCAGCACGTCGGGACGGGCAATCGCATCTCCCGGCTCCAGCGCATTGAAGCCACGAATGGCGTTCGCCACCTCTTCGCCGGCCCCCTCCCCCTGGACTTTGACCGGCCAGACGAGGACATGCACGGGAAAACGATCGGAGATGCGGTGCAGAATATCGCGGATCACGGCGCCGGTCGGCGAGGTGACGACACCGATCACCTTGGGCATGAAGGGCAGCCGCTTCTTGCGGGCGGCATCGAACAGGCCCTCGGCGCCGAGCTTGCGTTTGCGCTCTTCGATCAGCGCCATCAGCGCGCCGGCGCCGGCCGGCTCCAGCGTCTCGATGACGATCTGATATTTGGAGGAGCCCGGAAAGGTGGTGACCTTACCGGTGGCGATCACTTCCATGCCCTCTTCCGGACGGAATTTCAGCCGCGAAAAGGTGGTCTTCCAGATGACGGCATCGATGCGGGCGCGATCGTCCTTCAGCGCGAAATAGGCATGGCCCGAGGAGTGCGGCCCACGATAGCCTGAGATTTCGCCACGCACGCGAACCTGGTCGAAGGCCGTCTCGACGGTGCGCTTGATCGAGCCGGAAAGCTCCGAAACCGAATATTCGGCAAGGTTGGTCGGCGAATCGCTGTCGAAGAGGTTGCTCATCCCTTCTTTCTATGTCGATCGGCGGCAAACAGGAAGGTCGCGATCGTGGCTGGGGCCGGTTTCCCCGGCAGGCGAGCGGACGGTCAAGAGGCTCCGTAGGGCGGGCGCTTATCTCCGTCTCTCCTACAGGCGTGCGTTGAGCGCGAAAAAAACGCAACAAAATCGAGTAAATCTGTTTCGCACGGGAACGTATAGTTAGACTATGCGTTTCAGTCGAAAGGGATTGCTAACCACCGCAAAGCAAAGGCTTTTCGGCCGGTATGACCGGTAAATCTTTGTTAGCTGGCGCTTCCTATGCTTCCCCTCGTTCTCTTCGGGAAGGTGCTGAAATGATAATTCTCACAGCAGCAGCATTGGGCATCAGCGCCGCGCAAATGCGCTCGGCCGCAGCGATCGCATTGATCGCCGCGCTGATCGGCATCACATTTGCGCTGGCGGCGATAACCTCGCCCGGGCCGGTGTCGCTTTTGGCGCTACTCTATGCCATTCTCGGCTACAATGGCGGCCTGATCCTTTACGTGCTCGGGCTCTACGCCCATGCACGCTTTCGCGCGCCGCGTGTTTCCCATTAGAGCCTTTCCTGGTTAGATTGAAGCATTCTGTTGGCTCAAACGGAGTCGGATGGTCGACCGGCCGGCGCGCGTCGTAGCCCAGCTCTACGGCCAAGCCGGCCGGTCGATCAGCCGGCCCGTTTCAGCCAACCCGAAGGGCCGGGCATCTTTCCGCCAGGATCAGAGGCGATCGGCTCGGACATACCTTGGGGTATGCCCGTCGCCAATCGCCTCTGCCCCGACGAAAACCTGCTCCGGCAGAATGCTTCAATCTAACCAGGAAAGGCTCTAACGATTTGCCGTCATGATGATCGCCGGCGTCAATTCGTCGCCGCCCGATAACGAAAGAACTGCACGGCCGCGTCCGCCGCTTTTGGGAGCGGCTCCAGATAGGGCGGAATATTTCCCTTGCCGAGCTGCGCATAGAGGCCGTCCGGCTTCAGTTTGGCGAGCTGACGCGTCTGCGGATCACCAGGGCAGAAGGCAAGCGTCGTGACGCCCGCCCCCTTCAGAAAAGCTTCCGCCTCCCGCGGCTCAGCCATGCCGATATGCAACTCCGTCAGCATGCCGCCCTGATTGCGGTGATAGGGGGCCGAGAGAACCCGGTTTTGCGTAAAGCGGAGGATTGCGACACCCATTTCCGATGGCGCGGAGACGAGGCCGACAGGAAGCCCGGCAAGCGGCGCCAGCGCCTCTCTCGATGCACAGGTCTTTTCCTTTGCCGGTTCCGACGCCTCCTCCTGCGCCTCATTCTTCATCTGCAGCGAGATCAGCCCACCGCCGACGGCCCAGGTGGCGGGGACGCCTGCCAGCACCGTCATCACATAGACGAAGGCGACGGCGACATTTTCGCTGTCACTGTTGGAGATGCGCCTGATATCGATAATCAGCAGGGCAATCGGCAGGATGGAGATGAGGTTCGAGAAGGTCGAGCCGCGCACCTGGACGAGCGCGATCGCCCAGCTGATTGCAAGCAGAAACAGCAGAACAAGGTGAATCTGCACGCGGTCGCGCTGAACGATGCGGAAGGTGCAGACGGCGATGCCGAAAAGACCGGCCGCATAGAAAGCGCCGATATCGAAAGGTTCGTTGCGCGCCAAAGCGAAGATCGACTTCGCCTCGGAGACATTGCGCAGCCAGAGTTCGACCAGCATGGGATCGAGACCGGCCAGCGGATCGCTCAGGCACTGCGGCGCAATCACGACAGCCGAACCGAGGACGCCGGCGCCGACGACGACCAGCGCCGCAAAGCGCAGCGGCCTGGTCAGTCCGCTCGCAAACACCGCGCAAAACAGCAGAAGCCCGCCGCCGATCGCCGCAAGGCTGTAGAAACCGAGCGAGAGATTGTCGCAGGTAACCATCGAATAGAGCCGCGGCGGGACCGTTGCGAAAAAGAGAATGCTGATTGCAATCGCCAGCGCAAGCCCGAAGGACTGGGCGGCGACGGCGAAATCCTTGCCCTCCCATGCCCATAGAACGGCGACCGTCAGGCAGACGGCGGCAACGAAGGGCGTCGTCTCGGCGCCGATGGCGATGGCGATGGCGGCCGCAATGCCGGCAACCGCATAGCTCCAGCCGCCGCGCTTCGGATCCAGCAGCATCGCCGTCATCGTCGCGACCAGCGCCAGCTGCGCGTTGTGATGATCGATGGCGCCCGGCGCGAACCGGTTGCCCGTGTAGATCGCAAGCGCGGTCAGTCCGAGGCTGATATGCATGCCGGCAACGCCGCCGATGCGCCGGCCCGCAACCCCCATGGCGAGCATGGCGGGCAGGATGAGCGATACGGGCCAGACGCCGAGCGCCAGCGCCTCGGCCGTCTCACGCGGCACAAACAGGCCGAAGAACCAGATCAGCGAGGCGATCGGCAGGTCGATCAACCGCGACCAGTGCATCAGCGTGCCGCCATTGAGGCCGAGACGATATTGCATCAGGTCGAACCAGCCCTGGCCGGCGAGAAAATCGCGCACCTCGACGAGGCGCATGCCATCGTCATTGTCGGGGCCGACGTAATCGGTAGCGCCATAGAGCTTGGTGACGACGATGACGGCGGCGAGAATGACGCTATAGGCGATGACGGTCGGCCACAGACGCATCAGCAGGCCGCGGATGCCGCCGCTCGGGATATCGGTCGCGGATGATGCGTTGGTGATCGGCTGTACGGCGTTCATCGTGGTTAGCGGTTCGTTTCCGGATGGCCGACCCTAGCCGTCGCCGATCAAGAAAGTGTAAAGCCGGCTGCCGGCGCGACCGATTTTGCCTGCGTCATAGGGTCTTATTAACGCCGGGCGATTAGGCTCGGCACGGCTTTTGTGTAACGAGTAGAGTCATGGCCCCATTACGCCGCGGTAATCCTGAGATAGCCGTCCTGCTTCCCTGCTACAACGAGGCGGCGACGATCGGTTCTGTCGTGCGAGGGTTCCGGGCGACGCTGCCGGAAGCCGCGATCCACGTCTACGATAACAATTCCACCGATGGGACCGCGCTGCAGGCGATGCTGGCCGGCGCGCATGTCGTTCGCGAGCGGCGACAGGGCAAGGGCCACGTCGTGCGCCGGATGTTCGCCGACATCGAAGCCGACATCTACATCATCGCGGACGGCGACGGCACCTATGCCCCAAGTGACGCCGAGGAACTGGTGCGCACGCTGCTGACCGAGCGCGCCGACATGGTTGTGGGAACCAGGCGCGACGTGCATGCCGATGCCGGCCGCCAGGGCCATGCGCTCGGCAACCGGCTTTTCAACCTGCTCTACCGGACGATCTTCGGCCCTGATTTCACCGATATCTTTTCCGGCTACCGCGCCTTCTCGCGCCGCTTCGTCAAGAGCTTCCCGGCGGTCTCGGGCGGCTTCGAGATCGAAACCGAAATGTCCGTCCACGCCTCCCGGCTGAAACTGCCGGTCAGCGAGCTGGAACTGGATTATGGCCGCCGGCCGGAAGGCTCGCATTCCAAGCTTTCGACGTTCCGCGATGGCGGCAAGATCCTCTGGATGTTCGCGATGCTAATGAAGGAGACGCGGCCTTTCGCCTTCTTCAGTGCAATCAGCGCCGCCTTCATGCTGGCGAGCCTCGGCTTCATGACGCCGGTGCTGGCGGAATATTTCGAGACGGGCCTCGTCAGCCGCATGCCGACCTGGGTGCTGTCGATGGCGCTGATGATGATTTCCTTCATGCTCTTTACCGCCGGCGTCATCCTGGATTCGGTTGCGCGGGCCCGCGCCGAACAGCTGCGTATCCACTATATGAGCCTGGTAACGGCAAGCGCAGCCAAGCTGCCTGATCGCCAGCCAGCGCCGGCGCCGCGCGCCGGCCGCGGCAAGGCGGATGCAGCGTGAAGAAGCTCATCCGTTTCGCGATTGCAGGCGGCATCGGCTTTCTCGTCGATGCAGGTGTGCTGTCGGCGCTGCTCGATCTGACGCCGCTCGGCCCCTTCGGGGCGCGGCTCATCGCGATCGCCCTGGCAATGGCGGCGACCTGGGCCTTCAACCGGAACTTCACCTTCGATCGCTCCGGCCGTTCGCTCGCCGACGAAGGCTTCCGCTACGGCTCGGTCGGCGTCACGGCGGCGCTCGTCAATTACGGGCTTTATTCCGCGCTGCTGCTTTCGCTGCCCGGGCTTCAGCCGCTTGCGGCGATGGTGGTTGCCAGTGTCGCCGCGATGGTCTTCAGCTTCTTCGGCTATTCGCGCTTCGTCTTCCGCGCGTGATCATCAGACCGCCTCCCAGCCGTCCTTCTCGCTGGCGCGATAGATCGCATCGATCACTTTCTGGTTCAGCTTCGAATTTTCGAGCGTGACGATCTCTTCCTTGCCGCTTTTTACCGCCCGAGAGAAAGCCTCGACCTCGCGCCTGTACTGTCGATTGTCCTGGAAGCGGAAGATGCGCGATTCATTGTGGCTGCGATCGGCCAGTTCGATCTCCTCCGGCCCCCAGCGATTGGCGTTGAAGGGCGACTTGACCTCGATGTAACCGTCGGTGCCGTGAAAGACCATGATCTGGCGGTTGGCCATCTGCGTCGAGACATAGAAGCTCAACTCGAAATCGTCGAAGTCGGCCTTGACGCTCGAATAGATATCGGTGCCGAAATCCGGATCGCGCTCGGTGATCGCCTGGATCCGGAGCGGTTCCTTGCCGGTCGAAAATCGCGTGCTCATGACGGGATAGACGCCGATATCGGGAAGCCCGCCGCCGCCGAGCTCGGGAACGTTGCGCATGTTGGCGGGATCGCGGTTGAAATAGGTGAAGGCGCCCTGCACATGCCGGAGCGAACCGATCGCGCCCTCATCGATCAGTGAACGCACCTTCTGCCAGACCGGCGAATAGGTGACCATATAGGCTTCCGTGACCACCACCTTATTGCGGTCGCGAGCGGCGATCACCGCGTCGATATCGTCGGCCTTCAGCGCCAAGGGCTTTTCGCAGAGCACATGCTTGCCGGCATCGGCTGCCTTGATCGACCATTCGATATGCTGCGAGGTCGGCAGCGGGATATAGACGGCGTCGATGACGTCAGAAGCCAGCATCTCCTCATAGGAGCCGAAGGCGTGCGGCACGGAAAAGCGGTCAGCCATCTCCCTTGCACGCCCGAGATCGCGGCTCGCAATCGCCGTGACGACACAATTTTCCGCGTCCTGAATGGCAGGCACGACGTTGTCGCGCCCGATCTTCGCCGTCGAAATGATACCGAAACGCAGCATGTCCAAGCCTCCCAGACTGATGTCCGCGAACCATATTCAGGGCTCAGCTGCGGCGCAATGGTGCGACATGAAATCACGGAAGTTTGGTTTCCCGGATGCCGGCATCGCGCTAGTTTAGCTCAGATCGTTAGAGCATGATGTCGTCCGAAAACCGCATACACTTTTCGGCATCATGCTCCGGGGCGGCGTTCTGCCGCATCCGCGATTTCACTCAGTTAACGATTTTGGAGAGCGTCATGGAAATGCGCCGGCTTGGAAAAACAGGGCTTTCGGTCGCGCCGATCGTCATCGGCGGCAATGTCTTCGGCTGGACGGCCGATGAAAAAACATCCTTTGCCATTCTCGACGCCTTTTTCGATGCGGGCCTGAACGCGATCGATACGGCGGATGTCTATTCCTCCTGGGTTCCGGCCAACAAGGGCGGCGATTCCGAGGAGATCATCGGGCGCTGGCTGAAGCAATCAGGGGTTTCGCGCGACAAAGCCGTCATCATCACCAAGGTCGGTTCGGACATGGGTCACGGAAAGACGCTGAAGGAGAGCTATATTCTGAAAGCGGTCGAAGCGTCGCTCAGCCGGCTGCAGACAGACTACATCGATCTCTATCTCTCGCACTGGCCGGATGCCGATACGCCGCACGAGGAAACGCTCGGCGCTTTTGCCAAGCTGAAACAGCAAGGAAAAATTCGCGCCATCGGCTGCTCGAACTATGATGCGGGCCTTTTGAAGGCCTCCCTCGATGCGGCCGAAAAGGCTGGGTTGCCACGCTACGACGTGCTGCAGCCAGAATATAATCTCTATGAGCGCGCAAGCTTCGAGGGATCGCTCGCTGAACTTTGCGTCAACAAGGATATCGGCGTCATCACCTACTTCAGCTTGGCCGCCGGCTTTCTCACCGGTAAATATCGCAGCAAGACCGATACGCAGGGCCGGGCACGCGAGGGCCGCGTCTCCAAATATTTAGACGAAAGGGGTCTGCGCATCCTTGCGGCACTCGACAAGGTGTCTGCCGAGACGGGCGCCAAGCCTGCGGAAATCTCGCTTGCCTGGCTCTTGCGCAAGAAAGGCGTGACGGCGCCGATCGCCAGCGCTACCAGCCTGTCGCAACTCGAAAGCCTGGCGAGAGCGGCGACACTGTCCCTCTCCGATGAGGCGATGGCGCTGCTCGACGAAGCCGGCACTGAAGGAACCGAGCCATGACGGTGACGATACGCGATGCCCGCCCTGAGGACGAAACCCGCTGGCGCGAACTCTGGGCGGCCTATCTCGACTTTTATGACGTGACTGTCGAGGCCGATATCACCGACCAGACATGGCGGCGGGTCTTCGATCCCGCCTCGGCGATCGCGATGCGGGTCGCCGACATCGACGGCAGGATCATCGGTTTTGCGCTCTATCTCACCCATGAGGGCACTTGGATCCGCGGCAGGGACTGCTATCTCGAAGACCTGTTCGTCGATCCCGATGCGCGCGGCAAGGGCGTCGGCCGGGCGCTGATGAACGATCTCGTGGCGCTCGGGAAGGCGAATGGCTGGTCGCGGCTTTATTGGCATACGAACGAAAACAACAAGACGGCCCGGGCCCTCTATGACAGCTATGTCGAGAGCGACGGCCACATCCGCTATCGCATCAGCTTCTGAGCGCGGGAAATCCCTCGTAGAAAGCGCCGTGATCGCCCTCCCAGTTCGCCATGCCTGGCTTGGTGAGGATGCCGCGCGGGCTGACATAACTCTGGATGATCCGCTTCGGCTGTTCGTGCCACTGGATATTGAAGGCCCAGAGCTTGGGGAAGAAACAGAGCGATGCATAAGGCAGGTGGTCGTGGATCCACCAGGCGAGCCGCTGCCAATCGCTTTCATCGCGATAGCGGTCGATCATCCACGGCACGGCGATGCAGACGGCGGCGCCCATGCAGCCGTCGAAATCCCTGATATCCCAGATGTGATGGGCTGCAGTGGCGGCATTGGTCGAGCAGTTCAGCTTGTTCTCGTTGCCGAACCTGTTGACATCAGGCGAGCGATAGCCGGAGCGGATGTGCAGGCGCCCGAACGTTGCCTCCAGCGGCTCCAGCAGATCCTCGCAAAGCCGCCTCCCCGCCTCGATTGCCAGATCGGGATCCTCGGGAATGTTGGGGATGCGATAGAAATCGGCGATTTCGGAATGCAGGAAATCGCGGAAGAAGAAATTCCGCGATAGCCGCACCCGGCCAAGATCCTCCAGACCTTTCATCGAACCCGGCTTCCGCATCATTTTTCTCCCGGCGTCAAAGGCGGGATGATTGCCCGGAGCCGATTTCCAGTCCACCCGAATTCGCTCGGGAACAATTTCCGCGATCCTTGCTTCTTAATGTGTCGCCGCGTTCGCGGCCTTTCCCAAAACAAGGATCGAGAAAATGGCCAAGGAAAAGACGTTGGAAGATCTCTTCTATGACACGCTCAAGGACATTTATTTCGCCGAGCGGCAGATATTGCGCGCCCTGCCGAAGATGGCGCGCGCCGCTCAGTCCTCCGAACTGAAGGCAGGCTTCCAGAAGCACCTCGAGGAAACCGAAGCCCAGGTCGAGCGCCTGCAGCAGGTCTTCGAGAAGATTGGCAAGCGCGCCCAGGGCAAGACCTGCGAGGCGATCCAGGGCATTATCGCCGAAGGCGAGGAAATCATGGAGGAGTTCAAGGGCACACCGGCGCTGGATGCCGGCCTGATCTCGGCAGCCCAGGCCGTCGAGCACTATGAAATCGCCCGTTACGGAACGCTGAAAACCTGGGCTGCGACGCTCGGCCTCAAGGATGTCGTCAGCCTTCTCGACCAGACGCTGCAGGAGGAGACGGCCACCGACAAGACGCTCTCCCGGCTCGCCACGACCGCGGCAAACCAGAAGGCGAAGGCTGCCTGACGGATCCAGGAACGGGCGGCTCCTAGCGGCCGCCCCTATCCTTCTCGACATATCTGAAAAAATCGATGAAGGCGCGCAGCGCCGGACGCATCTGCCGCCGGCTCGGATAATAGAGAAACGGCCCGGGATAGGGCGCGCACCAATCCTCCAGCACGCGCACAAGCCTGCCGCTCGCCAGTTCCGCATGCACCCGCATATCGAAGAGATAGGCAAGGCCGGCGCCGTTCAGTGCCGCGAGCAGGGCCAGCCGGTCCTCGCTGACAACCAGCGGCCCGTCGACGGCAACGACGAGTTCCTCACCGTCCTTTTCGAATTCCCAACGATAGATGGAGCCGTTGGTGAAGCGTCGTTTGATGCATCGATGATTGACGAGATCACGCGGATGCTCCGGCTTCGGATGGCGCTCGAAATAGTCCCGCGAGGCGGCGATGACAGTCGTCAGATTGGGCGAGAACCTGACCGCGATCATATCGGCCTCCAAACTCTCTTCCAGCCTCAGGCCGGCATCGAAACCTTCCTTGACGATATCGGTGAAGCCGTCCTCATTGGCGATCTCCAAGGTGATATCGGGATAGAGATTGAGAAAATCGCCGAGGCGCGGAGCAAGCAGGATATCCGAGGCGAAGCGCGGGGCGGTAATGCGCAGGTTTCCCGCGGGCTTGGCGCGCGTGTCGCGGACGGCCTCCAACGCAATATCGATCTCCTCCAGCGCCGGTCGCAGCGTCTCGAGAAGCAGGCGCCCTTCTTCGGTCGGCGCGACGCTGCGGGTGGTGCGCGCCAGAAGCCTGACGCCCAGGCTTTCCTCGAGACTTGAGATCGCATGGCTGATCGCTGACGGCGCGACGAGGAGTTCCCTGGCCGCGGCCCGGAAGCTGTGATGCTCCGAAACGGCGGCAAGAACGGCGAGTTGGGAGAGCTGTGTCCTGTTCATTGATCGAAACAATAGAACAGCTTGTTTGAAACTGCATGTATTTTCCGATCGATCGGTGGCCGTTATGGTCTGTCCGTACCGCCAATCAACGATTTCTCCGGAAGCGTGATCCGAAATCGCTCACACGTGTCGGCATCATGCTTCCAGCGGTCCAAAATCAGCTCAGCAAAGGAACCCCATCATGAAGACCCGTAAACTCGGAAATGATTTGACCGTCTCCGCCGTCGGCCTCGGCTGCATGGGCATGAGCTTTGCCTATGGCGCCAGTGACGAAGCGGAATCGATCCGGACGCTCCATCGCGCCGTCGATCTCGGCGTCACCTTCTTCGACACTGCCGAGGTCTACGGCCCGTTTACCAACGAGGTTCTTCTCGGAAAGGCGCTGAAGCCTTTCCGCGATCGTGTGGTGATCGCCACCAAATTCGGCTTCAAGATCGATACCAGTAAGGCGGGCGCTGCCGCCATCACCGGCGTCGACAGCCGCCCCGAACATATCAGAGAGGTTGCCGAGGCTTCGCTGAAACGTCTCGGCATCGAGACCATCGACCTGCTCTACCAGCACCGGGTCGACCCCCAACGTGCCGATCGAGGAGACTGTCGGCGTCATGGCCGAGCTGGTGAGGGAAGGCAAAGTTCGCGCGCTCGGCCTCTCGGAAGCCGGCAGCGCCACCATCCGCCGGGCGCAAGCGGTCCATCCGATCGCAGCGCTGCAGAGTGAATATTCGCTCTGGACCCGCGATCCCGAAGAGGACGTGCTTGCCACCTGCCGCGAACTCGGCATCGGCTTCGTGCCCTACAGCCCGCTCGGCCGCGGCTTCCTGACGGGGGCGATCCGCAAGGCCGACGATCTCGCCGCCGACGATTTCCGCCGGCAGGTGCCGCGCTTCCAGGCGGAAAATTTTGAGGCCAACGCCGCCCTCGTCGCAGCGCTCGAGCGGCTTGCCGCCGAGAAGGGGGTGACGGCGGCGCAGCTGGCGCTGGCCTGGGTGCTCAGCCAGGGCGACGACATCGTGCCGATCCCCGGCGCCCGCAAGCTTCACCATCTCGAACAGAACGCCGCCGCCGCCGATATCACGCTGAGCGCAGCAGAGCTCCAGCAGCTCGGCGAAGCGATCCCCGCCGCACAGGTGGCGGGAAAACGCTATTCGGACGCCTCGCTTGCGATGACGAATCTGTAATCGAAGAAGCCCGGCCTGATACAATCGGCCGGGCTTGCCTTCGCCGCCGGCGAAACTATCTAACCCCATCTCGGAGAACGGGATGGAAACATGTCGGACAGGCAAGCAGTCGAACAGACGGTTCATCTCTATGTCGAAGGCATGGCCTTCGGCAATGCGGCAGCCTTGAAGAAGGCCTTTCACCCGCAAAGCTCGATCATCGGCTATTACCAGAATGCCGTCGAATGGCTGACCCGGGACGAATTCATCACCGCGATCCTGGCGGAGGAACCGGCGCCGCCCGGCACGCAGCCCTTCATGGATATACAAAGCGTCGATGTCGAGGGTGAGGCGGCGAGCGTCAAGGTCACCGACGATTTCGCCGGAATGCGCTTTACCGACTATCTCTCATTGCTGAAGATCGACGGCCGATGGGTGATCGTCAGCAAGCTCTACCATCTTCACACGTGAAAGAACCGGCCGCCGCAACGACCGGTTCTTTGTTTTCGGGAGACCGCGGGATCAGCTTCTGAGGACGCCGCCGGTGAATTTCGCGACGCTCGCCACGATCTTCTGCGTCAGCGCTTCGAAATCTTCATCCGTCAACGTGCGCTCGACCGGCTGGATCTGAACCTCGATCGCCACCGATTTCTTGCCTTCGCCGACAGACGCACCTTCGAAGATGTCGAAGACGTTGACGCCGGTGACCAGTCTGCGGTCTGCCCCGGTCGCAGCCTTGATGATGGCGCCCGATTCCACCGTCTTGTCGACGACGAAGGCGAAGTCGCGCTTGACCGCCTGGAAGGGTGACAGTTCCAGCGCCGGCTTGGTGCGGGTCGCCTTCTTCTTCGGCTCGGCCATCGCGTCGAGATAGACCTCGAAGCCACAGAGGGCGCCGGAGACATCGAGCGCTTCCAGCGTCAACGGGTGGAATTCACCGAAGTAACCGAGCACCACCTTCGGCCCCATCTTGATCGTGCCGGAGCGGCCGGGATGATACCATTCCGGGCCGCCCTGCTCGATCTGGATATTGCCCATCGGCAAGCCGCAAGCTTCGATGACGGCGAGCGCATCGGCCTTGGCGTCGAAGACGTCGACCGGTTTGCCGCCGCCCTTCACAGCATTCGACCACATGCGGCCCCCTCCGGCGAGCGAGGCGGTGCCGCGGCGGATGCCGCCGGCAACGCGACGCTGACCGTCCGGTCTGTCGTTCTCATAGGTGCCCGAGACCTCGAAAATCGCCACGTCGCCATAACCCTTGTCGGCATTGCGCTGGGCCGCCGTCAGCAGGCCCGGCAGCAGCGAGGGGCGCATATCCGACATTTCGGCAGCGATCGGATTGGCAAGCTTGAGGGCCGGCGAGCCGCCGCCGAAGAGCTTCGCCTGATCTTCCGGAATGAAGGACCAGGTGACGGCCTCCAGCATGCCGCGCGAGGCAAGCGCACGCTTGGCCGCCCGGGTGCGGATCTGCAGCGTGGTCAGGATCCTGCCGTTGACGGCGGCATGGCTTTCGAGCGGCGCCGGCTTGATCTTGTCGACGCCGTGGATGCGCATGACCTCCTCGACGAGATCGGCCTTGCCGTCGACATCGGGGCGCCACGACGGAACGGAGACGGAAACGCGTTCGCCGGAGCCGGAAACCGTGAAGCCGAGGCGAGCGAGGATCGAGTTGCTTTCCTCCGTCGAGACTTCCAGGCCGGTTAGGCGCTTGACCTCCGAATAGGGGAAATCGACGACCTTCGGCTCGTGAGGCTTGTATCCGACGACCTCGGCCCTCGCGGCCGTGCCGCCGCAGAGTTCGAGCACCAGTTCCGTCGTGCGTTCGAGACCGGGAACCATATATTCCGGATCGACGCCGCGCTCGAAACGGTAGCGCGCATCGGTGATAATACCCAGGCTGCGGCCCGATTTGGCGATGTTCATCGGGTCCCAGAGGGCCGATTCGATCAGCACGTCGACGGTGTTCTCGTCGCAGCCGGAGTGTTCGCCGCCCATGATGCCGCCGATCGATTCGATCCCGTCTTCATCTGATATGACGACGTTGTTCGGACCGAGCTTGTATTCGCGCTGGTCGAGCGCCAGCACGGTCTCGCCTTCCCTGGCGCGACGGACGGTGAGGTTGCCCTTGACCTTGGCGGCGTCGAAGACGTGCATCGGCCGGCCCTGATCGAAGGTCATGTAATTGGTGATATCGACCAGCGCATTGATGGGGCGCAGCCCGATGGCGGTCAGCCGCTGCTGCATCCAGCGCGGGCTCGGGCCGTTCCTGACGCCGCGCACGAGGCGGAGCGAAAAGCCGGGGCAGAGCTTGGCATCGTCGAGATCGAGCGTCAGCTTGATCGGCGTCTCGCCTTCCACGGAAAATGACGGCGCGGTCCGGGTCTTCAACGTGCCGAGCCCGGAGGCGGCGAGATCGCGGGCGATGCCGTGGATCGAGGTGCAGTCCGGCCTGTTCGGCGTCAGGTTGATCTCGATGACCGGGTCGTCGAGATGCGCATATGCTGCGTAGCTTTGACCCACCGGCGCATCGTCGGGCAGATCGATGATGCCGTCGTGATTGTCGGAGATCTGCAGTTCTTTTTCGGAGCACATCATGCCGCGGCTTTCGACGCCGCGGATATTGCCGACGGCAAGCGTCACGTCGATACCGGGAACATAAGTCCCGGGTGCTGCGAAGGCGCCGATAAGGCCGGCGCGCGCATTCGGGGCGCCGCAGACGACCTGGACCGGTGAACCGGAGCCGGTGTCGACCATCAGCACCTTCAGGCGATCGGCTTGCGGATGTTTTTCCGCCGAAACAACTCTGGCGATGACGAAGGGCTTGAACGCCGCCTTGTCGTCGACATCCTCCACCTCCAGCCCGATCTCGGTCAGGCGGGTGCAGATTTCATCGAGCGTGGCATCCGTTTCCAGATGCTCTTTCAGCCAGGAGAGCGTGAATTTCATCGTTCCAAATCTCCGTTCAAGCGCTGAGGCCGCCGAACAGCGTCGGCATGTCGAGCGGGCGGAAGCCGTAATGCGTCATCCAGCGGACGTCGGCATTGAAGAAGTCGCGCAGGTCGGGCATGCCGTATTTCAGCATGGCGATGCGGTCGAGGCCCATGCCCCAGGCAAAACCCTGATATTCGTCCGGATCGAGCCCGCCGTAGCGCAGCACGTTCGGATGGACCATGCCGCAGCCGAGAATCTCCATCCAGTCGGTGCCTTCGCCGAACTTGACGATCGGGCCGGAGCGGTCGCACTGGATATCGACCTCGAAAGAGGGCTCGGTGAAGGGAAAGAAGGACGGGCGGAAGCGCATCGTCACGCTGTCGACCTCGAAGAAGGTCTTGCAGAACTCCTCGAGCACCCAGCGGATATTGGCGACATTGGCCTTCTTGTCGATCACCAGGCCCTCGACCTGATGGAACATAGGCGAATGGGTGGCGTCCGAGTCCTGCCGATAAGTCTTGCCGGGGATGATGATGCGGATCGGCGGCTTTTGCGCCTCCATGGTGCGCACCTGCACCGGCGAGGTATGGGTGCGCAGCACCTTGCGCTCGCCATTCTTGTCCGGATTGAAGAAGAAGGTGTCGTGCATCTCGCGGGCCGGATGGCCTTCGGGGAAATTGAGAGCGGTGAAATTGTAGTAATCGGTCTCGATATCGGGGCCTTCGGCAATCGAGAAGCCCATATCTGCGAAGATTGCGGTGATCTCGTCGACGATCTGGCTGATCGGGTGGATGCGGCCGCGCTCAGCCGGCGAGGAGCGCACCGGCAGGCTGACATCGACCGTCTCGGCCTTCAGCCGCGCATTGACCGCCGCCATTTTCAGCACCGACTTGCGTTCGGCGATGGCGTCCGTCACGGCATTCTTCAGGGCGTTGATCGCAGCGCCCTTGGTCTGGCGCTCCTCCGGCGTCATCGCGCCGAGCGTCTTCAGGAGTTCCGAGACCGAGCCCTTCTTGCCCAGCGCAGACACGCGCACGGCTTCCAGGGCGGCCTCGTCATTGGCGGCGGCGATTTCCGCGAGCAGCGATGAGTTGAGCTGGTCGATATCTGACATTGTCACTTCTTTCCGTCCAGTATCAGGCGGGGATCGGGAGGCAGGCGGCGCCGACCGGCGCAAGGGATATAAAGAAAGAAAAACCCGCGCTAGCCCAAACCAGCGCGGGTTTCCCAAAATTCGATAAGCATAGAGCCTGGGAAGCGCTGGTTAACGAACCGCGCCTTCAAACTCGTTGGCCGTACCGGTTTCCTTGAGGTACTCAAGGGCCTTCTTGGCAGCATTGACGAGCGCGCCGAATGCTTCCGGCTCGTGGATCGCCATGTCGGAGAGAACCTTGCGGTCGACTTCGATGCCGGCCTTGTTCAGACCGTCGATGAAGCGGCCGTAGGTCAGGCCGAATTCGCGGACGGCAGCGTTGATGCGCTGGATCCAGAGCGCACGGAAGTTGCGCTTGTTGACCTTGCGGTCGCGGTAGGCGTACTGCTTCGACCGGTCGACAGCGGCCTTGGCGGCGCGGATGGTGTTCTTACGGCGGCCATAAAAGCCCTTGGCGGCCTTCAGAACCTTCTTGTGCTTGGCGTGGGCGGTGACGCCTCTTTTTACGCGTGCCATATCATGATCTCCTTAAATCTAGCGTTCGCGGACGAGTCTCAGAGACCGTTCGGCAGGTAATTCTTGATAACCTTGCGGCCATCCGGTTCTGCGAGAACCATGGTGCCGCGTGCATCGCGAATGAACTTGTTGGTACGCTTGATCATGCCATGGCGCTTGCCGGCAGCGGCAGCCTTGACCTTGCCCGTGGCGGTGATCTTGAACCGCTTCTTGGCAGAGGACTTCGTCTTCATCTTGGGCATTTTGCTACTCCTTCTGTCCTCCCTGCGCGCTTCATCAAAAAAGCCCTCTCGCGAAGTCCGGTTCTCCGGCCGTCGCAACAAGGTGCGGGAGCGTTTGTTGTTGATCTGCGGCTTCGGCGACGAACCGTTCCGCAAGCATTCGAAACTGCCACGGCATGCCCTGCCGGTCAGTTCGGACGCGCGCTTATAACCGCAGCGTGGTGAAAGTGCAACGGGGCCGCGGAGGAATCTTCGCCAACCCGGAGGCGGGATGGCCGAAAGCACAAAAGCCGCCCTTGCGGACGGCCTTGGGCGAAAAAGTATCTGGCGCTTACTTCGGCGCCAGCACCATCATCATCTGGCGGCCTTCGAGCTTGGGCTCGGCTTCGACCTTGGCGATCTCGGTCGTATCGGCCTTGACCTGCTGCAGAAGCTTCATGCCGAGTTCCTGGTGGGCCATTTCACGGCCGCGGAACTTCAGCGTCACCTTGACCTTGTCGCCCTCGTCGAAGAAGCGGCCCATCGCCTTCATCTTCACCTCATAATCATGGGTGTCGATATTCGGGCGCATCTTGATTTCTTTGACTTCGACGATCTTCTGCTTCTTGCGCGCCTCGGCAGCCTTCTTCTGGTTGGCATATTTCAGCTTGCCCAGATCGAGGATCTTGCACACCGGCGGTTCGGCATTGGGAGAAATTTCGACGAGATCGAGGCCGGCTTCTTCTGCCATTCTCAAGGCCTGGTCGGTGGGCACGATGCCCATATTCTGTCCGTCAGCCGCGATCAGCTGAACTTTGGGAATGCGGATTTCACGGTTCGAGCGCGGGCCGTCCTTCACGGGCGCATCGGTCTTAAAAGGTCTGCGAATGGTCGTATTCTCCTCGCGTTGTTTCGGAACGTTGCAGCCGCGCGCTCCCGATCAGGGTGCACAAACGTATCTCGTTATCGCTGCAACGGAGTCAATATCATCCTTTAGCGGAAAAATCACGTGCTGTCAGCCTGCCAAGAATCTGTTTTATAGGCCAAAACAATAGGAGTTTTGCCGATGTCCGATCAGATGCCCAATCTCCAGCCGCAGTTCCTGACGGTCGGCGAAGGCGAAGCGGCGCGTGAGATCGCCATGCTGGTGCGCCCGGCGCATGCCGCAAATAATGCTCCGACGCTCGTTTGGTTGTCCGGCTACCGTTCCGACATGAGCGGCACCAAAGCGTTGGAGCTCGACGGACTGGCGGGCGAACTCGGTACCGCCTGTATCCGCCTCGACTATTCCGGCCACGGGCTTTCCGGCGGCAGCTTCCGCGACGGCACGATCTCACGCTGGGTGGAGGAGGCGCTGACCGTCATCCGCCACGTCGCGCCCGAGCGGGTCATTCTCGTCGGCTCCTCGATGGGAGGCTGGATTGCGCTCAGGCTGGCGCAGGAGCTCGCGCGACTGGACGGCCCGAAGCTCGAAGGCCCAAAACTCGAAGGAATGGTGCTGATCGCGCCGGCGCCCGATTTCACTTCCGAACTGATCGAGCCGAACCTGAAGGCCAAGGAGCGCAAGTCGCTGGCCGAGCGCGGCTATTTCGAGGAGCGCTCGCAATACAGTCCGGAACCGAACATCTATACGCTGGCACTGATCGAGGACGGCCGTAAGAACCGCGTGCTCGACGGCATGATCGAGACGGGCTGCCCGGTGCATATCCTCCAGGGCATGAAGGATCCCGACGTGCCGCATGCGCATGCGATGAGGCTTGTCGAGCACCTTCCTGCCGACGACGTGGTGCTGACCTTCATCCGTGATGGCGACCATCGCCTGTCCCGCCCAGGCGATATCGCCCTTATTCTGAGCGCCGTCAAAGGCGTCATCCGCACCGCCATGGCCGGGCAATGAGCTGCTGAGCCAAGCCCGCGTCATGTTGCATTTTAACCATGTCGACGGGTCGCAAGGTCCTCCCGAGAAGTAACGATTGACTCTTCTCGGCCCTCTCCATTAACAGTTTGTTAATAATTAAGGGGCGATCGAGGAAAGAGCGGGCGTGCGGATCAAAGGTATCTTTGTGGCCATGATGGCCGTGTTTGCGATGGCGACAGCCGCCATCCCAGCTCCAAGCAGAAATGCTTCCATGGTAACAGGCAACGCCACTTCGCAGCCGATCGGCCATTACGATTTCTGTCAGACCCACAGCAGTGAATGCGGCGCAAACCGCAATGCGGGCCCTGTCGAGATGACCCCGGCCAAGTGGTCGCTCGTCCGTTCGATCAACGCCACGGTCAACCGCACGATCACACCGATGACCGACAAGGAAATCTACGGCAAGGATGAAGTCTGGGCCTACCCAACGACTGCCGGCGACTGCGAGGATTTCGCGCTCCTGAAGCGCCGCATCCTGATCCAGCGCGGCATTCCGGCCGCCGATCTGCTGATGACCGTCGTGCGCAAGCCTGACGGTGAGGGCCATGCCGTCCTGACGCTGCGCAGCGCCGAGGGCGACTTTGTGCTCGACAACCTCGCCGTCGACGTCAAGCCGTGGTTCGGAACGCCTTATTCCTTCGTCAAGCGGCAGTCGAGCTACAATGCCGGCCGCTGGGTCACCATCGAGAACGGCCGCGACGTTCTGGTCGGCGCACTGCGCTGACATTCTTAGGGGGATGCGGGGAAAAGGCCGGCGAAAGCCGGCCTTTTGCTTTTGGGGCTAGCTTCGCCTCTCCTCCCAAGTCAGTTTATGCGCAGAAAGAGCCCCCTCTGCCCTGCCGGGCATCTCCCCCACAGGTGGGGAGATCGGCTGGACGCACCGGTTTCCTCAATCAATTGGGGTCGCAGCACAACGAAATGGTCCTCACGAAGGTCAAGCCGGCCCTCCGCATGGCTCCGGGCGTTCGCTGCTGCAATCGATTCACTCGATCGATTGCTCGGGCTCTGCCCGACCGCAGCTCACCCATTCCCGATCAAAATCCCCGCACCGAGCACCAAGCTGCCGCCGAGCACCACCTGGAAGGCGGCGCGCAGGAACGGCGTTTCCATGTAGCGGTTCTGGATGAAGGCGATTGCCCAGAGTTCGAAGAAAACGATGACGCCGGCGGTGATCGTCGCCGTCCAGAAATGCGGGATCAGATAGGGCAGCGCGTGGCCGAGGCCGCCGAGCGTCGTCATGATGCCGCAGGCAAGGCCGCGCTTGACCGGCGACCCCCTGCCGGAGATCTTGCCGTCGTCATGGGCGGCCTCGGTGAAGCCCATCGAGATGCCGGCACCGACGGATGCGGAAAGGCCGACGAGGAGGGTCTGCCAGGTGTCCTGGGTGGCAAAGGCGGCGGCAAAGATCGGCGCCAGCGTCGAGACCGAGCCGTCCATCAGCCCGGCAAGGCCCGGCTGCACATAGGTCAGCACGAATTGCCGGTGGGCCGCCTCGTCCTCATCGCGCTTGACGTCTTCGGGCGTATGTTTGTCGCCCAGCATGCGGGCAATATCTTCATGTCCCTGCTCGGCCAGCGCCAGATCACCGAGAAGCTCGCGCGTCGAGGCGTCCGAGGTCCGCTTTGCCGCCTCGACATAGAAGCGGTAGGCCTGCTCCTCCATTGCCTCGGTCTCCTGCCGTATCGCATCGAGCGAAAGGCTTGCCCTGAGCCAGTCGGGCTTGCGTTCGTAGAAGCCCTGCACATGTTCGCGCCGGATCAGCGGGATGCGCTCGCCGAAACGCTGGCGATGGATCTCGATCAGGGATTTGCGATGGGTATCCTCGACCTCGGCCATATCTTCGAAAACCTTTGCCGAGGCCGGGAATTCGTTCCGCAGCCTGTCGGCATAGGCAAGATAGATGCGGGCATCGTCTTCCTCGGAGGCGATTGCGAGGGCGAGAATCTCCTGCTCGGACAGCGACTCGAAAGACCGTTTCGGTGATCTGAAAAATCGCGCCAACATAACTAATCTCCATAATTTAGAATTATTCTAAATCTAAAGAAGGAGCCAATGGCGGTCAAGGGTGCAGACAGGCCGGCTGACAGATTGCCGCAAGCCGCAAGCATGCCTTTGGCGCGCCTGCGCAAACACCTATATGAGAGGGCGCCGCATCATGCGGCGCCGGGGTTCATGATGGATAATGACATTCAGGGCCGTCCTGCCCATGTCGCGGCGATCCGCGAAAGGGCGGAGGTCGAGATGCGGGCGATGGGCGTCGACGAGGTCTTCATCGGCAGGCTGGTCGAGACTTTTTACGGGCGCGTCCTGACGCATCCCGATCTCGGTCCGGTGTTCGACGCCAGGCTCTCCGGCCGCTGGCCGGAGCATATGGAGAAGATGAAGAGCTTCTGGTCGGCCGTCGCCTTCCGCAGCGGCGCCTATGGCGGCAAGCCGGTGCAGGCGCATACCGGCGTCGCGGATCTGACGCCGGATCTCTTTCCGAAGTGGCTGGCGCTATTTGCCGCAACGCTCGACGATGTCGCCCCGTCGCCGGAGGCCAAGGCCTGGTTCATGGGGACGGCGGAGCGGATCGCCAAGAGCCTGACGCTGTCGCTGTTCTACAATCCGGCGCTCGACGACCCCACGAAGAAGGCGGGCTGACGCATCATTGCCTGGCTGAGAAGGTTGCGCCGGCGCTTGCGGCAACGACCAGAGCCGTCCCTGCCATCTGCAGAAACGTCATCGGCTGCATCAGAATGAGGAAGCCTGCCAGAGCCGCAATGGCCGGTTCCAGACTCATGAGAATGCCGAATGACGTCGTCGGCATGCGCCGCAGGGCAATCAGCTCCAGCGTATAGGGCAGCAGCGGCACGAGAACAGCGAGGCCCGCCATTTCGATCAGGCCATAAGTATCAAGCGCCGGCGCTGCGCCCGAAAAGCCGAAGGGCGTCGCAACCGCAGCAGCAACCATCAGCGACATGGAAAGCCCTTCCAGGCCATTGAAGCTGGCGCCGATTTTCTTGGTCAGCACGATATAGATCGCCCAGCCCGTCCCCGCGCCGCCGGCAAAGAGAATGCCCCACATATCGCCGATCCAGCCTTCGCCGTCATGGGCAAGCGCCAGCACGCCAAGCGCGGCAATGAGCGGCCAGACGAGACGCCGGCTGAGACCGTAACCGATGGTCGCGACCGAAAGCGGGCCGAGAAAATCGATCGCCACGGCAAGGCCAAGCGGAATGCGCTCGATCGCTGCGAAAAAACTCATGGTCATCAATGCTGTCGTCGTGCCGAGAACGAGCGCGCTTGTCCATTGCTCTCTCGAGTAGCTGAAGATGCGCGGACGGACGGCGACGACCAGGATGATGGCGGCAAAGACGAGGCGCAGCCAGCTCGCGCCGGCCGGTCCATAGGTGGTGATCGCGTGGGAAGACAGAGCTGCGCCGAACTGGATCGAAGACATGGACAGGAGGCACATCAGCCCGCCGGCCGCCAGGCCAGAGGACGTTGCAGGCGTTTCCAATGCCAGCACGCCGGCGCCGTCGTTCGTTCCGTCTTTCATCCGCATCTCCGATCGAGCGCTCTTCATACGGAGGCCGCTTGCAACCGACAAATTCAATCTTCTGATCGAGGCAGCAAAAGACCTAATGCATCTCAGAGACGGCCGGAGAAGATCACCTCTTCGGCGTCTTCGACACTCATATCGAAGACCTTCCTGCCGATCTCGAAGCTGAAACCGTTGCGGGCGAAGGCCGACATTTCCTTTGCCTTGCGCTTGTCGTCGAGTTCGACACGACGAAAAGGGCCGAAGGCGCGTTTGCGGGCGAATATGGTCGCGGCATAGAGATCGTCAGCCTCTCCGAGTGCGGCCTCGACCTTGTCGCTCGCGACACCTTTGGCAGCAAGCTTCTGGGCGATCGCACGCTTCGACTTGCCGCCGCGTACGGCAGAGCGCGTGCTGATCTCGGCATAGGCGCCATCGTCGAGCAGCTTGTTGTCATAGGCAAATTTGACAGCGAAATCGGCAACGGCCTTGAGCTGGCCCGCGCTGATGTCTTCGAACTTCTCCCTGGCCTTGCGGGTGATGGCGTCGAAGAGCTGCTTTTCCGTCATCATCCGCCGCTCCAGGCGATAGATGGCGGAGTTGCGCGCCCAGCTCAGCATGCGTGAGGTCGGGATATCGGATGGATCGGTCTCGTCGGTCATATCAAGCGATCAGGCTTCCAGACCCTTGAGAACATTGGCGACATTGCGCCCGATCTCGGGAACGCCGTAGCCGCCTTCCATGCAGGCAAGCACCGGCAGGCCGGCAGCGGATATCATCGCGCCCATACGGATGAAATCGTCGGAGGTAAGGCGGAAGAAGGAGATCGGATCGCGCTCGAAGGTGTCGACACCGAGTGCGACGACGATTGCCTCGGCGCCGAAGGCCTTGATGCGAGCAAGCGCATCGGCAAGGGCAGAGGACCAGACCTCGAAAGGCGTGCCCGGAGGCATCGGATAATTGCGGTTGGTCCCCGTGCCCGCCCCCTCGCCCTCCTCTTCGGCATGGCCGAGGAAATAGGGAAAGGCGTGCATCGGATCGCCATGCAGTGAGGCGGTGAAAACATCGCCTCTGTGATAAAAGAGATCCTGGGTGCCGTTGCCATGGTGGAAATCGACATCGAGCACGGCAACCTTGGCCGCCCCATGATCGAGCAGCCGCTGGGCGGCGACACCGGCATTGTTGATGAAGCAATAGCCGCCGAAGAGATCGATGCCGGCGTGATGGCCGGGCGGGCGGCAGAGCGCGAAGGCGAAACGATGGTCCTCCGCCAGCCAGTCGGCGCCCGTTATGGCGCAACGCATCGAGGCGATCGCCGCCTCGTAGGAGCCGTTGGTGATCGAGGTATCGGCGGCATTGGCATAATGGCCGATCGCGCCAACGATATTGTCGGGCACGCGCTGGCTGGTGCGGCGCACCGGGAAGGAATTGGCGATCGCCTCGCCTTTGAAGCCGGCCGCCACCCATCGGTCCCAGACGGTGGCGAGAAAATCGAGATAGGCGGGATCATGCACTTTGTTGGCCGTTTCCAGCCCGTGTGCATCGGGCGCGACGACATCGGCAAAGCCCGCCTCCTTCACCGCCGCCAGGATCCATTCGGCCCGGAAAGGCGCCTCGAAGGGCGTCACCAGCTGGCCGGCGTAGAGCTCGGTCCTGGCGTCACGCAGCTTGTGATCCTCGGAATAGATGACGCGCATTGCAGATCCTGCCCCTGATTGAACATCGAGGTTTACACGGCTTCGCTCCAACGAAAAAGCGGCGTGTCGGCTTGATCGCCCAGCTAAATAACGCCACCTTCGCCGATATTTTCAGAACGAGGAAATTTTCCGCATGAAAGTGCTGATGGTCGATGTCGACGGCGTGCTCATTCATGGCCGGCCGGCCGATGGCCTGCCTCTCTTCACCTATCTGGAACGCGACCTTGGGCTGCGCCTGGACCTGCTGCAGCAGGCATTCTTCCAGACCCACTGGAACGATATCGTCATCGGCCGCGAGGCGTTGGAACCGCGACTCTCGGCCGTGCTTGCAGAGATCGCGCCCCATCTCAGCGCCGCAACCCTGATCGATTATTGGTTCGAAAACGATTCCCGCCTCGATCTCAATCTCTTGGAAGAGCTTGCCGCCCTCCGGCAAAGCGGTGTTGCCCTCTTTCTGGCGACCAATCAGGAGCACAGGCGGGCGCGCTATCTGATGGAAGAGGCCGGCCTCGGCGCGCATGTCGACGGCATCATCTATTCCGCCGCGCTCGGGCACGGCAAACCTTCGCCGGAGTTTTTCCGGCTGGCGACCGAACGCGCCGGCGCCCTGCCCGGCGAAATCGCCTTCATCGACGATATGGCGGAAAACATCGAGGCGGCGCGGCAGTTCGGCTGGAGCGCGGCGCAATGGACGGCGGGCGCCAAGCTGCACGAGACGCTTTCCGCCTTCAGCCATACGGCGTGAGTGGAGCCGGCGCAATCAGGCGAGCCGCTTGTAGAACAGGGTGGTATCGCAGAAGCCGCCTTGCGGCCACAGCGCGTAATCGGGGATGACGCCGACGCGCTCCCAGCCGAGGCGCGGATAAATCGCCTCGGCATCGCTGCCGGTTGCCGTGTCGAGCACGAGCAGGGTTTTGCCGCGCTTTCTCGCCTCCCGCTCGGCGGCATCCATCAGCAGCCGGGCGAGACCCCTGCCGCGAGCGGAGCGATGCACCAGCAGTTTCTTCAGATCACCGCGATGCGGCTGGTTCGGCATCTGGGCAGCGCCCACCTGCACGGTACCGACGATGCTGCCGCCGAGTTCGGCGACCAGCAGCAGATTGCCGCCCGCGGCAACGGCATCGGCGACGTCATGCCAATAGGACTCGGCATCTTCAGGCGCATAGGGCTGCATGAAGCCGACCGAAGCGCCGCCGGCGACGCAATCGGCAAGCACTTCCGACAGGGCGGGAATGGCGGCGCGCGCCTCCTCGGCGGAAAGGGTGCGAATGTCAGGCATGCTGTTCTCCTGAAATGAAGCTGTTATCGGCCGCCGCGATCGAGAACGACGCAATAGCGCGCCGGTGCGTTGCCGGGATTGTGGAACACATGACCCTCGCCGACCGGCATGAAGAGGCAGTCGCCGGGACGCAGGCGGTAGAGCGTCTCACCGGCCGTCATCTCCAGCTCGCCATCGAACAGCCATACATGCTGCGTCATGCCGCGCGAGGCCGCGTGCGGGGGAAAGCTGACGCGGGCGCCGGCGGGAAATTCGACCTCGACAATATCGACATCGGAGGCCGTGCCGGGCGCCGAGACCGACCGCCTGATGTAACCGGTTTCCGGATCGCGCCAGACCTGCTGCTCCTGCCGGCGGGCGAGCGGCGAGGCCTGCTGCCCCTCCTCTGCGAAAAAGGCCGAGAGGGACAGGCCGAGGGCGGCGCAGATCCTTGCCAGCAGCGAGGCCGTCGGGCTCGCCTCGGCCCGTTCGATGCGTGAAATCATGGCGCGGCTGACGCCGGAGGCGGTGGCAAGATCGTCCAGCGTCAAGCCCTTTTCCAGCCGCAGCGTGCGGATGCGAATGCCGATCGCCTGTTCGAGTTGCTGTTCCATCTTCCGATCCGTTATCTACTATAAGAGAAATGCATGATCCGATGATGGAATCAAGCCCATAGGCGGTGCGCACGCACCTTGCTTTCACCGCAGCCTGGCCGGTATATGTCAGCGCGATCGATGGAGAGACGAATGGACGCCAGCACGCAGAACACGGAACTGACGGCAAGCTTCACGACCGCCGCCTGGGACAGGATTGCGCCCATCATGGCCGAGATCGAGGCACTGCCGCTTCTGACGCGGCTCTCCGACGGCACGCTGCCGCCGGAAATCTTTCGCCACTACATCCTGCAGGACGCGCTTTATCTCAAGCACTATGCACGCTGCCTTGCCATCGTCGCCGCCAAGGCGCCCGACAATGCGCAGGTGCTGCGTTTCCTCGGCTCGGCCCAGAAGGCGATCACCGTCGAGCAGGGCCTGCATGCCGGCTTTCTCACCCAATTCGGCATCACGGCTGCGGATGTGACCGCGGCCGAGCCGTCGCCCACCTGCTTTGCCTATACCAATTTTCTGCTGGCCACAGCCTATCACCGCTCCTACGCGGTGGCGCTTTCCGCCATTCTCCCCTGCTTCTGGATCTACTGGCATGTCGGCGAGGCGATCAAGAACCGGCCGGTTATCGAGGGCAATGCCTTTCAGGCCTGGATCAACACCTATGGCGATCCGCAATTTGCCGCCGGCGCCCGCGAGGTGATCGCGCTGACCGACATAGCCGCCCGCGCCGCCTCGCCGGCGGAACGCATAGAGATGACCGATGTCTTCGTGCGCGCCTCGCAATATGAATGGATGTTCTGGGATTCCGCCTGGCGGCTGGAGACCTGGCCGGTCTGAGACGCGCTCGACCGCCTCGTAAAATAGCGTAAACGGCGGGATAATTACCGCTTTGCGGCCGGGGACGGCACTGCTATATGGCGCGCATGAGCACCAATTCGACCACTCCGCTGTCCCATATCCGCAACTTCTCGATCGTGGCCCATATCGACCACGGCAAATCGACGCTGGCCGACCGCCTGATTCAGACGACGGGCGGCCTTGCCGAGCGTGAAATGTCCGAGCAGGTGCTCGACAATATGGATATCGAGCGCGAGCGCGGCATCACCATCAAGGCTCAGACCGTGCGCCTGCACTACCAGGCCGACAATGGCGAGAAATACATCCTCAACCTGATCGACACGCCCGGTCACGTCGACTTCGCCTATGAAGTCTCGCGGTCGCTGTCGGCCTGCGAGGGCTCGTTGCTCGTCGTCGACGCCTCGCAGGGCGTGGAAGCGCAGACGCTCGCCAACGTCTACCAGGCGATCGACAACAATCACGAGCTCGTCACCGTGCTCAACAAGATCGACCTGCCGGCCGCCGAACCCGACCGCATCAAGGAACAGATCGAGGAAGTGATCGGCATCGACGCTTCGGAGGCCGTGCTGATCTCGGCCAAAACAGGCCTCGGCATTCCCGATGTGCTCGAAGCGATCGTCCACAAGCTGCCGGCGCCGAAGAGCCCTGGCGGCGAAAAGGCGCCGCTGAAGGCGCTGCTTGTCGACAGCTGGTACGACACCTATCTCGGCGTCATGGTTCTCGTGCGCATCATCGACGGCGTCCTGACCAAGGGCCAGACCATTCGCATGATGGGCACGGATGCGAAATACCAGGTGGAGCGCGTTGGGGTGCTGACGCCGAAGATGGTCAATGTCGACAGCCTCGGCCCCGGCGAGATCGGCTTCATCACCGCCTCGATCAAGGAAGTGGCCGATACCCGCGTCGGCGATACGATCACCGAGGACAAGCGGCCGACCGCACAGGCACTGCCGGGCTTCAAGCCGGCGCAGCCGGTGGTGTTCTGCGGGCTCTTCCCTGTTGATGCCGCCGATTTCGAGGATCTGCGCGCCGCCATGGGCAAGCTTCGCCTCAACGACGCCTCCTTCTCCTTCGAAATGGAATCGTCTGCCGCCCTCGGCTTCGGCTTCCGCTGCGGCTTCCTCGGCTTGCTGCATCTCGAAATCATCCAGGAGCGGCTGGAGCGCGAGTTCGACCTCGACCTCATCGCCACCGCCCCCTCCGTCGTCTACAAGATGTACATGACCGACGGCACCGAGCGTGAGTTGCACAATCCGGCCGACATGCCGGATGTCGTCAAGATCTCCGAGATCCACGAGCCGTGGATCCGCGCGACGATCCTCACACCCGACGATTATCTCGGCGGCATCCTGAAGCTCTGCCAGGACCGGCGCGGCATCCAGATCGAACTGACCTATGTCGGCACGCGCGCGATGCTGACCTACGATCTGCCGCTCAATGAAGTCGTCTTCGATTTCTACGACCGGCTGAAGTCGATCTCGAAGGGCTATGCCTCCTTCGACTATACGCTCACCGACCACCGCGAGGGCAACCTCGTGAAGATGTCGATCCTCGTCAACGGCGAGCCGGTCGACGCGCTGTCGATGATGGTGCACCGCAGCGCCGCCGAAAAGCGCGGCCGCGACATGTGCGAGAAGCTCAAGGAGCTGATCCCGAAGCACATGTTCAAGATCCCGATCCAGGCGGCGATCGGCGGCAACGTCATCGCCCGCGAGACGATCTCAGCGCTGCGCAAGGACGTGACCGCGAAATGCTACGGCGGCGACGCCACCCGCAAGCGCAAGCTGCTCGACAAGCAGAAGGCCGGCAAGAAGCGCATGCGCCAGTTCGGCAAGGTGGAGATTCCGCAGGAAGCCTTCATCGCGGCGTTGAAGATGGGCGACGAATAGGCTTTCGCAGGGCCTCTCTTCGACGAAGAGTCCTGAGTCTCCTTGGTTTGTTGACAAGCATCACTCTATTTCTCCGTCATCCTCGGCCTTGTGCTGAAGATCTGCCAACATATCAACCGGCTGCAGATGCTCGGGACAGGCCCGAGCATGACGGAGGAGACGTGGTCACGCTCCATCAGTCGTTCAGCGAGATATAGGTCCTCATCCCGCCTTCCAGATTTGGCTTCGTCACTGGCATAGCGAGTTTCAGAATCGAACTGCGAGAAGCTTCGACGGCATCCGGCCCGCGCGAATGAAGTTCTGAAAAAAGGAAGGCACGTCGGTAGCTACGAAGTCGTATTGACGAGGTGTAGCGCCCGGAGAAGAACAAGGTATGATGCCAGCGCTAGGCGGTGTGGACTCTTGGGATTCCCAAGGCTGAGCAAATCAGATTCAAGACTGTCTTTTGGAGGCAGTCATGGGTGTTTTGGATCGTCTGATCCTTCGGGACGAGCAGTGGGAGCGGATATCGC